>JANPPJ010000136.1:0-46883 GCA_031428455.1 Hyphomicrobiales bacterium | reverse complement strand
AGCCAGAAGTGGAAGGGGAATTGCGCCGACTTCGCAAATGCGCCCACCAAAATGAGAAGAAGCATCGGCGCATAAAGCGGTGACGAGCGGATGATATCGCCCCGGCGAATGATCTCGCTGATCTCGTATGTGCCCGCGATCGAGCCGAGCATCAACAACCCGGCGATCAGCGCCAGCCCACCGCCACCGGTGATGATGAGCGCCATGCGCGCGCCGCGCCGCGCATCTGGCACGCGTCGCCAGAAGCCAATGAGCAAAAAGGACGATAGACTGGTCAGCTCCCAAAAAATCGCGAGCAGCAGGATGTTGTCACTCAGCACGATGCCGAGCATCGCGCCCTGGAAAAGCAGCAGATATGCGTAGAAGCGCCCCATGGGGTCTTCCGCGGCGAGATAAAAGCGCGCGTAGACAATGATCAAAAGACCAATAATCAGAATCAGGCTCGCAAAAAAGAGCCCCAGGCCATCTAAGAAAAAGCTGAAGTTCAGCCCGAGTTGGGAGACCCACGGGACCGACTGTCGCGCGGGCGCGCCGTCCAGCACACCCGGCGCGATGGAGAACAGGAGCAGCAGCGAGACAAGCGAGGCAGCCCCGGCGCCAACGGCGCAAGCTGACCTGCCAAACCTGATTGTGAAGGGAGGTAACGCCGCGGCCAGAAACGGCAGCAGGCATACCAGAGCGATGCTCATCCAATCTTTCCAAACCTCGCCACTCGCGTGCCTCAATCACGAGGACGAACGGCTCCGCTAACACACAGCGGCAAGACGGTAACCCAAGCAGGCCCGGAGACCAATCCAGCGCCGGGAACTGCTTCCCATAACCGGTTTGAGCAGACAATCGGGAAATTACCCAGAGGCAATCACTTAACATTATCAACTTATTGACGCACCCGCTGTGTGCTCACGCAAAACCCGCCCATCCAGGTCAACCTCCTGGAGAAGGACATCGTATCCCCACAGCGCCGCGACATGGCGAAGCACCTTGCGCGAATCCGATTCGACTAGCGCTCCACGTCCAAGCGTATTGTGCCACAGAATGAGCTTGCGATCACCGGCAAGATCGACGCTGTGAACCTCGATCTGCGGTTCGTGATTCGACACTTCGTAGGTCTGCGCAAGGGACGAACGCACACGCTGATAGCCACGCTCATTGTGAATGGCGTCGACGAGCAGCGTTGGATCTTTTGGGTCATCAACAAGATCAAAGAGCCGGAACTCCCGCATCACCTTGGGCGAGAGATATTGCAGGATAAAGCTGTCGTCTCGAAAGTTGGCCCAGATGTCCCGCAGCGCGCCCAATGGGTCCCCGTACCCTGCTATATCAGGCAGCCATTCGCGGTCTTCATCATCAGGCTTCAGGCACGCGCGCTCAAGATCTCGCATCATTGCAAAGCCAAGGGCGTAAGGGTTCATGCCGCTGTAGCGCGGATCATTATAAGAAGGCTGCATCACGACGTTAGTATGGGACGAAAGAAACTCGAGATACGAGCCGTCGGTAATCTGTCCTGTTTCGTGCAGACGGTTCATGACTGCGTAATGCACAAACGTTGCCGTGCCCTCGTTCATCACTTTGGTCAGACGTTGCGGATAAAAATACTGCGCCATAAGCCGCACGATCCGCAAGATCTCCCGTTGCCACGGCGCCAGCCTGGGTGCGTTCTTCTCCAGAAAGTACAAAATGTTTTCCTGCGGCAACTCGAGCAGCTTGCGCACCAGCGAGTCGTCGGTCGACGGCGCACTCTTTTGTGCGCCCGCTGGCAAGGTGCGCCACAGCTCGTTGTACATCTTCTCGTCATGCAGGCGCCGATCACGTTGACGGGCTTCCTCTGATCGCAGATCGGGGCGCCGACGGCGGCGCGCAGAATTGACACCCTGCGCCATCAAGGCATGTGCGGCATCCAGCACGCCTTCCACGTGCGCAACACCGTACCGATCCTCGCAATCGGCGATGAACGAGCGCGCAAAAACAAGGTAGTCAAGAATGCCGCTCGGGTCTGTCCAATCCCGAAACGTATAATTATTCTTGAAGAAATGATTGTGGCCAAATGCAGCATGAGCAATGACGAGCGTCTGCATCGTCATGGTGTTGCCTTCCATCACGTAGGAAATGCAAGGACTGGAGTTGATGACGATCTCATAAGCGAGACCAGAAGATCCTTTGCGATAGGCGCCCTCGCTCTGCACGAAGCTCTTTCCAAATGACCAATGCGAATAATAAATCGGCATGCCCGTGGCAGCATAAGCGTCGAGCATCTGCTCGGACGTGATGACCTCTATCTGGTTTGGATAGACGCTGAGCCCCATCTCTCCCACAGCGATCTTCTCAATCGCGTCATGGGCGCGTTGAAGCGTATCAAAACTCCAGTCGGCGCCGTCGAACAGGAGCGGGCCATTCATGCTTTGGCTCCGCTCGCTTGCCGTTGAAAAAGATCCCGGAAAACCGGATAGATCTCCTGACGCGATGAGACGCGGCGCATCGCGGGTGAATGATCGCCGAGCGCTTCGTAGGTTCGCCACAACGACGACAGACCCGTGTCGCGATCCGGTTCACCGACTTCAATGTAGGCAAAATACTGACAGATCGGCAGAACCTTGCTGCGCAGGATGTCGACTGTCTCCGCGTTGTCGGCCCGTTCATTGTCGCCGTCGGACGCCTGCGCTGCATAGATGTTCCAGCTATCGATTGGATAGCGTTCGGAGGCGACGCGCATCATTTCATTAAACGCTGTCGACACGCGGGTGCCGCCTGTCTCACGGGAGTGGAAGAACGTGTCTTCGTCCACTTCCTTCGCCTCGTCCGTATGGCGTATGAACACCACATCCACATGTTCGTAGCGACGTTTCAGAAAGACGTACAATAACATGAAGAAGCGCTTGGCGACGTCTTTCATGTGTTCGGTCATGGAGCCTGAGACATCCATGAGACAGAACATTACCGCCTGCGCAATCGGCCGCGGCGTAACCTCAAAGCGACGGTAGCGAATATCGAGCGGATCGATGTAGGGGATCATCATCGCGCGACGCCGCAAAACTGCAATCCGCTCGATCAGTGGCGCGATTTCGTCCTCGTCCGCGCCACGCGCTTCGGCAGCTTCGATTTCCGCTTCAAGAGCCGCGATCTCTTCGGGACGCGGCCGATTCAACGCGGTCCTGCGCGCCAGAGCGTTTCTCATTGTTCGCGAGATGGCAAGATTTGCCGGCGATCCAGCAGTCGCATACCCGGCGCGTCGAGGCGTCTCCGCTTTCATCGCCGCGATCTGGCGCCGCTCAAGACGCGGCAGTTCAAGATCCTCCAGAAAAAAATGGAGGAATTCATCTGCCGATAACACGATGCTGAACTGGTCTTCACCGCCACCTTGGCCAGACTGACCGCCGCCCCCTCCGCTGGCGCCCCCACCGGGAGGGCGTGGCAACCGGTCGCCTTCCAGAAATTCCTGATTTCCGGGCAGCACGTGATCGCGTCGACCAGTCTGCCCCCGTCGAAAGCGCGCTTCGTCGATGCCCGATGCAGGGATGACGACGGCGCCGCCCTCTTCAAGTTCTCTGATATGCCGACCCGCGGAGGCATTGCTGACAGCCTCCTTGATGATCGCCCGCGCACGACGAATGAAACGTTGCCGGTTTGGCAGGCTCTTTCCCGAAGGATTGAGCCGTCGGTCGATTAATTGCATCCGCTCGCTCTCCTTTGCGGAGGCTTGACGTCAGGCGGACTGCCTGACGCGCATATACCATTCAACGAGACGGCGCACTTGTCGTTCAGTGTAGCCGCGCTCCATCATGCGTGACACGAAGTCGGCGTGTTTCTTTTCGGAGTCAGTGTCTTTTTTCGATCCGAAGCTGATCACGGGGAGCAAATCTTCGACCTGGCTGAACATGCGCCGCTCGATGACTTCGCGTATTTTCTGATAGCTGGTCCACGGCGGATTTTTGCCGCCGTTGGCGGCTCGTGAGCGCAGCGAAAACTTCACGACTTCGTTTCTGAAATCGCGTGGGTTCGCAATGCCAGCGGGCTTTTCAATCTTTGTCAATTCCTGATTGAGAAGCTCGCGGTCCATCATCTGCCCGGTATCTGTATCCTTGAAGTCCTGATCCTCCACCCACGCGTCGGCATAGTCCACATAACGGTCAAACAGGTTCTGCCCGTAGTCGTGATAGGATTCCAGATACGCCTTCTGAATTTCGTTGCCGATGAACTCAGCATAACGCGGCGCGAGATCACCCTTGATATGTTCAAGAAGGCGCTTCTCGCCAACAGCATTGAATTGCTCACGGCGGATCGCCTGTTCAAGCACATACATGAGATGCACAGGGTCTGCGCCGACCTCCTGTGAATCATGATTGAATGTTGCGGCGAGAACCTTGAAAGCAAAACGCGTCGAGATACCGTCCATGCCCTCGTCAGGCCCCGCGGCGTCTCGATATTCTTGAAGGCTCCGCGCACGCGGATCGGTTTCGCGCAGGCTCTCGCCGTCGTAGACTCGAAGCTTGGAAAAGAACGTCGAGTTTTCGTGCGGCCGAAGCCGCGACAAGACAGCAAATCGCGCAAGCATTTCGAGCGTCGCCGGCGCGCAGGGCGATTCAGCCAGCTCCGAGCCTCTGATCAGTTTGTCGTAAATTTTCTGCTCTTCAATGGCGCGAAGGCAGTATGGCACTTTGATAAGATAAATACGGTCTATAAAGGCCTCGTTGTTTTTATTGGCCTTGAAAGTTTGCCACTCCGCTTCGTTGGAATGCGCCAGCACGATGCCCGTAAAAGGGATCGCGCCAATGTTTTCGGTACCAACGTAATTGCTTTCCTGCGTCGCAGTCAGCAACGGATGCAACATCTTGATCGGCGCTTTGAACATCTCGACAAATTCGAGAATGCCCTGATTGGCGCGGTTCAAACCACCTGAATAACTATATGCGTCGGCGTCGTTTTGCGCGAGCGTCTCAAGCTTGCGAATGTCAACCTTGCCAACCAGCGAGGAAATATCCTGATTATTTTCATCGCCCGGCTCAGTCTTGGATATGGCGATCTGACGCAAGCGGGAGGGAAGTAACTTGACGACTTTGAACTTGGTCAGGTCGCCGCGAAACTCATCCAGCCGCTTCAGGCACCAGGGGCTCATCAGGCCGGAGAGACGCCGCTTGGGTATATGATAGAGGCGCTCCAGCTCGTCTCCCATGGTGTGGGGATCGAACAACGAAAGCGGAGATTCGAAGACGGGGCTGATTTCGTCGCCTGCTTTCAGCACATAGATGGGATGAACTTCCATCAACGCCTTCAAGCGCTCTGCAAGGGACGATTTGCCTCCGCCGACCGGGCCAAGCAGATAAAGAATCTGCTTCCTTTCCTCCAATCCCTGCGCCGCATGACGGAAAAAAGAAACGATGCGCTCGACTGTTTCTTCCATTCCGAAAAATTCGGAGAACGCCGGATATTGCCGGATCGTGCGGTTCATGAAAATACGGCCGAGCCGGGGATCTTTTGCTGTATCAATAACAACCGGTTCGCCTATTGCTGCAAGCAACCGTTCATGCGCCCCGGCATAACAAGTCGGGTCTGATTTACACGCTTCGAGGTAGTCCGCGATGGACAGCTCAATAGTGCGCCGGCTGTCATAATTTGTAGCGTAGCGCTTGAGAAGATCAGATTCCACCGGCATGGCCTTTTCAAGAAAAAGCTGTATCCCGCGCAGCTTGGACAAAGCGTTTGCTGAGGCTCTGGTAACGCCACGTGTACGCTAAAGTTTCGTTCAGGGCGCTAGTTGGGTCTACGCGCATGAGTGAACGTGCCTGGGCGACCCAGCCGAACCCCTCCAGTCTCTTTCAACGTCATTGCGACGCTTGCTAAAAACAGGATCAATTAAACTACGTCAGTCGCGCACTTTGTCGGCCTTGCGGCAAACTGCGAATCGCATGTCCTTAATAGCATCGACGGCCCGTCCGGATATGATGGCGCACCTAATTGCTGCGTCAAGGGACAGTCGCGCCGCACCCCGGCTTTTCGTTAGGCGCATTTTTTTAGCTGGGTATTCTCTGTCGACAGCAAAAAGCGCTTGCTTACAGGTAAAGTCCCCAAGCGTAAGCTTTACGTTATACTGGCCACTGTCTCGCCTACTTTATGATCTCATCAATGGTCGCTATGATATGTCGAGCGCAAAATGGCGGTCTGCGTTTGCGCGTTTTCGAGGATATTCACCGTGACGTCGCCAGTGACAATGCAAATCGAGCCGTTTTTTGATGAAGCGACCAACACAGTCACCTATCTGATTGCTGACACGCAAAGCGGGGAAGCTGCTGTCGTAGATCCCGTCCTCGATTATGACCATAATGACGGATCGGTGGATTTAACTTCGGCAGACCGCGTTCTCGCAGCGGCAAAGGCCCACGGCTGGAACATCGTCTGGGTGCTGGAAACCCACGCCCATGCCGATCATTTGTCTGCCGCCCCCTACATCAAGAGCAAGACGGGTGCTCGCATCGGCATTGGCGAGCACATTGTGGACGTGCAGCGAATATTCCGCCCAGTTTTCAACGCGCGCGACGTCAAATCGAACGGCGCAGACTTTGATCACCTGTTCAAGGAGGGCGAGCAATTCTCAATTGGCGGCCTCCAGGCGGAGGTGCTTCATGTGCCTGGCCACACGCCAGCAGACGTAGCCTACAAGCTTGGCGATGCGGTTTTTGTTGGGGATACCTTGTTCATGCCCGACTACGGCACCGCGCGCGCGGACTTTCCCGGCGGTGATGCGCGGCAACTGTTTCGCTCAATTCGCCGCCTGTTGGCGTTGCCGCCACAAACGCGACTTTTCATGTGTCACGATTACAAGGCGCCGGGCCGTGAAACTTACGCATGGGAAACGACCGTCGAGGCGCAGCGCAAGGGCAACAAGCACGTTCACGATGGCGTGACGGAAGACGAATTCGTCGAAATGCGTCAGGCGCGGGACGCCAATCTTGACGCGCCGCGACTGTTATTGCCCTCGATCCAGGTCAATATCCGCGCTGGCCGCTTTCCACCCGCCGAAGCAAACGGCGTGCGCTATCTGATGATCCCGGTAAAAACCAAAGGCGAGGCTGACTAGTTTAAGTAGCGTAGATGTCCCCAGAGTTGGCCTCGACAGGCAAAGCCGAAAGCCATGCGCGTATCGCAGACCCGTCCACATCCTGCCCGAACTCGAAACGCTGTGTTTCTCCGATCACGGCATTGAAGCGCGTGTAACCAAGGGCGGCGCAACGCTCGATGCAATCCAGTCCGACCTGTTTCTGGATCGTTGTGAACTCGAACGACAGCGCCGACGACTTACTGGACATTCCCGCCAATGCCTCCAGCTCAAAACCTTCGACGTCGATCTTGATGAAGGATGGCGCACCGTGCACAGCAATCAACGCGTCGATGGTGGTCACATCGACGTCGATTGTCCTATCCCATGTTTGCCCTTCCCACCCCGGCGCGTCTTTAGACGCCGCGACGAACTCGGTCGACATGGTTGACACAATCGGATTGACCGCATTCACGCGCATTGACGCGACGCCGACTGCCGCGCCGCAGGCGGCCCGTACGACTCGCGCGCCGCGCCAGCCCCACACGGCGCGAATGAGCGTCGCGGGGAGCGGCTGCGGCTCGACAGCTACAACACGAGCGCCAAGGCGCAGGAAACTCGCCGTGCGATGGCCGACATGGGCCCCGACGTCGAACACGAGGTCGCCCTTGGTCACGAAGCGGGCGTAAAGCGCGTCAAGGTCACGATTGCGCAGCGGATTTCCATGATAAATCCGCCACGAACGCCGAACCGCTTGCAAGTCGGACAAAAGTTTCATCGAAAAAAGCACCCCTCATAGCCCAAGCTTGAAATAGGCGAGCGGCACGGGAAAGCAAAGTGCTTTGGCAAAATGCACGCCAGCCCGAGCGCTGGCCCGCGTTCGCCCGGTTGATGGAACAACTCTGAGTTTTGGCCGTTTTTGCACCAAGGCGCAGTTCACTTGAGCGCCGATCAAAATGGAGGCGAATATGGCTATCGACAAGGATCGAATTGAAGGTTCGGTGTATCAGATTAAGGGCAAGCTCAAGGAAGGAGCTGGTAAACTTACCGGTGACGAGAAGCTCAAGAACGAAGGCCGCGCCGACCAGGTGAAGGGCAAATTGCAGAATGCCGTCGGCGGCATCAAGGATGCCATTCGGGGCGACAAGTAATCACCGAATTAGTCTGGAGTCAGAAGGCCCGCCGCAATTGGCGGGCCTTTTTCGTCACGGCGTAGCGTGCACCAGTTTGTATAAGCCTACGTCGATTGTTCGCGCCCGAAAGCCAGCCTCACAATAGCACAAGTAATATTCCCACAGTCGCCTGAACCGAGCATCAAAACCTTGCCCGGAAATTTGCGAAGCTGCGTGCAGCATACGTCGCCGCCATTCGGCAAGGGTGAGCGCATAGCTGTCGGCGAAGGTTTCAATCTCGACGATCTTGAGCCCTGCCCCTGACGCGTACTGATCCAGCACCGCGCGCGATGGCAGCATGCCCCCAGGAAACACGTAACGCTGGATGAAATCCGCCGCCTTGCGGTAAGCTTCAAACCGGTCGTCGGCAATCGTGATTGCTTGCAACACTGCGTACCCACCGTGCTTCAGTCGCTTCGCAATAGCGCCGAAATAATCGGGCCAATAGCGCTCGCCGACGGCCTCGATCATCTCGATGGAGACGATGCGGTCGTAAGCGCCTTGCACATCGCGATAATCCTGGAGGCGCAAATCCAGCATTTGCGAAAGGCCCTCTTCCTCGCCTGCTTTCTGCGCCCAGGCAAGTTGGGAGGGCGATAACGTCAAACCCGTCACATGCGCGCCGCGCACGGCCAGCGCACGACCCATGGCGCCCCAGCCGCAACCGATTTCAAGAACGCTCTCCGCAGTGTCGACTTCAAGCATATCGCCAATGCGCTTGATCTTGCGCACTTGCGCCTCTTCAAGGCTTTCCTGTGCCCCGGCGCTGTAAATAGCGGAGGAATAGGTCATGGAAGCGTCCAGCCACAGCGCATAAAACTCGTTGCCCAGATCGTAATGGGCCTCGATGTTGCGTCGGCTTCCACGCTTGGTGTTGGCGCGCATGGCATGGCGAAGACGGTTGATGCTTCGCACAATCGGCCCGCCGCCGATTGCGGTATCGAGCGTTTCGCCGTTGCGCGCGGCAAGCTCTATGACAGCTGTGAGATCCGGCGTTGTCCAGTCGCCGTCCATGTAGGCTTCCGCGAATGCAACATCGCCGCCAAAGATCAAACGGCGCACAGCGCGCCACCGATGCAGGACAATAGAGGCCTCAGGTCCGGGCGCCGAAGCATGGTGCACAATGCGCCCGCCCGAAGGCGTGACGACGGTGACGCCTCCAACCTGGACCCGGTGAATAAATGGCGCGAGAACGGCGGCCAGGATTTCTTCAACCCCGCTGATGCCAATCTGTTCGCGCAGACTTCCGTCAGCGTTCCGGGCCATATGCCAACCTCAACTTTCGACGCGGGGCGCGATGGTCGCGTGCTTTTCCGGCGGCGCGGGACGTTTCTGCAGACCCACGCCTTTCAGCCATAATTTAAGCGCCTCCCAATGAATCCCGCCAATCACTTTGATAGCCATGAGAGGATGGGTCGCGATCGTGCGGGCCAATGCGTGATCGCTCAACTCGACGCGATGCGCGGAGTGAACAGCAGTAATCAACGTGCCCTCGTCATTATATCCACGTATGCCGATTGTTACGGCCTCATCGGGCGGCGCAATTCGAAAATCATATGTCAGATCCATCCCGATGAATGGCGAGACATAAAATTTCTTGGCACATGCCCACCGCATGGAGCCATCAGCACTCGCGCTTTGCGCTTCTGCCACAAGCACATAGGCGTGTCGTTCACCGAAGGTGTTATTGACCTCGCAGATGATCGCGACAAGGGCGCCACCATCCTTGTCATAACAAAAATACACGTTCAGCGGATTGAATGCGTAACCGAGTATGCGCGGGATCGCCAGCAGGCGCACCGGCCCGCCAGTTGGATCTAGGCCAGCTTCGCGCAGCAGATCCTCGATCTGCAGCTTGAGCGGCTGTCCCTTTTTGAAACCGAAGTCGTCATCATAGAAAGAAAACAGGTTGAACTTGTTGCGCGAGAACAGGCGCAGCCGACTGTTCAAAGAATCCAGTTCATCAAGATCGAAGAGAAACGAAAAGATGGAATAGCGCAGCCGATGGCGCCGTGGTCGCACACGCCGGTGCATGACAGAGCCGGTATAAATAGCGGAGTTTGTCGCGCGCAGTTCTGTCACGGTGTCAATTCCGCGCCCGCCAGATCTGGTGGGGGACCAACGAACACCCGCCCGGATTCGTCGGCAACGTCCCAGGGGCGCCGCACGCCGCCAAGAGCTTCCGCCACTGCGAGGCCCGCCTGAAGGCCATCCTCATGAAAACCTGAGCCCATCCATGCGCCGCAAAACCAGGTGTTGCGCCTGCCCTGCAAGGCCCATACCTGCCGCTGCGCTGCAAGTGCGCCGGTATCAAAGACCGGATGGTCATAACTGATTTCGCGAAGCATGTACTCCTCGCGCGGATCTTGTGACGCGTTGAGAGACACAAAGATATTCCGCTCCGTCGGCAGTCCCTGCAGACGGTTCATCCAGTATGTCACAGCGGGCGGGCGGCGGTCAGCCCCCTGCCCCTCGGCAAGGTAGTTCCAGCTCGACCACACGCCGCGCTGCACTGGCATGAGCTGCTCATCGGTGTGCAGAACCGCCCGATTTTTCGAATAGCGGAATGCGCCGAGCACGTCGCGCTCGATCACATCGGCGTCTGCCAGCATCGCGATCGACTGGTCGGCGTGGGTCGCGAGAACAACGTGATCGAACGTATCGATGCCGCCAGCGGCGTCGTGCACCTCGACGCTGTGTGCTTTACGCACAATCTGGTCGACCGGCGTAGCCAACCGGATGTCGTCGCCGATGAGGCTCGCCAGTTTGCGAACGTACACGACGCTGCCGCCATCCACCGTGCGCCAACGGGGACGCTCACCCAGTTCAAGGAGGCGATGATTGCGACAGAACCGGATGAAAGCCTCGGCTGGATATGCTCCCATCTTTCCCGCAGGCGTAGACCAGATTGCGGCCGCCATGGGGTAGAGGTGCAAATCGCGGAACGCTTGCGAGTAGCGGCCTTCGTCGAGATAGGCCTCAAGCGTGAACCCGCTAAGATCGCGCGTATCCACTTTGGCCGCCCGGTAAAACCGAACCAGATCTGCGCACATCCGCCAAAATCGTGGATTCAGAATATTTCGCTTTTGCGCGAACAGGCCGCCAAGGCCGGACCCGCAATACTCTATCGCGCCGCGATCCATAGAGACCGCAAAGGACATGTCGGACGCCTTCGTAGCCACCCCGAGATGGTCGAACATGGCGATCAAATTGGGATATGTGAGTTCGTTATAAACGATGAAGCCCGCATCGACCGGGATGCGGCCTTCGGGACAGTCAACCATCACAGTGTTGCTGTGGCCTCCCAGCCGGGGGCCGGCCTCGTATAAAGTAACGCGGTGACGTGAAGCCAGCAGCCACGCAGCGGAGAGGCCAGTAACGCCGGCCCCAATGACTGCGATACGGAGCGGACGGGGAACAAAATTCACTTGGACCTCATCCGGGGCGATTCAGACATTCCGACGCAGACCGATACTTAGGGTCCAATACGGCCACTGGCTGGCGCCGGATCACAACAGCAAACGGAAACATGATCCGCAACGCGTCCAAAGCCGTACACCTTCGTTAGCTGGCACACGCGCCCGATGCAAAATGGCGGCAATTGAAGGGAACGGACCATGGTTGCGGTCATCGCGGCGTCGGCAGTCTTCATGTGTCTGGCCATGACAGCCGCGTGGGCTATCCAGCGCAAAACTGGCATTTCGGGTTGGATTGACACTGTTTGGTCGTTTGCTGTGGGCGCAGCCGCCTTTGTCTTGTCTGTTGTCCCCGTCGCAGCCTCCGGCGCTTTGAGCTCCCGCCAATTGCTGGTCGCAGCCCTCGTGGCCATCTGGTCGGCGCGCCTTGGGGGCTACATTGCCTTTCGCAGCGCCGGGGCGGCGGAAGATCCCCGTTATGCGGCGCTGATGGAGGAGTGGGGCGCAGACGGGAGTCGGCGTCTGTTTATTTTCCTGCAGGCGCAGGCCGTGGCCGGCCTCATCCTCGTCCTTTCAGTTTTTGCAGCGGCGCAGAACCCGGCGCCCGGTCTGGCTGTACAAGATTATCTGGGCGCGGCCATCTTTTTGATCGCTCTGGGCGGGGCAGCCCTTTCCGATAACCAGCTACGGCGCTTCCGCGCCGATCCGGCCAACCGGGGCAAGATTTGCGACGTGGGCCTCTGGGGCTATTCACGTCACCCGAATTACTTTTTCGAGTGGCTGGGCTGGGTCGCATATCCGGTCATCGCTATCTCTAGCGGCCACGCCTGGGGCTGGGCTGCAATCGCTGCGCCGATTCTGATGTATGTGCTGCTGGTGCGCGTTTCCGGCATCCCTCCGCTGGAGGCGCATATGTTGCGCTCGCGTGGCAAGGCCTTTGAAGATTACTGCGCGCGCGTGAACGCCTTTTTCCCGGGCCCGTCCCGATAGCTTCCACGCCCGTTCTCGCCCTCTTGATCGGAGTAGACGCACATGAACATGATCGCGGCAGCCACCCGATTTGCTGAGCGCGCGCCCCTGCCCGACTCCTTGTCTCTGATGGGCATCGATTTCCTGTGCGGGCGCACCACCCGCAAGTTGCGCGAAGAAGGCGCCGACGCCGAGGCCCGCTTTGCGGCGGAGATGGATGGTTTTTCCATAGCGCTCCACACAGATGCGGCCAATGAGCAGCACTATGAATTACCCGCCGAATTTTTCGCGCTGGCGCTCGGTCCAAACCGCAAATACTCGTCCTGCCTCTACACGGGCGACGCCAAAACCCTCGGCGAGGCCGAAGTCGCGGCTCTTCAAGAAACGGTGGCCCATGCCAATCTGCATGATGGGCAGTCGATCTTGGAATTGGGCTGCGGGTGGGGATCATTGACGCTGTTCATGGCTGCACGCTTTCCGACGTCGCAGATCACAGCAGTGTCCAACTCACATTCCCAGCGCGAATACATCACGGCACAGGCGGCTCTGCGCGGCCTGTCCAACGTGCGCATCATTACGACCGACATGAACCACTTCCACGCCGACGGGTCTTTCGACCGCATCGTATCCGTTGAAATGTTCGAGCACATGTCGAACTGGCGCGGGCTTCTCACGCGTGTGCGCGGCTGGATCAAGCCGGAAGGTCGCTTGTTCCTCCACGTTTTTAGCCACCGCACGCAGCCCTATCGCTTTGAAGTGTCTGACAACGCTGACTGGATTGCGCAGTATTTTTTCACAGGCGGCATTATGCCAAGCCATGGCCTTATCCGGCACTTTGGCGATCTGTTCGAAGTTGAAGAAGACTGGCGCTGGAGTGGCGAGCATTACCGCCGCACGGCGATGCACTGGCTCGAAAATTTCGATGCTAACGCCGACCGCATCGGCGCCCTGATGGCGAAGACCTACGGCGCCGATTCAGCGGTGTGGACACGCCGTTGGCGTCTCTTCTTCCTGGCGACGGCCGGACTGTTCGGCCACAAGCGCGGCGAAGAATGGGGCGTCAGTCATTACCTGCTGAAACCCGCTGGCTAACGGCGATCAGGGTGAGGGAACTAACCGTTCCTCCACCCGCTGTCGCGCAGCGCAGGCGCGCGCGAGTTACGGATTTCCCGCAACCGCCCGCGCGACGATGAAGCCCACCGTGGCGCTCAACGCCGTGACCGCTGCGCCCCACGCCATATCGATGACGGTGAGTGTGGTCGTCCACGCTTTCAGCGTTGCGTGATTGGTGAGGTCGTAGGTGCCGTAACAAACGAGGCCGAGGAACGCGCCATATATCAGCGCCGTGGTCCATTTGCCCGTTGTTGCGGCCGGCGCAATTGCGAAAACGACGATCGCCAACACATACATGAAGTAAAATACAGCTGCGGGCCCGAGACGAAACTGATCCAGCAGAATATCGCCGAGAATGGGCCGGTAGAGCGCCTTGCCCATCACCGTCAGCCATACTGCATCGACAACGAGCATCACTATGCCCGCCGCGAGATAGCCAACGGCCCAGAATTTCATGTCAGGTCTCCTGATGATGTGTAGCTTACGCAGCCTTCGTGGTTTCGGATCAAAAAACCCAGCTTAAACTGGTTTTCCCTGCCGCGCTCAAAACCGGCGCCACTGCATAAGTTTCGTGGGGTTGTCGGCCGCCGCATCTGCTTTCAAGCACGCCGCGCGGTAAAAACTCCACGACGAAGTGATTGAATACTTCGACACACTTCCCGCCGGACTGTTCGATCTGCCGAAAGTCTCGACTCATACGGAGCCGCAAAAGGTCGTGAACTACTAAGATTCCAAAACATCATTCGGCGCTTTCGGGCGCCGATTGTGCAGCCTGCGCATTTCCTGTGCGCTTCCGTCGCGCCGCGCTGCTGGCCCTGAAGCAGCGCGGGTGAGAGATGGGCGGCACAACCCTTGCTAACTTAGCGTCACCGTTCACTCGCGCCGGAGGCTCGAACGCAAGTTGGACATTCGCGGGATCGAAATTTTTCTGGCCATTTGCGAGAAAGGCGGGCTTACCGCCGCCGCTGGCGAACTTGGGCTGACGCAAGCCGGGGTTTCGCTACACCTGCAAAAGCTCGAACGCGATCTCGGCATTACCCTGATGGATCGCAGCGTGCGCCCGCCACGGCTGACGCCCGGCGGCGAATATCTGCGCAAGCGCGGCCATGGCCTGATGCATCAGATCGAAGATTTGCAGCACGGCATCGCGCGATACAAAGCCTACGACATTCCTGAATTGCGGCTCGGCATCGTTGAATCCGTCGCCAATGCCCTGCTCCCATTTCTGGTGCGCAAGCTCTCCAGCAGCGTCGGCGCCCTGTCGATTACCAGCGGCACAACGCACCCTCTGGGTCCGGAACTGCGAGCGGGTGACCTCGACATGACGATCACCAGCGAGCAGATCGGCGATCAGGACGACGCCGTGGTGCAAAAGCCGCTGTTCGCCGAACCTGTCGTCATGGTTTTGCCCAAGGGCACAACGCCGCCCCGCGACTGGGGACAGATTGAAGCTCTCGCCGCGAAACTTGATTTCATGCGCTACGGGCATCGCAGGCGGCTCAGCCAGATCGTCAAGCGTCAATTCGACCGCTTCGGCGTTGAAACGCGGGGAAATCTGGAGTTCGACTCGTCCGTGGCGCTTTTCGATCTTGTAAAGAGTGGTCAGGGCTGGACGGCCAGCACTCCACTTTGCATCCTTTGCGGCGGCCTCACCAACAAGGACGTCGAGATAGCGACGTTTCCGGAGGTTACGCCCATCCGCAGCATCAACGCTATCTGGATGCGTGAGCGCGAGGACACGAGCGTCCACATCGTCACAGATATGTGCCGCTCGATTTTTGGTGAACTGACCCCGCGCCTCGCCCGCCTCGCCGGAAACTCCGCAGACCGCGTTCAGGTTTTGACTGATTGAACGACTGCAGCAGGCTCAACCACTGCAGAGCGACTTTGCCTGCTCCAGCAGGTCGCCACCGCGCAGCCCTTCCGGCAGCGTGAAATGATTGGCGCCCGGCGCGATGAGTGGCGCAGGCGCGCCCCATGCGCGTGCAAGATCGATGCTCTGACGTTTGAACTCGTCGCTCTCGGCGCCGCCCACCGCAAAAGCGAGCCGCACGCCTTCGCGTGGACGCATGGCGTGCGGCGATAGCTGCGCAACGTCGTCCAGCGTTGTGACGCCAAGTATCTTGCCCATGGGCAGATACATCAGCGATTCAAGAAACAGCACGCCGGAAAGTGGATGCGCGGAAGCCAGCGGCGGGCAAAGCGGATCGCACGCCATGAAGGCCGCCAGATGCCCCCCCGCGGAATGCCCGCTGACATGCAGCTGTGAGGCGTCAACGCCCAGGGCGTCCGCCTCGCGAACAAGAAACCACAGCGCCGCGCGAACTTGTTCGACGATACACGCGAGCGGCGTCTCCGGCGCAAGGCCGTAGTCGATGTTCGCCACCGCGAAACCAGCTTCAACCATGCCGGTGCAAAACTGCGCGTGCTGATCCTTGCTGGACGCCTGCCAATACCCGCCGTGGATAAAGACCCAAACGGGCGAGCGCGTTGCGCCGGACGGGCGATAAAGATCAAGGATTTGATCGCGATGGGGGCCATACGCGATATCCAGCCCGCCGGGCAAACCCGCGCGGGCCTCTGCGCCGTCGGCGGTCCACTTGGCGAAGACGGCGCTCATGTCCGGCACTTGCGCGCGCGGGCTCATCTGCGCCGCCAGCTGCGCGCGCGTGTAGCCCTGATATACGGGCCGATCATCGATTACGGGAGCGGTAACGCGGGCACGCAGCACGACCTGAATTGCATAACCAGCGCGCTGTTCAACCCGCAGCGGAGGCCGGAAACCAGCGAAGGCTTCGCGCCGGGCAAGGTCAATCTCACGCCGTGCAGGGTGAATGGCGGCAGGATCGCGCGCGCGCCAGATCATTTCAATCATTTGCGGGGGCGTAGCCCCAGCTGCTGCGAGCCTGCCACCCGCCGACACAAGCGCGCGCGCCAATGCTGAAACCCCATCGCCTTCGCAAGCGGCCTCCACCTCGACAAGGCGAGGCTCAGAGTCCAACCCAGCCATTCACCTTCTCCCGGTCGCGGTCGAGCGCGGCGCCATCGCCTGTCCAGACGATGTGTCCCTTCTCGATCACATTATGCGAGTTGGCCATGCGGCGCAGCACGTCGATGTTCTTGTCGACAACGAGGATCGACAACTTCTGTGCCTTCAAGGCGCTCAACACAGTCCAGATTTCGGTACGGATGACAGGGGCCAACCCTTCCGTCGCCTCGTCAAGAATGAGCAGGCGCGGGTTTGTCATTAACGCTCGCCCGATGGCAAGCATTTGCTGCTCGCCGCCCGAAAGCGTGCGCGCCCATTGACCATGGCGCTCTCCAAGGCGTGGAAACAGATTGTAAACGCGTTCAAGCGTCCACGGATTCTCCCGCCCAAACCTGTCGGCGGCGGTGGCGACCAAATTTTCGCGCACCGTGAGCGTGGGAAATATCTGGCGCCCCTCGGGCACAAGCCCAACCCCGAGACGGGCGATGGCTTCCGGCGTCTTGCCCGTCACATCAGCACCGTCGAAGAGCACTCGCCCGCCCAGCGCGGGAAGCAGGCCCATGATTGTCTTGATCGTCGTCGTTTTGCCCATGCCGTTGCGGCCGAGCAGAGTGGCGAATTCGCCCTCGCCAACTTCAAACGTGACGTCGAACAGGACGCGGCTGGAGCCATAAGCGGCGGCTAGGTTTTCGACGCGCAGCATCAGGCGTCCCCTTCGCCAAGATACGCCGCGCGCACCTGATTGTCCGCCTGAATGTCCGCTGGCAAGCCGGACGCTATAACGCGGCCATAAACCAGCACGGAGATGCGGTCGGCCAGCGCAAACACAACATCCATGTCGTGCTCAACCAGCAGCATCGCGATAGACCCTTTCAGGCTCAAAAGCGTATCGACCATGCGGCGACTTTCCGCCGCGCCAAGGCCCGCCATGGGTTCGTCCAGCAACAGAAGTCGCGGCTTTGAAGCCAGCGCAATCGCCAGTTCAAGTTGCTTGCGCTCGCCATGGGAAAGCTCTGACACGCGCACATCCGCGCGATCAAAAAGCCCTGCGGCGCTGAGGTATTCGTGCGCGGGGCCAAGGAGCGAAGAGTCTGCGCCGGCTGCGGCAAGAAAGCGGAACGAATGACCCTGCCCCGCCTGCACCGCCAGCGCGACATTGGCCAGCGCCGTGTCTTCGGTCAGCAGTTCCGTAATCTGGAAAGTTCGCGCGATGCCACGCCGCACACGCGCGGCTGTCGAGAGCCCGTTGATCGACGCGCCATCAAAATAGATGTCACCGCTGTCGGGGCTTATCTCGCCCATCATCTGGCCGATGAAGGTTGTCTTGCCTGCCCCATTGGGGCCAATCAGCGCATGGATTTCACCGGGGCGCACATCGAGCGACAAATCATCGGTCGCACTGACGCCGCCAAAACGCTTGAACAGACGCGACACACGCAGCAGCGACTCACTCATTGCGGCCCCTCCGCAAAAGTTTGACGAGCCCGCTCAGCCCTCCACGCGTAAAGATGATCATCAGCACCAGCAGCGGCCCCAGAATGACCTGCCAGTGCTCGGTCCATGCGGCCAGCTGCGTCTCCAGCCCAATCAGCACAGCAGCGCCTGCAGCGGCGCCAAACAACGTGCCTGCACCGCCCAGGATCACCATGATCATGAACTCGCCGGACTGCGTCCAGTGCAGCATGTCAGGCGATACAAAGCGCGCGTGGTTCGCCATCAGCGCGCCCGCAAGGCCCGCTCCCATTCCGGATATGACGAAGCACGCAAGCTTGTAAGGATAGGTGGAGACGCCGATGGCGGCCATGCGCCGCTCGCTCTGGCGAATGCCTTCCAGCACGCGGCCAAAGCGCGACGTCACGATGCGCGACATCAGCGCAAACCATGCCACGGCGAAGAAGAGACAAACCCAATAGAACGTCGGTCCATCGCGCGTATCGATAAACGGCAACGCGTTGCGCCTTCGCACGATGAGGCCATCATCGCCGCCGTAAGCTTTCAGCGCGACGAAGAAAAAGAACAGCATCTGCGCAAACGCCAGCGTGATCATGATGAATTGCACGCCAGATGTGCGCAGCGACAACGCGCCAAGCGCGAGCGCGAATAGGCCGCTGATGAGGATCGCGAGCGGCAAGGTCACCAGCAGTTGATCGCTGCCGATGGAAAGCCCCAGCAGCGGTTCACCCGTAACGTAATGGCGATACATGATGCCGACGACGTAACCGCCCACACCGTACCACGCGGCGTGTCCAAAGCTGACAAGGCCGCAATATCCGAGCGCCAGATTCAGGCTGGCTGCGCCAATCGCCAGGATGGCGATGCGCGTCGCCAGTGACGTCAGCGCTGGCTGGCCAGTCGCGTCGGCGATGAATGGCAGCGCTATGAGCAATGCCAACACGACTGCGATGATCGCATATGTCCGGCCTGCGCGCGGGGCGGCTTCAGTCATCTTCGGGTCAGCCATGGGCGGGCATGAGCCCCTTCGGCTTCACCAGAAGAACGAGCGCCATCAGCATGTAGACTCCCATGGCGGAAAAGCCAGCGGCAAGCGCATCCGCATCGGGCCCCTGCATGATTTGACGAAACGCCTGCGGAAGGAAAGCGCGCAGCATCGTGTCGACCACGCCGACAATCATTGCGCCTACAAAAGCGCCGCGCACAGAGCCGACTCCGCCGATCACAACAACGACGAACGTGAGAATGAGAACTTGTTCGCCCATGCCCACCTGCACCGACAAGATGGGCCCCGCCATGACGCCCGCTAGACCCGCGAGCATGGCGCCGAGGCCAAACAGAACCGTGTAGAGAAGCCGGATGTCTACACCCAGCGCGCGCACCATGTCGCGGTTTGTGGCGCCCGCGCGGATCAGCATGCCAAGGCGTGTGCGCGCAATCAGCAGATAAAGACCAACCGCTGTAAGCAGGCCAACGGCTATGATTGCGATCCGGTAAACGGGATAGCGCACGTCTCCGAAAAGCAGGATGGAGCCCTGAAGAAAGTCCGGTATTTCCACAAACAGGGGCTGACGGCCGAAGAGCAAAACCGTAAGTTGGTTGAAGAACAGGATAAGGCCGAACGTCGCGAGCACCTGATCAAGATGATCGCGCGCGTAGAGTTTTCGGATGACGAAATACTCCATCAGCATGCCGATGGCGCCTGCAGCCAGGAGCCCCGCAAACGCAGCAAGCAGAAACGAGCCGGTGACGTTAGCCACCCACGCCATGGCGAAAGCGCCGATCATGTAGAGGGAGCCATGGGCGAGATTGATCACGCCCATGATGCCAAAGATCAGCGTGAGGCCTGCTGCGAGCAGAAACAGCATGACGCCCAGCTGCACGCCGTTCAGCGCCTGTTCGATCAGCAGCGACATTGACGCTTCCAGACGCTTGGCAAAAAAATCCCCCGACACATTCATGGCCGGGGCAGGCCCGGCCATGAGACATCGATCCATTTACAAAGAAGGCTGCAATTATATCTTGCAGTCTTTGGCGTAGATGTCGCTGTGATTTTCGAGAATTTTGCCCTTGGTCACAATCGCGAGGTTGCCGTCAGCCCCGCGCTCCACCCGCAGCGAATACCAGTCGTTGATGGGGTGGTTGTTTGGGCCGAACCTGAAGTTCCCGCGCACGGACTGGAACTCAGCCTTGCGCATCGCGGCGCTGAACGCCTTCGTGTCGTCAACCTTGCCGCCTGTGGCCTTCAGCGCAGCGCCAATGGCGCGGGCGGTGTCGTAACCCTGGCTCGCGTAGTAAGTCGGCATCCGGTTATACTTTTTCTGGAAGGCCGCGACGAATTCCTTGTTCGCCGCGTTGGGCAAATCAGAATTCCAGTGGCTCGAGATGTGCACGCCCTGCGCAGCGTCGCCCACAGCCCTCAGGATGACGGAATCCAGCGACGGCGCCGCAACAACCATGGGGATGGTTTCAAGTAGTCCAGCCTGCTGGTACTGGCGGACGAACGTGATGCCGAGACCACCCGGATGGAACTGGAACACGACATCGGGCTTGGCGGCGCGCACCTGCGCAAGCTCTGGCGCGAAGTCCGTCTGGTCAAGGCGCGTGTAGATCTCGCCTACGACCTCGCCCTTGAAGAAGCGCTTGAAGCCAGCGATGGCGTCACGCCCGGCCTGATAATTTGGCGCCAGCACGACTGCGCGCTTGAAGCCGAGGTTTGTGGCATTTTGCCCTGCGCTCTCATGCAGCGTGTCGTTCTGCCACGACACCACGAAATAGTTTGCATGGCACTCCTTGCCTGCGAAGTTTGACGGACCCGCGTTGGGGCTCACGTAGATCCCGCCATTGTCCAGCACGTCCGGCACCACGGCGCCAGCGACGTTGGAGAAAATCACGCCGGTGAGCAGCTTGATGCGCTCCGTCTTCATAAAGCGTTCGGCAATTTCCTTGCCCTGCCCAGGCTTCAGGGCGTCATCTTCGATGAGCACTTGCACAGGCACGCCACCGAGCTTGCCGCCCTCCATCTCGATTGCAAGATTGAACGCGTCGCGCACATCAGCGCCCAGATAACCGCCCGGTCCCGACAACGTCGTCACCATGCCGATCTTCACCGGCGCCTGCGCCATGGCGGGCGCATACGAGATAAGCGCAAACGCGGCGCCCGAAACGAAACTCTTCAAAGTCATCACACCCCTCCAGAAAAATTATTGAACCAGTAGCATCTGCGTACCCGAGTCTACAGCTTCACCCACCCATCGGGGGGCTTCTTGCCGGGATGCAACGCGCCGCAATTGGAGCACGTCCGCTTTTTCTCGTCAGCGAAAAACGCCTCATAGAGAGGCGGCAAATCGCGCACGATGTTCTCAACCGTCACCTCGATGCGATGCAGTTTCGTACCGCATTCAAAGCAGAACCACTCAAATCCATCAACAGTACCCGGCGGGCGCGCCGGCTCGACAACGAGACCAATGGAGCCCTCCTGCGGGCGCTGCGGCGAGTGGCGCACATGGGCGGGCAACAGGAAGACTTCGCCCTCGCGGATCGGCACATCGTAGAATTTGCCGTTATCATGGACTTTCAGAACCATGTCGCCCTTGAGCTGATAGAAGAACTCTTCCACCGGATCATCATGATAATCGGCGCGCGCATTCGGCCCGCCGACAACCTGCACAACCGTGTCCGCGCCTTCAAACACCAGCTTGTTGCCGACCGGCGGCTTCAAGAGATGCTTGTGCTCGTCGATCCATTTCTGGAAATTGAACGCCTTCAGGCGACCCGTCTGCATTGCGCTAAACTCCGGCGGCAATCATGCCGCGTTGCTGTCCTTGGAGGCAATACCCAGGCTGCAGTCGTCGAATGCCTTGCGAATGGCGCTCTTTTCCGCGTCGGTCAGTTCCAGCATCGGGCGACGGACAGTTCCACCACATTGGCCCAGCAGATCCTGCCAGTATTTGGAATGAGCCTGCGGCTTTTCCTTTGGCGTCGTCGAGCGGATCGCATGGCGCACAGGATCGAGGCTGTCGCGAACTTTCTTCGCCTCGTCAATGCGGCCGGCGAATGCAAGATCCGTGTAGTCCCGCATGCGGCGGTCCGTCTTGGTCTGCAACAAATACGGCGGCGCAGAACACAGATAGAGGCGCCAGCCAAGCTCAACGATGTTGTCGAACCATTCCTCTTCAGATGCGGTCGAGACGATGAGCTTGTCTCCTGCAAGCCGTGTCAGCTTGGCGTACATCTCGCGCGGCACGGAGTATTTAATGGCCACCACGTTGGGAATGTCCGCGATGCGCGCGCACAATTCCGGACTCAGTAGATAGCCGGAATCAGGATGGCTCCAGAGCGCGATGCCGAGGTTCACCTGCTCGCTGATGTATTTGTAATATTCATAGATGGTTTTGTCTTGCGCTTTCAGAAAGTGCAGCACCGGCGCGTGAACCACGATACTTTCCGCGCCAATCGCTTCCGCATATTTCGCCAGCTCGATCACAGTGTCCATGTTCTGATCCGAGCAGGACATGATCGCTTTGGTCCCCGCGCGCTGACTCTCTTCCAGCGCAATGCGGAAGAGGAGTTTGCGCTCCTCCAGCGAAAGCGCGAAAAACTCGCCCTGTTTTCCGGCGATGAAAACGCCATCGACGCCCAGATCGTTAAACCAGTGACGCAGGTTGGAGCGCAGTCCCGCTTCGTCGATGGACATATCCGCACGAAAAGGGGTCAACGCAGCCGCCCAGATGCCGCGCATGTTCTCGCGGGCCCAGTCCTTCGCGTCCTGCCGTCTGTAGGCCATGCCCGATCCTCCGAACCAGGGCCATTGCGCCCGGGTTAACGCCCCGCGTCAATGGGCAATAGTGCGGGCTTTGAACGCGCGCAACCGGATTGGGGCGCCCGGGCAATTTTGGAAGCGGACAAAAAAAGACGCCGGGGCATTTCTGACCCGGCGAGGCGGCGCCCAAGGCGCGGGAGGAACTGCGAATTTAAGAGGCGCGGCGCGGGCAACTTTCGTGAACGCACATGAAATCATGCATCCATTCAAATTTTCGCCCAAAACTGGTGATTCAAGATGCGCCCGTAAGCCTGCCTTCCTCCCTCACATCCCGCCTTTTGTTGCCACGAGTAACCCCGCGAAGGCCAGGAGACTACGCAGTGTGCGCCCAGATTTCGATCTCGTCTAGCCGTCCCCTCCTGCGACTTAGGGATGAACGGAAGAATGAGACAAGCCAAGGCTTTGCCACAAATCTGGCAGATTATCTCTCCGTTCGTTCGCATGTCATGCGGAAACCAAACTTCGCCACACGGGGCGAGACGGATGATGTAATGTTGAGTCGCGAATTCTGGCCGCTCGCTTCTGCTGGCGCCGCCCCATTGACGCCCTGTGGATTGAGGACGCTGCAGCGATCATGAGACAGCACATCATCCTTCGCTGGACGGCGCTCACATTCGCGCTCGCTGCGGCAAGCCTGGCGACCTGGTACATCGCGACCGCGCCTAAAACTCTCAAGATCGCGGCTGGTCCCGAGGACTCCCAGCAAATCCGGTTCCTCCAGTCCGTGGCCCGCTCGCTGGTTGAGCACCGGGACTCCTTCCGACTGGACATCGTCACCGTGCCTGACTCGCCATCGGCCGCAAAAGCGCTGGAATCAGGCAAGGTTTCGCTGGCGATGCTGCGCAGCGACGATCCGACATCGAGCGAGGCCAGATCCATCGTAGTCATCCAGAAGCGCCATGTTTTCCTAGTCGCGCGTCAGGATCGCGTCGTGAAGGATTGGGCGGATCTGCGCTCGCGCCGACTTGGGATCGTGCGCGGCGATTCCGATGACAGCCGCCCGCTTGTCGAGCGCGTGCTGGCGCAATACGGCGTGGACCTCAGCGAACTCAGCGTGCAGGAAATCGCGCTTCCGGGGACGACCGAAGCGCTTGCCTCAGGCGCCGTGGACGCGCTGGTGTTTGTAGGTTTCCCCGGCGCCCGACTCCGGCAGGTGCTGATGCAGGTGACGCAAGGGCGCGGAACGCCTATTGCCGTCATCGGCGTTTCAAATGCTGCCGCTCTCACTTTCCGCTATCGCGATCTTGAGACTACGCAGCTCCCCGCGGGCGTTTTCAGCGGATCCCCGCCCCTGCCGCCCGCGCCCATTGAGACGATCGCAATCACGCACGAAATCACGGCGACGTCCAACCTTGACGACTCGGTCGCGACGAACCTGACAAGAACGCTGATCGAAGCCTCCACGCGCATAAGGCGGCTGGAGGACAACGCGTTCAATGTCGAAGCGCCCCCCGTGGACCGACCCCGCCGTTATCAGCCGCATGCGGGCACAGCGGCGTTCGTCAACGACGAAGTCACAGGATTTCTGGACAACTACAGCGAATACATCTGGTTCGTGCTGTTCGGGCTCAGCATTGTAGGCTCATCAATCACCGGTTTTCTGGGTTGGGCAGGCTTGCGCGAGGAACCGGAGAAGGCTGACTTGCAGCATAAATGGCCGGAATTGCTGGACAGACTGGATGCCGCTCAAACGCCCGAGGAAGTTGATTGCATTGAAGAAGAATTCGACGCCCTCGTAAAACTCCTGATCAGAGACTACCTACGCAGCAACGCAGAAAACGGCTCTGGCGCGGATATTGAACCGATGATCGGCATGTTTGTGCGTCTCGTTGACAAGAAACGAACACGGCTCGCAGCCCTGCAAGTCGCCGCGCAATGAATGGTGTCGGCAGGGCTGGCTTGCGCTCTTGATTTTAGCTAGATCATCGGTAACTGGACGCGCGGCGCTCGCGTGGGTATTGCTTGCGCACAATTGGAGTCCGCCATACCGGTAACCGGTGGCGAACGAGGGGGAGATAAAAGCATGGTGCTCGTCGAAACGCGCGCCCTCGTTAAACGCTTCGGGGCGTTCACCGCCGTCGACGGCATATCGTTCAAAGTGGAGCGCGGCGAAGTCGTCGGCTTTCTGGGCCCCAACGGCGCGGGCAAATCCACAACGATGAAAATCATCGCGGGCTTTCTGGAGCCGACGGAAGGGTCCGCCTATGTGGCTGGGCACGACAGCCAGCTCGATCCTGTGGGCGCACGCAAAAGCCTCGGCTACCTGCCCGAAGGCGCGCCTGCCTACCCGGACATGACGGTGGGCGCTTTCCTCGAATTTGTCGCCGCCATGCGCGGCCTCTCCAAGCCCACCGCGCGCGAGCGTCTTGGCGAACTCGTCGAGCGGATCGACCTTTCCGAAGTCTGGGGCCGCCGCATTGAGGCGCTCTCCAAGGGCTTCAAGCGCCGCGTCGGCATCGCGCAGGCGCTCGTTCATGACCCCGACGTGCTGATCCTCGACGAGCCGACCGACGGCCTCGATCCCAACCAGAAGCACGAGATGCGCGAACTCATCCGCACGCTCGCGCCCAATAAGGCCATCGTCGTCTCCACCCACATCCTCGAAGAGGTTGAGGCGATCTGTACCCGCGCCATCATCATCGCGCGCGGCAAGCTGATGGCCGACTCCACCCCGGCGGAAATTCTGGCGCGGGCCCCTGCCCGCGACCCGGCATCACCCCAGCTTGTGCGCACGACAAAGCTGGAAGACGCCTTCCGTCACATCACGCTCGAATCCGCAGGGTCCTGAGCCATGAGCAAAACTCTCCTGATTTTCCGGCGCGAATTCGCCGGCTATTTCGCAACGCCGCTCGCAACGGTGTTCCTGGTGGTGTTTCTCGCCGTATCAGCGGGCATGACTTTTTTCGTCGCGAACTTCTTTGATCGCAGCCAGGCGGACATGAACGCCTTTTTCCTCTGGCACCCGTGGCTCTATCTCGTGCTGATGCCCGCCATCGGCATGCGGTTGTGGGCTGAGGAGCGTCGCTCCGGCACCATTGAATTGCTGATGACGCTGCCCGTGCGGCCATGGCAACTCGTGGTTGGCAAATGGCTTGCCGCGTGGGCCTTCGCAGGTCTCGCGCTCGCGCTGTCCGCGCCGCTCTGGATCACGGTTAATTATCTGGGTTCGCCAGACAATGGCGTCATCTTCGCCTGCTACATCGGGTCGTGGCTGATGGCGGGCTCGTTTCTCGCGATTTCAGCCTGCGTCTCCGCGCTCACAAAGAACCAGGTGCTGGCCTTCATTGGCGCCGTGGTGGCGGGCTTTGTGTTCGTGATGGCAGGCTTCGATCTCGTGCTTGCAGCCGTGCGGCCATGGGCGCCGGACATCGTGGTGCAGGCCATCGCGTCGATGTCATTCATCGGACATTTCCAGCGCATCACCGACGGGGTTCTGGAAGTCCCGGCGCTGGTGTTCTTCATTTCCCTCATCGCGTTCGCGCTCTGGCTCAATGTCCAGGCGCTCAACGCACGCAAGGCGGCGTGAGGCAACATGACCAAGAACAGATTTCAAACCGGACGCATCGTAATCGTCGGCGCCATTCTGGCCGCCGTTTTTTTCGGATGCATCAACATCGTCAGCTCGCACCTCTTCCGTTCCGCGCGCATCGACCTGACCCAGCAGAACCTCTATTCGCTGAGCGCAGGCACGAAGCAATTGCTGGGCGAGATTCAGGAGCCTGTACGCTTCCGCTTCTTCATGTCGTCAGGCCTGACAAAGGAAGCGCCGCAACTGGCGGCTTTCTCCCAGCGCCTGCGTTCGATGCTGGATTCATACGTCGCTGGCTCAAAGGGCAAAATCATCATTGAGACGATTGATCCCAAGCCATACTCGGAAGAGGAAGATCGCGCCGTGGCGTTCGGCGTCAGCCCCATTCGCTCCCAATCGGGCGACCGCATGTTCTTTGGCCTCGCCGCCACGAACTCGACGGATGGCAAGGCGGTCATCGGTTCGTTTTCGCCGGAGCGCGAGGCGTTTCTCGAATATGATCTGACGCGCCTCGTCTCCGAACTCGGCCGCCGCGGCAAGCCGGTCGTCGCTCTCTTCGATGGACTGGGCCTGACCGGCAATCCGCAGACAGGCCAGCGCGAGCAGCAAGTGCTCACGCAGATGAGGCAGTTCTTCGACGTCACCATCGTTCCCGCGGATGCGGACAAGTTGCCGGACAACACGCGTGTCGTGATGGTCGTACATCCACAGAACATCGGCGACAAGACGCTTTACACCATCGATCAATGGGCGCTTTCGGGCGGCGCGACCCTGATCTTCGTTGATCCAAACGCGGAAAATCAGATGGGGCCTCGCGGCGCCCCGCCGCCGGAACCCGCCTCCACCCTGCCAAAACTATTTGAAGCATGGGGCGTGAATTTCGATACGAACCAGGCGGTTGCGGATCCCGGTTTCGCGTTGCAGACAGAGCGCACCGTCAACGGTCGCGCGACGCCCATGATCAACCTGCCCTGGCTGGCCATTCGCAACACTGGCCTGCGCAAGGACGAAGCCATCCTCGCGCAATTGTCCGCCATCGTGGTCACAACGGCGGGCACGTTCACCACAAAGAAAGACGGCGTGACCATCCGCCCGCTGCTGATGGCCTCGGCCGAAGGTGGCCTCTTGCCAGTGTCCGCCACCAGGGACCGCACAACCGACATGCGCACGCTGCTCAACACCATCGAGCGCGCGCCGCGCACGCTGGTGATCGGGGGGCGCCTCACGGGCAATCTGGAAAGCGCGTTCAAGGAAAAGCCAGAAGGCGTCGAAAGCAAGGACGCGCCATTAAGCAAAAGCGCCAAGCCCGCGAACGTCATTCTTGTCGGCGATGCTGACATGCTGATGGATCGCAACTGGGTGCAGCGCCGCAACGTGCTGGGTTCCGAAGTGGCGCAGGCCTTCGCCAACAACGGCGATTTTGTCATCAACGCCATCGAGCAGATGACGGGCGGCGCGGCGCTGGCCGATCTGCGCGGTCGCGGCGTCTCCTGGCGCCCGTTTGAGCGCATCCAGCAAATGGAATTGGAAGCAAACCGCCGGTTCCGCGCCAAAGAACAGGCCCTGCAGGAGAAGCTCAAGACGACCGAGCAGAAGCTTACGGAGCTTGGGCGCGGCCAGCAGGGCGCCACTGAAGTTCTCACGCGCGAGCAGATGGAGACCATCGACAAGTTCAAGAGCGAACTTCTCGCCACCCGCGAAGAACTGCGCCTTACGCAATTTGCGCTGCGCAGCGATGTCGACCGGCTGAAGAGCACGCTCACCGCGATCAACGTCGCAGGCGTGCCGCTCGTCGTCGGCCTGATAGCGCTTTTCTTCGCGATGCGCCGGACGCGACGCACTCCTCCCGGCGCCAAGCCGAAATCCGACAAGATCGCCTGAGGTTGATGACATGAACGCAAAACAGCTTGGCGCTCTGGGAATCGCGACGCTCGTTGCAGTCGCGACAACCATCTGGACGGTGCAGACCTCGCCGCAAAACATCGCGTCCGACCGGCGCGGCGAACGCGTCTTCCCGGAACTTCTGTCGCGCGCGAACGATGTCGTGACCATCGCCATCCGCGATGATGACCGCACGTTCACTGTCGAGCGGAGGGGCGACGGGTTCTTTGACAAGGACTCAGGGTATGCCGCACGCCCTGAATCATTCCGCGACATGGTGGGCGGAGCGTCCTCGCTCACTTTTGAGGAAAGCAAGACGTCCGATCCCACCCGCTTCGCGGACCTTGGTCTGGGCGAGCCCGGCAAGGGGCTGGGCGACAAGGCAGGGCGTGAGGTCGTCATGCGCGACGCCAAGGGCACGGTGCTGGCCTCTGTGTTCGTCGGCAACCGCGACAACACAGTGGGCGGCGCGCGCGGCGGCACGTTTGTGCGCTTTCCGGGCCAGCCGCAGACCTATCTCACGCGCGGCGAATTGCGCGTGCCCGTGCCCCACGCCGCATGGTTCGAGATCAACCTCATCAACTTCACGCGCGACAAGATCGCAAAGCTGGAGCTGAAAGGCGCCGGACAGGGCGATTATGTTCTGACGTCAGAGCAGAAGGGCTCGGAACTAAAGCTGGCTACCGAGGTCGAAGGCCGCGCGCCAGATAGCGGCAAGGTGCTACGCCTGTCGTTCATGATTGACCCCATTTCCTTCCAGGATGTCCGTGCGCCCAAGGGCGACGTGAAGCCCGATGCGCGCCAGTACATCGCCACAAGCCATGATGGCCTGCGCGTCGCCGTCACCAGCGTCGGCGACCAGAAAGAGGGCTGGGTACGCATGCAGGTCGACACGACAACGGACGCAAACGACGCGGCGAAAAAGGAAGCCGCAGACCTTGCGCCCAAAATGAACGGTTTCGAGTTCAAGCTGTCGCAGAACGACATCGACCAGATGTCGTGGACGCTTCAGGACATTACGACAGCACCCAGGAGCTGAAGGTTACCCCTCATCCGACCCGCCTGCGGCGGGCCACCTTCTCCCGCAAGGGGAGAAGGGCAGGAAGCGGTGATCATTGAAGCTAAAGCTATCCGCCTGATCCCTTCTCCCCTTGCGGGAGAAGGTGGCCTTGCGCAGCAAGGTCGGATGAGGGGTTAACCTGCCCTACAAATCCGGCCAGATCTCTTCCGGCTTCACGACCCGCGGCGAGAAATGCTGCTCGTGAACGTAGCGGCCAATCGCTTCCAGCGTCGGCCGGTTGGCCTCCATGCCATAGGCCCAGAAGTCCTTGCCAAATGTGCGCCAGGCTTCTTCCACATGATCGATCAGCCACGGCAGGCCAAGACGCAGCGCGTCAGTGTCCCACAAGCCCTCAAGAGCAATGTCGCGCGACTCGCAGAAGGCGTCATACAGGCTCTGGCGCACCCAAGGATGCTCGCGCACCACATCGTCGCGCAGCGCTATTGTGTGCATGATCGGAAAGATGCGCGTCCGCTTGTAATAGTCTTTCTCGACTTCCTTGAAGTCGGGAAACAGACGCTCGATGCCTTCCCATCCATCCTCAAACAGCTTGGGGATGTAGATCGACAGCAGCGCATCGACGCGGCCCTCTATCATCATGCGCTCAAGCGTGTCGCCCTCGGGCACAAAGTCGAGCCTGATGTCGGCGGGCAGATCGAGCGGGATCAGCGGAGTCTCGGTGGGCTTGGTCAATCCACCCATGAACCAGTGCATGTCCTTGGCGTCGACGCCATACTCATCTTTCAACATGCCGCGCATGAACGTGACAGCTGTTGACGAGTATTGCGTTGTCCCGACGCGCTTGCCCGCGAGATCGCGCGGATGCTTGATGCCCGCGCCCTTGCGCACATACATGCAGCCGTGGCGAAAGAATTTCGAAACCGCCACGGGGATGGCCACAAACGGACATTCCCCGCGGCCGATCAGTGACGCGTAAGACGCCAGCGAAAGTTCCGACGCATCAAACTCGCGGTTCTCGAGCATGCGCGGAAACATCTGGCGTGGCCGCAGCACCAGCACTTCAAGATCGATGCCGCGTGGCTTTACGCGGCCTTCGATCAGCGGGCGCGTGCGGTCATAATCCCAGCACGCCAACGTGAGTTTGAGGTCGGCCATCAGTAAGGCTTCACGTCCGCCTTGACGGTCGTGCGCAGCATCAGCCTGCGTTCAGTCGAGGGAAAGTCCGTGCGCGCGTGCGTCGAGCAGCGGTTGTCCCACAACAGCAGATCGCCCACGTTCCATTCATGCGAATAAACAAACTCGGGCTTTTCCGCGTGATCGAACACCGCGCTGAGGATTGGCGCGGCCTCTTCATCGCTCATGCCTTCAAGCCCGATGGTCATGAGCCGATTGACGTAAAGCGCCTTGCGGCCTGACTCTTCGTGGGTGCGAACGGCGGGATGTTCCGCGCGCGAAAAGGCATCCGTACCCTTGCCGTCGCCCTTTTGCGTTGAGCCGTAGTTATAATGATGCTGCGCCTTGCGGCCTTCAATCTTGGCGCGCAGCGCCGGGTCCATTGTTTCGTAAGCCGCATAGCCGCTGGCGAACAGCGTGTTGCCGCCCTTCGACGGAATTTCCACCGAGTAAAGCAGCGTTCCCTTGTCGGGAATATCCGAGTGGATCATGTCGTGATGGAACATCATCTCACCATCGGGCAAGGCGCCGATGGGCTCACCATTCTCGCGAATGTTCGAGATGAACATGATGCCCGGCAGCACGCGATCAAAACCCGCAGGGAAATACTTCGGCGGGCGGCGAATGTGCCCCACTTCACCGAACATCTGCGTCGCGCGCATATGGTCTTCCTGCGTCAGGTTTTGCCCGCGGAAGATGATGACCACATGATCCAGCCACGCCTTGTAAATGGCCTTGATCGTCTGCGAGTCCACCGGCTTTGACAGGTCGACGCCGCGAATTTCCGCGCCGATATGCTTGGTCAAGGGAACGACTTCGAACAGATTGTGCGGCGCTTCGTTCATGAATCTCTCCCGGACATTTTTGACTTCGCCAGCGCCCCTGAAGGCGTCCAGCCGCATCGTTTCAAGGTGACTATAAACTACAGGAGCAAACGGGGGCCGCGCAAGCGGGCACGCTTGACCCACCCGGCCCCGGGCTGCAAATTGCAGGAAACCGCATGACAAAACGCGGTCGGGAGCGAAACCGAACTGGGGCCTCGCCATGTCCAAGCCAAAAATTCTCATCTACGCGCCCCGCGAGGAGCCTGAGGACATTCTTCAAAAGCTTGAATCTTCAGGCTGCGATATCGCTTTCGGCGACAAATCGTGGCAATTGCCGCGCGGCGAACACGAGCAGGCGCTTGTCGACGCCGCGCGCGATGCGGTTGCGCTTATGGGCACATCGATCCGCCATACGCCGATCACGCGGCGCGTCATGGAGGCGTCGCAGCGGTTGCGAATCATCGCCAAATACACGGTCGGCGTCGATGATGTGGACACGGACGCGGCAACCGAACTGGGGATCATGGTGTGTCACGCGCCCACCGAATCCAATTGTTTTGGCGTCGCCGAAACGACAGTGATGATGATGCTGGCCATGCTCAAGAAGGCGGTGGAGCGCGATCAGGCGGTGCGAGCGGGCAAATGGCGCGAGCCGCATCTTGGCACGACGTTTCTCGGCCGTCGCGCAGACGGTTACGCAGGCGTCACCATCGGCCTCGTGGGCCTTGGCCGCATCGCAACGCGCGTAGCCCATCTCCTGGCGCCATGGCGCGTGCGCATCATTGCGTATGATCCCTATATCCCCCCCGCCGATTTCCTTCTCGCAGGCGTCCAGAGCGTCAGCTACGAAACGCTGCTCCGCGAGTCAGACGTGGTATCCTTCCATGTGGTGCTGACGAAAGAGACGCGCTTCATGCTGCGCGACGAACAGATCGCGCTGATGAAACCGTCAGCCATCGTCGTCAACACTGCGCGCGGCAAGGTTATTGAAGAAGCCGCAGTCGCCCGCGCCATCGAGCAAGGCCGCCTGCGCGGCGCCGCCATCGATGCGTTTGAGGAAGAGCCAGTGCCAATGGAATCGCCCTTGCGCAAACTCGGCCATCGCGTGCTGCTGTCGCCGCACTCCGCGTCGTTCAACGAAGACGGCGAACTGCGCCCTGGCATCCAGTGGGCGGCACGCTCGGTGCTCACGGCGCTCGGCGGCGGCATCCCCGACAACGTCTACAATCGGGACGTCATCCCGAAGTGGAAAGAGCGCTTCGGCGGCGTGAATATCCTGACGTGACCCGCGCGGCGATCAAGCACGCTTCTTGCCTGTCAGCGCACTCGGGCATGGACGAACACTCCGCACCGTTGTACCCGTTGCGCAAATTTGCAAGCTCTCACGACATTTGAACAGGGATGGAAATGGCCTCCAGCACATACGACTACATCATCGTCGGCGCGGGCTCTGCCGGCTGTGTTCTCGCCAACCGGCTGACCGAAGACCCCAACTGCCGCGTGCTGATGCTCGAGGCTGGTCCACGCGATTGGCATCCGCTGATTCATATCCCGCTCGGCATGGGCAAGATGCACGATTGGTCGATGTTCGACTGGGGCTACCACACCGAGCCGGAAGAGACCCTCAACGGGCGGCGCATCGAGGCCGCGCGCGGCAAGGTGCTGGGCGGATCATCGTCCATCAACGTCATGGCCTACACGCGCGGACATCGCGGTGATTACGACCGCTGGGCGAACAACGGCGCGAATGGCTGGGCCTACGCCGATTGCCTGCCCTATTTCCGCCGCTGCGAAACCTGGGAAGGCGGCGCCGACGAATATCGCGGCGGCGACGGCCCGCTCGGCACCGAATTCGCCCGCACGGACGACCCGGTATTCCCCGCATGGATGGACGCCGCCCGCCAGCGCGGCATCCCCGTCACAGACGATTACAACGGCGCGCAGGGCGAAGGCTTCGGCCGCAGCCAGTACACCATCCGCAACGGGCGCCGCTCGTCCACATCCAACGCGTTCCTGCGCCCGGCTGAAAAGCGCCCGAACCTGCGCGTTGAAACGCATGCGTTGGCTTCCCGCGTCATCATGGAAGGCAAGCACGCGCGCGGCGTCGCTTATACCCATCATGGCCTGCCGATTGAGGCGATGGCTGACCGCGAGGTGATTCTGGCGGGCGGCACATTCAACTCGCCGCAGTTGCTGATGCTTTCGGGCATCGGCCCGGCGGACCACCTCAAGCAAGTTGGCGTGAATCCGCTTGTGGATCTTCCCGTCGGCAAGAACCTGCAGGATCATCTTGCCGCGATGATCATGTTCACGCGGCCCAACAACCCCTCGCCCTTCCGCGACACGCTGCGCGCCGACCGCATTATCTGGGCAATGGTGCAGGCCTATTTCTTCGGCAAAGGCGCAGGCACTGTGGTGCCCGGCGGCCTGCACGCTTTCATCAAGTCCAACCCCGGCCTCGATGTGCCGGATATCGAATTCATGTTCCGGGGCCTGCCAGCGAACGCGGGCATGTGGTTCCCCGGCATCAAGAAGCCCTATGCGGACGGCTTTGGCATCCGCCCCTGCCTGCTGCATCCCGAAAGCCGTGGCGAAGTGTTGCTGCGCTCGGCCGACCCCACGGATGCGCCGCGCATCGTCTACAATTTCTTCTCATCGCCAAATGATCTTCCGCGCCTGCGTGAAGGCTTCAAGATCGCGCGCGACGTTGCGCACCAGAAGGCGATGGACCCCTATCGCGGCGAAGAAACGACCACCACCGCCAAGGCGAAGACCGACGCGGAAATCGAGGCCTATCTCAAGCGCGCCGCGATCACCGCGCATCATCCCGCAGGCACCTGCAAGATGGGCAGCGGCAACGACTCGGTCCTTGATACGCAGTTGCGCGTGCGCGGCGTCGAAGGCCTGCGCGTGGTGGATGCTTCCGCCATGCCCGACATGGTGGGCGCTCACATCAACGCCTGCGTCATCATGATGGCCGACAAGGCGTCAGACATCATCCGCGGTCGCGATCCCATGCCCGCCCTCAACGTGTGAAACCAGGGCGCCCGCGCGCGAGCGGGCGCTCACGCTTGCCTTCGTGAAGACGGCGTTCCAGAGTCGTGGCGTCCAATTCATGAGGCGCGACATGATCGAAGTTTACTTCTGGCCCACCCCCAACGGGCACAAGATCACGATCTTCCTCGAAGAGGCAGGTATCGACTATCGTGTCGTGCCGGTGAACATCGCCAAGGGCGACCAGTTCAAGCCAGACTTTCTGAAGATCGCGCCGAACAATCGCATGCCTGCGATCATCGACTATGCCCCCAAAGATGGCGGTCAACCCGTCAGCGTGTTCGAGTCCGGCGCCATCCTCCTCTACCTTGCAGAAAAGAGCGGCAAGTTTATCCCCGCCGATATTCGCGGGCGAATGAAAGCACTGGAATGGCTGTTCTGGCAGGTCGGCGGGTTTGGTCCCATCGCCGGACAGACGCACCACTTCAACGCCTACATCGAAGAGAAAATCCCCTACGCGATCTCGCGCTTCGTCAATGAGACGAACCGGCTCTACGGCGTGCTGGATCGCCAGCTTGCGGGCAGGGATTTCATTGCCGGCGAGTATTCCATCGCCGACATGGCAAGTTATCCATGGACTTTGTCTACGGACCGGCAAGGCCAGAACATCGAGGATTTTCCCAACGTGCTGCGCTGGCAAAATGCGATGAAAGCACGCCCGGCCGTCATCGCGTCCTACAAGAAGGGCGAGACGTATCGGTCGCCAGATTACAAGATGTCGGAAGAAGACAAGAAGGTGCTCTTCGGCCAGACAGCCGCGAGCGTGAAGGCGTCAAGCGGCGGGTCGTGAGCCAAACCAACGTCGCGAAGCGTTGGCGGATCAGGTCGCAGCGTAGTTGAGATAACCCAGCAGATAAGCCGCTTCATACGCAATCGCGCCACCGATCAGCAGCGGAAAAGGATGCATCTTTCTTTTCCATGTGAGGACGCCTGCAACAGCAATCATCACGGCGCCTGTCAGCAGATCACCGCCGCTGAGCTGGAAGAGCGCCAAAACGCCCGCCATGATGAGGCCTGCCGCCACAGGCGTGAGCCCGCGCTCCACCGCCGTATGCCATGGCTTGCCCTTGTGCGTCGCCCACACGCGGCTGACGCTGTAACACAAAATTGACGACGGCAGATAAAGCGCCACCATCGCGACCAGCGCGCCCAGCAGGCCCGCGACCTTGAAGGCGATGAGCGCGCCCAGCAGCGAGCTGGGCCCCGGAGTGAAACGGCAGATCGCGAAAAGATCGAGAAACTCGCGGCCCGTAATCCACTGCCGCACGTCGACGACCTCGTGTTGCAGCGGCGCGTAGATTGCCGTCGCGCCACCGATGGACGCTATCGACAACGGCGCGAGAATGACGGCGATGGAAATCAGCAGCGCGAGCGACGTTTCCTCACGCATCGGCGTCACCCCCACTCTTGGCGCTACTCTTGGCGCCCCATGGCCAGGCGATCAGCACGCTCAACGGCACCGCCACCAGCACGACGGGCACCAGTGGCCACTTCATCACGCCGATGGCAAGGAACACGCTCACCATCACCACTATGGGCAATACGCCCCGACCCGAAGTGCCTACCGCGATCACGCCCATGCGCAAAAGCATGCCGATGGCTGCGGCGGCGACGCCCGCCATGGCCGCGTGCAGGGCCGGCACGGCGAGGATGGCCTTGTACGTGTAGGCCGCGCCCAGCATGAACAGAAAAGGCCCAGTCAGCATGCCAATGATGGCGACCGCCGCGCCCGACACGCCCAGAAGATGGCGCCCGACGTAGACCGCCATGTTCGTTGAATTCACGCCCGGCAGAATTTGCGCCATGGCGACCCCGGGGAGGAAATCCTCATCGCGCATCCAGCCGCGCTTGATGACGATCTCGCGCTGGATCCACGGCATGAGCCCACCGCCAAAGCTGAACAGGCCGATCCAGAAGAAGACGTTATAAAGCGCCGCGTAAGTGACGGGGATTTTGGCTTCGGCAGGCGCCGAGGGTCCGGGCTCAATCACTGGCGCCTCGCTCATTCTTCTGGTTATCCCTTTCAAGCAATGCAATTCGATACCAGCATAAAGCGGAAACCGATGGCGCCAAACATTTTTGCGTAAATTTCATTTGCCGGGCGCGGTGTGCGCAGCCAAACTGAGCCGAACCGCAGCCGTGCCAGTTGCGCCTCGACGCACCACAAGCAGGCCGGAAAAGTCACGCGATGGGGGGAATGAAATGCCAGCACAATTAAGCCGCCGCTCCTTTGGAGCCATGGTCGGAGGCCTTGCCGTTTCAGCATCTTCAGGCGCACGCGCGCAAAAGCTTGAAATAGTGAAGGTTGGCCTCACCAATGTCGCGACTGACATCGGCCTGTTTGTCGCGCACAAGCGCGGCTATTTCCGCAATGAAGGCCTTGATGTGCAATTCACAACCTTCGATTCCGCCGCACGCATGATGGCGCCGTTCGCATCTGGCGAACTCGATGTGTCCGCAGGCGCGCCGTCCGCCGGGTTCTTCAATGCCGTCGGACGCGGCATCGACATGCGCATTGTGGCCGACAAGGTGTCGACGCCACTAGGCAGGCCCAGCCAGACGCTTGTCGTGCGCAAGGCGCTTGTCGACTCAGGCCGCTTCAAGACGCTGGCTGACCTCAAGGGTCTGAAGTTCGCGAACACCGCGCCCGGCACCGCCGCGTGGGGCACCATGTACCGCATTCTCGAACGCGCGGGCCTCAAGCCTTCAGATGTCGATCTCGTTTCGCTCAGCTTCCCCCAGCAGGTGATAGCGCTCGCCAACGGCGCCATCGATGTCGCGTTGCCAGCCGAACCGATGACGACCGAAGCCGTCGAGAAAGGCTACGGCGTCAAGATCATTACCGATGACGAAGTCTTCCCCGGCCACCAGATCGCAGTGATTTTCTATTCAGGAAAGTTCGCCAAAGAGCGTGTGCCTGCCGCACGCAAGTTCATGAAGGCCTTCCTGCGCGGTGTGCGCGACCACAACGACGGACTCGACGAGAAGGGCATGTTCAAAGGCGAGAAGGGCGAGGCGATCATCGCCATCCTGAACGAGTATACGTCGATCAAGAACCCCGCGTTTTATCGCAGCTTCCCGCTGGCCTTCTGCAACCCGGACGGGACCGTAAATGTTGAAAGCATCAAGATAGATTTTGCAGCCTTTAAGGCTGCAGGTTTTATCACCACAGACGTTGATCCGATGAAGGGCATTGACTTGTCATTTCTGGAATGGGCACTGAAGGAACTTGGCCCTTACAAGAAATAATACAGCAACGCCTTCTTCCGCATCAGGCTGCAGAAGAAGGCGTCACGCTGTTAGTTTGCGAGCTTCACGTTCGCAGCGCGGATCACATCGCCCCAAAGCTTTGTCTCGCTTTGAATGAACGCCAGCGCCTCTGCAGGAGAGTTGGCGACGGGTGTCGCGGCTTGTTCAAGAAACTTGCGACGCACCTCTGGGTTGTTAAGCGCGGCGACAAAATCCTTGTTGAGTCTTGCGATGAGATCGTCTGGTGTTCCTTCAGGCGCCACGACCGCGAACCACGCAATCGCCGAGAAGTCCGGCAAGCCGGCTTCCGAAACTGTTGGAACGTCCGGAATCTGCGTCGCGCGTTCCTTCTGCGCAACAGCGAGGATCTTCATGTTGCCGCCGAGATGCTGCGGCAGCGACGACGAGATATTGTCGAAAAACAGATCGACATGGCCAGCCACAAGATCGTTCAAAGCCGGCGCCGTGCCGCGATACGGCACATGATTGAGTTGCACGCCCGCGCGAGTTTCAAACATGGCTGCGGTGAGATGTGATGTTGAACCATTGCCCTGGTTGGCGACGTTCAGCTTGCCCGGATTAGCCTTCGCTCTTGCGATAAGCTCCTTCACGTTGTTGACGCCGAGCTTGTTGCTGACGCCGACCACATTTGGAGACGTCGCCAGAACCGTAATCGGCTTGAACTTCGTGGGGTCAAATCCAAGCTTGGGATAAAGGTTCTGGTTCACCGCCAGGGGCGGCGGCGGCGATGACATCAGCGTGTAGCCGTCGGGCTTGGACTGCGCCACATGCTCGGCGCCAATGTTTCCGCCTGCGCCCGTGCGGTTTTCGATGATGATGGGCTGTTTCCAGATCGTACCAAGCACTTCAGCGACAATGCGTGGCAGCACGTCAGCAGACCCGCCAGCGGGAAACGGCACGATGATGCGCACCGCCTGCTGCGGCCACGCGCCCTGCGCTGCAGCGCCAAATGGCGCCAGAAGCGGCGCGCCAGCAACAGCGCCAAGTCCAATGGTGAATGTGCGTCTGTCCATGATCCCTCCTGCGACCTGATTTTCAGGCTCTTTTAAAACACCAGCTAGACAAGTTGCGTGACTACGCCCGCCTTCGTACGTCCTTGCGCGCGATACTGCCCGATCTTCTCGATTAGCGGCGCATCTGTCATCGTGTAAAGCACCGCGTCGCTTGAACTGCGATTGACGTGACGACGCCACAAAAAGTTTGGCACAACGAAGATATCGTTCTCTTCCCAGTCGAATGTCATGTCAGCGAGTTCGGTCTGACCCCTGCCCTTCATGACGACGAACACCGTGCTCGCCGTCTCGCGCTTGTGCAGCGTTTCCTCTCCGGCGCGGATCAACTGCGCGCCAAAGCCGATGGTGGCGAACAGCGCCGAACCATCCACCGGATTGACGAGATCCACCGTCACGCCTTCATGCGGATCGCCCGCCTCTCGGCGTAGCGCGTTAAGCGCATCCATGATGTCGGCGCCGCGAAAATGAATGTGCGGCGTCGTGTTCACGCCAATGCCGCGCGTATGTTTAACGAAACGCGGCTTGATGCCGCCCCGTGAATAAAGCGCCTGCGTATAGCCTTCAGCGTGAGTCTCGCCCTGGCGCCGCACGTTGCCGGTTGCGCCGGGCATGTCTTCATCGAGCCAGATCAGATCGAGAAACTCCAGCACGGGCCAGTCCAGCGTATCGATCCACATCACGGGCTCGTTGCCGTTGTTGCCGTGGTCATGCCATGTGCCGTTCGGCGTCAGGATGACATCGCCGCGCGCAGCGGGACAGCGCTCGCCCTCGACATTCGTATAGCCGCCATTGGGCGACAGGATGGTGCGGCTCGCGTTGGGGCTGTGCAGATGCGCAGGCGCCACGTCGCCCGGATTGTAGATCGACACCGCGCATCGCAGCGCGGCGGCGATTTGAAGTCGGCCGCCAAGGCCGGGATTGGTGAGCAAAAATTGCTGCCGATCTGCAAACTCGATCGGCGGCACGTCGGCGTTTGCCGCGATGCCTGCGATCTTGTGCAGGTACGGCGAAATCTCGCCCCACTTCCACAAGTGCGGCTTCGCCTTCATCTGCGCAGCCGCCACACGGCCAGCGGACATAGATCCTGTCGCGGAAAGCTCTGTTTCCGTGAACCAGGGCCGCTGCGCGGGCGCATTCGCCTGCGTGCGCAGCCAGATGTTCAGCGGCGCCGCCTCCACATTCAGCGCCTCCATCATTTCACGCGCTGCAGAGGCGAGCGGCGCGCGTGCGTGCACTGGAGCCTGCGTCATAAGCGTTTCCTCAAGTCTCGTCGGCGACGACATTGCGCAACACGCCAACGCCCTCGACCTCGATTTCGACAACGTCGCCAGCCTTGAGCCATCGTGGCGGCGTGAAGCGGATACCCGCCCCCGTAGGTGTGCCGGTGACGATCACGTCACCCTGCTCGATTGTCGTGTAGGTTGAGATGTAGGCGATCAATTCTTCGAAGGCAAAGATCATGTTCGCGGTGGTGTCGTCCTGACGCACCTCGCCATTGACCCGCGTAGTGACGTGCATGTCATGGGGATCGCGTATCTCGTCGGGCGTTACGACCCAGGGCCCGAAGGCGCCGGATCGTTCGAAGTTCTTGCCCGCGGTGACGTTGTAGACGCCATGCTTCATCCAGTCGCGCACCGAGCCTTCGTTGAAGCACGAATAGCCCGCGATGTAGCTCAGGGCTTCGGCCTTCGGAATCCGGCGGCCTCGCTTGCCAACGACGATGGCGATCTCACCCTCATAATCAAACTGCTCGGATTCAGGCGGCCGCATCAGGTCTTCGCCGTGGGCGGATTGAGCAAGCGGCGTGCGCATGAAAAGGCTTGGATAGGCCGGCCTGCCAACGTCATGCTCACCGGGCCGCGAAGCATAGTTGATGCCCACGCAAATGATCTTGCCGGGCTTTGGAATGGGCTGGAGAAAGCGCACATCCTTGATGAAAATTTCGGCGCGCGCGTCCTTCGATAATGCCAGCGCCTGCGCATGCGCATCGCCCGCGAGAGCGCTCACAATGTCGGCTCCGCAAAGCCGCTGCTTGAGATCAAACAGGCCGTCGCCCAATACGAGCCCGAAGCTCTCATTGCCGGCGTGGACGTAACTGGCCAACTTCATGCGCTGCAAGCCTCCCGGCGCGGCCGCTTCCATGCGTCCTGCGGACCTGTTCCTGCGGCAAATGAGCCGGTTCGCCGCACAATTGTCAACCGCGACGCCCTGGACAGCAGCAGCATTGACTGTGACGCGCGACAGACGTTTAGTCCGCCCCATATGACGCGCAGGCCCTAACTCGCCGCGCGCCAGAAAACAGGCCGGAACAATCCCGATGCAGACCACAGAAACTGACGCCAGCACGGCTCCAGCAGCGACCCAGCCCGCATGGCTCGCCCAGTGGCCCGAACAACTCACGCGCGTGCCGTACTGGGCGTTTCAGCGACAAGACGTTTATGCACTGGAACAGGAGCGCATCTTCCGCGGGCCGGCCTGGCACTACCTCTGCCTTGAGGCGGACATACTGGCGCCCGGCGACTGGCGCACCACGTTCGTCGGCGATGCGTCTATTGTGGTGACGCGCAACGCGGAAGGCGAAATACGCGCATTTGAAAACCGCTGCTCGCATCGCGGTGCGCTGATCTGTCTCGACGAGAAGGGCAAGGGCAACAAGGATTTTTCCTGCGTCTATCACGCGTGGACTTATGCCCTTGATGGCACGCTGACGGGAGTCGCTTTTCAAAAAGGCGTCAAGGGCAAAGGCGGCATGGCGCCTGACTTCAAACTATCAGACCACGGACCGCGCAAGCTGCGCGTAACGACACTGCACGGTCTCGTATTCGGCACATTCGCACACGACGGGCCGTCGCTTGACCACTACCTTGGAGATGAAATCTCGCGCCGCATCGCGCGCGTTCTCGAAGGCCGCAAGCCCGTTGTTCTTGCGCGCTACACACAGGCGCTGCCCAACAACTGGAAGCTCTACGTCGAGAACGTAAAGGACTCTTATCACGCGAGCATCCTGCATCTTTTCTTCACGACGTTCGAGCTGAATCGCCTCTCGCAGAAGGGCGCAATCATTGTTGATGAAAGCGGCGGGCACCACGTCAGCTATTCCGCCATTGACCGCAAGGAGCGAACCGCTGGCGCAGAATACGCGCAGCAGAACATTCGGTCAGAAAGCCAGTATCGTCTTGCCGATCCATCACTACTCTCAGGGTTCGAGGAATTTGGCGATGATGTGACGCTGCAAATCCTCACCGTGTTCCCGACGTTTGTGTTGCAGCAGATTCAGAACTGCGTCGCCATTCGACAGGTTGTGCCCCGCGGGGCGAACGAAAGCGATCTGCACTGGACTATCCTTGGCTTTGAAAGCGACACGCCCGAGCAGCGCCTTTTGCGTTTGAAACAGGCCAACCTTGTGGGGCCGGCAGGTTTCATCTCCATGGAAGACGGCTGCGTGGGCGGCTTCGTTCAACGCGGCGTTGCAGGCGCGTCCGATAAAAGCGCCGTCATCGAGATGGGCGGGGCCATGGCGGAAAGCAGCGAGAGCCGCGTGACGGAAGCCTCCATACGCGGTTTCTGGAAAGCATGGCGCGCGCATATGGGCATCGCAAACCCCGCGCAGGCCGCGCCATGACCATGGACACGCACACACTCGACTTGCAGCAACACTACTTCAAGATTTCACGCGCGCTCGCCGATTACGCGCGCTGCATTGACGACGACCGGCTCGAAGAATGGCCGTCATTCTTTGTCGAGGACTGCCTGTATAAAGTGACGACAGCGGACAATCATCGCGATGGCCTTGAAGCTGGCGTTATGTTTGCAAACTCACGAGGCATGTTGACCGATCGCATTTCAGCCCTGCGGCAGGCCAATATCTTTGAGCGGCAAAGCTATCGGCACCTGATCGGTCCGCCGTCCATCCTGGACTTTGACAACGGAGTGCTGCGCAGTGAAGCCGCGTTCATGGTGGCTCGCATCATGCGCGACGGAACCACCATGCTCTTTGCAACGGGGCGCTATCTGGATGTCTGGCGTGATGAAGGCGATGCGCTGCGCATAAAGGAGCGGATCGTCGTCTGCGATTCATCCCGCGTTGATACATTGATGGCGATCCCGCTATGAGCAATGAACGCAAGACCATTGCTGTCGCAATCGGCGACCCAAACGGTATCGGGCCGGAAATCGCAATAAAGGCTGCAGCGCAGCTTTCAACAGGTGATGGGCCGCGCACGCTTCTCGTAGGCGATCCAGGTGTCATCAGCCATTACGCTGCGATGGTGGCTCCGTCGTTGAAACTCACGAAGGGCGATTGTCCGCAAGACGGCGCGTTGACGTATTACGCTGTCGACAACATGCCGCGCGACAAGTTTGTGCCCGGCTGCGTAGACGCGGTTGCCGGCAAGGCGATGACGGAATACGTCGCGGCCGCAATGCGCCTTGTTCATGAAAACAAGGCCTATGCAATTGTCGGCTGCCCGCATAATGAGACCGCTGTGCATCAGGCTGGAATTCCGTTTTCAGGCTATCCCAGCCTCATCGCGCGCTTGTCCAACGTGCCCGAGGACAGCGTGTTCATGATGTTCATCGGCGGCGGCCTGCGCATAGTGCACGCCACGTTGCATGAACGACTGGCCGATGGGCTCGCGCGACTGTCCACCGATCTTGTCGTCTCCGCCGCGATGGCCGCCAGTCACGCTCTACAGCGGATGGGCGTCGCGAAGCCCAAGATCGGCTTGTTTGGCATCAACCCGCACGCGGGCGAGAACGGCCTGTTCGGCGATGATGACCAGCAAATCAACGTGCCGGCGGCCGCGCGACTGCGCGATCTTGGTGTTGATGTGGAAGGCCCTGTTGGGGCTGATCTGTTGATTGGCCGCCGCGAGTTCGATGCCTTCGTCGCCATGTATCACGATCAGGGACACATCCCGGTCAAACTGCTCGCGGGGCGCGTGGCGTCAGCGTTATCGATTGGCGGCGGCGTCATCTTCTCATCGACCGGCCATGGCAGCGCCTTTGACATCGCTGGCCAGGGGATTGCTGATCCCGAAGCAACGCTGCGCGCCATACGCCTTGTGGCTGGCGCGCCTAGCGATTCCTGAACCGGGGTTTGCGCTTCTCCACGAAGGCGGCCATGCCTTCCTTCTGATCTTCGGTGGCGAACAGCGCGTGAAACGCCCGGCGCTCAAAGCGCACGCCATCCGAGAGAGATGACTCCTGCGCGCGGTTTACACATTCTTTCGCGAGCAATGTCGCCGCGCGCGGCATTGCGGCGATTGTGCGCGCGCTCTTTATCGCTTCCTCCATCAGGCTTTCGGTAGCGACGACGCACGCGACAAGACCAAGGCGCTCCGCCTCCGCAGCATCGATACGCCGACCCGTCAGGCACATCTCCATGGCCTTTGCCTTGCCAACCGCGCGCGTCAGGCGCTGCGTCCCGCCAATGCCAGGAATGATGCCCAGCGTGATTTCGGGTTGCCCGAACTGGGCGTTCTCGGCGGCGATGATGAAATCGCACATCATCGCAAGCTCGCATCCCCCGCCCAGCGCGTATCCGGATACAGCAGCTATAATCGGCTTGCGAATGGCGCCCATCGCCTCCCAGCCGGCAAAGATATCGCCGAGGAAAGCGTCGGAGAACTCAAAATTCTGCATTTCCTTGACGTCAGCGCCAGCGGCAAACGCCTTCTGCGAGCCGGTGATCACGATACAGCCAATCTCATCGTCGAGATCGAGCGCGAGGAGCGCTCCGGTGACTTCGAACATGACCTGCATGTTCAAGGCATTCAGGGCTTGCGGACGGTTGAGCGTGATGAGCCCTACGCCATCGCTCTTTTCGACAAGGATCAGTTCGTATGTTTGCTCGTTCATCAGGCTGCTCCAAGGCGCGGAGGCGTCACATTCCGGCGGAACGCTTTACCGCTATCAGTAGCGAGCGCGCACGACAGTTCTGTGCTTGACGACCTTCGTCACGATCACGCGACCGCCGCCCCGCAGCGCCATGCACGTGCCGTGGCCTTCCACATGCCTGTAAGTGCGGTTAAGCCCGCTCCACCACGAGCGGCACGCGGCCCGGCTTGTGAAGCAGCCGTACTCGTCGCGCCAGTCCACCCTCGCGCCCGAAACGCGACGTCCGCCGGTAAAGTGGCCGAGCCACAATTCACCGGGCAAGTGCGCCATGGGGCGACAGGTTTCCGCCGGGCGGTTGCCAGCGTGAGACTCGCCCGACCAGATCGCCGCCGCGACCGCCAGAACAACGGCGAGCAATGCGCGGACTTGCAGGCTCATGAGGTCGACTCCGGTTTCCGCGTCAGGCTCAGCGCTAACGCAAGCGGCGCCGCAGACTTCCGACAACCTCGACGCGTCCTCTAGCTAGACGGATTCGCGGTTTTCGTCGAGGTCGCTGCAGCTTGCAAAAGAAAACGGCCGGGCAAATGCCCGGCCGCTCCAGTTTCAGTGTTCTGCCGATCAAATCGACGGAACGAAGGCCTTCAGCCACGGCGCCCATGCGCCGAGATAGGTCGGCGGCCACGGGATGGTGAGCAGCTGGTCGAAAAGGAACCAGATGAACACGGTGAGGCAGATCGCCTGCGGAACCACGATCTTCCACGGCTCCGGCCCTTCGAGACGCATATAAAGCATCACAAACAGCGGCACGGTGGGAATCAGGCCGATCACCGACATAGAGGCCATGAACGCCAGCAACCAGCCGAAGAAGATAAGGCCGCGGGTGATCACAGTCGACTTGGACAAGTGATCTGTGTCGGATTCAAGATCCATATGAATCCTCTCTTCTACCTCCTTCTTCGCTTCCTTGCGCAGGTCTGAAGCGTGTTCTTCGCGACGGAAAACCTCATTCAGCAAGGAGACGGCGACGAAGATGAACCCGATCGTCCCAACAATCGTAGGCACGATCTTGGCCGAGTGGTTCCAGAACGACGCTTGCCAGAGCAGGAAGCCGAACACGAGGAGCATGAATACATGCATCATCATGTGGGGCTTGAAGATCGGCTTGCCGTAGCCGCTAAGCATTCCGACGACGCCGCCTTCACGCTTGAAGTCCTGTTGAATAGGACGCAGCAGGCCCAGAAGCGCGACTGCGAAGATGCCCACGACGATCGGACGCGCAAACCAGGTAATGCCATAGCGCTGGATCGAAATGAACATATAACGCTCGATGATGTCACCCAGCACGAGGCCGAGGATCAACGGCGGACGCGGCCACTTCAATTGTTTCATGGTCCAGCCCAGAAGACCGAAGACGAGCAGCGTCCACAAGTCGCCCCAGTTGCGAGAGCTCTGGAAGGCGCCGATGTAGATGATGCCCAAGACACATGGTAGGATTAATGTGTACCGTAGCGTCGCAAGCTTCGCGAACTGTTCGGAGAACAGATAGCAAAGGCCTGCGCCCACGATGTTCGCCATCGCGATGGACCACACCATGGAATAGGTGACATGGAGGTTCTTGCCCAGCATGTCCGGTCCAGGCACGAGGCCGTGGATCATGAACGCGCCGAGCAGGATCGCCATGCCAGCGGAGCCGGGCACACCGAATGCGACAGTAGGGACGAGCGAACCGCCCTCTTTCGCGTTGTTTGCGCTCTCAGAAGCGATAACCCCGCGCACGTCGCCCTTGCCAAAGGTCTGCGATGCGCCCTTTTCGGTACGCGCCGCATGGCCGTAGGCAAGCCAGTCGACAACCGCGCCGCTGATTCCGGGGATCGCGCCAAGCGAAGCGCCAAGCCACGAACAACGCATCACAAGCCACCAGTGCTTGAAGCAATCCCGCGCGCCCTGAAGCATGCCCGAGGCGTCGGTCTTCGCTAGGTTACCAGCGATGGCCGTCCGTGAGATGGCAAGGTCCGCAAGTTCCGGAAGCGCGAAAAGCCCAAGGACAATCGCAGTTAGCGGGGCGCCCTCCCACAGATACAACGTATCGAAGGTGTAGCGTAACGTCCCGGTCTGCGGGTCGGAGCCGGTCATGGCGACCATGATGCCGAACGCGGCTGCAGCAAGCCCCCGCAGAGGAGCGTTGCCTGAGAGTGTCGCGACAAACGAGATGCCAAGCACAGAGAACGCCAACAGTTCTGGCGAACCTATGTACAGCATGATGGGACGCAACATCGGGATCGTAAGGCCCATTAGAGCCGCGCCGAACAGGCCGCCCATT
>JANPPJ010000135.1:0-51977 GCA_031428455.1 Hyphomicrobiales bacterium | reverse complement strand
TGTCGTTTGCTGCGCTGGCGAGATCGGCCTCGCGTTGACGGCCGTCGCTCCACGCTCTTTGCATCCCCTCAAGCGCGATGCGCACCTGGTTATGAAGTTCGGCGACAGGCGCATCATTATCGGCTTGCACGCCTGCGCCCTTTGCAAACACTCGCAGGCGCGCCGTGCGCTCGCTGCACTCGGCGCCAGCCGCCTTGCAGGTCACTCTGGCGCTCGAGAGACTGTCGTGTCTTTCAATCAGCACCGCAGCTTTCATGCTCCAGTCACGCATGCGGGCCGGGGCCAGCGGCGTGAACCCACAGCCAGACCAGATGCCGCGCCATTCATCTTCAAACACAGCGCGCTGCTTTGCACACGCAGCGCGCTGTTGAGCGAGTCCCGCGTCTTCCATTTGCGCCTGCGCCAGAGCGTCGACAAGTTGCTTTCGACGCGCAGCGCGATCTGCGCCGCTCAGCAGATTGTCAGCTTGACGATCGGCGTTCGCGATGCCGCTGCGCAGACTGGCAAAGCGTGAAGCGCGTTCGCGCGGATCAATCTCGGGCTGGGCTTCCAGCGCATCCACTGCCGCATCACGTTGCGTGCGCGCTTCACGCATGTCTTCGGGCGATGAGATATCGCCCTGACGCGCCAGATCGCGCATCATCTTTTCTGTTTCGCTTATGCGCTGCGCAAGAGTCTTCGCCTCTCGCTCGATCTCACGCTCGCTTTCCTCAAGCGCTGTGGCGCGACGAAGCTGCGCGTCGATCACGGCGAGTTCGGGAAGCGGCGCCCGCAAAAGGTCTTCAAGTTGCATGGACGGCGACAACCGTTGCGCCTCTTGAGCAAGTCTGGCGGTTTGCTCGTCCAGACTGGCGCGCTGATCGCGCAAGTTTTTTGCAAGCGCTGAAATGTCGGCGAACGATGCGAAGGCTTTCAACAAGGACGTGGGATCATCTACACGCTGCGCTCCAGATTGATCGAGTGCGCGCCTGCGCACATGCGTCTTCTCCACGCGACTCTTGGCTCCATCGCGCGCGGCGTTCAGCGCTGTGCGCTGGCGAAGGAGATCGCGCGCATGGGTCAGAGCAAGATTGTTCGGCATACGCTCGATCAGCGTGTTAGCATCGGCTAGCCCCAGTGCGAGCGCGGCTTGTTGCAGCTTTTGCACGCCGGCGCGAAGCGCTTCCTCCCGGCGGGGCAGATCACCGCGTGACTTGTCAGCGGCGCCGAGTTCCTCCACGAGCTTTTCGATTTCGCCCGCAGCCGCCAGCAACTCCGACGACGGATTGAGCGCCTTGGCCTGCGCCTCCATGTCTTTGTGTTCCGCCTCAGCGTCAGCGACTTCCTGTGCAAGGCTGGACTCGCGTTCGCAAGCTTTTGACCATGCGACCAAGACTGTCTCTTCAACATCGGGCAACGATGATAACTCGCCAAGACGCGCGAGGTTGAGCGCGCGTTGTCGAATTTTATCATGGGTGCGTTGGGCGCGCTGCAGCAGCGCGAGACGACGCTCCATGTCGCGATGACGTTCGTTGATCTGCGCGCGGCGCGCCTCGGCTTCGTCCAACACTTCACGCGCGCGCTTGAGCGCCTCGCCGGTCACAACAGCAGCGCGAAATTCCTTGCCCGCCGTTTGATAGCGTTCGACGGCTTCATTGAGCAATTTCTTGCGGGCGCTCGAAAGATAAAGCGCCGCAGCCTCATCTTGCAATTGGCCTTTCACCTTGTTCAGCACAGAGAGATGCGCGGAGCCTGCCGCGAGCGTTTCAGCGAGCCGACCGCCTGCGGCGAGCAGCGCCTCCCCGCCGTCGCGCAAAGCTTTTGCGGTGAGGCCAAACTCGTTTTCGAAATCGACGCGTGCGGGCAAGCCTGTAAAATGCCGGAACGTCGCTTCATCGCATTTGTCATGATCGGTGACGCCAAGCAGCGTGTTCTGGCGACCCGCGCGACGACGGAAACTGAATGTGCGGCCATCGGCGTGGAGCATCGTCGCGGCCAGACGCAGGTCGCCGCTCTTGAAGCGCACCACGCGGTAGTCATCGGAATCGATGCGCGCAGGAAAGCCGCAAATCAGATCGGCGACGGCGCGCAACGTCACCGATTTGCCCGCCTCGTTGCGTCCAAACACAATATGCAGCGCAGCATCATTGCGAAAGTTCAGGACGCAGTTCTCAAAGGGGCCGTATTTCTCAAGCGTCAGCGACGTCAGGCGCACGGGCGGCGTCATGGCTTGAAGCCTTTTTGAAAGACGCCCGTCAGATAGCGGCGCGATGTATCCGGCGAGGCGTCGGACAGAACATCCTGATCGAACACATCCTGCAGTTCGCGCGGCAGTTTCAGGCGTATCTCGCTGGCGAGCGATTCAAATTGCGCGGCAAATTCAGGGTCTGCCGCAGCTTCATCAAGGATTGCATCAAAGCTCAGCGACTTCGTTTCCAGGCCCTGATCGACGCCTTCTTGCACGCGGCGCAAGGGCGAAGTGTCCAGCCTGATCTTTTCAATCCAGCATTGCGAGGAAACGCGTTCGGCAATCCCCAGCGCCTGATCTTCCAGCGTCGCGCGATCCGTCAGCAAAGTATCGTGAAGCGCCGTCTCGCCAGAAATGGTGATGCGCGCAGCAAGCGCCTTGCCGGCGGCCGAGGCGTAAGCCTGATCGAGTTGATCATGGACAAGCGCACAAAGTCCGTCGATATCATCGCACATCGCGGCGTCGATCTGAACATGCGCCCAGCGCGCGGCGTCAAGCTCGATGGGCTCGGCGCTGACGATGCGCCCATCTTCCACGGTGACGCGCATGGCGCCTTTCGCGCCCGTTTCGCGGATGCTGCGGCCCTGCAGATTGCCGGGGTAAACAATCCACGGATCGCGGGCGACAACTTCGGCCTGATGGATGTGGCCCAGCGCCCAATAATCGTAGCCAAAGTTGCGCAGGTCGGAGACGGCGCACGGCGCATAGGGATCATGCCCCGGTCGCCCGTCCAGCGACGTGTGAAGAACGCCGATGTTAAGCCAGCCATCGCGCCGCTGCGGATATTTTGCAACGAACCCGTCTTCCACCGCGCGGTCTGGAAAGCCACGGCCATGCAGAACCGTTCGCAGAGGCTCGATTTCAAAGCTGTTGGCGGCGCGGGTGGAAAACTCGCGCACGTTTTCGGGCCATTGCAGATTGCGCGACATGCGGCTTGCCGCGTCGTGGTTGCCGCGCAGCATGAAGACGGGAATGTTTGCGCGCTCCAGCTTCACAAGCTCGCGCATGAAGAACAGGCCCGTCGATACATCGGCCCAGTCGCCATCGAACACATCGCCCGCGATGATGAGAAACGCCGCCTGCGAGGAAATGGCCTCGTCCACCAGCGCCTGCACGGCGCGCCGCCCGGCTTGGGCAAAGAACGCGGCGGCCTCGGCATTCTTGCGCCCGAGCGCCGCCAGAGGGCTGTCGATGTGAAGGTCAGCGGCGTGAATGAAGGAGAATCGCATGAACCCATGTTGCCGGGGGATTGCAACGGGTCAATCCGGCATCGGGATTGATCGGACTGCAAACTTAGTCTAGTCTGGCCAGACTAAGGAGCGCGCCATGACCACCGTGAACATGCTGGAGGCCAAGACCCACCTTTCCCGCCTCGTGGACAGGATTGAAAAGGGCGAGGAGCGGGAGATCATCATCGCCCGCAACGGCCGACCCGTAGCCAAGCTGACGTCGCTGAGCGCGGAGGATGCAAAGCCGAAGCTGCGAGTTGGACTACTGGAAGGCAAGTTTCCGTCGATGTCCCTGGAGGAGTTCGACGCCGATAATGAGAAAATCCGCCGTCTCTTCGAAGGCGATGAGCAGTGAATCTTCTGCTCGACACCCATGTTGCGATCTGGGCGATGACTGAGCGGAATCGCATCGGCCAAAAAGCGCTCGCGATGATTCAGTCAGATGAAGCGTGCGTGTTTGTCTCGGCAGTTTCAATTTGGGAAATTGCGATCAAGTCTTCGCTTGGCCGTCGGGCTGGCGCCCCGCCTTTTTCCGCAAAGCAGGCGCTGCAACATTTCGCAGACGCCGGCTTTGAAATGCTCGCCATCACGCCGGCGCACGGCAGCGCGGTGGAGACCTTGCCGCCCATTCACGCCGATCCGTTCGACAGGCTGCTTGTCGCACAGGCGCTGACCGAGCCGATGCGCCTTGTCACGGCGGACAAGACGGTGGCGCGTTACAGCGACATTGTTATTTTGGCTTGATGCGCCTCACATGCCGCCGAGATGTTCGGCGACATTGAAGATGTCCTTGTCGCCGCGGCCGCAGAGGTTCATTACCATGAGATGGTCCTGCGGCTTGTGCGGCGCAAGCTCCATGACCTTTGCCAGCGCGTGGGAGGGCTCAAGCGCGGGGATGATGCCTTCAAGCTTGCAGCAGAGCTGGAAGCCTTCGAGCGCTTCCTTGTCCGTGGCCGAGAGATAAGTCACGCGGCCCGTGTCGCGCAGCCAGGCGTGTTCTGGACCGATGCCGGGGTAATCAAGACCGGCTGAGATCGAATGGCCTTCAAGGATTTGCCCGTCTTCGTTCTGCAGCAGATAGGTGCGGTTGCCGTGCAGCACGCCCGGCCTGCCGCCCGCCAGCGAGGCGCAATGGCCGTCTGGCACATCAAGGCCGTGGCCTGCGGCTTCGACGCCAAAAATTTCCACGCTCTTGTCGTCGAGGAAGGGATGGAACAGGCCGATGGCGTTGGAGCCGCCGCCGATGCACGCGATAAGCGAGTCCGGCAAGCGGCCTTCCGCCGCCTGCATCTGAATGCGCACTTCGTCGCCGATGATGCACTGAAAGTCGCGCACCATGGCGGGATAGGGATGCGGGCCAGCCGCCGTGCCGATGCAATAGAACGTGGTGTCGACATTGGTCACCCAGTCGCGCAGCGCCTCGTTCATGGCGTCCTTCAGCGTGCGCGCGCCTGACTGAACAGGCACGACGGTCGCGCCCAGCATCTTCATGCGGAACACGTTGGGCTTTTGCCGCTCGACGTCGACGGCGCCCATGTAGACGATGCATTCAAGACCGTACTTTGCGCAGGCCGTGGCGGTGGCGACGCCATGCTGGCCCGCGCCCGTTTCGGCGATGATGCGCTTCTTGCCCATGCGCAACGCAAGCTGGATCTGGCCAAGCACGTTGTTGATCTTGTGCGCGCCGGTGTGATTGAGCTCGTCGCGCTTGAAATAGATTTTCGCGCCGCCGGTGAGGCCCTTGGCGCGGGCGATTGCGCGAGCGTGTTCAGTCATCCGTTCAGCGTAATAGAGGGGGCTGGGTCGACCGACATAATGCGTTGCCAGATGCGCCAGCTCCGCCTTGAAAGACGGATCAGCCTTCGCGACCTCGTATGCCTTTTCCAGTTCCAGAATCAATGGCATCAGGGTCTCGGCGACAAAGCGGCCGCCGAAGATGCCAAAATGTCCCGTGTCGTCGGGCCCGGTGCGGAATGAGTTCAACTTGTCGTCCACGATGGCGCTCCTGTTGGGCGATCTTTTACAGGGTTTTGCCGAGGTGTGGAGCGGTTTTTGGCGCACGAGGCGAAACGACGCCGTCCCGGTTCCGCTGCGTTGGCGGCGGCCCAAGACCGCGCGGGCCCAAGTCGGCGGGGCCCAAGTCGGCGGGGCCGTCAGACCGCATTTGTCGCCAGCGCGCGCCGGTGGAGAGAATGATCGTGCGGGACTTCAGCGAGGCGCCGTTCTCCAGCGTGATTTCATGGTAGCCGCCCGGCGTGGCCGAAGGCTTCAGCGCCACCGCCTTCTGGAGGTTCATGATATCGACGCCGTACTCCTTCACGTGCTGTTCAAGCTGCGCGACAAGCTTGGGGCCTTCAGTGTGGCTCACGGAGATGAAGTTCTCGATGCCCATGGTGTCGAGCACCTGACCTCCAAAGCGTCGGTGACGTCAACGAACTCGCCGTCATGAAAGGCGGTGGCTTTGAAGGATTTGATTTGGGTGTTGATGAGGGACATATCGCGCGTCGTAGCTGTTTTCAGGCAGACGCACCGATACGCTCGTCCCATGACATTCGTTCCCCGTCGCCAGTGTGCACTGCACAAATAGGCGCTTTGAGCGATAGTTTAAAATTGGAAATACCCGAGAGTTCGATAGGCAGCGCCTATTCCGTCACACAGCGGCGCGGGTCTGCTGGATGAAAGTCCTGATGAGCGCAGCATCCTTGACGCCGGGCGAAGTCTCGACGCCGGAGGACACGTCAATACCCGGGGCGCGCGTGATGGCCAGCGCCTGCGTGACATTTCCCGGGTTTATGCCGCCCGAAAGCATCCACGGCAGGCGCGTTTTCACGCGCTCGAGGATGTTCCAGTCAAAGGCCGCGCCATTGCCGCCGGGCAGGATCGCGCCTTTTGGCGGGCGCGCGTCGAAGATCAGCCTGTCTGCTGCATGTTCATAGGCCGCGACGGCGGCAAGATCCTCTGGGCCGCTGACGTGGATCGCCTTCATTACAGGCAAGCCGAAGCGACGCTTGAGGTCGAGAACGCGCTGCGGCGTTTCCTTGCCGTGCAGCTGAAGAATATCAGGCCGGGACGCCTCGATCGCCGCTTCTAGAAACGCATCGGTGGCGTCCACCGACAGCGCAACCTTCAGCGAACGGTCCTGCGCCAGAGCGCCAAGCGCCAGAGCGTCATCCATGGTTAGATTGCGCGGGCTCGGCGGGAAGAAGACAAACCCGACCATGTCGGCGCCAGCTTCAAGCGCCGCCTCCAGCGTTTCTGACGTCGAAAGACCGCAAATCTTTATGAGCGTGCGCATGGGGACGTGCATAGGGGGTGCATAGCAGAAACAGGGGACTCGGAACGGAAAATCCGCGCGTGCTTGATGTCGCCAGGGGGCAAAGGTGAGATTACGACCGGATTTCCCCTAATGGTGAAGGTATAGCCCTCGGCGAGCACTTCGTGTCTCGAATCACAGTTCCCAAAGAGAGCCTGGCGGCCTCTCGCCTGCCAGACTTCATACCCTCACAAACTTGAGCAGGAAGCGGTCGCTTTCGCCGATGGCTGCGTATTTTTCGCGGTCCTGATCCTTCAGCCGGTAGCTGGGCGGCAACGACCAGACGCCGGCGGGATGGTCTTTCGTATCCTTCGGGTTGGCTTTCGCTTCGGACGTTCCGGCCAGTTTGAAGCCCGCCTTCTCGATCAGGGCGACTGCGTAATCCTGCCGGATGTACCCCGACTTTATCTGCGCCTCCTGGCTGACGTCGGTGCGGCCGCGATGGTCCGACACGCCAAGCACGCCGCCGGGTTTGAGCGCCTTGCGGAACGACTCCAGAGCGCCTTCGATTTGCTCGCGCTCGATCCAGTTGTGCAGATTGCGGAAGGTGAGCACGAAATCGGCTGAAGCGTCGGGCGCCGCAAAGCGGGCGACGGGATTGAAGCGGGAAACCTCGACCTTGCCGTAGCTCGCAGGATCAGCGGTGAGTTTGGCCAGCAGGCGAGCATGATCGGTGATATAGGCCTCGCGCTTTTCTTCCTCGCCGCGTCCGCCAGCAATGTATTTGCCCTTGTCTTTCAGATAAGGCGCCAAAATCTCCAGCCAGTAGCCGACGCTGCCGGGGAGAATTTCGACAACGATGTGCTGAGGCTGGACACCGAAAAAGGAGAGCGACTCGCGCGGCGCGCGCCAGCGGTCACGGGCGCGATTATTGGGGCTGCGATTGGCGCCTGCGATGGCTGCATCGAGCGCGTCTGCCGATGCAGCTTGCCCAAAGGCGCTGCCCATGGCGGCGATGGACGCAGCGCCCGCCAGCGCAACGCGGCGCGAGATTTCAAATGAGTTCGCGTTGGTGGTGTTCGCCATGGCCTTCGCCCTCCGTGAGAGCGAAAGCCTATTGCAGGATGGGCTAGGGCGCCAGCCTCACGCCAGCGTGTTTGCGCCGGGCGCGGGCAAATTGGCGAACGCGTTGACCTGCGAGCGCAGGCGCTCCGCTTCAACGCGTTGACGATTGGCCTCGGCCTGCGCCTGACGCGCCACGCGCCGGTTGCGGCCCTGACACAACCAGGCGCCTGCGCCGCCGATCAAAACGCCCGTGATGACGGAGACAAGAATGATGAGAAACAGCGGCGCCGCAAAGGTAAGGTTCGCTGACGCTGGCGGAAATGGGTCCACGACAACGGTTACCGGCGCGCGATTAACCACCGCAAGCATGATGACAACGAGCGCCACCGGTACGAGGAGTATCCATTTCAGAAGGGCGGTCATCGGCGCTCCGGTTTGTGGTTTTGCGCCGAACGTCAGCCAAACGCAGTCGCGGTTTTGCGTCAGGCCTTGGCGTTCAGGCGTTCGCGCATTTCCTTGCCAGTCTTAAAGAACGGCACATACTTTTGCTGAACTTCAACGTGCTGACCCGTACGCGGGTTGCGTCCCACGCGCGCGTCTCTCTGCTTGACGGAAAACGCGCCAAAGCCGCGCAGCTCAACGCGATCTCCGCGCGACAGCGCATTGGTGATCTCGCCGAGAATCGCGTTGACGATATTCTCCACATCCCTCTGGTAGAGGTGGGGATTTTTGTCAGCAATGCACTGCACCAGTTCCGATTTGATCACGACCGTCGCCCCTTAAATGTTGTTTTCCCCCAATAAAAGGAGGGCATTCCTTCATTCAACAATTACACGACCATGCCAAAGCGCCAATAACCCGTCAAGCGACGCGCGGTCCGATTGAGCTTGCGCCTGACGAATAAACGCGCCAAGCGCGGGCACTCCGGCCACATCAGCAAGCGATGCGAGGCTGAAAATGTCCCAGCGCCCGCCAGCAGCGAGCCGACGCCACTCGCGCACCGGCAGATCCTTGCCAACGTTTTTCTCGGACTCAAGCCACGCAATGGCTTCTCGCTCAGTGCCAAGCTGATCAACAAGCTTGACGTTGACCGCCTGGCGACCGGTAAAGACGCGACCGTCGGCAACGATCTTCAATTCGGCCTCGGTCAAATTACGACGTTCGCGGACCAGGCCGCGAAACCAGTCGTAGGAATCGGCCACAAGGGAGTCCATTGCGGCGCGGGCTTCGGGCGTCGCATCCTCAAACGGATTGGGCGACGCCTTCAGCGGCGAAGACTTGATCTCCTCCATCTTCACGCCCAGCGTGTTCAGGGCGCGCGAAACGTTCGGATATTGAAACAGCACGCCGATGGACCCAACCAGCGAATTTCCGTGCGCGATAATGCGATCCGCGCCCAGCGCCGCAATATAAGCGCCTGAAGCGCCGGTGGAGTTGATGACGGCGACGACGGGCTTCTTGAGCGCGAGACGGCGCAGTTCGTCGTAAACCTTTTCCGCGCCGGTCGTTGTGCCGCCGGGGCTTTCGATGGCGACGATCACGCCAGCGGCCTGCGACTTGCCCACCCGCTCAATGAGCTGCAGCGTTTCGCGGTCGCCGGTGATGAGCCCCGAAAGAGAGAGCCGTGCGATGTGCTTGTCGGTCGGCGAGACAGAGCCACCCGCAAGGCGCCAGCCAATCGCGCCCAGGGCGATGATGACGGTGAGGGCCGACACAACCCGCCAAAACGACAGCTTTCGGCGCAGGCGGCTGCGATCAATGATGTGGTCGGCGATGAGATCGGCCATGGCTTCACCTGCTGGAATGTTGCGGGAACGTAAGCCTGCGGCGTGTCGCAGACAAGGTGGCGGCGGTGTTGGCGACGACGCAAGGAAACGTCAGCGCCGCGACCATCAAAAAAGCCCGCGCCGGGTGGCGCGGGCTCGTGTTTTTCTCAGGACATGCCGATGTCGGCTGTCTGATTACTTCTTGGTCTCGCGAGCCTTGAGGGCCGCGCCAAGGATGTCGCCAAGCGAAGCGCCGGAGTCGGCCGAGCCATACTGCGCAATGGCTTCCTTCTCTTCGGCGACTTCCAGCGCCTTGATCGACACAGCGACCTTGCGGGCCTTGCGATCAAACAGGGTGATGCGGGCGTCAACCTTTTCGCCAACAGCGAAGCGCTCGGTGCGCTGGTCGCCGCGATCACGGGCCAGTTCGTTGCGCTTGATGAAGGCGGTGAGGTCGGTGCCAACGATAAGGACATCGAGGCCGCCTTCCTTCACTTCGGTGATCTCGCAGGTCACGACGAGGCCCTTGCGGAGTTCGCCGCCAGCAGCGCCGCCCTCTTCGGGAGCCTTCGCCGAAGCGAAGGGGTCGCCGCCGAGTTGCTTCACGCCCAGCGAAATGCGCTCCTTCTCGACGTCGACGTCGAGAACCTGCGCCTTCACCATGTCGCCCTTCTTGAACTCTTCGATCACCTGCTCGCCCGGACGCTTCCAGTCGAGGTCGGAGAGATGGACCATGCCGTCCACGTCGCCTTCCAGGCCGATGAACAGGCCGAACTCGGTCTTGTTCTTGACCCCGCCCTCGACCTCTGCGCCCACCGGATACTTCTCGGCGAAGGCTTCCCAGGGGTTCTGAAGCGTCTGCTTGAGGCCAAGCGAGATGCGGCGCTTGACGGGATCGACTTCGAGAACCTGAACGTCCACTTCCTGGCTCGTCGAGACGATCTTGCCGGGGTGCACATTCTTCTTGGTCCACGACATTTCGGAAACGTGGATGAGGCCTTCGATGCCCGGCTCCAGCTCCACGAACGCGCCGTAATCGGTGATGTTCGTGACGCGGCCGTGGAAGCGAGCCTCCAGCGGATACTTCGCGTCGATGCCCTGCCACGGATCTTCGAGCAGCTGCTTCATGCCAAGCGAGATGCGGTGCGTGTCGTGATTGATCTTGATGATCTTCACACGAACCGTCTGGCCGATGTTGAGCACTTCGGTCGGATGGTTGACGCGGCGCCATGCGATGTCGGTGACATGGAGCAGGCCGTCGATGCCGCCCAGATCAACGAACGCGCCGTAATCGGTGATGTTCTTGACCGTACCCTCGATGACCTGGCCCTCTTCGAGCTTGCCAACGATTTCGTGGCGCTGCTCGGCGCGGCTCTCTTCGAGAACCGTGCGGCGCGACACGACGATGTTGCCGCGGCGGCGATCCATCTTGAGGATTTCGAACGGCTGCGGCACGCCCATGAGCGGGGTTACGTCGCGGATCGGGCGGATGTCGACCTGGCTGCGCGGCAGGAAGGCCACGGCGCCATCGAGATCGACCGTGAAGCCGCCCTTGACCTGATTGAAGATGACGCCTTCGACCTTTTCCTTGGCCTCGAACGCCTTTTCGAGCTTGACCCAGCTCTCCTCGCGGCGCGCCTTGTCGCGCGAGATCACCGCTTCGCCGAGCGCGTTCTCGATGCGCTCGAGATAGACTTCAACCTCGTCGCCGACCTTCAAAATCTGGTCGCGGCCGGGGCCGGAAAATTCCTTGAGGGCGACACGACCTTCGGTCTTCAGACCGACGTCGATGACAGCCATGTCCTTTTCGAGGGCGACGACGATGCCCTTGATAACCGAACCTTCGAGCGCGTCGGACTCGCCGAAGCTCGCATCGAGCATGGCGGCGAAGTCATCGCGCGTGGGCGCGAACCCGGATTGAGTATTAGCCATTGTTTCTCCTGAAAGGTCCGGTCTATCCGATCGGACCGTGCGCCAGCGGGGTTTGTGTTGCGATGCGCTCGACTTCGCCCGGCGTCTTGTGAGACTCACCGCCAGAGGATTTCATCCAAGGGCGGGCCAGCGCGGACCGGAAAAGACAAGCGGATTTCGCCCGCAGTTTCCCAAGGGCGCGCGTTCTCTAGCAGGAGACGCGGCGCCGGACAAGATGGAAGCGCCTCCGGGCGCCAGCACTCCAGCCCAGGGCAAGGGCAATGGTAGGTGCGAGGACAAGAGCGAGGACCCGGCCCATGATCGACAGACTAACGGCACTCATGCAGTAATCACACAGTGGGGCGCGGGACACGTTCAATGAAAAACATCCTCGTTCTCGGCGAGACGATTCTCGACATGACGCCTGTGGGCGTTGGCGCCGCAGCGCGGTTTGAGCCCGCGCTTGGCGGATCGGCTTACAACACCGCCCGCGCGCTGGGCGCGCTTGGGGCGCATGTTTCTTTCGCGGGCGCCGTGTCGCGTGATGACTGGGGCGCGCGGTTTCGCGCTGCGCTCGTTGCAAACAACGTCGATTGCGCGCTGCTGCGCGAGAGCAACAAGCCCATGCCGCTGGCGCTTGTTTCGCATGAAGGCGCCCATGGGCCTGCCTTCACGCTTTATCTTGCAGGCACGGCGCATGTGGATGCGCTGGCGCCGGATGATGTGCCCGACGGCGTGGCGCATGTGCACGTGTCATCTTTCCACGCGTGTACGCCGCCCACGGGCGATGGCGTGCTTGCCCTGATGAAAAGTGCGCGCGGTCGCGCCTCCATCAGCTTTGATCCCAACATCCGCCCCAGCGTGCTGCCGCCGCGCGCGCAAACTGTTGCGCTTGTGGAAGAGCGCGTGCGCCTGAGCGATATCGTGAAGGCGAGCGCGCAGGATTTGGCGTGGCTCTATCCCGGCATGAACCCGCTCGAGGCGATGGCGGGCTGGAGCGCCATGGGGCCGCGCCTTGCGGTCCTCACCAAGGGCGAGCTTGGGGTAACTGCTTTTGCCGGGGAGGCGCGAGTTCACGGACTTGCCCCGGCCGTGGAGGTGGTCGACACCGTGGGCGCGGGGGACGCGTTCACCGCTGCGCTGCTGGCGGAAATGGCGCGCGCCGATGCGCTGGGGCCGGATGCGGCGCCCATCGAATCCGATGTGCTGCGCCGCTGGCTGACTTTTGCCGGGGCTTGCGCCGCGTGGACCTGCGCCCGGCGGGGCGCGCAGGCGCCTGGACGGGCCGATATTGGCTTGCCGGGGTTCATGTGAGGTCAGGCGGCTTGTCGGCGCCGCCGTTTCGGATTAGACCCGCGCACCTTTTACGCCGGAGATGAATATGCGTCCGTCCAAACGCGCTCTCGACCAGATGCGCGCCGTCTCGCTCGAACGCAATGTCGCGCGGTTTGCCGAAGGCTCCTGCCTCGTCAAGTTCGGCGAGACCCATGTGCTGTGCGCCGCCTCGCTGGAAGACAAGCCGCCGCCGTGGCTGCGCGGTCAGGGCCGGGGCTGGGTGACGGCGGAATATTCCATGCTGCCGCGCGCCACGCAGACGCGCACCCGCCGCGAGGTCACCTCCGGCAAGCCTTCCGGCCGCACGCAGGAAATCCAGCGCCTCATCGGCCGCTCGCTGCGCGCTGTGGTTGATTTGCAGGCGCTTGGCGAACGGCAGATCGTGATCGACTGCGATGTATTGCAGGCCGACGGCGGCACGCGCACCGCCGCGATCACGGGCGCATGGGTCGCCCTGCATGATTGCCTGAAGTGGATGCATGGCCGCTCGATGATCCGCGACATGCCGCTGCGCGAGCACGTCGCCGCCATCTCCTGCGGCGTGTATCAGGGCCATTCCGTGCTCGACCTCGACTACATCGAGGATTCCGGCGCGCAGACGGACGGCAATTTTGTGATGACGGGCGGCGGCGCGCTCGTTGAAATTCAGGCAACCGCGGAGGGCGCGACCTTCACGGAAGCACAGCTTGGCGAGCTGATGGCGCTCGCAAAGAAGGGCATCGGCGAGTTGGTCGCCTTGCAAAAGCTGACGGTGGGGTGAGTCCTAGTAAGCGACCCTACCCCAATAGCGCGTCATGCGCGGACTTGATCCGCGCATCCAGAAGTGCAGTGAAACAATTGATCACGAGTCTGGATACGCGGGTCAGGCCCGCGTATGACGGCCTAGACCCTCACCCCCGCCTGATCGCGCCATGACGCGCCACGGCCGCCTTGGCGTGGGCGGTGATGCCCGCCCAGTCGCGGCGGTCGATATCGCCCTTGGGGGCCAGCCATGAGCCGCCCACTGCGATGACGTTGGGCTGCGCCAGCCAGTCGTCGAGGTCGTCCTCGTTCGTGCCCCCGGTCGGCACAAAGCGGGCGCGCGGGAAGGCTGAGCCCATGGAGCGCAGCGCTGCCGGGCCGCCCATGGCCGCGCCGGGGAAAAACTTCACGACGTGAAAGCCTGCCGATATCGCCAGCATCAATTCCGACGCGGTGGCTATTCCCGGCACAAAGGGAAAGTCGGGCATGCCCGCCGCCGCCTCCAGCAGCGCAGGCGTAGAACCCGGCGAGAAGGCGAAGCGCGCGCCAGCCTCGCGGGCGATGGCGAGATCATGGGGCGTCATCACATTGCCTGCAGCGGGAATGGCTTCGGGCACATGCGCGCGGATTTCGCGGATGGCGTGGGGCGCGACCTTGTTGCGCAGCGCGATTTCCAGCGTCGGCAGCCCTGCCTCCACGAATGCGCGGGCCAGCGGCACGGCATCCTCCAGCCGCTCAATCGCAATAAGAGGCACGAGCCGTGCGGGCTCCAGAAGGCCGAGTGGGCTTTCGCTGTGGGACGTCATCGTGTGCTCCCTTGCCTGTTGCGCTGGTTCTGGCTGGCGTCTTGGTTCGCAGTGTTGGCTCGCCGCCTGGCGCTGTCTCGCCTATAACGCGGCGGAAGAGATTTCGGCTTTGATGGAAAACAATGATGAGCGAACAACGGACGCATCGCAAGCTTGAAGGCCGCGTGGTGATCGCCACGCATAATTCAGGAAAGCTGCGCGAGATGAAGGAATTGCTGGCGCCTTACGGGATCGACGCCGTCTCAGCAGGCGAGCTTGAACTGGCGGAGCCCGACGAGACGGGGACGACCTTCCTCGCCAACGCGCAAATCAAGGCCCGTGCGGCGGCGGAGGTCTCTGGCCTGCCCTCCTTCGCTGATGATTCAGGACTGTGCGTCGATGCGCTGGGCGGCGATCCGGGCATCTATTCGGCGCGCTGGGCCAAGGAGACGGGCGACTTCCCTTCCGCCATGGGCCGCATCATGGAGATGCTGAAAGAGCGCGGCGCGGTGGAGCCTGCGCAGCGGCGCGCGCATTTCGTCTCCGCGCTGGCGATCTGCTGGCCCGACGGGCATCTGGAAACCTTTGAGGCCAAGGTGTTTGGCTTCATCGACTCGCCGCGCGGCGAGAAGGGATTTGGCTACGATCCCTTCTTCCAGCCAGATGGTCATGAGCTGACGTTTGGCGAGATGACCTCGGAAGAAAAGCACGGGATTCCGGCCGATGGATCGCAAGCGCTGTCGCACAGGGCAAGAGCGTTTCAGACGCTGGCGAGCAAGTGTCTGGGGTGAGGGTGAAGGGCCCCCTCCCGACCCTCGCTGCGCGAGGGCCACCCTCCCCCGCTTTGCGGGAGAGGGAGTAAAAGCGTTGTTTTATTTGGAGCTGAATAGATGTGCGCGAATCCCTCTCCCGCGCAGCGGGGGAGGGTGGCTGGCGGAGCCAGTCGGGAGGGGGCGCTTAGTCGCCTACCTTCCCAACACGAAGGCGCTTGAGCCGCTGCGCCTCAGCGACAATCATGTCCAACGGGATGTTGCCGCCGCCTATGACAAGATCGTTCGGCAATCGCAGAATTGCGTAGCCCTCGGATCGCAGCCAATCATCGCGCGCGATATCATGCACCTGTTGCGCCTCGCGTTCATGGGGCGCGCCATCTAGTTCTATGATGAGGCGCTCGGCGGCGCAGAGAAAATCGACCACATAGCGGCCAATGGAAACTTGCCTGCGAAAGTGAAAGCCGGAAAGTCCGTTGCGCCGCAGGGCATTCCACAACAGCGTTTCAGCGTGCGTCATCTGGCGGCGTAACTTGCGTGCGAACTTCAACTGCTCGCCTGATACTGGCGCCATTCCCCCCTCCCGACCCTCGCTGCGCGAGGGCCACCCTCCCCCGCTTTGCGGGAGAGGGAAAGTGCGGCTACTTCCGCGCCCCGTTGATCATGCCCCACACCTTGTGCGGCGTGGCTGGGAGGGCGATGTCGTTAATCCCAAGCGGACGGAGCGCGTCGATGATGGCGTTTGTCACTGTGGGCACCGCGCCTGTGGTGCCCGCTTCTCCAACACCCTTCACGCCCAGCGGATTGTTGGGCGATGGGATGGGCCGGTCGAAGATGGCGAGCGGCGGCAGCAGGTCGGCGCGGGGCATGAAATAATCCATGAACGAGCCGGTGATCATCTGGCCGCTGGTCTCGTCATAGATGCAGATCTCGCCCATCACCTGCCCCAGTCCCTGCATGATGCCGCCATGCACCTGGCCCTCGGCCAGCGTATGGTTGAGCACCACGCCCGCGTCATCGACCGCAACGTATTTCACAATGTCGATGACGCCGGTTTCGGGATCGATCTCAACCTCGGCGATGTGCGCGCCGGTGGGGAAGTTTGACGTCATGGGATGAGAGTCGATGGTGTCGAGCGGGTTCTCGCCGCCGGTCGCGTATTTCTTGGCCAGATCGAGCAGGCCGATGGACAGATCGGTGCCGCGCACGCGATAGTTTCCATCGCCAAACTCGATGTCGGCCTCGGCGGCTTCAAAGTGTTTGGAGGCCAGTTCGCGGCCTTTGACGATGACCGTGTTGGCGGCGTTCGACAACGCGCTGCCGTGGGTCATCATGGAGCGCGAACCGATAGTGCCAAGGCCGATGAGCGTGGGGCCATCGGGATCGCTGGCGCGGAAGGTGATCTTCTCGGGGTCGACGCCAAAGATGCGGCCGACGATTTCCGGAAAGACCGTCTCGTGGCCCTGACCTGACGGGCCGGACACGGTGTAGAGCACGGGATTGCCGTTGTCGCCGAAGCGGATCGCGGCTTCCTCGCGCGGCGCGGCGCCGCCGCCCGACGGCTCGATGAACAGCGAACACGCTGCGCCGTAGAGCTTTCCGCGCTTCTGCGCAGCCTTGCGGCGTTTTTCGACGCCCTTCCAGTCCGCCTCTTTCAGCACGTCTGCGAGCAGGCCCGCCGGATCGCCGCTGTCGTACACCGAGCCCGTGGGCGTCTTGTAGGGGAACGCCTTCTTGGGGATGAGGTTTTTCTTGCGCAGTTCGATGCGGTCGCGGCCCGTTTCGCGCGCGGCCTCTTCAACGAGGCGCTCCATGAGATAGCTGACGTTGGGCCGCGCGGCGCCGCGATAGGCGGTGGTGGGCGTGCGATTGGTCAGCACAAGGCGATGCAGGCCGACAAGCGTGGGGATTTGATACACGGTCGCGGCGTGAACGCTGGGCGCCATCGTGTTGATGAACGGGCCGGGGCCTGACAGATGGGCGCCGCAATCGACGATCCACTGGATACGCAAGCCGATGAACTTGCCATCGGCATCCAGCGCCAGCTCGCCGGTCATCTTGGCGCCGCGTCCATGATGATCGGACAGGATTGTCTCCGAGCGCGTTGACACCCACCGCACCGGCTTGCCGATTTTCTGCGCCGCGATCATGCAGGCGACAAATTCAGGATACGCCTCTCCGCGAACGCCAAACCCGCCGCCGACATCCAGCGCGTAGACGCGGATTTTCTCTTCCGGCACGCCAGCCGCCACTGCGAGACCGGGGCGCATGAGCGTGATGCCTTGCGTCGGCACATACACATCGTACATGTCCTTGGCCGCGTCGTATTTTGCGACGCAGGCTTTAGGCTCCATGGGATTGCCGGCGATGCGCGCGGCGTCGAGGGTCAGTTTTGTGACGTGCGCGGCGCGGGCGAACGCCTCTTCGGTCTTCGCGCGATCACCGTATTCGTAGTCGAAGGCGAGGTTGTTCTCGATGGCGTCATAGAGAAGCGGAGCGCCGGGTTGCAGCGCTTTTTCAGCATCGAGCACGACGGGCAAATCCTCGTATTCGACCTCGATCATCTCCGCCGCGTCCATGGCGATGGCGAGGGTTGTGGCGACAACAAACGCGACAGGCTCGCCGCCGTAGCGCACGCGGTCGCGGCTGAGAACATCGCGCCCCGTGAGGCGCAGCGGCATGCCGCCGACTCCCGGATATTTGACGAGCGGGGGAAGGGGGGCGCAGTCGCGCACATCATCGCCCGTGAGGATGCACAGCACGCCGGGATGCGCGCGCGCGGCGCTGGCGTCGAGCGATATGATTTTTGCATGCGCACGATCTGCCCGCAGGAAAAAGCCGGACGCTTCATCGGGGAACGACCAGTCGGACGTGTACTTCCCCTGCCCGGTGACAAGGCGATAGTCCTCACGTCTGCCTTTGAACTGCACGTTCATTGCTGATCCCCGATGTGGAAGCGGCCGCGCGAACGCGGCCGTGTTGAGTGTATTCTAGCGCGAGGCCCGTCTGGAAACGAGGCAATTACTCGATCAGTGCGCGGGCTCGTTCGGCCAGGTTCTTTGGGGTCGCGAGCACGTCGGCGACGACCTTCTGCATATGCTCGCCGCTGACCGGATCGATCTCGATCTGGAGCTTTGCGGCCTCCTGCATGAAATCGGTATCCTTCATCGTGTCCATGAAGGCCTTGCGCAAGACAGCGACGCGATCGGCCGGCACGCCGCCTGCAAACGCGAGCGGGCGGCCCAGCTCAGTGCCCGAGACGACAAGATCGACAATGCGACGGTCATCCTCGTTCTTCACAAGATCGCGGACGGCGGGTACGCCGGGAAGATCTTTGGGCGTCGGGCCAGCGTAAGCAAGAATCTTGATATCGCCCGCCTTCACCCAGTCGGGCTTGGTCACCTTCCAGCTCGACCATGTGTTGTTGCGAGCCTGCACCTCGCCGCGCTCCATGGCCAGATTGATCGCGTTGCCGCCCTGATAGCCAACGACGATCTTGAATTTCGTGCCAAGGAAATCGTTCAGCATGGCGGGGAACGAGTAGGTAATCGCGCCCTTGCCGCTGGCGCCCGCGATGACTTCTTTCTGCCGCGCTTCTTCAATCGTGCTGACGCCGGCGGTCTTCCACACGGTCATGGTCTCAACTGTGGGCGAGATCGAGCCGATCCACTGGAATTTGCCGATATCGAAGCGAATCAGCTCGACGCCCGCCGCCTGCATGGCGGGGAAATTGTTGGCGATCATGCCGATGTTCGTGCCATCCTTGGGCGCAACGTCGGCAAGATAGGCGGCCATCTTGGCGCCGCCCGCGCCCAGCATGTTCTGCGGCACCAGCGTGGGGCTACCTGGAATGTGCTTGCCGATGTAGCGGGAGACAATGCGGGCGTGCAGATCGTATTCGCCGCCGACGCCCACGCCAATCAGCACGTTGACGGTCTTGCCCTTGTAGAAATCAGCCACCGACTGCGCCGAAGCCGGAGCCGCCAGCAGCACGCCAAGCGTCGCCGCCGACGCTGCGCGGGCGATGTTTTTGATGCCTTCCATTCGTTTCCCCTCCGATCAAGAGCGCCTGTGTCAACGCCCGGGCTGCGCCGGGCTTTCCCGTGCGCAAGTTGCGCGGACTATAGAGGTTCAACGAAGGCCGCGCCAAGTCTGGCCGGCGCCTGATTTGCCAAACTCCAGGGATGCTCCCGCGGGGACTTTACGATCAGGGCTGCGAGCGCCTCGCAAGAAAGCGGACAAGTTGACGCAGGCCCTCGTCCTGGGAGCTTGGCGGCGGGGCGTTCCTGCGCTCAGCGCTTGCATCTGAGCCCCCCGCTTGCTTAATCGGAGGACCGCCCGGAAACGGGCCCCCTGGAAGGGAGGGAGAGAATGAAAAAACTTCACACGACGCTTTTGGCGGCCGCGGCCGTTGTTGCTTTTGGCGCGAGCGCGCAGGCCCAATCGGTGGCCGACTTCTACAAGGGCAAGACGGTTACGATTTATATCGCCTTCTCGCCCGGCGGCACGTACGACCTTTTCGGTCGCATGGTGGCGCGCCACATCGGCAAGCACATTCCCGGCAATCCGACGGTGATCGGCTCGAACATGCCGGGCGCTGGCGGACTGACCGCAACAAATTTCATGTTCCGCTCCGCGCCCAAGGACGGCACGGCCATGGCCATCACGACACAGAACGTCGCGATCGAAGAGGCGCTGAAGAACAGGGCGGTCCAGTACAAGTCCAACGAGTTCAACTGGATCGGCCGCGCCACTTCGAACACCGAGATCCATGTGCTGTCGACCAAGTCGCCGGGGCACACGATCGAGGGCGCGAAGAAGCACGAAACGCCTGTGGCTTCCACCGGCCCGGGCTCACCGTCTGACTCGTATCCGCGCCTGCTGAACGCGACGCTGGGCACGAAGTTCAAGGTCGTGCGCGGTTATCCGGGCTCAACGGACGGCCTGCTCGCTGTCGAACGGGGCGAAATGGATGGCGCGCTTACCTCGTGGAACACGATGAAGAGCACGCGCATGATCTGGCTGACGGAAGGCCGCGCGGCCCTCCCTATGCAGTACACAATGAAGCGTTCGCCCGAACTCAAGGACGTACCCACGGCGGTCGAACTCATGACCAACGATGCTGACCGCAGGCTGATGACCTTCGCGCTGTCGAGCGCTGAAATCGGCCGTCCGTTCCTGGCGCCTCCCGGCGTGCCTGCCGACCGTGTGCAGGCATTGCGCGTGGCCTTCAACGCCGCAATGAAGGACCCGGAGCTTCTTGCTGAAGTGCAGAAGGGCCAGCTCGATTTCGAGCCGGCCACCGGTGAGGAACTGGCGAAGATCATCGCCGACACCCTGTCGGCGCCCGAAGAGACCATCGAGCGGATGCGCAAGATCACCATGGTCGAGTAAGCTGCGCAGCATCAAGATAAAGCGAAACCCCGGAAGCGCGCTTCCGGGGCTTTTTCATGCGCTGGCTTTCGCTCAATCCATGGTGGGATCGAGCACGATTTTGCCCATGCCAGGGTCGGACTCCATCATCTCGTGCGCTTTTCGTGCCTGCGAGAGAGGCAGAACATGCGCCACAGGCGCCTTGATCTTGCCTTCCGCCGCCGCCGCAAAACACTTCGGCAAATCTTCCTTCCTTGAGCCGGGCTGGCCCTTGATGGTGATCTTGCGATCATAAAGATGGAAGAAATCAATCATCACATTCGGCCCACCGTGCGCGCCTGCTGTGACAAGACGGCCCTTTTCGCCCAGTCCGTGAAACGCCTTGGGCAACACGTCCGGATTGGCGATGTTGTCGTAGATCACGTTGACGCCCTTGCCGTCGGTGATCTTCATGATCTCGCCAAGGATATCCTGCGTTGAATAATCAATCGCGTAGTCGGCGCCGAGCTCAAGGCCCTTGTCTGCGCGGGCGCGCGAGCCTGCCGTGCAGATGACCTTGGCGCCAATGACGTTCTTGGCGATCTGGATGCCGACCTGACCGAGATTGCCGCTGGCGCCCATGATGAGCACCCACTCGCCCTTTTTAAGGTCTGCAACGTTGATCAGAAGATTCCACGCAGTGGGGCAATGGCGCATCACCACGGCGGCTTCATGGAAAGAAAGCCCCTCGGGGAGAGGCGCTGCGGCGATTGACGGCACGCAAACGTATTCAGCAAAGCCGCCGGGACGCCGGATACCCATCATGCCCTGCGGGCCCTTGTAGTCCGCCTCGTCTTCGCGCACGACATCAAGCGGCATGCCGCCGGCGGCCACCACGCGGTCGCCCACTTTCCAGCGCGTCACGCCGGGGCCGATAGCGTCAACCGTGCCTGCGCAATCAACGCCGGGAATGCACGGCAACGCCGCCTTGCGTTGCATCTGCGCGCCGCGCCGCAGCGCGACATCCAGCACGCGATTAACCGTGGCGCCGCGCACCTTGATGCGGATTTCGCCTTCGCGCGGCTCGGGCATCGGCACGTCCTCGTATTTGAGGACGTCAGGCGGACCATATTCGTGGAAGATTGCGGCTTTCATGCTCGCCCCTTGTTGATGCGTTTTTTAAAGCGTTTCCCTGCACAGAAATCGCGGAAAACTACGCGAAGGGCAAGCTCAAAGCGTCACGGCGATTTGCGCGCCGCGATGCTGCGCCATGTGGCGATAGCTGACGCCAGAAGTGCAACGGAGGTCACTCCCAGAATGGCGCCGACGCCTGCCGCTGCGCCCAGCAGGCCGGCGAAGAAGGGGAAGATGAACTGGCCCATGCGATTGCCGGTAAGGCGCATGGTCATCGCCACGCCCCGCGCCGACGTTGGCGCCAGCTCCACCACGTTCGACAGGCAGAGCACCACCGCCAGACCGAGGCCAAAGCCCATGCAGGCGACGGCGAAATACATCACGGGCAGCGAGTCAGTTGCGGCGAGCACCGCAAAACCCACGGCGCCGCAGACCATCGTCGCCAACGTAAGATTGGCGCGGCCCAGCGCTGCGATCATGTAGGCATAGAACAATCGCGACGCCATGGCGGCCAGGGCGCGCGTCATCAACAGCATGCCCACATGCCATGCGCCGATGCCGCGCTCTGCGCCCAGCAGCGGCATGTAGATCATGAACAGATCCATGGACGCGACGGTCATCACGCTGGCCAGAATCACGACGACAAGCCCGCGCACGTGCAGCAGTTCGTTGATCGAGGCGGGGGCGGGCCGTGTGGTTCCGGCAGGGTCCGGCTTTGTGGCGGGCATCGCGAAGGCGCCGAGCAATGTGGCCGCCGACAAAACCAGAGCCAGCGCGAACAGCGGCGCAGTCGGCGCGACGGCCGCCGACCCCGCCGTCCAGCCAACGATGAGCGGCCCGATCATCTGGCCCAGAGCGAGCGCCACCATGTAATGGCCCAAAACCGCCTCGCGCCCCGCCGGGCCGGTGCAGCGCAGCACGAACATCTGGTGCCCCGCCATCAGGAACAGATGGCCGATGCCGCCGATGACCGTGAACGCCAGCAGATGCCACGGCGAATTGGGCGCGAACCAGAGACCGAGATTGGCGGCGAGCGTGAAGGCGGACCCCGCCCAGATGGCCTGTGAATCGCGGCCACTGTCGATCCAGCGACCAAGCGGCAGAGCGACAAAAATCGGCAGCAGCGCATAGCCGGACGAGATCGCGCCGTACCACGCCACCGGCAATTCAAGTTCGATGGAGCGATAGGAGACCGTGACGCGGGTCAGCGCCGTGACGATCTGGAACAGGGCCGAATGAAGCAGAAACGGGATCAGCAGGCGGTATTTGATGTCGCTGACTGCCATCCTCCCGTTCGTCCTCCTCAAGTCTCAAGGCCTGTGCGCGCCTAGCTTCGTGTACGCCTTCGCGCGGCCTTGTGAAATGGCGCGTCAGAAAAATTCAGACAGCGCGAGGCTAAGCGTCATCAGCACGGCAAGCGGCGCTGTCCAGGCAGGCGCCCACACGCCACTTGGCGGGGCGGCGGGATCGGCGCGCACACGAACGGCGACAATGTTGACCATCGTAAAGACTGCGAGCGTCAGCAGATTGGCCAGCGACAGAAGTCGCTCGAAAGGAACGAACAGCGCGATAGCAAGCACCAGACCGCCAGCCAGAAGCGTCGCAGCAACAGGCGTCTGCGTGCGTTCGCTCACGGTCGCCAGGAACGACGGCGCATGGCCTTTGGACGCCATGCCGTAAAACAGGCGCGACAGCATGATGATTTCCACCAGAACGCCATTGGAAATTGCCAACGCGCCGACCAGCGCGAAGGCGAAGGCGGCCTCTCCGGTGAATAAAGTCAGCAACGGGTTGCCCGCGCCGGACTGCCCGGCCCAGACCGCCGCTGTGGCCACCGCCACATAAAGAAAGATGCTGAGCGCAACAGCGGCCAGAATCGCGCGCGGCAAGGTGCGCGTGGGGTCTTTTGTCTCCTCCCCCATATTCGCCAGCGCTTCGAAGCCGATGAACGCAAAGAATGCGATGAAGGCGCCGCCAATGACGCCGGGCCATTGGGTCAATGTCGGGGTTAGCGCCATCACATCGTATGCGGGCGCCTTGACGAGGCCGGTCGCTATGACCGCCAGAAGGCCGCCAACTTCCACAAGTCCCAGGGCAGCAGCGAAGCCGACGCTTTGGCGAACCCCGCCCAGCGCCAGCAACGTGAAGCCGATGATCAGGATCGAGATGATCACCAGCTCAGGCAGCGCCACGATCAGGACGAAATACTTCACCGAACCGCTGGCGATGGACGCCGCCGATACGCATACGGCGAGGGTGAGCGCCAGCGCCACGACCCGGCCGAGCCACGGCGAGCCAAGCCCCTGCTCCACGAAGGCGGCGGCGCCGGCCGAATGGGGCCAGCGGCTGGAAAGATCGGCGTAGCTCAATCCCGTCAGAGCGGCGGCAATCCCGGCGATGAGGAAGGACACTGGCGCAGACGAACCGGCGCGGGCCTGCACTTCCCCGATCGCCACATAAATTCCCGCTCCCACAATGACGCTGACTCCGTAGAGCGCGAGCGGCCAGAAGCCAAGAACCCGATGGAGGGCCGGACGTTTGACGATTGGGGAGTCGTTGAAACTCAACCGGAACCTTTCCTGTTAGAGCCGCGTTGGCGGCGCAGGGTCACCGTGCTGGGGACGTTTGAAAAACAGGCCGTCCCAAGCCTCCATTGGAGAGAATCATGAACAGCATCATCTATATTGTGGGTCTGATTGTCGTCGTTCTCGTCGTGCTTTCTTTCCTGGGTCTGCGCTAACCTTACACGGCAAGTGTCTGACATCCGAAAAGGCGGGGATTCATTGTAACCCTCGCCTTTTGCCGTCCGCCGGGTGACCGCACCGAAAGGGCGTGTCATAAGCGAGGCATGGCGTCGCGAATCGTAACGAGCCAGAACGGTGCGCCGGACCCGGGGTTTGGCGTTTACGTTCATTGGCCATTCTGTTTGTCCAAGTGCCCGTATTGTGACTTTAACAGCCACGTACGCACGACGGGCATTGATGAATCGCGCTACATTGCAGCCTTCCGCGCCGAGATTGCCCATCGAGCCGCCCTTTCGCCGGGCCGTGAAGTCGCGTCGATTTTTTTTGGCGGCGGCACGCCATCGCTCATGAAGCCCGAGACCGTCGGCGCCATCATCGAGGCGATCGGCCAGGCCTGGACCATCAAACCGGGCGCCGAAATCACGCTGGAAGCCAATCCAACCTCCGTGGAGGCGGGGCGCTTCAAGGGCTATCGCTCGGCGGGCGTCAATCGCGTGTCGCTGGGCGTGCAGGCCATGAACGACGCGGATTTGCGCGCGTTGGGCCGCATGCACACAGCCGCCGAAGCGATGATCGCGGTGGGCGTGGCGTCAGCCATTTTCGAGCGCTTCTCGTTCGACCTGATTTACGCCCGGCCGGGCCAGACGCCCGACCAATGGCGTACGGAACTGACGGAAGCGTCCAAGCGCGCGGGGGGGCACCTCTCGCTCTATCAGCTCACAATCGAGCCGGGCACGATGTTCGAGCGCCTGGAGAGGGCGGGCAAGCTCGTGACGCCTGACCCCGAGACCGGGCGGGCGCTTTGGGACGTGACGCAGGACGTCACTGAGAAAGCTGGCCTCTTCCGCTACGAAATTTCAAATCACGCGCGGCGCGGCGAAGAGAGCGCACACAATCTGGTCTACTGGCGCTATGGCGAGTACGCGGGCGTGGGTCCGGGCGCCCATGGGCGCATCGTCACCAATCGCGGGCGCTTTGCGCAATCGACCGAGAAACATCCCGAGATGTGGCTCACCTGCGTCGAGACGGACGGCCATGGCCTGATCGAGGACGAGCCCCTTTCGCAAGAGGAACAGGGCGACGAGTTCCTGCTCATGGGCCTGCGTTTGTCGGAAGGCATCCTGCCAGCGCGCTACGAACTTGTGCGTGGACGCCAGCTTGATCGCTCCCGCGTGCGCGAACTGATGGACGACGGCATGATCGAAGAGGCGCCCGACGGGCGCATCCGCGTCTCGCAGGAAGGCTTCCCCGTTCTCGACTCTGTCGTGGCTGATCTGGCGTCGTAACGCCGATCAGCGCGCGTGCTTCATCCAGAAAGCGCCCGCCAGTTCATAGGCGCTGCGCGCCTCGCTGAGGCGTGAAGTAATCTGCATGAAGCCATGGTGCACGCCTTCATGCACGTTCACGTCATAAACAGCGCCCGCCTCGTCCAGCTTGCGCGCCATCGCAATCGTGTCTGACAGCAGCGGATCAAGGCCCGCAGCGCTGAGATACACGGGCGGCATTTTCGCCATGGTCGCTTCGCTGGCGTAGAGCGGCGAGACAAGTGGATCGTAACGCAGCGCGCCAGGGCCATCGCCGCCGGGGGCGTAGAAATCCAGAAACTTGCGCATGCCTGCTTCATTGAGGCCGTGGCCAACGCCAAAGCGCCGGTAAGAGCGCGTATCAAAATCGCAGCCCCACACGCCATAGAAACCGAGCACGACATCGGGACGCCTGCGACCGGCTTCACTCTCGCGCATGGTTGCGGCCATGGCGAGATTGGCGCCCGCGCTGTCGCCCGCAATGCCGATGGGGCCTGCGAAATCTGCATCATTGCCGCTGCGCTTCACGACATAACGAATGGCGGCGACCACATCGTCGAGCGCGGCGGGAAAAGGATGTTCCGGCGCAAGGCGATAATCAACCGACATCACGCGCGTCTTCGTCGCGACAGCAAGGTTGAACGCAATGTTGGGGTGGGAGTCGAGACCGCCGAATGTCCAGCCGCCGCCGTGCATATAGACAATGCAACCGCGCGCGCAATCGAGCGGGGTGACAAGTTCAACGCTGAAGGGGGGCGCATCGGTGAGGCCATCAATCTTGAAGCGCTCAACGCTGCGCACGGCTGGCAAATTTGAGTTCCAGCGCTTGTAGGATCCCGCGCGCACCTGACGCTGTTCGGCGAATGTCATCTTCGACTGGTCGGGAAGTTTCTTGTCCTCCTCCTGAACGAAAGCGAACACGGCCTCCATCTCCGGCGAGCGCCTGGACTCGGGCGAAAACAACCGCTCGAGATCGAGCTTGTCGAGCGGAGAACCGGCATTCGTCATGTCAATTTGACCTTGTGGTTCGCCACCGGAATCATCGCGCGCACTTTGGCGACGCGCGCGGGGTCGATACGGGCCGCAACATAGCCCACGCCATCCGACGCGCGTGCGACAACGTGGCCCCATGGATCTGCGACAAGCGAATGGCCATAGGTGGCGCGCTGTTCGTTGCCCTGCATGTGAATGCCAGTTTGTCCCGCCGCGCACATGTAGGTTTCGGTTTCGATGGCGCGGGCGCGCAGCAGCACTTCCCAATGGTCTTTGCCGGTTTGCAGGGTGAAGGCGGCGGGCAACGCGATCATCTGCGCGCCGCGCGCGACGAGCGCCTGAAACAGATCAGGGAAGCGCAGATCGTAACAGATCGAGCAGCCAACCGTGACGCCTTCGCAATCATAGGTCATGACGCCGTCGCCGGGCTTCATGGCGGCGCTCTCATGATATTGCTGCCCGTCGGGCGCGGTGATGTCGAACATGTGTATCTTGCGATAACGCGCGATTTCTTCGCCCGAACGGTTGAACACCACCGTCGTGTTTCCAACGCGATCTTCGCCGGGGATGGATTCAAGGATCGAGCCGCCGTGGATGAATATCCCGTGCTTGCGGGCGAGATCGCGCAACATGGTCCATGCAGGCCCGCCGGGGAGAACTTCAGCGATGGCCTGCTTTTCCGCGCGCGAGCCGCCCATGTAGTCAAAAACCTCTGGCAGGCACACCCAGTCAGGCTTTTCTTCCGCCACAGCGCGCTCGATCAGTTCGCGCGCGGCGGCGAGATTGGCGCTCTTGTCAGAGCCTGAGTTCATCTGGATAAGAGCGACCTTCATCATGTCCTCCGCAGTCAGACAGGGCGTTCGAGAGCGAGCGAGATGCCCTGTCCGACGCCGATGCACATGGTGGCAAGCGCGCGTTTGGCGTCGCGCTCGTTCATTTCAATGGCGGCCGACAGCGCAATGCGCACGCCGGACATGCCAAGCGGATGGCCAAAAGCGATGGCGCCGCCGTTGGGATTGACGCGCTCTTCGTCGTCGGCCAACCCCAGCGCACGCGTGACAGCCAGGGCCTGCGCTGCAAAGGCTTCGTTGAGTTCGATAACATCAAAATCACGGATGGTCAGCCCGAGCCGCTGCATTAACTTCAGCGTTGCGGGCGCGGGCCCGATGCCCATGATGCGCGGCGCGACGCCCGCCGTCGCCAGCCCCGCGATGCGCGCCAGCGGCGTCAGGCCATACGCCTTCACCGCCCTTTCAGACGCGATGAGAACAGCAGCGGCGCCGTCATTGATGCCGGACGAATTGCCCGCGGTGACAGAGCCGTCCTTGCGGAAAATCGGCTTCAGCGCGCCGAGTTTTTCGAGGGTGGTTTCGCGCGGATGTTCATCGCGTAAAACACTTGTGACTACGCCCTTGCGGTCGGCGATTTCAACGGCGACGATTTCCCTGGCGAGCCGGCCCGCCGCGATGGCGCGCGCGGCGCGCATCTGGCTGCGCAACGCAAAAGCGTCCTGATCAGCGCGGGAAATGTTGTGGTCGTCCGCGACGTTTTCAGCCGTCTCGCCCATGGCGTCGACGCCGTACATCGCCTTCATCTTCGGGTTGATGAAGCGCCAGCCAAGGGTCGTGTCCTGCAATTGCGCATCGCGCCCAAATGCTTCTGTGGCCTTGCCCATCACGAAAGGCGCCCGCGACATGCTCTCGACGCCGCACGCAATCGCCACGTCCATCTCGCCGGACCGGATCGCGCGCGCCGCTGTGCCGACAGCGTCGAGGCCAGAGCCGCACAGGCGGTTGATGGTGGTGCCAGGCGTTTCCTGCGAGATGCCAGCTAGCAAAAGCGCCATGCGCGCCACGTTGCGATTGTCCTCACCCGACTGGTTGGCGCAGCCCGCAAAAACCTCCTCAACAGCGTGCGCGGGAAGGCCCGGCGTCTTCGCCAGCAAGGCAGTCAGCGCGCCCGCCAGCAGGTCGTCGGGACGCACGGAGGAAAGCGCACCGCCATAACGCCCGACAGGCGTGCGCACGCCCGAGCAAAGATAGGCTTCTGTCATGGCGTGCAAGGCTCTCCGCTCGGGTCCATCGGGCTGGCAATCTAGGGACCGGTCCATGAAGCGTCAAACCGGGCGCTTACAGCAGCGGACGCTCCTCCGCAATGACGCCAAAACGAACACAAGGCAAGACAGCAACGATGGTGTATAAGAGGCTGTTCATGCGCCTCGGGGAGATCCTTCGGGAGAGGCGGTGTGGAGGGGAACATGAGAAGCATTTTTGTACCGGTCGAACTGCATTCATCGATCGATTGTGTGCTCGGGACCGCTGCTGTTCTGGCGCGTCAATTTGGAAGCAACATCGAAGGGGCCCCGCTCGGCCCTGACCTGCCGGACCTTGTGGCCTTTGATATGCCCGTGAGCTGGACTGCGTCGGACCAGAACGCGTGGCTTGAAATCGCCGACGAAGCGCATCGCAAGTTTGAGAGCTTCATGATGGAAAACGGCGTGCCGTTGCATGCGCCCGGTGGTCCGGGCGGCAGCGCAACGCCGACATGTTCATGGTCGGGCGAACACTCGCTAGGCGACAGTCAGGCTGCCGCGATGGCGCGGGCATTTGACATTGCGATCATGGGCCGACCCGGCTCTGATCGCGGCGACCCGCGCATGGCGACGGCGGAGGCCGCCATCTTCGAGAGCGGGCGGCCCGTGCTGCTGGCGCCATCGACGCCCGTCAAACCCTTTGGCGACACCATCGTCATTTCATGGAACCAGAGCACTGAAACGGCGCGCGCCGTGGCGTTCGCGATGCCCCTGCTGCTGAAGGCCAGACGCGTATTCGTTCTCACCATTGAGGGCTTTGGCGTTGATGGCCCGCCGGGCGAAATCCTGGCGCGGACGTTGCGCTTTCACGGCGTCAACGCTGAAGCGGTGACGCGCCCGCGCGGACGCTCTGACGGCGAGTCGATCCTCGACGAGACGGCGAAACTGGGCGGCGACTTGCTCATCAAGGGCGCCTACACGCAAAGCCGCCTTCGGCAGATGATCTTCGGCGGCGCCACGTCACATATTCTGGCGAAGGCGCAAGTGCCTGTGTTGATGGCAAACTGAAGCGGGACTTCAAACGCGGCGTTGCGGGTTCATCCAGGCCAGCAACGCCCCAATTCCCGTAAAGATGGCGAGCGCCAGAAACGCGTTGGAGAAACCGCGCGCGATGACAGCGTTCAACGCCGCATTGCGCGCCGGATCAAGCCCCTCAAGCGCGGCGGGGCCTTGCTGCAAGATTTCCACAAACAACGCGCCTGCAGCGGGGTCGCTCGCAGCCGCCGTCGCAAAAAGAACCGCGCCAAACAGGGCCGCGCCGAAGGATGCGCCGACGCTGCGCGCAAACTGGATGGACCCGGACGCAACGCCCAGCATGCGCCGCCCCGCTGCGGTCTGGATGGTCACCTGCACAACGCCCATCACCGTGCCCATGAAGATGGCTGTAATGCCCGCCCAGAGAAGAAACTGATCGAACGTCTGGCGACCCGCCTGCGTGGCGAGATAAAGCAGCATGATCGTTGTGCCGGTGGAGCCAATCGACGGCAGGATCATCGTGTAGCCGGTGCTTGTGATGAGGCGTCCGGTGATCATCGCGGACACGCCGATGCAGCCGCTGATCGTCAGCAGAGCCCAGCTTACTTGCGCCGGATCGCCGATGCCGATCATGCGCATGTAGAGCGGCGTGAACGCGATGAGCGCGACGAGCGCCGCGCCATGGCAGGCGGCCATGGCCTGCGCCGTCCAGATCGCGCGTTGGCGCATGAGCTTGATCGGCAACAGAGGCGCGGGCGCCACCCGTTCGCGCCGCACCAGCAGGACGAGCGACACAATCGAGAACACGAGAAGCGCGCCCGCAATTGGCATCATCGTCATGTCGAGGCGGCGCGCCTGTTCGAGCGCGAGCAACGCGGGCACGACAAAACAGATGAAGAGAAAAAGGCCTTGCGTATCGAAATTCCAGTCGGCCTTGCGCGTGCCGGGCCGTGCGGCCAGGCGCAGCATCAAAAGCCCCGCGAGGATCGCCGTCGGCACGTTCATCAAAAACACGGCGCGCCAACCAAAGTGCGCCGCCAGATAGCCGCCTGCGACGGGCCCAAGCGCAGCGGCGCTGACGCCAATCGCCGCCAGATAGCCCTGATACTGTCCACGCTGACGGGGCGGCACGACCTCGCCGATCAGCGCCTGCGACATGCTCATGAGGCCGCCGCCGCCCAGACCCTGGATGAAGCGGGTCGCGGCGATCATCATCATCGAGGTCGCGAATGAATTGAGGATCGCGCCGAGCGTAAACATTCCGAGCGCGATGAACATCAGACGGCGCCGGCCGAACGAATCGCCCAGATAACCGTAGAGCGGCGCGGAGATGGTCGCGGCGAGGAGATAGGCGACGACGATCCACGACACGCGCTCCACATCGCCCAGCGCGCCGGCAATGGTGGGCAAGGCGCTCGCCACGATGGTCTGGTCGCTCATGGCGAGGAACATCGGCAGCATGATCGAAGGGAAGACGCGGAAAAAAATCTTGGGCGTCGCTGGCGGGATGGGGCCCGAAACGACTTCGTCCGGCTTGCCGGGTGCGCTCACCTGATACGACCTCGCAGAATCACGTTCGGGAGAACCCGAGTGATAGGCTCTTCCAGGTATCAGGCCAACGCGCAAAACAGCCGCAGCTTAAAGTCCGCCGCCGGGCGAGACGCCGGCCGCCTCAAGCGCAAGCGCGGCCTCGAGCTTTGCGATGTCAGCGCCGAAATCGTCCTCCGCTTGCCGCTCCATGCGCCGGTAGAGGTCGACCAGCGAGCGACCGAATTCCGTCAGCTGCGCCTTGCCGCCGCCCTTGCCTCCCAGCTTGGTGGCGAAAACCGGCTCCGCGAACATGCGGTTCACCTCGTCCGTCAGCAGCCACGCGCGCCGGTAGGACATGCCCATTGCGCGAGCGGCTGATGAAATAGAGCCATGCAGGTCGATAAGTTCAAGTAATCGCACCTTGCCGTGGCCAAGGTGCCGACGTTCGTCGAAATCCAGTCGCAACGTCACGCGCATCAGCCGCCTGCGACCTCCGGGCGCGCACGATCATGCGGACACGCTTCTGGTTTGAGATCGATGAGGGGCGTGCCGTCCAGACAATCGAGCCCGCGCACGCTCACGCCATCCTCATGCACCTCGACAATGGCCACCAGCGAGGAGGCAATGGGATTGGGCCGGTTGGGCGAGCGGATGGAAAACGTGCCGCTCACCGCGCCCGTGTGGTTTGGCGTCTGCGTAATGAGATCGCGCCGCGCCTCATGCATCCAGTAGAGAACTTGCAAATGGGAGTGGCGGTCCAGCCCGAGGAGCGCCTTGCGCCAGGGGGCGTCTACATTGATACGGCAGACGGGGCCATCGAGATCGCCCCGCCGTGGACACTCGCGCCGCGTCTTCCAAGGGGTGCTGATGCGACCCACGAACCACACGCTGGCGTCGTACGACCCGGGCGTTTCCACCGTTTCCTCGCCCGGCCTGATCTGAGTCGTCGACTGCATTTGTTATGGCGCCCTTGTTGCACAAAGAATTTTCGTGAAGGTGGACACATTCTATTGGATGATGAAAACTTGTCGAGGACAGGCCCCCGCCGGCGGCCTTACAAAAATGGAGGATTCCGTGCAGGACGATTTTGAAGACCATTGCTGGAAGGACGTCATCCCCGCCGACGTCATCGATCTCTACAAGCACTACAAGCGCGATCTCTACATCGGCCCGAATGCGTGCATCCTCGCCATCGACCTGTACGAGTCCGCGTATCAAGGTGGGCCCAAACCTGTCGCCGAAGTCGCGAAGGAATATCCGTCCTCGTGCGGCATCAACGCTTTCAACGCCATCCCGCCGACGCAGCGCCTCTTCGCCGCCGCGCGTGCCGCTGGCCTGCCGATCTTCTATTCGACGAGCGAGACGCGCCCTGCCGCCAAGCCCGGCGCGGTGAAGGCGACGAACCGGCGCACGGGCGCCCATGGCCCGGAAATTTACGAGATCCGCCCCGAGTTCGCGCCCCAGCCCGGCGACGTGGTTCTCTTCAAGCAGCGCGCCAGCGCGTTTTTCGGCACGCCGCTTATCGCGCATCTGGCCCAGATGGGGATCGACACGATCATCATCTTCGGCGAGAGCACATCAGGCTGCGTGCGCGCCTCGACCGTTGACGGTTATTCGCACGGATACCATATGGTTATGGCCGAGGAATGCTGCTTCGACCGGAGCGAAATCTCGCACAAGGTGAACCTGTTCGACCTGCATCACAAATACGCTGACGTGATGAGGACCGAACAGATCATCAACGATCTGAAGAGCAGACTGACCGCTCAAGCTGCGCAATAACTGCAAGCTGGCGGCACATTCAAAGAAAGAGGCGTTCGCGCCTCTTTTTCATGGAGGAAACTCAAATGAACCGCTTTGCAGCCATCACCGCCGCCACCGGATTCGCCATCGCAAGCGTTGCTCTCACAGGCGGGGCAGCTCTTGCCCAGCACGCCGGACATGGCTCGCACTCGGAGCACTCGGCCACCAAGCCAGCTGTCGCCGACACTGCCGCCACGAAGGCTTATCGTGAGGCCAACGACAAGATGCACAAGGACATGGACGTCGCATTCACAGGCGACGCTGACGCGGATTTTGCGCGCGGCATGATCCCGCATCACCAGGGCGCCGTGGACATGGCGAAAATCGTTCTCCAGCACGGCAAGGACCCGGAAATCCGCAAGCTTGCGGAAGAGGTCGTGCGTTCGCAGGAGACCGAGATCAAGTTCATGCGCGAATGGCTCGCCAAGCGGGGGGGGCTAAATAGCCTCGCCCTCTACAAGCTGGCCGCCATCGTAGCTCATGGCGATGCGTGCGAGCGCGATGCGGTAATGGTCTGAAGCCATCACCGCTTCGCAAAACGCTTTGACGCTTCCCGCTTCAATCGTCGCGAAGCGCTCGCGAAGCTTCTGCGCCGACGCCCCAGGCAAAATGAGATCGAGCGCAGCGGCTTTCGCGCTCGGTGTCGCCTCAGCGGCGAAGTCCTGCGGAGTCATGTCGCCGGTCAACGCATTGAGCAGAATCGCGTGATCAATTTGCGGCAACGCCCGCAGCAACCCACGCACCAGTCGCAGCGCCAACGAATGATCGGGATGCGCTGGATTGGTGGGCGCGCGCTCCCATGCTCCCAGGGTCGGGACGACGCCCCATTCCGGCCTGACGCGAGGAAAGCGCGCCGCAACATCGGCCGCTTCGCGCGCCGCATAATAGCGATTGAGCCCGTCAAACAGCATGAAGTCGTAGCCCGCCGCGATCAGCGCGGGCTCCCATGCGCTCCAGTTCTCGGCCATGTCGCCGGGCGCCACAGCCTCTATGCACAGAGCGCGCGGGCGATGGCGCGAGAGGTCAAGGCCCGCGAGCACGTCGGCCTCGGCGCCTTCAACATCAATCTTCAGAAAGTCGATGTCGCGCACGCCTTCACGCGCGATAAGTTCGTTCAGCGTCAACATGGCGACGCGCTTTACGCGATGAGATGCGCCGAATTGCGATGCGACGGCGATAGCTTCCACGCGCAAGGATGAAAAGCCGTGCAGGCGATCCACGATATGAAATTCAACTTCGCCGGCCTCAGCTCCTGCGACGCCGCAAAACACAGCATCGCGCGGCCGTGTGAACGCGTACGCGCGCGCAAGATTTTCCTGCGGCTCAACAACCAATCCGCGCCAGCCTTGCAGATAAAACCAGCACGAAACATTGTCAGCTACCGGCGGGCCACCGCCCACATCAATGTAAAACCCGTCCGCCTTTTCGCCCAACGCGCGCCAAAGAATATAGTCTTCCAGATTCTGCGCGTATGAGATGTCCATGAGGTTCCGCCCTTGCCGCTTGCGCTCAGACAACGCCCGTTAGCGCTGTGCGATCCAGCCAGCGTCCACCAGCCAACGCTGGAACGCCATGAGGGCGCCGCGGTCCGCGCAGGTTGCATATAGGCCGTTGCACTGTTCCAGCAAGCGAAGGCGGCGTGCGTAAACTGGATCGAGCGGCAAGCCAGCCGCCGCAATGGTGAGCGTCGCCAGGTGCGGCACTTCGAGGATTGCCGCCTTGGGCATTTCGATGCGCGGCGTGAAGCCCTGCGCATTGATGGAATAGTAGGTTGTGAAGGCTCTGGACGTCGGGTCGAGCTGCCACGCGCCGCTGTTGGCGATGTCCTGCGCGTTGGCGAGCGGCAGTCGCTTGAGGGCGGGCTGATGGTCGCCGTAGTTCACGAACAGGAAGGGCTGTCGGGGATAGGCGCGCTTCAAGTCAGCGCGGAAAGCGTCGCGGTCGCGTTTGGCGAGCACGATGCGCCACAGATATTCGTCGATCTCGGGATCAGCGTTCCAGCGCGTGACTTCTCCCGGCTTCACCGCCTCGGGCGCAAAACGGAAGTTCCAAGGCGAGTGGGGCGACATGCTGGAGGCGACGATGAACTGGGGTTTGCGCTTTTGTCCGCCAGCCCCCGCCGCATCCACCACCTTACGCACTTCGTTCAGGTAAAACGCATCGCGCTGGCGCTCGTCCGGCGCCTTGTGGACGCTGCGGTCGATCACTCGGTCAAACCCGATGGAGCGATAAAACTTCGCCGAACCGGCAAACTCTGCAAGCGAGGGATAGATGATCGTCGTGTCGTAGCCGCAGGCCTTGAGATATTGCGGCAACGAGTGGCGCAGACGCCCCGTCGTCAATTGCGCTGCAAAATTGCGCATGGTGCCGAACATGGACGTCGACAGGCCCGTAAGAGCCGTGAAGTCGGTGAGCCATGTTCCGCCGCCGAATGTCTCGACGCGCAATTTATGCGTGCGGCCATCGAACGAGGAAAAAAACCGCTTCGCCTCTTCGGGATAGTTGATCTCCGGGTAAACGCCATGCGGCATGACGGACTCGTCGAGAAAGAGGACGATGTCCGGCGGCGTCCCGTCAGGCCGACATACGATGGCGTCAGCTGGAAGCGGCGCAAGGCTCGCCTGCGCCGAAATCTGCAAATAGCCGCGCGCGCTCAGCAGTTGCGGGATGTCCGCGAGCGATGAAATGAACGCGGAAAAGACATGGCGATTGGGATCAAAGAACGACGCGCCGCGCTCCGCAATCGCCGCGCCGCCGCCGCCCGCTACGGCGAGCCCTGCAACGCCAAGCGCCGCATAGCGCATTCCACCAATGGACACTGGCCGCTCGCACCACCACAGCGTGAGCAGCAACGCGACCAGCCCGGTGAGGCCGACGATCGCGATGACAGCGTAGAGTGTAAAAGTCTGCCAGAAGAAGTTCAATTGCGCGAGGCTGAACAAGTAAAACAGCGCGTCGTACGCGTGCAGGTTCATGGCCACCATGCTGAACTTCAGCATGGAACAGAGAAACACCGTGACGTTGAACAGCACGACGAGCGACAGCGAAAACCAGCGTCGGCCGGTCAGTGCGAAAACAACCGCGAATGAACCGAAGAAAACAGCCGCCACCAACAGGCGCGGCATGATCTCGCTCTCAACGACAAGGAGGGCAAGCACACACAGCGCAATCGCCGCCGGGAAGGTCCATGTGCGGGCGACTGTGCGCACGGCGCCGCCAGGCGAAGGCGCGGATGCGTCTACCCCTTGCCGCAGCGACGCAACATCCGAACGCAACACTGTGATGTCCTGGCTTTCGCTGGGTGACAGACCTGTGACAATATCTATACAGTTCCGTGACACGGCGTAAAGCACAGCCCTTGTTGCAAGCGTTTCATGCTGAACGAGGAACGCGCGCACCCTTTGCTGCAACGCAATATGAAAGAGCGCTTCATGCCCTTCAGCACCCGCAACGGCCTGCGCATTCATTACGAGGTTCACGGCGACGGGCCGCCCATGGTGCTGATCCACGCCAACCCGTTCGACCGGCGGCTCTGGATGTTCCAGGTGGCGCGGTTCTCGGCGTTTTACCGTGTCATAGCGGTGGATCTCCGCGGTTACGGACTGTCAGACAAGCCCGAGGCTCCCTTCACGCTCGTCGACATGAAGACCGACGTGCTGGGCGTTTGCGCCGACGAGGGCATCAAGAGGGCGATTTTTGCGGGCGTCAGCGTTGGGTCAGGCATTGCCATGCTCACGGCGCTGGACCACCCGGAGATGGTGGAGGCCGCGATCCTCGTTGGCGGGTCGAGCGGCGGGCCGCGCGATGTGGAGAAGATTCTGGCGGGTTTCGAGGGGAAGGATCTCGGCGACTATCTGCTGACGCTGATGCGCGGCTACGTGGCGCCGGGCTTTGGCGACACCCCGCTCGGCGGCTGGCTGCTGCGCCTGTTCGTCGAAGATTCAGCGAACCTCAACCGGACTTGCATCGGCAACATCTTCCGCGCGCGCGCGGCCTGCAACATGACGCCGCGTCTTGGCGAGATAAAGCCGCCCGTGCTGGTCATCAATGGGGAGCATGACGGATCGCTACCCGCCGGGCGGGTTACGGTTTCCCTCACGCCCGGCGCGGAGCATTTCGTGCTGCCAAACACGGGCCACGCCTGCTGCATCGAAGACCCGATAGGCTTCGACCGGGGGATGATCCGCTTCCTGAGCGCTCACGGGCTCACGCCCAAGGGCGCGCTCAGGTTTGGCTGACGGAGAGGCGGCTCAGGCCGCCTTTTCGACGATCTGGTCGCGGAATTTGCGGAACTTGTAACGCGTCAGAACATCAAGGTCCGTTCCGGTGATGCGGATGACCCAGCACTTTTCGGGATGAGCCGTCGAGTGGATCATGCCCGGCCCGTAGCCGCGCGTCTGGCCGGCGCCAACGCCGTAGGTGTCGATAACTTCGAGGATTGCGGCTTCCTCATCTTCAGGGTTCGTTCGCCTGTATTCGGTCATCTGCGTCACGCCGTCGATGTTGCCGTAGATCGCCCACGAACTGCCATGGCTGTGCGGCGTGCCGCGCTTGCCGCCGTCCTGCACATGGGCCAGCACATAAAAATCGAGTTCGGGATCATGAAAGAGTTCGCGCTTGCCTGCAGGCATATCCGCGCTGAACGTCGCCTTGACGAAGTCTTCGTTCTTCATCAGGTCGCCAAGCTTTGCGGCGATGGCGCCGAGCGCGCTGTCGAGCGGCTGTGACTTGAGGGCCGAATTGCTATCGGCGCAGAATTGCTGAAACGAGTAGGCCATGGTGTTTCTCCCTGAATGTTGGCGACAGATTAGCGCCTCTGCGGGCCAAATCGCAAGTTTGTCCACTGTAAGTTACTTTGTCGCCACGATCTCACCCGCGCACTCGCCAAGCCCGATGCGATAGCCTTCGCCCTGGCAGAAGCCGCGCATCGTCACCGTGTCGCCGTCTTCCAGGAAGGTGCGCCTGGCGCCATCGGCCAGCGTGATTGGCTCCTTGCCGCCCCATGTAAGTTCAAGCAACGACCCAAAGGAGCCCTTGTCGGGTCCTGAAATCGTGCCCGAGCCGATGACGTCGCCAATACGCATGGCGCAGCCGGACGAGGAATGATGAGCGATCTGCTGCGCTGTGGACCAGTACATGTGTTTGAAGTTGGAATGGCTGATGACCGTGGGTTTGCCGCCCTTTGGCGTGAGTTCCACCTCTAGTTGGATATCGTAATTATGCGCGCCGGTTTGCGTCAGATAATCCAGCGGGGCGGGCTCCTGCTTTGGCCCTGCGACGCGGAAGGGCTCAAGCGCCTCGGTCGTGACGACCCACGCGCCGATGCTGGTGGCGAAGGCCTTGCCCTGAAACGGACCCAGCGGCACGTATTCCCATTGCTGGATATCGCGCGCGCTCCAGTCGTTGAGCAGCGAGAACCCGAAGATCGAATATTGCGCCTGATCGATGGTGAGCGACGAGCCGATGGGCGTGTTGGCGCCGACGATAGCCGCCATTTCCAGCTCCATGTCGAGCCGACGCGAGGGCATAAACATGGGCTTGGCGAAATCAGGACCCCTGATCTGCCCCTTGGGGCGCTTCACTGGCGAGCCACTGACGATGATCGTGCTGGCGCGCCCGTTGTAGCCAATGGGCATCCACAACCAGTTTTCGTTCAGTGCGTTCTCGGGCCCCCGAAACATCGTGCCGACGTTGGTTGCGTGTTCGCGCGATGAATAAAAATCCGTGTAGCCTGCGACGGCCACCGGCAGGTGCATCGTCACCTTGTCGAGCGGAATGAGCGCGCGGTTGCGCAGCGCAGTCGCATCGCGAAGCTTGTCATTGTCGTGGCGCAAAATGGCGCTGATGTGTTTGCGCGCAATCGACCACGAATAGCCGCCAGAAGCCATGAGCGCATTGAGGGACGGCTGGCGAAACACGCTCTGCGCCGACATGCGCGGGATAAGGCCCGCTTCCTCCACAGCCGCAAGATCCAGCACGTAATCGCCAATGGCGATTCCAACGCGGGGCCGTGAATCGCTGGTTGTCGAGAAGACGCCATAGGGAAGATTTTGAATGGGAAAGCCGCTGTCCCTGGCCACGTCCACAAACGAGCGCAGGGAGGGATCGTTGGGATGCATGGCTTTCCTCACGTGTTTACTCCGCGAGGACTTTTAGCAGAGGAGCCAGCAAGCGCAAAGACGCGAGCTAGCCTCAGCGCCCATCTTTGATCACGATCCATGCTGGCCCACTGGTGCGGCTATGTAACCGGGGACTAGGGTCTGCCCCGACGACCGATCGCCGCCTAAACAGCCCTTCCGACACGCCCATGAGGTGTTTCCCGTTTGGGCTAACGGGGAAAAACGGCTGATCCAAATCAATTTTTTCGCGGACCCGAAAGCGTATCCTTTGCGCTCCCCCGTTTAACTTGGCCCGCTCATCACTGAAAGCCTCGTGACCACTGGAAAGGATTTTCGACCCTACGTTTTTAATTGCGCGGATGATCTGGATAGGCGCGCCGTAACCATCATGGCAATTAGATTCTTTTGGCCGAGGCGCGATCAACATCGGAGCTGATATGTCTATAACTGGGTCTTCGGATCGACCGCGGCTTGTGCGTTCACTGGGCCTGACGCATTCAGTGCTTTATGGGCTTGGCGTCACTATCGGAGCAGGAATTTATGTTCTGGTTGGATTGGCCGCAGGTCGAAGTGGGCTATACTCTCCCGTAGCGTTTCTGATTGCTGGAGGGCTATTGCTTTTCAGCGCAGCCTCATTCGCAGAGTTAGGCACCAGGATGCCAGTCGCCGCGAGTGAAGCCGCTTACGTCGACGCCAGTTTCAAGCGCGACTGGCTGACATTATCGGTCGGGCTTCTGGTTGTTATAACGGCCTCGATCTCGGCCGCCACGATTAGCGTTGGAAGCGCCGGATACCTCTCAGTCTTCTTGCCCATCCCATTACACTTTCTGATAACTGGCGTGGTGTTGCTCATGGGGCTCATCGCCTGTCTTGCAACAGTCCAGTCGGTTACTTTTGCAGGCGTTATGACGCTCATTGAGGTTGGCGGGTTGCTGCTCATCATAGGCGCAGGCTTCTTTGCGGGACCGCAGATCATCACGCGCCTGCCTGAGGCAGTGCCTGTGTTCACCGTCGCTGCATGGAGTGGTGTCGCTGGAACCGCACTTGTTGCAGTATTCGCTTTCATTGGTTTCGAACATCTCGTGAATGTTTCCGAAGAAATGAAGGCTCCAAGCTACACACTTCCTCGCGCACTGTTTATGACGCTCGGCATCACAGCCGCGCTTTATGCGCTCATCGTCTGGATCGCAGTCATTGCAGTGCCGCCTTCCGAACTGTCAAAATCATATGCTCCGTTAGCGCTTGTTTTCGAACGGCTGACTGGTATGCCGCTCATGACGATGAGCAGCATAGCGGTTATTGCCACTTTAAATGGCATCATTGTCCATATGATAATGATCGCGCGCGTTTTGTATGGTCTTGCAGACGTCGGTCGGCTCCCGAAAGTGTTTGCGATCGTAAATCACAAAACGAAGACCCCAGTGCTAGCGACTATCTTCGGAGTCATAGTCATATTGCTTCTTGCACATGTTGCCCCGCTCACGGCGCTTGCTGATATGACCGCGCGCGCAACCTTGATCATATTCACGATGGTCAACCTGGCGCTTATTCGTATCAAGCTCAAAGAGGTCAAGCCGCCAAAAGATATTTTTCTGTGTCCTACGTGGGTGCCTTACCTAGGATTTTTGTCCAGCGTTTTATTGTTCATCGTAAGCTTTGTTCCACAAGTCAACTAACTACGCCGCCTGGACATATCTCAGAAGCCTGTCGACCTTAAACGAACGACAGCCAGAAAACCATCGCTCCTTCAATTCGTCCATGCCGGGCCATGCCAAAGAGCTTTCTGGGTGCGTGGCTTGCTGACCAAGTGGGTATCATCGCGCGCTAACGTCGCTTGCCTGGGCTGCCCATCCGCAGGCGCGATCTACGCAGCGTCGTTCGTCCGCTTCTGCGCGCACTCGTTGGCGGCAAAATCGCGGCGGCAAGATCGGGGCGGCAAGATCGAGGCGGCGAGCTTCGGCGTGCTGGAGCGGGGCAACTTCATTTACGTGGAACGTGTGCGCGCGGGCCTCACGCGCCTGGGCGTCGATATTCGCATCGGCAGCGGCATTCCCGCCGCCGTGAATGTGCTTGCGCAGACGATCCTCGCCCATCAGCGGGCGAGATGGTGGACAGTATCTACAAGTCCCCCAGCGACCTCGCGCAAAAGGCCAGGAGCGCGGCTGATTGACGGAAATTCCCGGCCGCATCGGCCTGACAGTTTATCGCTCAGGCGCATCGTAACAATCAAAGAGCGCTCCTGTTAAAAGAGCGCTCTTTGATTTCGCGTCGCTGAAGCATTGACGACGGGTTTTGATCCCGCCGCCTGACGCTTTCGTGGGCGGTGACTAGTTGCCGCCAGTGCCGCCGGAACCAGCGCCGCCAGAGCCGCCGCCGGACGCTCCGCCGCCGGTGCCCCCGCCACCGCCAACGCCGGACGATGTCGAGCCTGAACCGCTGCCCGAGCCTGCCGTACCTGGCGTGCAGTCGGGATACAATTTAGCATCCGGTCCTGCGCAACGTTCGGCCCTGGGGGCCATCTTGGGGTCGGAAGACCGGGGGGCGCTGGGCGCCCCAGTTGTGGGTCCGGACTGTGCAATGACCGAGGTTGCGAACGTCGCCGTCATGGACGCAGCCATAAGTGACTTGAGAATTAAATTCACGTTTCGACTCCTATTCTTGAACAGATGAAAAACTTTTCTTGAACAAATAGTAAACTCTCGGGGCAAGATTTCGGGTCCACGTTTCCGCATGGAAAAGTTTGTGCCCTGACGACCTTGGCTAAGCTCAAGCATCTCGCCGGCCTCGCTATTGGCCTTGTCTGTCCCGATCGCGGGCATGAGGGACGCAGTAAAATGCGCGGTCTTTCACGGACGAGCGCCGCGCCAGCGCCCGTCGTGATAAAGCCCCGCTGGCCGACGGCATTCCCCTTCTCCAGCGCCCAAACCCGGTTGACTACCGACGACAGAATGGTATTTTCCGAATAATTCTTCGGAATCCGAAAAATGGTCAGAGCAACCAAGAGTGCGACCACCGGGATGGAGGCGTCGAGCGCCGACAACCAGACGAGCTCGGTTCAGTCCCTTGCAAAAGGACTCAGGGTTCTTGAAGCATTTGGCGCAGACGATGAGTCGCTGACGATCACGGAACTGGCGGAACGGGCGGATCTCGACCCCGGCACAACGTTCAGGATGCTGAACACGCTTGTGGACCTCGGCTATGTGCGCAGGCTGGAAAAGCGGCGCTACGAGATTTCCCTCAAGGTTCTCGATCTCGGTTTCAACGCCATTGGCAGGCGCGATCTACGCAGCGTCGTTCGTCCGCTTCTGCGCGCGCTCGTTGGCGGCAAGATCGAGGCGGCGAGCTTCGGCGTGCTTGAGCGCGGCAACGTCATTTACGTGGAACGTGTGCGCGCGGGCCTCACGCGCCTGGGCGTCGATATTCGTATCGGCAGCGGCATTCCCGCCGCCGTGAATGTGCTTGCGCAGACGATCCTCGCCCATTTGCCCGCTAACGATCTCGATCAGGTGCTGGCGTCGCACGTCTCAGATGCCGGCTATCCGGTGGTCTCGCGCGCCCGTCTGTTGCCCCAACTCAATCGGATCCGCGCGGACGGCTTTGCGGCCAGCGCATCGCAAATCAGCGCCGGCCTGGATGTGCTTGCGGCGCCTGTCTTCGACGAGGGCGGCTATCCCATCGCCGGGATCAGCATCGCGGCCCCGTCCATCGTTTGCCCGGCTGCCGAAATGCGCGAGTTGATGCTTGCACGGCTGCAGGCCACGGCGAGAGACATCGCGAAAGTGATGCAAATGAGCGGCTCAAGCCGGGTTGGCTGAGACGAATTGGAGGGAGAGGAAGATGGCGCGTAGAACGTTTTTGAAGGCGGCGCTTGCGCTCGCCATGACCACGGCACTGTCGCCTGTGGCGCTGGCGCAGAAGCAAGGAATCCCCGCACAGATCCGCATGATCGTGCCGTTCGCTGCGGGCGGCGGCGTGGACGCCTATGCGCGTATCATCGCGCAGAACCTGAAGGACAAGCACGGCGTCGACGTCGTGATTGAGAACCGTGCGGGTTCCAATGGCGTTGTCGGCGGTCTCGCGGTGACGGCCGCCGAGCCGAATGGCGCGATGCTTCTCTTCTCCGCCTCGACGCACGTGATGGCGCGCCAGGTAATGAAAAGCGCACCCTATGATCCGCTCACCGCGTTTACGCCAATCGCCCGCGTGGGCGAGGCGCCAATGCTTGTCGTGATAAATCCCAAGCGGCCTCAGAGCAACATTGCCGAGGTCGTTGCGGATGCAAAAGCAAACCCCGCGCGCTGGGACTTTGCCGTTGCGGCGCTGGGCTCCATGGGCCACATCACCACCATCGCCTTCGGCCATCTTGGCGGCATGAAGGTGACGGTTGTTCCGTATCGCGGCACTGCGCCGGGACTGAGCGATGTGGCCGCGGGCCATGTGCAGATCATGATCGATCCCGTGATCGCGCTGCTACCGCTGGCGACCGCCGGCAACGTAAAGCCGCTCGCGATTACGACAGCAAAGCGCAGCCCGATTGCGCCGAACATACCAACCGCTGCGGAAGCAGGCATGCCCGGACTCGAGTTCTCATCCTGGTATGGCGTGTGGGGACCGAAGGGCATGGCGCCCGATCTCACCCAGCGCTTGAACGCTTTGTTCAACGAGTCGGTGAAGGAGCTAGCCGACTCCGGCAGGCTCACGACGCTGGGCATTGAACCCGTGATCGAAACGCCCGAACAATTCGCGCGCTATTCCGAGCAGGACGTCAAGCGAAACGCCGAGCTGCTGCGGATCGCCGAATTCGAACCGCAATAAATCCAACAGATATCAACGACAGCACGAGAAGCATTAATGCCCGACGATCTAAAGCCGGCCGAAGTGGGCCATCTCCGCATTGCCGTCGATATCGGCGGCACATTTACGGATCTTGCCGCCTTCGACGAAACGTCGGGGAGGCTTCTGTTTGGCAAGGAGTTGTCAACGCATGACGACCTGCCCCGGGGCATCCAGAACACGCTCGATGCGGCAGGCGTTCTATGTTCCGAGGCAAGCCTTTTTCTGCATGGTTCAACCATCGCCATCAATACGCTGCTCGAGCGCACTGGCGCCCGCACGGCGCTTCTGATCACCGAAGGTTTTCGCGACATTTATGAGATAGGCCGCGTGAACCGGCCCGACGCATATAATCTTTTCTTCTCCAAACATACGCCGCTCGTCGAACGATCGTTGCGCTTCGAGGTGTCGGAGCGTCTGCTGGCGGATGGACAGACCTACAAGGAGCTTGACGAGGAGCGTGTCCGCGCAACCGCGCGCAGCCTGAAAACGCTTGGCATCGAAGCCGTCGCGGTGCTGCTGCTGCATTCCTATCGCAACCCCGCGCACGAAACCCGCGTCAAGCAGATCGTGCAGGAAGAATTGCCCGGCGTGTTTGTCACCGCGTCGCACGAACTGTCTCAAGAGTATCGCGAGTTCGAGCGCGTCTCGACGGTGGCTGCAAATGCTTACATTGGGCCACGCGTTTCGCAATATCTCGGCAATCTCGAGACGCATCTCGAGAAGCAAGGTTTCCGCGGCAGTTTCTACGCCGTGCAATCCACGGGCGGTCTGTTTCCCGTCGCCCATGCGCGGCGCGAATGTGTGCGAATGCTGGAATCAGGCCCGGCCGCAGGCGTCATTGGCGCGCAGGCGGTTGCGCATCAGCTTGGACTGCCGGATGTGATTGCCTTCGATATGGGCGGCACGACTGCGAAGGCCGGCGTCATAGCCGACGGCAAGCCACTCACCACGGGCAGCGCGCTGATCGGCGGCTACGAGAAGGCGTTGCCGATCCAGATTCCGATGATCGACATCTTCGAGGTAGGGACAGGAGGCGGCAGCATTGCGCGCGTTGGCAAGGGCAGGTCGCTGCGCGTTGGGCCGCACAGTGCAGGCTCGATGCCGGGTCCCGCCTGCTATGGCCGAGGCGGCCTTGAGCCCACCGTGACGGACGCAAACCTCTTGCTTGGACGCCTCGACGCCGATCATTTTCTCGGCGGGCAGATGAAGCTTGATCTGTCGGCGGCGGAAAAGGCAATGGACACAGTTGCCGCAGAACTCGAGCTTGATCGCGTGCGCACGGCCGACGGCATTTTGCGCATTGCCGCGACGGCAATGTCTTACGCGGTGAAGGCGGTGACGACCGAGCGCGGCCTCGATGCCGGCAAGTTCACGATGATCGTCTACGGCGGCGCAGGGCCGCTTCACGCGTCAGCAATTGCGCGTGAGATTGGCGTGCGCAAAGTGCTTATCCCCTACGCACCTGGCTATTTCTCGGCTTATGGAATGCTGTTCGGCGATCTGCGTTATGATTACGTTCGCTCGTGCTTCCGCAAGCTCGCGGGCGTGCCCTTCGCCGATCTCGAAGCGATCTTTGCCGAGATGGAGACCGAAGGCAGGGCGCAGATTGCAACCTCGCGCGTCACGCCTGACGACATTGTCATCACGCGCGCTGCAGACATGCGTTACGTCGGGCAGGAGCACGCTGTGACCGTGGACCTCGACAATGCCCTGTTCGTTGCGGAAGATCGGGCGGGCGTGAAGGCTGAGTTCGACCGCGTGCATGAGGTCCGCTATGGAACTTGCGCGCCTGCTGAGCCTGCCGATCTCGTCAGTCTGCGCGTGACTGCGACAGGCGTCATGCGCAAGCCGCCGATGGCCCCGTTGTCGTCGGCCGAACATGGCGCCGACGCTGCGGTGCGTGGCATGAAACCCGTCTATTTCCGTAACGCTGCCGATTTTGTGCCGACGGTCGTGTTCAAGCGCGACCTGCTCCGGCCGGGCCACAAGATCGAAGGACCCGCACTCATCGAAGAGCACGCTTCAACGACCGTGCTTCAGCCAGGCGACGTTCTCGAAGTCGACAGCTACGGCAACCTGCTGATCGCGATTGGAGAGTGACATGAACATCGTCGATAGCCCCAAACGCGCGGCCGCTGACGCAATGACAGTCGATCCAATCACTGTCGAGATCATCCGCAACGGCCTCCTCGCTGTCACGGAAGAAATGAAGACCAACCTGATGAGGACCGCCTACAACCTCATCATCTATGAAGCGCTCGATTTCACCGTCGGCCTGTTCACAAAGGAAGGCGATACAATCTCCATCGGCCTCGGCCTGCCCATGTTCATCCGCGGCATGGCGGAAACGGTGAAGGCAAAGATCAAGCACTATGGGCTTGAGGACATCAAGCCGGGCGACATTCTCGTCACCAACGACGCCTACATCACGGGCAGCCATCTCAATCACTTCACCTTTACGCAGCCTATTTATCATGAGGGTGAGATCATCGCCTTCGCCTGCTGTATGGCCCACTGGCTCGACGTCGGCGGCACGCTGGGGCAGGTGACTACGGATATCTTCTCCGAAGGCATCCAGATCCCCATCGTGAAGTATCGTCGCGAGGGTGTCGTTAATCAGGAACTGGTCGACATCATCGCCATGAACGTGCGCATGCCCGAGCGCGCCATGGGCGATCTGCGCGCGCAGATCACCGCAGTTACAACAGGGGAGCGTCGCTTCGGCGAACTGGTGAACCGCTACGGCAAGGACGAAGTGCTGCAGTCCGTCCGTATCATGATGGACCAGTCTGAAGCGGTCGCGCGGGAGAATACACTCAACATCCCCGATGGGGTCTATGAAGCTGAATCCTTTATGGACGACGACGGCGTCGAGGTCGGTCAGCGCATTCCCATCCGTGTGCGAGTTGAAAAGCGCGGCGACGAGATGACCATCGACTTGTCGGAGGTAAGCGCACAGGTGCGCGGCTTTTTCAATTCGGGCTGGACCACAGGCATCGCCTGCGCGCAGGTCGCCTACAAGTGTCTGACGACGCCAACAGAATATCCCGTCAACGACGGCAGCTTCCGTCCATTGAAGGTCATCATGCCGATGGGCAAGGTGATCAGCGCCGAGCGCCCGTTCCCCATGCGCGTCTGGATGACGTTCCCCATGACCGTGATCGATACAATCTTCAAGGCGCTGGCGCCCGCCATTCCGGATCGCTCGATTGCGGGTCATCACGCCGACCTGGTATTCCCGTATATCCACGGCCTGTCGCCGACCGATGGCAAGCTGTTCATCGTTGGCATTGGTCCGCTTGGAGGCGGCTGGGGCGCCAAGGCAATCGAAGACGGCGTATCGGCCACTGTGTGCATCAATGACGGCGACACACACAACAGTCCAACCGAGCAGCTTGAATCGAAATATCCCGTGCTGGTCGAGAAATATCAGCTTCGACCCGACAGCGGCGGCGCGGGGCGACAGCGCGGCGGCCTTGGCGCGGAGATGGTCGTTCAGGCGCTCTCGCCCTTCACGCTTACAACGCGCATCGACCGAATGCATTGCAAGCCATGGGGGCTTGATGGCGGGCATGATGCGATGGGCAATTCGATCGGCATTCGCACCAACGGCGTGTGGAGCGAGGAACTGCCGAACGCAAAAGTCTTTGGCGTGCGTATCCGCAAGGGCGACGCCTATGTCATGCGCTCAGGGGGCGGAGGCGGATTTGGCGCGCCACTGGAGCGCGACCCCGACCTTGTTCTCGCAGATGTGCAGCAAGGCTACATCACGGACGGGGCGGCTCGCGCAAGCTATGGCGTCGTTATCGCGCGGGATGGATCGCTCGATTCTGCCGCGACGCGCGATCTTCGTCGGCGTATGCTGACTGAGGCTGCGTAGGCGCGCCGTGTTCGAGGCGATGAAGGCTATGGAGACAGGAACGCGCGACTTGGGCTTCCAGGTGCGGGCTCTCGCAGAGACGTGGCAGCGCATTTCTCGCCAGCATCTCACTTCCGGCCAAGGCTGCGCCTGCGGGTTCGGCGTTGGCCTGACGCTGCAAGGCGCCGATTTTGAACTCGATATTGTAGAGTTCCTTATCGATGACGCGCGCAAGGCGGGCCATAGCTGCGTTGAACCCTTCATCGATGCGGTGGCAAAGCGTGGGGCAGATCGCTACAGCCTGCTTGCGCTTATTGAAGCGCTGGGACGCGTCGCTCCTGTAAAGACCTTGAGCGATGACGCGCGCGCCTTCGCGATTGAACGCCTGCGCACGACGCTGGGCTCCATGGACACAGCCCACCCGGGCGGACGCTTCGCGTGTGATTGAAGCCGTCCGATCGGCCTTTCAAAGAGGGAGTGCCGGGATAAAGCTTGCTTTTTTTAACGCCCGGAAGCAAGGCCGCATTCGGGCTCGTCTCTGGCGCCTGTATTGTCGCGCACAACCGCCGTTTCAGGCTCCTCATGGTGACGTGACAAACGCTCTGGCAGTTCTTTTGCTCGCAGAGACGTGTGCGCAGGCGATGATGCGCAAGAGGGCCACACTCCCTGCCTGTTCCTCGCCCGTGCAAGAGTGGGGGCCGGCCTGAATTATGCTTTTGCCATGTTCCTGCGCTGCACGAACTCAGACCGCGTACGGCAACCATCTATGGATACCTGTCGGCAAGCGATGTTGCGCGTTCCGTGAATGCATCCAGCACACTGATGTCCCGCGACATAGCTAGAGCTTCCGGGCTAATGTTCGGCAAAAGACAAACTCACAAACTACGGAACAGCGCCGCTCACTGCGAGTTCATTGTGCACTAATGCCAATTGAGGAGCTCGTTCATGAGACAAATTCTTTCGACAATCATCATCGTCTGCGCGACGAGCGCAGCGATGGCCCAAAGCCCCGCCCCGCGCGCCAACCAAGACCCGAGCACGCCTGCGATCAGCAACACTGATCGTAATAACCCGGGAGCGCCGGCCGCAGGCGCCAACAGTTTCACCGAAGGTCAGGCGAAGTCGCGCCTTGAAGGCGCCGGCTACTCGAACGTCACTGCGCTGGCAAAGGATAAAGACGGTGTATGGCGCGGCAAGGGTGCCAAGGGCGGCAAGTCGATGGACTTGAGCCTCGATTATCAGGGCAACATCGTCGCCAAGTAACATACTCCAAACAATAACACAGGAGGTCACATGACCAAGACCGTTTCAGCTCTCTTCGATTCTTATGCCGCCGCTTCTTCAGCCGTAAGTGCGCTCGAGACTACCGGTATTTCGCATTCCGACATCAGCATTGTGGCCAACAATTCGGATAATTGGCATAAGGATAACGCCGCTTCCGAAGCTGCAGATGACGCCGGGAAAGGTGCAGGTATTGGAGCAGCGGTAGGAGGTCTCGGTGGCCTTCTGACGGGCCTCGGCTTGATGGCCATTCCCGGCGTTGGGCCGGTCGTCGCCGCCGGATGGCTCGCTTCCACCGCTGCCGGCGCTGTCGCCGGCGCGGTTGTCGGTGGCGCAGCTGGTGGGATCATCGGAGGCCTCACTGATGCGGGCGTGCCAGAGCGCGACGCGCATGTTTACGCCGAAGGCGTCCGCCGCGGCGGCACGCTTGTCACTGCCCGCGTTGATGACTCACAAGCTAGCGCGGCGCAGGCTGTCCTCGATCGCAACAAGGCTGTAAATCTTTCGGCGCGCGGTGATGCATACCGGTCCAGCGGTTGGTCGTCGTTTGATCCGGTCGCTCCCGCCTACAGCGCTGACGAAGTCGCCCGCGAACGGGCACGCTACTCTTCCATGTGACGCGAGAACTCAGGGCGTCCAAGCGGGCGCCCTGTCCTTTTTAACCTCACACTTCAACGATGCAGCGATCAACTGTGCCGTTGGGAAGCGTGGACGCAACCTTTCCGCCACTCCCAAATCGGCAAAGCAGCGCCGCCAGATTGCCGGAGCGCGCGTGATGAGGGAGAAGATATCAGTCGGCGTTCGGGCCGTCGCGGCACCCGTAGCTCAGCTGGATAGAGCGTTGCCCTCCGAAGGCGACCGGGAAGCTCACCAATAAACTTTGCTATATCGCACTCCTAAGTCTCCCGACTTCCGCGGCACGCACGGGCCACTCCTGACAGCCACGGCGATTTGCTCTTCTGTAGGGATGATTACGCACCGGCCTCAAACCCGTCACTCACCTACCTGGCCTCAAGCCCATTTCGCTGAAGGACCAGCGCGATCGGCGCAGACGTTAAGAAACGAAGGAGGGCTGCTGCAGCGGTTGGCTCTTTCGAAACGACGAGAACACCGGCGGCGAAGCGATTGTAGCTTTGGATGTCGGCGGGCACAGGTCCGACGAGCTCAAGCGAATTCTTTCGCGCCAGTATTTCGCTGACAGGCGCGAACCCGATTTCTGCGACACCCTGTTCGACACCCGCATACAGCCCGTCACCGGGCGGGAGAATTCGAATTTTGGACTTCAGTTCCTCATCCATGCCCCAGGACGTGAACGATAGGCCTCGTCAGCTTACTTCTTCCCTACACCGCCTTTGCCGAGAGAAAGATCTGATTTTATCATTCCGCAAAGCCTGCGCAGTGCTCACGACCGGGGCCTTCGACGTTATCTGGAGTCCGGGGAGGCGAAAGTTCTGGGCCGCCGAATTGAAATCATCGCTTTGCGACGATCGGGTGAAGAGTTTCCGGTAGAGCTTTCTATTACGCCCATATCAAAAGACGCGAAGCCGCTCTTCCTGGGGTTTCTCCGCGACATTAGCGATCGGCGCAGCGCCGAGTGACTGCGCGAGGAGCACGCCCGCTCGCTCGAGGTCGAAGTCGAAGAACGCAAGAAAGCCGAAGCCCAGCAGCGCTTGCTGCTCGCCGAAGTCAACCACCGCGTCAAGAACATGCTTTCGGTGGTCGCGGCAATCGCCGCGCAAACTGGCAAACACAGCACCTCGATCGAGGCGTTTCGTCATTCGTTTTCGCAGCGACTTAGTGCTCTCAGTGCGGCTCATTCGCTCATCACCTCACGGGACTGGGAGGCGTCGCCGCTGTCGGAACTCGCTGCCCATGTTCTGTCACCGTTCGTGACGTCGCCTGAGCGACTTCGTATTCATGGCCCGCTTGTTCTCATACCGGCAAAGGCGGTTTTGGGGGTCTCCATGGTTCTCCACGAGATCGTGACGAACGCTCTGAAATTTGGCGCTTTGGCAAAGCCCACGGGGCAAGTTGCGTTAGCGTGGACGGTCGGGGAAGAACCTACGCGAACAGTAAGAATACAATGGCTTGAGTCCGGCGCTGGACCTATTACTGCGCCGACCCGTTTCGGCTTCGGCAGCACGATGATCCGGGCCATCGTTCAACATGATCTTAAGGGAAATATGAATATCGTTCATGGAAGCGATGGCTTCGAATATGACTTCCAGTTCCCAATAAGCGAGCCACAGCAAAATTGATCGGCGACCCCAATGGAAATTCACACATCATCTTCTAAAGGCCACGGGCGGTCGGAAAGTCTCAGTCAAGCCGGCGGTGCGGGTAAAAGGTCAGTTGGTTGCAAACCACGAATTCTTATCGTCGACGACGAGTTCTTTGTCGCGTGGCATACGCAGTCGATGCTGGAGGATATGGGTTTCGCAGACAGCGTCGTCGCCAACGATTCCAGCACCGCTATACGCCTTGCGGCCGAACGAGATGCAAGCCTCCTCTTGATGGACGTTAACCTCGGCGGCGGGCCGGATGGCGTCGACACGGTTCGTGGCATTTTGGAAGAACGGATGGTCGAGGTGATTTTCATCACTGCTTACACGGATGAAGACAACCTGCGTCGCATCCGCGATGTGAAACCTGATGCGTTCATTTTATCCAAGCCAGTTTCGTCCCAGTTGCTCCAGGAAGCGATTAAGCGCCTCTTCCCACCGTCATAAGAACGCGATCTGATCTTCGGACGCACCAGCGCTGGTCGCGGCATCGTGGAATACGTCAAGTGCGTCTCACCATTCTGACGTAGCGTGTCATATCGCTCAACGCCTGCTTGAGGCTCGCTCGTAACGAACCAAGGAGTTTGAATG
>JANPPJ010000134.1:0-8138 GCA_031428455.1 Hyphomicrobiales bacterium | reverse complement strand
GTTCGCGAGCGTGAGCCCGCCGGCGCCTGGGACGTTTTGGACGACGAACGTGGGGTTGCCTGGCATATATTTCGGCAAATGACGCGCCACCAGTCGTCCGGACGCATCATTGATGCCTCCACTGCCGCTTGGCACATACATCGTCATCGTGCGGCCGTTATAGAACTCTGCGGCCGGCTGCGCAGCCGCATGTGGGGCCGCAAGGCCAGCTAGGAAGGCAGCGCATAGCGAAAGCTTCGTTTTTAACGAAGTCCAACATAGGCGTCTCCTCATCGTGCATCTCCCTGCTGGAGTTTTTCTCGATTGCTTAGTCCGTGGACGGCGCTTGTTTTTTAATGCTGCGGCTGTGACTTTATCCCCTGGCGGCGTCACTTCAGTTCGGGGTCGCGTCAAGCGCACTGTGTCTCAATCGAGAATCATCTCCGTCCTGAGGCGAAATCCCGCTTTTGGCTGGCGAGCAGGTTTGCCGCCAGTCTTCGACCGCAATGTCGCTTTCGCTGAACCCCATCACTTGGCGTGCAGCAAGTCTTTCGCCCTCTCAACGAGTTCACGTGGGGTTGCGTATGCACGCTCAAGTAGCCTGTCTACTTCTTCACCGCTCACGAACTGAATATCGAGCCCGGTCTTCGCGGCGTCCTGAAGGAAATCGGGATCCTTCAGAGTGTCCGCAAAAGCTTTCCTCAGCGCTGTGACGCGGTCACGAGGAACCTCTGGTGGCGCTAAGAATGGTCTGCCCATACCTTGTGGCGTCAGCAAAAACTCGAGAACCTGCCGGTCGTCGGTTGTCTGGGCGAGATCCTGAACGCGGGGAATGTCGGGAAGATCGGGAGCCTTGTCCAAAGCGATCTGAAAAAGAATACTGATCTTCTTTTCGGCCAGCAGTTCACCCTTGCGCATCTTCAGGAACGCCCATCCGACGCCGCAAAAGCCGTGCACTTCGCGCCGCTCCATGGCGAGTAGGATATCGTTGCTCGTATTATAGCCGCTGACGATCTTGAAGCGGGCGCCTAGCAACCGATTTGCAGCGCGCGGGAAAATCATGTCGATAGCGTCGGCCCCAGAGCCGCCAATCACGAGTTCTGCTTTTTGAACATCATCGAATGTCTTTACAGGCTGGCGGACGTCGGCAATACAAACGCTGTTCTCGATATTGGCGCTTCCTAGCCAGTTGAAAGCACGAGCGTCAAATTGCGCCTGCTTGTTGCCGAGCAGAGGCTCGAAAGCAGCCGTCCGGCTAGTTATCGCGATTTCGGTTCCGTCACGTGCTGCGCGCAAGGCCATATGGTTTGCTGCGACAAGTCCGCCACCGCCGGGCATATATTGAGGCACAAAGGTTGGCGACCCCGGTAAATGTTTGCCCATGTGGCGGCCAAGCACATCGCCATAAAGGCCGGAATTTCCGCCAGCGGCGAATCCGACGATAATGCGCACTTGCTTGCCGCGATAGAAGTCCGCCACGGAGTTTTGACCATAGGCGCAGGCGGTGCCTGCGGCCCATATGGCGACCGCAATGCACGCCCCTATCGATGAGGTTGCCACCGCGATCCTCCCTAATGTGCCGCTCGGTGTCGGCCAGCTACATGAGCTTACCTATGCGTTGCAATCTGGCAAGTCGAACAAGCTGGCGGAGCCTGCGCTTCGCGAGTAGCGCCGAAGCTTAGGTTACGATAAGTATGACAGATCAAGGAAGGGACGAACGCACGAAAAAACGCCGTGTTGGTGCGAGCGCAACAGGAGGATGCTGATGGCTACGTCGTAATATGTCAGGTCGGTCGCTCTAGCTGCATCCATGTGCTGTCTATCGGGAGGGCAGTCACTAGCTGATTCCAGAGGTTGCCCGGTTCTGCGAAGGCAAGACGATTCAGATTGTGGTCGGCGCAGTTTCGTGGCCCCACGAGCGATTGTCGTTGACGGCGGGCACACCAGGTAGCTCACCGGGTCTGCTCAGTGCCACACGCGCGAACGCCATCGTGGCGAACGAGGATTGCGAACGCCGATTGAAGCTATCTGTCCGGGGCCTTGAAAGCTGTTCAGACAATAACGAACGCGGAAGAGGATTATGAAAATGAACCAGATGGTTGCAGTAGCTTTGGCCGCATGCCTTCTCCCGCTAACGCAGCACGTTGGGATCTCAACGGCTAAGTCTCAAGAGTATTATTCTGGAAAGATCCGCCATTTGGCACGCCGGGCGGCATGATCACGGATCGATCGATTTCAGCCGAGGACGCGAATGAGGTCTACAATAGCTTTGTCGTCTTCCGCGCTGCGTGAGCGAAGCGGGACGCATTCCCGCTTTCAAGGATCGACCACGCCCTGATGCGATCTAGCCTCGTCGCCTCGGCCTCCTGATCGGATATGCGCCAATCTCCAGAGTAATTAAGTGTGCGTCATCGCTTCTGGTCAATCGATTCCGGTCCGCGCAGGATGCGCGCGGCGCGCTGAACTGCCGATGGAGACGCCTCGTAAGCGCGCTGTAAGAGCGCTTCGATCTGCGGACCGCTGATTGGGTCCAGCGACTGCCTCGCTCTTTCGGAATCCTCACGAAAAGCGGGATCCTTGAGGATTGCCTCGAACGCTGCGCGCAATGCATCTCGACGGTCGGCGGGTATCTGGGGCGGGCCCACGAATGGCCTGCCAAATTCATGCGGGATTAAAATCAGCTCCATCACCTCCCGGTCTTCGCCTTTCAGCAAATCGACCCCGAGGGGCACGTCCGGAAGATCCTTGTGTTTACTGAGGCCAAACTGCACCAGCACATTCACTAACTTCTTTTCGAACCAGTGCGGACTGACCGCCATGTGTGTCTGAATCGCCATTCCACATATGCTATCGACCTCGCCCTGTTCGAACGCCATCCGAACGCCCCCTGTCGAATAACCGCCAACAATCTTGAACTTGGTTCCCAAAACGGAGTTCAGTAGAAATGGATATGTTGCTGGAGTAGCGTTTGGCGCAGTTGTGCCCGCGACGACTTCGCGCGTTTTCACATCGTCTAGGGTCTTGATGGGACTTTTATGCCAGGTGACGCAGATGCCCTGCTGCTTGTCGGTGCTGCCGATCCAGGTGAACGCCCGGGGGTCGAACTTGGCCGCCGGATCGGCGAGAAGCGGCAACATAAAAACGGTGTTGAAGGGAGCTGCGAGCGCAGTGCCGTCACGTGGCGCGGTGTTGTAGAGCCAGTTGGCGTTTACGAGCCCGCCGGCGCCGGGCATGTTTCTGACTATGATTGCGGGCCGGCCCGGTATGTGCTGCCCGAGATGACGGGCGACGATACGCGCGACAAGATCGAAACCGCCGCCGGCGTCTGATCCGACCGCAATGGAAATCGTCGCGCCCTTGTAAAAGCCCTCGACCGCGCTTGTGGTGGTGGAATGGACCAAGCTTCCGGCCAACAGAAGGCCGGACACGGTGAAATTAGTCGCCCACATTGACGTCCTCCCGTTCGTTCATCGAGATCGTTTATAAATCACGTCACGCGCTGGCTCCCGGCCCAAATTGTGACTGGCCTCAATTCCCAAAGCCGCTCTCCCTGACGACCGGCTCCCAGCGCTTACTTTCAGATTTGATGAGCGCAGCGAATTCTTCGGGTGTGCTATTAGTGACCGTAATGCCGAGCGGCGCCATCTTCCGGCGGATGTCGGCGTTGTTTGTCGCCTGCACAACGGCCTCGCGCACTCTCTCGATAACGTGTCGAGGAGTGCCCGCCGGCGCGATGACGCCGACCCAGGTCGAGATATCCGCCAGCTCCGGCATCTTTGCGATTTGATCCAGCGGCTCGAGATCGGGCAAGGACTCGATAGGCTTGGAATCGAGCTTTGCGAGAGCTCGGAGCTTTCCGTCGCGGATATGGGGCAGATGCGGAGCTATTCCGTCCACGGCGTAGTCGATGCTGCCGTCAAGGAGCGCCCGCACCACTTCGGCGCTGCCGTTGTAGGGGACGGAAACGGCCTGAAGTCCAGCCAGCTTGGAAAAGAGGAACGCCCCAAGGCGGGTGGTGATAATGCCTGCGCCGTAGTTTAGCTTTCCGGGATCCCCCCGCCCCTTGGCAATCAGCTCCTCGAGGGTCTTCGGCCCGTGGGCGGGCACAACGAGGATCGAGGTATTTGACGCTGCAAGTGAGATGGGCGCGAAGTCGTCGACCTTGTAGTTGATCGATTTCATCGCAATAGGATTCATGACGAGCGTGGTATCCATCGCCATGAGCAAGGTGTATCCATCGGGCTCGCTTCGCGCGACCGCCGCTGCAGCGACGGCGGATCCTGCTCCCGGCCGGTTTTCGATAACGACGCCCTGACCCCATTTTTCGCTCATGTTCTGCCCGAGCACCCTCGCAAGGACATCTGTCGGCCCGCCAGCTGGAAAGGGAACAACGAGCCGGACAGGGCGGGTGGGATAGGCCGCCTGACCGGCGGTCTGACCCATCGCGTCGTGCTGCAACGCGGATGTGGCGCAAATCACCAGAGCACTCAATACAAGTCGCATCAACTTCTCCCGTTTCTGGCTGCCCGAACACCCTTCTTTTGCAGGCGCGGCAGGACCTCGTCTGCAAAGAATGGCAGTTCGCGCCCGTAATTTACAAAAGATATGCCAATGCCACTCAGTCCGGCGTGCGACAGCCCGGCAAGCACATCGGCAACATGGTCCGGATCGCCGACGATAGGCAAGCCGCCCATCCCGTTGGCATAGGCTCGACGCTGCGCCTCGTATGTGTCCTGACCTACGGTCGCAGCCGATATGTTCTTGAGGGCGAGGATATCACGCACCGCGTTCCAATCCGCCCGCTCGACGGTGGCGTAATAGTGATATTCCTCGGCTTCCTTTTGCGTCGGTCTGCACGTTACGACGCCGACGGTGTAAACGCCGATTTCCTGCCCGTAACCTCTTGCCTCGTTCTTAATGTCCCGCACGCGCTCAGCCGTTTTGGCGGGATCGGTTCGCGTCGCCGTCGTGAAGAAGGCGTCGCAATTCTTGAGCGCGAAGCCGCGCCCGTTAGCAGATGCGCCAGCGTTCATCGTGACAGGATGCGAACCGCCAAAGGGCTTCGGGTTCATCCGCACGCCCTTGAGGTTGAAGAATTCGCCCGTGTAGTCCCAATCACCTTCGGTGCTCCACGCACGCCTCACCACGTCGATCCACTCATGCGCATAATCATAGCGGCGATCGTGATCACGCTGCGCAACGCCGAACATGTCAAATTCGCCTTCGTTCCAGCCGCAAACAATATTCAGTCCGAATCGGCCCTCGCCTATATGATCCGCTGTCACGAATTCTTTTGCCGCTATCAACGGGTTGAAGAGCGGCGCATGCACTGTTCCAAAAACCGTCATCCTCTTTGTAGAGGCCAATAGGCCGCTCGCCCACGTGACAGTCTCCAACGTTGCCCCTTGATAGTCGGTGTCGCCGCCGTATCCCTTCCACCTGCCGATAGGCAGCATGAAATCTATACCCACTTCATCAGCAACTCGTGCGAGCGCGAGGCAGTCCTTCCACTCGCCTGACCATCGTTCTTCAAGCAGCGTCACCGCTCGTCCCGATGAGCAGTTCGCGCCGAAAAGCCCGATCTTCAAGGCGTTTTCATTGTGCATCGAAACACGTGTAGCTCGTGTAATTTTAGTCGGCATGGGTATCCCTTAAGGCAGCGAGAACATCCCTTTCTAGCGACGATGACATCAGCGGTCTGCCAGGCTGCCCAGAGCCTCTACGCGCCTCATGTCTCCTAGCTTGCCGCTTAGCGCGTGAAGACAGGCCCAGATCGTCGCTTGATTCGAAGTGACCACGGGCTTGCGCAACTCTTCCTCCAATATCGGGATCACATCGATCTGCGTCGTGTTCGGGCAGCGGAGGAAGTAAACGTCCGCGTCCGCGCGCGCATTGTCATGCACGATCTCTCGCCATCGGTGTGGCGGCACGGCGATAAAGCCAACGCTTATCGGAACGTCGAGGGCTACGTCGTGTAGCGCCTCAATGTTTTCGAAACCGCCCGCGGCTTGAAACCCGCGTTCCTACTGCGCCACGGCGTAAAGTCAGATCGAGCGCCGCCTTCGAAACGGTCTGAGCTCACCGCCACGCACCGCGCTGTGCAATTCAAGAGCGACTTTTGCTTCTGCGGGCTCAGGTAAAGGCACGGTTATCTACGATCCGTTCGTAGCTCGAGTCCGACATCGTCATGTTCCAACTCACAGTCCAATTATACGTGTCGTCCCAACGTTCTCTCGTGTAAGGCTGCGGCGGTGCATGCAGGAGCCTTTGATGGCGGAAATCCTTCTCCTCGAGTCTGCCCCCTGTCTCCTTAATGATATATTGGGTGAAGGGGGTTGGATCCTTTGCCAGTATTTCACAAGCCCGCGCTTGTGCACGGAAGATAGCCGCAAGTGTCGGCCCATCGAGATCGTCGCCGGCAGCCTCGGCTCGAGTGGAATGTGATTCCATCAGAACGCGAAGTCCCTCTTTTTCCGCAACGCTAATCCATGGCTCCATTAAGCTCACTGCCGCAACGTCGCCGCGTTTAAGCGCTTCAATCCGCTGAGCCATAGATCCAGCGTTGGTCACCTTGACATGCTCTTTAGCCAGGAAGCCCTCAATCATTTTCAGTGTAACAAAGTGGGAGCCATTGTTGGGCGTCACAGCAATAGGTTTTCCCTTAAGCATCTCGGGCTCATAGAAGGCGGACTTTGAATCTACCACGATCGCAAATTTTGACATTGAAGCGCCGAGGGCGACGATTTTGCGGGCTCGGCGGCCCTCCTTTTCAGCTTCGACCGCTCGCTTCACGATGCCCCACTCACACATGCGGAATTGATCAATGCCGCCTTCGTTGTAAACGGAGTCGAGGGGCCTATCGAAGACCGAGTCGAATTTCACTTCATGTGACGTCGTGACCTGCGCCATACCTGGAGTTGTCACAAATTCAATATCGAGCCCCTCGTCCTTGAAGAACCCCAGGTCACGGGCAACGAGCACCGGCAAATCATGAACCGCATTCATGACGGCAAGCTTTACCTTCGTGGAATTAGTGCTGGTCATAACGCCTCCCAGTTTTTCCGCTCCGTGGCGGCGAAATTTGACTATGACTATGCTCCCGCTGCGAAACCTTCGCAAGGGATTACGGCACTGAACGCGGCGTGCCGCTCGGCGACTTTCTCGAGAGCGCCTTCATCCTTGTCGCGCGGGGACGCCTGCAGCGACCCCGCAGGAGCCCTTCCCGTGGCTCAAGAGCCGCCCCCGGCAACCGCTTCGGCTACTCGAACGAGCTGACGTTGCTCGCGGGCGAGTATGTGAAATCGGTCGGGGGATAAACGCAGAACGGGTGGGCTACAAGTCGGCTCTCGAAGCCTATCCGGACCTCATGTCGGGCTCACTCGATACATGATCACGGACGGCACCACCGCCATCGGCCAGATGCGCCAGAACAAATTCAAGGCCGTCGCCTTCATGGGCGCCCAACGGCACCCGTCGGTGCCGGATGTCCCCACTATGCGGGAAGCCGGCTTTCCCGATTCGGACTTCTCTATCTGGATGGCACTGTGGGCGCAGAAGGATGTCGATCCCGCGATCACGGCAAAGCTCGAGAGATGGGTGCTTGCCGCCGGCGAGGATGCGGAATACGCGGAGTTGCTCCTCAAGGCCGGTAACACGCCGATCTCCCAGACAGGGCAAGAAATCCGCGAGCGCCTCGGTCGTGAACGGGCGCGCTGGGAAGTGCTGGTGAAGGCGGCGGGCGTCCAGCCGGAGTGAGGGAGGACCGGGTGTTGGCGACTGATGGATAAGTAAACGGTGACCACTCTTCTCATTGGGCTGTTACCAAAAGAATCCAACGTTTTGCGAGATTCAGCGACGCTACTAGGATTGAGCGCCATTCAATCAGGAGCGAGTTTAGAGTGTTGCCGATAAAGCAACGCGAAGAGATGGCCATGCGCGTCACAGAGGGCGCGATAGAAGGTGCTGCACGCGCCAAACCGCGCCGAGGACTTGACCATGACCTCCTAGGCAGTGTCTTCTGTTGGAAGGGGGAGGTTGCCAACAGAGATGCGACAGAACGACATTACGTTTACCGACGGCGACGCCTACGAACAATCGATGGGCATATGGAGCCGTCTCGCAGGGTCGGCTTTTCTACCCTTTGTGAATGCATCACCTGC
>JANPPJ010000133.1:0-11179 GCA_031428455.1 Hyphomicrobiales bacterium | reverse complement strand
CGTGATGTCACCCGCTGTGATGACATGAAGTTGTCCAACAGACTCGTTCGTGATGTTGCGATTGATCTTCGCGCCCAGTTCCGTCCTGACCAGCAGCGTCTGCCGGAACGTGCGGCCATTCAGGATATCGAGCATCTGCTCGGAGCCGATGATCTGGTTTCCGGTGATCTCGCGGATCTTGTTGGCGGTTTCCACCGGCTGGTTGTCCAGAACCATGGAAGGCAGATCAGCCTCGCCAAGAAATGCGAGATCGTGGCGCGCGGCGTTGTCAACGAACTGCTTGAACGTGCAGGGGTCGTTGATCTCTTCCAGAAATTCGTGGGCGATGTAATCGTCCGGCAGGTTGGCCAGACGGTCGGCCCAGCCGCTGAGGATTTGCTTATAGGCGCCCGTATCGGGGCTATATTCTTTCAGAATCGTGAGAAGCGATCTGGCCTGCGCGACCCGCTGGTGAGAGTCGTTGTGATCGGGCACGTACAGCAGGAACGCATCGCGGAGCGCCTGCATCATGCGCCAGCCCGGCAGCACGTTGTAGCTGATCATCGCGACGCCTTCGTCAGCAAGATGGCGTCTGCAGATGGCGAGAATGGCGTCCCGCACCTGCGCTGGAACCCACGAATAAACGCCATGACAAATGATGTAATCGAACTTGCCGTCGTCGTCGGTCAGCTCCGTGAAGCTCTTGCAGTGGATGACCGTGTTCGTAAGGCCCAGGCGCGTGATGCGGGCGCGCCCGGCGGCGACCTGGGTGCGGGACAAATCCACGCCAACGAACTCCGCGTCGGGATATTGCGCCGCCAGCGGGATGATATTCCCGCCAGCCGCCGATCCCAACTCCAGCACGCGCGATTTTGCGAGCGGCTTTGGATTGAGGCCAAACAAACGGGCGACAGCGCCCAGACGGGCAGGCTGCGTTTGCGGGAAGGGATTGGAGGTGTAGGGAAGCAAATCATACTTCAGCGCAGTGCGCGCAATGATAGCTTCGAGCTCGCCTTCCCTGGCCGCTCCTGAAAGTATGGTTGACATACGCCCCTCCTCGCGATTCACATACGTTCGAATATTCTGGTCCGAGCCTCACCGCAAGTTGGACTTCACGGAGCAAGCGGCGGCGTGGACAGGCAAGGCGAATCAATTTCAGCAAGCGGGCTTCAAGAATGAAAACCTATCTCTTTATGGCGGCGGCGTTTTTGAGCGCGGTCTCCCTGCCGGCTCTGGCGCAAAACAATCAGCCGCGAAATACTACGGTGACGCAGGCCCCGGCTGCAGCTGAGGGTCCAGTGCGCACGGAGCGCACCGTGCTCGATTCCTGGATTTTGACCTGTCAGGAGGTCGTCGGGGACGCTAAATCCAGGCGCTGTTCCGCGACGCTCTCAATCATCGAAGAGCAGAGCAAACAGGTCGCGTTCCTCTGGACCATTGGCAAAAACGCCGCCGGGGCGCCGACCGCTGTGTTGACGACGCCGACTGCCATCAACCTGACGAGCGGACTTGAACTCCGGATTGGCAAGGGGGCGGTGCGAAAGCTGGCGTACTGGTCGTGTGACGCAAACAGCTGCGAGGCCTCGATGCCGCTGGATGAGGGCCTCCTTAAAGACGCCCGCACCGGCGAAGACGCATCCGCGACGATCGTCATGCGGGACGGTCGCACAGTCCGTTTCAGCATCATCAACAAGGGCTTTGAACGCGCTGTCGCAGCGGTGCGCAGCTAGCGCGCCAAATGAAATGACGCCCCGACGCCTGTTGCGGCGACGGGGATGTTTCAGCTCTCGTCTAGGTGGCGCTGGTCGGCGTCTTGACCTGAGTGATTTTGTCCACGTAGGCAATGCCGATAGCCGAGAGAATGAAGATCGTGTGGATAATCGTTTGCCACATGACGGCTTCACTGCTGATCGAAGAGCCCGGCTGACCGATCTTGCTCGCCTCGATGAAAGTCCGCAGCAAGTGGATCGAGGATATCCCGATGATCGCCATCGCGAGCTTGATCTTCAGAACCCCCGCATTGACGTGGCTCAACCATTCAGGCTGATCACGGTGCCCCTGGAGACCGAGACGCGACACGAAAGTTTCGTATCCCCCGACAATGACCATCACGAGCAGGTTTGAGATCATCACGACGTCGATCAGGCCCAGCACCACGAGCATGATCTGTAGTTCGCTGAATGAGTTGGCGTGGGTGACAAGATGGATAAGTTCTTTAATGAAAAGAAACACGTAGACGCATTGTGCGACGATGAGCCCAAGATAGAGCGGCAATTGAAGCCAGCGCGAGCTGAAAATGATTGCAGGGAGGGGGCGCAGCGGAACCGGTGCGGCGGCGGGCGGCGTTCTGGGAGGGTTAAGGTCGCTCAAGATTCGTTACTCCGCTGCGGTGCATCGCAATATGGCAGCAGGACAGTGTGTGTCGAGTAATTCACGGAACTGTCACTCTTCCATTTGGAATAGTTGCCGAAAGGCCGCAGGCTCTTCCGCTTTTTTCGGCCAAATTACTCAATCCGGGCGCACCCAAGGCCGTAACGCAAAAAGAACAGGCGCCTGACAAGCGAGGGCGTCGCGCCTCTCGCTTTAGCAAGCTTCTCTGTAGTTTCGGATCGCCGTCTCGTCTAAACTTCAGCTTTAGGCGTGTTGGCGCGGCGCTTCCCAGGAGCAAACAGGCATGAGGCAAGTTGCAGGTTCGAAAATCGAGCGCCAGTGGTCGACAGGCAGGGCGCGCACGATGCTTCTCGCCTGTGCCGCCGTGTGCGGGGCAGCCGTCTCAGGCGTCTCCTTGCCAGCCTGCGCTCAGGCGCCCGGGGCGCCCCCGCCAGCGGTGCTCGTGCAACCCGCCGAAATGAAGGAGATGACGGCGCAGCGCGACTTCCTTGGCCGGGTGCAGGCTGCCGACAAGGTGGAATTGCGGGCCCGGGTGGAGGGTTTCCTTGAGAAGCGGCTATTTACTGAAGGCGGGTTCGTCAAAGAAGGCGATCTGCTTTTCCAGATAGACAAGGCGCCTTTCCAGGCCGAAGTCGAGCAGCGCGAGGCCGACCTTGCCGCCGCGCAGGCGGTGCTGAAAAACGCGGAAGTCCAGCTTTCGCGCGCCGAAGAATTGATCAGCAAACAGGCCGTCGCACAAACGACTCTGGATCAGCGAACAGCTGACGAGGGTAAAGCCAAGGCCGAAGTGATGAAGGCCCAGGCCGCCCTGCGCCGCTCCAGGATCAATGTGTCGTGGACTGACGTCAGCGCTCCCTTCGCGGGTCGAATCGGAGCCTCGCAATACTCCATTGGCGACGTCGTTGGTCCCGCGACGCCGTCGCTCGCCACATTGGTCCGCATGGACCCCATCAACGTGACCTTCCCAGTCACCCAGCGCGAATACCTGCGGGCGCGCGGCGAGAGGGCGATGGACCAATACAGGGTGCGCCTGATCCTCGCAGACAAGTCGCTGTATGCTGAAACCGGCGCGCTCGAACTGGTCGACGTGCAGGCCAACGAAGGCACGGACAGCTTGACCCTGCGCGCCAAAATGCCCAACCCAAATGGCATTCTGATCGACGGGATGAGTGTCAGCGTGCGTCTGGAATTTGGCGAGCCCGTGAAGATGCTCGTCATTCCTTTCACCGCCGTCGCCATCGACCAGCAGGGGCCTTTTGTACTCACCGTCGGCGACGACAACCGTGTTGCGCGCCGGAATCTCAAAACTGGAGTCCAGACAGGCGGACTCGTGGTGGTGCAGGCGGGGCTGAACGCGGGCGACCGTGTCATTGTTGAAGGCCAGCAGCGCGCACGGCCGGGCAGCGTCGTCGCCCCCACGCTCTGGTCAGCCAACGCCAGGCCGTGACGATTTTTACCCCTCAGCGGGATTGAACATGATTTCAGCCATTTTCGTTGACCGGCCGCGCCTCGCGCTGGTGATTTCCATCGTCATCACGATTGCAGGCATCCTTGCGATCAAGGCGATCCCGGTCGCTCAGTTTCCAGATATCGTTCCCCCGCAAGTCTCGGTGACCGCGCGGTATCAGGGCGCTTCGGCTGAAATCGTCGAACAGACTGTCGCGCAACTGATCGAAAGTCAGGTCAACGGCGTCGACAACATGCTCTACATGAAGTCGACATCTGGCAATGATGGCTCGTTCGCGCTTTCCGTCACATTCAAGGTTGGCACGAACCCGGACATCAACACCGTCAACGTCTTGAACCGGGTGCAGCTGGCGATCCCGAAACTGCCACAAGAGGTGCAGCGCGCGGGCGTAACCGTCGCCAAGAAATCTTCGGCGCTGCTGCTGGTCCCTGTGATCTATTCGCCAAAAGGCACGTTTGACTCGCTCTTTTTGTCCAACTTCGCGACGAAAGACGTCATCGACGAAATTGCCCGTGTGCCCGGAGTGGGGCAGGCCAATCTCTTCGGCCCGCTCGATTACGCCATGCGCATTTCGGTGGACTCGGAACGTCTGACAGCGCTGAGCCTCACGATGAGCGACATTGTGAAAGCCGTGCAGGCGCAAAACGTGCAGGCGGCTCTTGGCAGAATCGGCGGCGCGCCGGTTACGGCCGATACGCAATTTCAGGTGTCGATCACGACGCAAGGACGTCTCACCAGCGTTGACGAATTCTCCAACGTCCTGATCCGCGCCAATCCTGACGGAAGCACCGTGCGGGTGGGCGACGTCGCGTCGGTTGAACTGGGCGCGCGATCGCAGGACGCCCAGAGCCGCCTCAACGGGAACCCCGCCGCCGCCATCGCCATTTATCAGGCGCCGGGCGCGAACGCGGTTGAGGTGGCCAAAGGCGTGCGCGCAAAACTGGCGGACCTGAAAACCCGCTTCCCCGACGATATCGATTATCGAATAACCTACGACACGACCATCTTCGTGACCGACACGATCCACGAGGTCATCAAGACGCTGCTTGAAGCGTTCGTGCTTGTCGGCATCGTTGTCTTCATTTTCCTTGGCAATCTGCGCGCGACGCTTATTCCCATCATAGCCGTGCCCGTCTCCCTGATCGGCACGTTCGCGGTGATGCTGATGATGGGCTATTCGGCCAACACGGTGTCATTGCTCGCTCTCGTCCTGGCGATCGGCATTGTCGTCGACGACGCCATCGTGGTGGTGGAGAACGTCGAACGCATCATGCACGACGAGCCGCACCTGTCCGTCGCCGAGGCCACCAAAAAGGCCATGAGCGAAATTACAGGCGCGATCATTGCGATTACGCTGGTGTTGCTGTCCGTCTTCGTGCCGACAGCGTTTATTCCCGGCATCAGCGGCCAGCTTTATCAGCAGTTCGCCGTGGCGGTGTCCGTGGCGATGGTCATCTCCGCGATCAACGCGCTGACGCTGTCACCTGCCTTGTGCTCCATGCTTTTGACGCATGCGGGCCCGCGCAAGGGCTGGATGGGCCGCCTGCAAACCGGCATCGACAAGACGCGCGACAAATACGTTGTTGGCGCGCGCGTGCTGATCCGCCGCGGCGCGCTGACGGTTGGCCTGCTGATCGGCTCGTTGATCCTCGCAGGCGGTCTTGCACGTTTGACGCCGACAGGCTTTTTGCCCGTTGAAGATCAGGGCGCGTTCATGGTTGAAGCGACGCTTCCCGATGGCGCCTCGGTCAACCGCTCGACCGAGGTTATCGCCCGGGCCGAGCAGCTTATCCTCAAGAACCCGGCAGTGGCGAACGTCATCGGCGTCGTCGGCTATTCGATGATTGATGGTCTGGCGCTGTCCAACAAGGCGCTGATGGTCGTCACCCTCAAGCCCTTCCACGAGCGCACGGCGCCGGAGGCGAAAGCGCCGGCGATTATCGCTGAACTGCGTCGTCAGTTCTCGCAGATCGCAGCGGCCAACATCATTCCCTTCAACCTGCCACCCATCATGGGCCTTGGGACGGGATCGGGCTTCGAGTACCAGCTTCTCGATTTGACCGGTGGCGACATCAGGACATTCGGCGCCGTCGCGCGCGGCATGGTGATCGAGGGCAATCAAAATCCGAATCTCGGCGCGCTGTTCACGACCTTCTCAGTCGCGACGCCACAGGTGCGCCTGGAACTCGATCGCGAACGCCTGCAAGTCATGGGCATTCAGGTCAGCGACGTGTTCAGCGCCATGCAGGCCTCGCTCGGCGGGTTCTACGTCAACGACTTCAACCTGCTGGGCCGCACCTACAACGTGATGTTGCAAGCGGCGCCCGAGGACCGCATGTCGGTGGAGGATATCTTCAAGGTCTACGTTCGCAACAAGGACGGCGGCATGGTCCCGCTGCGCGCATTCGCGACGGTGGATGTGAACGTCGCGCCGCCCAGCATCCAGCGTTATAACAACCAGCGCTCGATCACACTGAACGGCGGGCCTGCCCCCGGCGTGTCATCCGGGCAGGCGCTGGCCTCGATGGAGGAAATGTCGGCGCGCACTCTGCCGCAGGGCTATTCCTATTCGTGGACCGGGACCGCCTTGCAGGAAAAGGAAGCATCGGGCCAGACCGGATTCATTTTCGCGCTCTCGATCCTGTTCGCGTATCTCTTCCTTGTCGCGCTGTATGAGAGTTGGACGCTGCCTGTGGGCGTCATGCTGTCAGTAGGCGTCGCTGTTGCTGGCGCCTTCGGCTTCCTGCTGATGATGGGGCTCGACAGCAACATCTATGCGCAGATCGGCCTCGTGGTGCTTGTGGCTCTGGCCGCGAAAAACGCGATCCTGATTTTCGAGTTCGCCATGGAGCAGCGGAATCGCGGCATGAGCATTCAGGATGCGGCGGAGGAGGCGGCCAAACTGCGCTTCCGCGCCATCATGATGACGAGCTTCGCGTTCATCCTCGGGCTGGTGCCTCTCGTGATAGCCGAAGGAGCAGGGGCCGCGAGCCGTCAGGCCGTTGGCGCGGCCGTGTTTGGCGGCATGATGGCTGCGGCGATCCTTGGCGTGTTCCTGATCCCGGGGCTTTACCGCGTTTTCCAGGAGGGCAGGGAAAAAGCGCACAAGTTTGTCGGCAAACCGCTTCCCGAAACGCTGCGGGACGCAGAAGCTGCGTCAGCTCCGCAAGCAGCCGCCCCCGCGCCTCCGGCTGTCGCCGCTCACTAGGTCAGACCGGCCGCTCAAGCCGGGCGAACAAGAGCGCGATGATTACGCCAGTCAAAGCGAGCACCAGCGCGCTTGCCGTCAAAGCTGCGGCGCTCCCCAACGCTGCCAGCACACCGGCAAAGATTGGCGGCCCCGCCGCCTGTCCTGAAAAGAATGAGAACGCGTGCAGCGAATACGCAGACTGTCGCGCGCCGGGCGCCAGATCGACAGCTTCTGTCTGGATCGAATTGTGCAACAGCATGAAGCCAAAGCCAGTGACGGCGAACGCGGCGGCGCAGGCCTGCCAGGGCGCGGCTGCCGCAAGGGTGAGTGGGCCGCACGTCATGATGAGCCCGCCCACAGCCATGAAATGCAGCCGGTTGAACCGACGCAAGAGCGCCGCGACCAGCGAGACGTAGACCAGCCCGCCCACACCCATTGCCCCGATGATGATGCCGGCCTCAGCAGCGCCGCCAAGCCCTTTGGTCGTGAGGATCGCCCCCATGTACGGCATGAGCCCAAAGAGCGCGACGCCCTCAAGAAAGACAGTCGCATAACAGAGCACAGCCTTGGGATTGCGAAACACGGACCGATAGTTTTCTTCAGCGACAGAGAGGCTGAATTTGGCCTCGGGGTTTCTGCTTTGCGTCTTCAATCCGAATGTCGCGGCCAACGCCCCCACCAAGCCAAACAGAGCGGTGGCGAACAGGACAGAGCGCCACCCGAACGCCTCACCCGCAAGGCCTGAAGCACTCGTGGCGAAGATCTGCGCCAGCAAGCCCATCGTCACGAACATCGATATCGCGACTTGTCGCCGTTCGGGCGGGTAGCTGTCCCCAATGGTCGCCATGCATGAGGGCACGACCCCACCGGCCGCCACCCCCGCAAGAAAGCGCGCGATGGCGAGAGCCTCAAACGTCGGCGCCAGCGCCGCCAATAACAGGGCAGCCGTGAGCGCCCACAAGCTGATGCGCAGTAGCCTGATCTTGCCGAAAATGTCCCCGACTGGACCGAGGATCGGTTGCCCAAGCGCAAAGGGCAGAGCGTAAGCGGACGTCAGCAGCGCCGCAACGGCGACGCCGACGGCGAACTCCCCCGAGATGATCGTCACCAACGGTTCGAGCGTTCGACCCGAAATATTTGCAGCGAGGCCCGCGAAACAAAGACTAACCAGCAGCAGTGGCGCCGATTTACCCGCCGTCAAAACAGTCCCCAGCGTTTGACGCGCATTGCATACGCATCAAACTCCCGCCCGAAGATCTGGCTCATGTGGGCCTCATCCTCAAGCACGCGCTGATGAAACCACCATAAATGAAACAGCAGCAGCGCCACAGCGACCCAGGATGAAAACAGGATGATGAGTCCGGTCATGAAAATCAGGTGCCCCAGATACATCGGATTGCGGAGCCAGCCATAAATCCCGGTGTCAACGATCGCCTTGGGGGGATTCTCCAATCCAGGCCCACCACCGCCTTTGCGCGTTCGATACATCCCGCTGAGCTTGTACTGCGCGTAACCCCACACCATCAGGAAAAGACCCTCAGGGTTAAAGGTGAACCGGTCACCATGAAGAAACACTTCAATGATGAACACGAGGATTGGATAGAGGACAAAGGTCCGTCGCGGGGTGCTTGAAAGCCAGCGTCGACTAGACTGGATAAGTCCCTCGCCCTCAACCTTGATCATGGCCTCTCTCCAAGTTTCTTCAAACCATTTAGCCGCGCATGACTATTTGCGCTACCGCGATGTTCCTGGTTCCGCCTCCTGTGGCTCGCGGTTTCTCCCGATGCATGCAAGAATGCGTGAAATAGGAGGTCATCATGTTGCCTGGACGTAGGTTTTCGGTAGGCTTGGCCTTGCTGTCTGCAAGCGTGTTTTGCAGCCACGCCTCCGCACAGGACTGGCCGAAAGAACCAGTAAAGATAGTCGTGTCCGCTGCAGCAGGCGGCCCCATCGACGTGTTCGGCCGCATCATGGCGGAGCGCCTGACGCAGATTCTCGGACAGCAGGTCCTGGTTGAGAACGTGCCCGGCGCCGGCGGCATGGTGGGCGGCCAGCGTGTCGCGCGCGCTACCCCTGATGGCCATACAGTGCTGCTTGGCACCATCGCCACGCACACACATTCGCAGAACCTCTATAAACAGCCGCTCTACAATTCCATGACGGACTTTGAACCGGTTCTTTTAATGGCCGAGATTCCGCTCGTGCTGATTACGCGCAAGGATTTGCCCGCGTCAAACATGGCGGAGTTTGTCGCTTACGCAAAAGCGAATGCTGAAAAGATGAATTACGGCTCTGCGGGCGTGGGTTCAGCGACGCATCTTGGGTGCGCGCTTCTCACCAACGCTATTGGCGCCAAGATTCAGCACGTGCCTTATCGTGGCACAGGCCCCGCCATGCAGGATCTCCAGACTGGGCGCATCGACTTCCTGTGCGAGATTGTTTTGACGGCTGCGCCGCAGATCGAAGCCGATACCGTAAAGGGCATCGCGCTCTTGTCGTCATCGCGCTCGCCCGTGCTGCCCAACACGCCGCTTGCATCTGAAGGCGGCGTAAAGGGCGTGGAAGCTGACACATGGACGGCATTCTTCCTGCCGAAGGGCACGCCTCTGCTAGTGGCGACGCGCCTGCGCGCCGCTGCTATCGAGGCTATAGATACGCCACGCATAAAGGCCCAGCTTGAAAAGCTGGGAGCCTCTATCGTGGCGCCTGAACGCCGCACATCTGAGTACCTCGCAAAATTCGTTCAGTCGGACATTGCGAAGTGGGGGGCTGCAGTTAAAGCGAGCGGGATCGAACAGCAGTAAGCGAGCAGGATGTCAGGAGGCGTGACCGCTGTCTTCCTGTGCTTTGCCGAGCCGTCGGCGGAATGTTCCGCCATTCAGCGACTCAGGCTTTCCGCCCGCTTCCGCCACGCTTTCAATAAGCAGGCGGAGCCGCGCTTCCCGAGGCATCTGCCGCAGTGAGGCAATATCCACTTTTTTCCTCGGCCCCATTAATCTGCGTTGTCGCGGCATACGGAACCTCCAGGCTTGTACCCAACTAGAACGACCCGGAACGCGGGTTGTTCCACAGAGCGCTCTGGCTTGGGGCGCGAGTGGCTACGGATCGCACATGTCGATTGCCTGCAGCCTAGAGCATTTTCCCCACTGAATGAATCGTATGGGATTCCCAAAAGGTCGCGAGTCAGATTCAAGCTTCATGCTGGCTGAGGAGGCCGGCATGCATGGCCAGGTCTCTATCCCCTGATCTTCGTATGCGGGTGATCGGCGCGATTGACGGCGGCCTGTCCTGTCGACAAGCCGCCGAACGGTTCGGGGTCAGCGCTGCCAGCGCGATCCGGTGGCGAAGCCGCCAGCGAGAGGTCGGCGACTTCGCCCCCGGGCAGCAAGGCGGGGATCGCAAGTCGCGTCGCATTGAAGCGCACGCGCAATTCATTCTGGACGCCGTGGACCTGAAGCCGGACATCACGCTTGCCGGGTTGCGGGACAGATTGAGCCAGCACGGCGCGCCAGCGAGCATCACGTCGCTCTGGCGTTTTTTCCAGCGCAGAAAGATCACACGCAAAAAAAGACTGCGCATGCTGCCGGGCAACGGCGAGGCGATGTAAACGCTGCGCGGGAGGCCTGGTTCGACGGACAGATCGATCTTGACCCCGAACGTCTCGTCTTTATCGACGAGACCGGAGCCAACACAAAAATGGCTCGCCTCTACGGGCGCTCGCCGCGCGGCGAGCGATGCCGCGCCGCCGTTCCGCACGGACACTGGAAGACCACGACCTTCACAGCTGGCTTGCGCTCTGACGGCCTCATTGCGCCGCTGGTGCTGGACGGCCCAATGGATGGAGCCGCGTTCCTCGCATGGGTCGAACAATCCCTCGCCCCGTCACTGCGTGAGGGCGACACCGTCATCATGGACAACTTGCCTGCGCACAAGGTTCATGGCGTTCAGGAAGCGATCCGCAGGGTCGGCGCGAGCTTGCTTTATCTCCCGCCCTATAGCCCCGACTTCAATCCAGTCGAGATGGCCTTCGCCAAACTCAAAGCGCTTCTGCGCGCCGCAGCAGCCCGAACCATGCCTGATCTCTGGCAAGCCATTGCTGACGCCATCAAACGCTTCACCCCAGCCGAATGTCGAAACTACCTCATCGCCGC
>JANPPJ010000132.1:0-5391 GCA_031428455.1 Hyphomicrobiales bacterium | reverse complement strand
AAGACCATCCCGTTACGCAAACGCTTGAACCAGCGTCCCGGTCACGGCCTCGGACGCAATTCGGTGACGACAAGATCGCCCTGTTGGGGGGCGCCGAACATAAGATCGCGCGCTTCCCGCCTTGCGGCCGGACGCAGCGGGGCGAGCGAAGAGCCAAGCGTGCTGCCGGAGGTCGCGTTTTCCATGCTGACGGGCGCGGTCATGGCGATGAAATTGGACCGGTCCAAACGCGCGGGCGTCAAAGTCGGCGCGACTTGATTACGCGCAGCCCGCAGTCCCACTGGCTGCGCAGAGACAGGCGCCGTGCGGGCCTGCCTGATCATGCGGACCGGAGCTGGCTCCGGGGCGTAAGCAAGAACCGCAGCCGCCCTGGGCTCGGATCCCTCTGTGATGACAGGCGGGAGCCCAGGCGTCGCGGCGACGCGTCCGGCAGGCGCGCCAAACAGGCTGGCGACGTCTGTGTTGGCGCCAGCGCGCACACCGCGGGCGGGCGGCAACGGCGCAGTTGTGGGCGCGCTCACGGGCGCTATGGAGGCCACATTGAATTCAGCAGGACGGGCCGGAGGCAGGGGCCCCAGCGTCGGCGCAACAGGCGTCAGGGAGGCTACGACAGTCTCTACTGGACGGCGCGGCGGCAGCGGCGCGCTCGCCAGCACGGCGGCGCGGGCGGTCTCCTGCGGCGTCGCGGTGGCGCCTGCGGGGCCGATGAATGTTTCGCCGCGCGGCCGGTTGGCCTCGGCGCGGGCCAATACAGGCGAGCGCGGCTCCTCGGGAGCGAAAGCGGCGACCTGCGTCGGGGCAGGCGCGCGGCGGCCGCGAAGCGTCGTGGCGGCCGGGGGCGGCGTGTCATCCGGGTCTTCCCAGCCAAACAGCGTCGCGAAGAAGCCCTTCGACTTCACCTGCGCCAGCGTCGGCGCGTAGCTCCCGTTGCGCGCTGCGAGCGCGACGCGAGCGTCTTCATAACCGGGCAAGGTGCGCCCGTCGGCTGCGATATGGATCGACTTGCCATCCGGGAAAATGCGCGCCAGCTGGTCATAGCGCATGCGCGGCCAGGCGCGCACGTTGCCGACGTCGAGATGCACAAAGCCCGATGACGGATAGAAGCCGACGCCGCCCCGCTGCATGCGAATGGCGGTGTGGCGCAGGCTGTCCGTGGTGACGTCCGGCACATGGATGTCCATCGCCATGCCGCGCGTGTGCAGCGAAAACTCTGCGACCCCGCGCGAGCGGCGGCGCAGCATCGAGTTCGTCTCCGGCGAGCGATAAGCGGAATTGATGCGGACGGGCGATGTCGACCCAGCGCCGCGATGGGTTTCCCACACGACGTCGAACAGGCGCGGGTCCATCTTGATGACGGCGTCATTGCGCCAGTCGCGCAAGAAGTAATTGAGCTTGTCGAGAACCGCAGGATCAAAAGACCCGTTCACGCGGAATGTCGCAGTGATCGTCTCGCCGGTGTGGGCATGCGTCAGGTAGAGCGTGCGGGTGTCGCCATTGGCGACAGCGGTCTGGGTGGACGTGGGGGCCATTGCGCCCAAAACGGCGGCGGCCGAAACGGAAACGACAGCAACGCGCCGCAGGACGATTTTCAGCGACGATGGAAGGCGCGACTTTAGCAACTCTACTCACCTTTCAAAGACGCTGCGTGCGCCTTGTTAGGGTTTCGGCGGTGATACAAACCTGCCGTTAACCTGAGCGAACTGTTGCCGAGAAGCGTTAAGAGGCCGTGACCATGACCAAAAAACGCCTAGCGCCCCACCCCAAACGAACCGTAGGCAACAACCAATACCGCAATCGTGGCGGCTTTGTGTCAATTGCGCCTCAATCCCGCCAAAGCTTGACCTGCAGCAAGCTTGGCCACCTTACAGAGCGAACGAACAGCTTACAATCCAAGCGCGGCCTGAAGCTTGCGGGAGTGGCCATACAGGTCATCGCGAAGCTGCAGCTTGCCCTCATCGTCCACGAAGGCAGTGAAGTACATCATGTGAACGGGGACGCCCGTATTGAAATTGATCGTGCGCTCGCCCCGGCCAATGACAGACCGCAGCCGCTGCTCGCTCCAGCCCGTTTCCTCCATCAACGCCTCGGCGAAGCGGAATGGCTGGTCTACGCGCACGCAGCCATGGCTGAAGGCCCGCCGGGAGGCGTTGAACAGACCCCGGTTGGGAGTGTCATGCATGTACACTGCGTGATCGTTGGGGAACATGAACTTGACGTTCCCAAGCGCGTTGCGCTCCCCCGGTGGCTGGCGGACGAACATGTTGGCGCCCCGGCGAACCACTTCATATCCGTTGCGTTCGTAATAGTTTGGGTCCTGCGCAAGCTGTTTGCGGATGATCGACTGCGGCACATGCCAGGACGGGTTGACCACCATGAAGCGCATCGTGTCCGAGAACACGGGCGTTGGCGTCTCCGGCTTGCCCACGATGACCCGCATCGAATGGACGACCTTGCCGTCGCGAACAAGGCGCGCCGTGTAATTGGGGATATTCACCTCGATGCGTGTGGCGCCCATGTCGCGCGGCGCCCAGCGCCACTTCTCCATGCTCGCCAGAATCTCCCGCTCCAGCCGCGCCGGATCGCCGCCCGAGAGCGCTGCAATGGTGCGCGGCGTGAGCGCGCCATTGTCCGGCAGCCCGTTGGCGCGCTGGAAATCGGCGACGGCGCTGGCGACGCGCGTGTCGTAAACAAGATCGCCCTCGGCCCCGTCCGCCGCAGCGTCGATGCCAAACCGCGCCCGCACCAGCGGAACACGCGGGTCTTTCATGCCAACTTTCAGTACAGGTCCGGGCGCAATGCGCTGGTTGGCCAACGCGGGCCGCTCGCGGCGCAGCTCCACCAGCTTTTCACGCAGCTGGCGATAGCCCGGCTGGGGCGGATTGTAAGCGGCGAGCGCCTCTCCGGCGGCGCGCGATGTAGAAACTGTCGTCAGCACATCGCGGGGCGACGCGATCTCGGCTTTCGCGGTGATGAGGCCAATGACGCGGGGCGCGACGCGCACGCCGCTGGCCTGCCGGGCAAACCCGACGGCTGCTTGCGAAAGCGCGAGTTCGGCGCGGGCCATGGCCTCGGGCGAGGCGCCGTCCAGTGTGGGGGGATCGTATTGGGCAAGATCGAGCCCGTCTTCACGCGCGAGATTGATCCGCGCGACAGCGGCGCGGGCGGCAGACGTGAAAGCGCCAGCCTCGATCCACAACGGCGCAAAATCGCGCGCGTCATAAAGGGCGGCGATCTCGTCACGCTCAACCCGGACGGCGGCGGCTGGCGTCTGGCCGGGGACCGCACGCGCGATCGGCGCTACCTTCATCCGTTGCACAGCCTCCCGCAGCGCAAATTGGATCGGGCTTGGCGAGGGCGAAGCGGCGGCTTCAACTGGCTGGGCGGGCTCGGGCGCCGATTCGGCGGACGACTGGGACAACGTCTCGGCTGCGACCGGGGGCGCCGACCCAGCGCTTTGAACAGGGGCAACAGTTGCAGGAGGCAGGGCTTCCGGCGACGGCGCAGCCGGGCTGGCGACTTCGACTTCAACTTCGACTTCGACTTCAACTTGGGGCTGAGCGAGGACAGACGGCGCGCTATCCTGCTCCGGCGCCTGCGCAACAGGTTCAAGAGCGGGCGCCAACTCCAGCTCCGCCGCGACCTTTGCTGGCGCGGGTTCAACCGTAACATCGCGCACTTCGGCGGCGGGCTCAGCGGCTAGCTGCGGCGCGCTCGTCGCTGGAGGAGCTGCCTCGCTGATTACGGGCGAGGCGAGGACCTCAGCACGCTCGGTTGCATCCTGCGAGAGGGCGGGCGCGGCGAGCAGCGCAAGGAGCGCGGCAAGCGAGAGGGGGGAAAGTCTCGAATTGAATCTCATGGCCTGCGAGCTTTCCGTATTCCCGTTCACCTGTGCGTGCGCTGGCGCACCATGCTGTTCCGTATGACGCGTCACAGAACAATCAAACGCGCGACGGTTCAAGTGCGAACAGGCAACACAGATCAGGCGACTGCGTCGCGCCGGTCGTCCTCTTCGCTCAGGCCATAGTCCTTCATCTTGCGATAAAGCGTTGAGCGGCCGATGCCTAAACGACGCGCGGCTTCTGACATCTGCCCGCGGTAGTGGGCCAGCGTGAATCGGATCGTCTCGCACTCGAGATTTTCAAGACGGCGCACGTTGCCGTTTTCATCCAGCAGTTTGATCACGTTGGGGTCGCGCATTTCCACGCGCACGATCTCGCGCGGCGGATGGGCCATCGTCAGGCCCATTTGGGCAGGGGCGCTGGGCACCCGCACGTCAAAGCCCGCAGTTTGTGCGGCAATCTGCGGAAATTCGGCGACAGTGAGTTCATCGCCCTCTGCAAGCACCACGGCGCGGAAAACCGCGTTTTCAAGCTGGCGGACGTTGCCCGGCCAATCGTATGCGCACAAAAGCGCAAGCGCTTCGGCGCTGAGACCCCGCACGCGGCGGCCCTCTTCAGCCGCAAAGCGCGCAACAAACCGGCGCGCCAGTTCAGGAATGTCCTCGCGCCGCACGCGCAGAGGCGGCACACTCACCGGAAACACATTGAGCCGGTAATAAAGGTCTTCGCGGAACTCGCCGCGCTTCACTTTCTCGATCAGGTTCTGGTTGGTCGCGGAAATCAGGCGGATGTCGACCTTGACCGGCTTGCGCGAGCCAACCGGGTCAATCTCGCCCTCCTGAATGGCGCGCAGCAGTTTGACCTGCGTTTCCAGCGGCAATTCGCCTACTTCGTCCAGAAACAGCGTTCCGCCGTGGGCCTCGACAAATTTGCCCGCGTGCTTGTCCACCGCGCCCGTGAAGGCGCCCTTCTCGTGGCCAAACAGAATGGATTCGACGAGGTTTTGTGGCAGCGCCCCGCAATTCACCGTCACGAAGGGCCGTCCACGTCGATCCGACGCGGCCTGAATGCCGCGCGCGATCAGCTCCTTGCCGACGCCCGATTCGCCTTCAATCAAAACCGGAATTTGTGATTTGGCTGCGCGCTCGCCCAGCCGCACCGCGCGCTCCATTTCCGGCGACCCTGTAGCCAGATCCTGCAGCGGCAATGCGCCCGCCGCGCGCCGCGTCGCCCGGCGCAATTCGTCTTCCAGCGCGCCTGATTTCAGGGCATTCTTGATCGACACCATCAGCCGCTCGGCGCCCACTGGCTTCACGACAAAATCGCTTGCCCCAGCGCGCATGGCGGACACGACGACCTCGATGGAGCCGTGGGCCGTCTGCACGATTACTGGCAGATTTGCGCCGCGTTTGCGGAGCCGCGCCAGCACGCCCATGCCATCCAGATCTGGCATGACGAGATCGAGAATAAGCAGGGACACCACAGGTTTTGCGCCGTCGTCCAGACGGATCAGAGCGGCCTCGCCCCCATCAACAGTTTCGGCGTCGTAGCC
>JANPPJ010000131.1:0-5694 GCA_031428455.1 Hyphomicrobiales bacterium | reverse complement strand
TAAGTGGCGACCCTGAGCGCTTTCTAGGGGCGCTGGGCGACGGAAGCAAGGCCGTGGTTCATATCGGGTCGCCAGCGTAACAGGTCCATTCCTCCTCCGAAATCGTAGGAGATAACGAGGAGTTGGTATGGGCAAACGTGTTGCGATTGTCGGGGCGGGAATGGCGGGTCTTTCCGCCGCCCGCGCTCTGCGGGATGCGGGCGCTGACTGTACGGTATTTGAAAAGAGCCGGGGCCTTGGCGGGCGCATGGCCACCCGTCGCGTCGGCGAGCTGCAGTTTGACCACGGCGCGCAATATTTCAACGCCAAGGGCAAGGGCTTCGCTGCGATCATGCATGAATGGCGCGAGGCCGGATGTGCGGCTGAATGGTTTGACGGCGCAATTGTCGGCGCCCCGGCCATGACCGCTCCAGCGCGCCATATGGCGGCAGGGATCGAGGTCGTGACTGGCTGTGAGCTGCACGGGCTCAGTCAGACGGCCCAAGGCTGGACCTTGCTCGACGCGAATGGTCCCATTGAGGCGCCGGGCTTCTCTACGGTGCTGTTTGCACTGCCCGCGCCCCAGATCGCGCCCATCCTGTCATCTGCATGCGTCGCCTTCGATGCTCTCGCCAAGGTGCGCTTCGCGCCGTGCTGGGCGTTGATGCTTGGATATGCAAGGCGCTTCGACATGACTTGGACGCATCTGCGTGATGACGCCTCCGACCTTCCATGGATTTCGCGCGACGCGACCAAACCGCAGCGCGGCGGCGATCACGAGACCTTCGTCGTCCACGCAAGCGCGAACTGGTCGCGGCGCTTTCTTGAAATCACGAAGGAGGAAGCCGCCGTGAAACTGCGCGCCCTGTTTCGTGAACGAACCGGGATTGAGGACGAGCCAAACTTCGTGGCCGCGCATCGCTGGCGCTACGCTCTTGTCGAGGAGCCGGCTGGCGAGCCCTGTCTGTGGAATGGCGCAGCGCGTCTGGGGGCCTGTGGAGACTGGTGCCTTGGCGCCCGCGTCGAAGCTGCGTGGGAGAGCGGTGAGGCGATGGCGCGTGCTTATCTTTTGTCAGAGGGAGTCCACAATGCTTGAGGTCTGCCATGTCTGAAACTTCGATGTCTGAAACAATGATGTCCGATAAGTGCGCCAGCACTGTCTACTTTGATGGTTCATGCCCGCTCTGCCGGGCGGAGATATCGCACTACAAGGGTCAGGTCGGCGCCGACGCCATATCCTTTGTCGATGTGTCAAAGCCCGATGCAAATCTGCCCGCAGGGCTGTCGCCTGAGCAGGCCATGGCCCGCTTTCACGTGCAAGACGAGAAAGGCGAACTCGTATCGGGCGCCCGCGCCTTTGTCAGCGTGTGGCGCGTTTTGCCGCGCTGGGCGTGGGCTGCGCGTCTGGCATCGCTGCCCGGCGTCACTCCGGCGCTAGAATTGGGTTATCGGCTTTTCCTGCCGGTCCGCCCGATGCTCTCCCGCCTCGCTGGCCGCCTCGCGCGTCAACGCGGCAAGGCGGACCTTCACTAGAGAACGGCGCTGGGTCCGCCGCCCTTGTATTGGCCAAGACCCGGCCCGCAACCCGCAGCAATAAGGCGGCGCTGGGCCTCTTCAAGCGTTGTTGCGGGCAGCGGTCCCTTTGCGGCGTAGGCGATATCGAGCAGCAGGTGTTCGTGGTTTGTCGTCGCAACCAGCGCCACGTCCACGTTGTCGTTGGCGAGCACGAAGCGGATCATGAATTCGATGCGTGACATGCCATCGAGCAGTTCATCGAGTTTTGCGCGTTCCCACACATCCCGCACTTCGCCTTCCGCCGTGCCGATGGGCCGCGTCGCCCAGCCTTTCGCCGGTGCGCCGCGACCGGTGACGCCGCGCGTGACGACAATTTTTCCAGCTGCGCGAAGGGCAGCGATCGCCGCCTCGTTGGTGCGTTGCAGCGCCGAATAGGGAACTTGCACCACGGAGAAGTAATCAACGTCGACAAACTCGGCGAGCAGCGGCAGCCGCGTCGAGATTCCAGCCTCGCGGATCTTGCCGTCTTTTTTGAGCTTCTGCAGTGCATCGATGACGCCGCCGTCTTCCAGTTCCTTGCGGGTCGGGTTGCCATGCACCTGCACAAGATCGAGGTGGTCCGTCTTCAGGCGGGTGAGGCTCTGCTCCACACCGGCGATGACGTTCTCGCCCGAATAAGTGTGCTTCTCATGCTTGTCCGCCCCCTTCACGTGGTAGGGATCTATCCCCACTTCACAAGCGCATTTGGAGGCAAGAAGATACTCGGCGCGGCGGTGGGATATCGCTTTGCCGATAAGCATTTCACTGCGGCCGTAATCGATTGACGTGTCGATATAGGTGATGCCTGAGTCCACCACCTGGTTGATGAAACGCACGGCCTCAGCCTCTGTCAGATCGCGCGCTTTTGGCGGTCCCGCCAACTCCATGGCGCCGTAGCCAATGCGGATTGCGGGCAGGTCGACGCCCCCCATCTTGCGCGCTTCACCAGCGCTTGACGCCTTTGCTTCCTCGGCCATGTGTGCCCCCCGTGAATTGATCGTTGACCGGAATGTCTGAAACGGTCCATGAGCAATACAGGCGCTTTCGCGCTGCGACAACTTTCAGCTTGGCTGACAAACCGGGAGGCCGCCGCATATTGTCGCTCGCCCAGAACATCCGCAATCTCTTGCCCGAATCGCCTTCGCGTCCCTTCGCTGTGCTGCTTCTTCTGGTCTTCTTGAAGCAGGCGGGCAACGGCATGGTCTGGTCGATCCTCGCAATTTACGGACAGAGCCTTGGCGCGAGCGCCGCGGTCGTGGGCTTGATGATTTCCGCTTATGGCGGCGCCCGACTTCTGGTGAACATCCCGTCGGGTTATCTGTCTGAAAAAGTTGGCAGGAGAACGATGATGAGCGCGGGGTGCGCGCTTATTGCCGCGTCGTCCTTCGCCGCGATGGAGCTGGTCCGCATCGACGCGTTCTTTGCCTGCCTGCTGGTGATGGGCGGAGCTTCGGCAGTGTTCATGACATCGGCGCTGGCGGCTGTTGCGGATCTGGGTGAGCCCGGAAAACGCTTGCGCGACATGTCGATGTATCAGGCCGCCAACATGGTGGGCGCCAGCATGGGGCCGGCCATCGGCGGCTTGGCGGCGGGCATGTGGGGCTTCAGCGCACCATTCCTCATCAACGGAATTGTGGCGCTGGCGGGTGTCGTCGCTTTCGCCATGATGCCGTGGCCGAAAATGGAGACGACCAAGCGCGTCGAGCCGCCCAAGAGCGGTGGGCTGGGACGATTGGCGCGGCAGGGCATGGGCATCGGGCTCATGTATTTCAGCATTTTCTATGTGCGCGTCGCGTCAAACTGGGTTCTCCTGCCATTGATCGCGCAAACAAAGTATAATCTTGAACTCACAACCATCGGACTCATCCTGACCTCCGGCGCCATCGCCAATCTCATGGTGCTGACGAGCGTTGGGGCGCTGGTGCGCATCTTCGGGCGCATTCAGGTGATCACGCTGTCGAGTCTGCTTACGCTTGCCGCGTGCGCGATGCTCGCCTTTGGCGACCATCAGGCTTTTTTATGGGTGACATCCATTCTGTTTGGCGCTGCTGCAGGGGTAGCCTCACCAACCCTCAACGCCTATGTGGCGGAAGTTGCGCCAGAAGGCTTGCGCGGCCCTGCGATGGGCCTGTTGCGCACCATGCAAGACTTGTCATTGCTTTTAGGTCCGCTTGTGACGGGCCTGTTGAGCGACCACACGGGCCTCGGATATCAGGGCGGCTTGCTCGGCTGCCTTGTGCTGCTGTCCATCGCAACAATCGTATTCCGCTTCGGCGCGCGCCGAACGCGATGAGGTTTGCAGCGCTGCGCTGCAGATATTTTACACGTCGTTGTTTGTGTTTACGCTGCAATGCAGAATTTACGCGCACGCGCTATTGAGCCGACGCAGCGATAAATGGACGGCTATTCGTCCGGCTTCAACATCAACATTGTCGAGGAATGCACCTTCGATCAGACAGAGCTGACCCATAAGGTCAACCTCTTCGACATGGATCATAAATACGCCGACGTGATGCATCTGACGGAAGTGGAGGAGCATCTTCTCACTCTGTCACAAGCTTAGTCTGCATACTCTGGCGGAAGCTTGCGTGGCGCAGGTCCGCCATACTCGGGAATGAGATCGCGCGGAATCGGCCCTTTGTTGCGCGCGCCGGATTGGCTTTCTTCCCAGGCATGGGCAAGCGCCCCGACCGAGCGCGAGATGATAAAGAGCCCGCGACACAACGTGGGCGCAAAGCCCAGTTCAGCGAAGATAACCGCCGTGGCGCCGTCGATATTCATCGGCACGCGGCGACCATCACGAGATTCCGCGATGCATTCTTCAATGGCTCGCGCGATAGCCGCAAAGCCCCCGTTCACGAAACCCTGCGCACACGCTTCATCGACCAGAGCGAGAAGGCGCGGTGCGCGTGGATCAACTGGGTGAAAACGGTGTCCGAAGCCCGGCAGATGCGCAACGCCTGCCGCGCGCTGAGCCTCGATCTCCGCCTTCACCGCTGCCTTCAGGCTGATCTCATCCCTAGCGTCGCCCCACCGAGCTGCAACAGCTTCATAGAGTGCGACGCATTGTTCGCCCGCGCCGCCATGCACATCGCCTAGCACGTTGGTGGCGGACGCCATGGCGTTGTTGATCCCGACGCCGCATGTCATCGCCATACGCGCGATGGCGATGGACGGCGCCTGCGGTCCATGATCGACGGCGGATACGAGCGCTGCTTCAAGCAGATTTGCTGCGCGCGGATCAGGCAACTCGCCGCGCGTCATCAGCCAGATCATCTGGGCGAAGCTGATGCGTCCGATGAGGTCTTCAATCGCATAGCCGCGAAAGCGGATCACGCCGGGAGACATGTCGATGATGTCAGTCGACCACCATTGCTCCGGGGTCAGCTTGGGTCGCTCAGTCATGCGCTTCTCCCCTCAGTCTGTGGTTGCCGCCAGCGCCACAGAACCATCACGCGACAATTGCACAATGTCCGGATCAGAATAACCCAGCGAGCGAAGTATTTCTTCCGTGTGCTGTCCAAGCGCTGGCGGTGGGACGCGCGGTTCCGGATCGCCGCTTCCAAGCTTGAAGCCCGTGCGCACCACCTGAACCGGCTTATCAACACGGGGCACTTTCTCAAAGGTTTTCACAAGTCCCCGGGCTTGTGTGTGTGGATGCTCAAGCGCGTCTGGAACCGACAGGACTGGCCCGGCAGGTATGCCAAGTGGGTTCATTTTGGCAGCCCAGTTTTCGGCCGTGTCAGCAACCAACGCCTTCTCGATCTCTGCTTTCAACTCGAGCCGATTGCGCTTTCGATCTTCACGGTCTGCGAACCGCACATCCGTTGCAAGCTCAGGCCGGTCGATGAGCGCTGCGAGTGCAACAAACTGCTGCTGCTTGTTGGCCGCGATGTTGAGAAGCCCATCGCCAGTCTTGAATGTGCCGGAGGGGGCCGCCGTCATATTCTCGTTGCCAAGCGGCTGTGGTTCAACGCCTGCAATGAGCCAGTTGGAAACCTGCCAACCCATTGTGACAAGCAACGACTCCAGCATCGATACGTCGATCAAATCACCGCGTCCGGTGCGCTCGCGGCGGAAGAGGGCAGCAGCTATGGCGAACGCCGCTGTGAGGCCGCCGATAGTATCGGCGACCGGATAGCCCACGCGCAGCGGCGCGCT
>JANPPJ010000130.1:0-2205 GCA_031428455.1 Hyphomicrobiales bacterium | reverse complement strand
GTAGGCTTCCCACTGACGCTCGACCAAAGGCACCATATCCGCCGTAATCAGCCATTTTTTGCCATCGAAAGGCTGGACCTTGGAGAATATCAGACCCGTGCAGTGCGGGCACGGCATCTTGCGTTTGGGGAACCGGGTAAGTTCAACGCCGCAATAGGGGCAAAAGGGCTCTGACCGCCCGATTGGCTCAATGATGACGCCGTCGAAATTAATCATCCGCAGCTGGCCCGCGAAAGCCAAGAGGCTTCTCATGCAGAGCCGAGCGCGCTTCGCGGGCCTGTGCGCCGATCTCGGCGGTACTGGTGACCTGACCCGCGAGCGACATGATCAGGCCCATGACTGCCTCGCGTTCGCGGGCCGATAATTTTCCAAATAATTCAAAGAGAAGTTGCTGCTCGAAAGATAGGCTCCCATCGGTACGGTGTCCTGTCATGATGTAGCCGATATCGACGCCGTGTGCTTCCAGACGGATGAGATAATCGACGCTTGGCGGGGTTTTGCTGGCCTCATAGTTGATCTGGCTCGACTTCTTTGCACCTCCCCATGCTGCAAATTCTGTCTGGTTCACACCCGACCTTATCCGCTCCTCTCGAAGGCGGCGGGAAAATCCGTCAAGCATGAGTTGCGGCCCAAAGTGACGCTAAACCGCAGAAAACTGCCGTTTTTCGTCTGAATATCCGGAAAGGTTCGTTTGAGTACATTTCAATTGGGAATGGGAGCATAAATGACCTTGCATTGGTGTATGATTTCATACTATATCCAACAAATAGGGCTAACATGTTGGACACCCACTATGCTTATCGAAACCACACACCCCGAGGACATCAAGTCTGCGATCCGCAAGCGCTACGGCAGCGTCAAAGCCTTTGTGCGCGCGAATGACCTGCCGCCGACAGGTGTCAGCGACATCTTCCGCGGGCGCGTTAGTGCGCGGGTTAGCGATGCCATCGAGCGCGTCCTTCAAGAGCAATCCTCCGAGTCCAGTTCGTTGGACCGTAGCAGCCGCGCGGCCTGATTTCACCGTCTAAGTCACAGGGAGTTTTGAGCGATGAATGCACTGGCGCTGAGGGCCGATGATCTGCGGATTGTGAGAGGTGAACCGAGGGTCACTCATAGCCGACTTTCGGTGGTGCTTGGCTTCTCAAGAGAGAAGGGAGTCCGCCGCCTAGTCTCTCGCCACTATGCTGAATTAGCCAGCCATGGCGATTTAGTCACCGAGACTGTCCCCACAAAGCAGGTGGTCCAGGGCGGACGTCCTGCAGATGTCATCCACCTCAACGAAGCCCAAGCGCTGCTCATCTGCATGTTCAGCCGCACCAATGAGGCTGCGGCGGCGCGCAAGCAGATCATCGAAGTGTTCCTAGCTTATCGCCACGGCAAGCTGGTTCCGGCTGGGCGCAAGCGGCCAGCGAACGACCGTGATCTGCCGTGGGCGAAGATGGAGCAGCGGATCAAGCGCATCGAGCGGATGATCGACATTCAAGCCAAGGTGGAAAGCGAAGCCTTTGCCAATGCGCTCGCCTACGCGCCAACGATTCTCTATCTTGATGGCGCTGGCGGCAAACCCAAGAAGCAGACCCGCCCGCGCTGGTGGTATGACCGGGAAGTGCGCGAGGCGGTGATCGCCTGCCACCGGCAGATGACGGTCGATATTGCCACAGAGTCGCTCAAGCAGCAGTTCGGCAAGGGGCGTGGTCCATCGCGTTCGAGTATCGGACGGTTTTGGCTGGTGCTCGATCAGGTGCGCGCTGCGTCATGATGGCTGATCACGAACCGACCGTGCTGAAAATGCCCAGCACCGCCGCCAACCCTGCCAACCTTGACCCTGCCGACCGGATTTTGTGGATTGATCCTGCCGAAATAGAGGTGCGGAAGCGGGTCGGGTTTTACTTTCCCGACAAGGCGGTCGCGCTGGGGCGGTTGATTGCCAGCGTCGGGCAGCGCGATCCGATCAAGGTGATGAAAAATGACAAAAACAGGCTCCAGCCGTGGCGGCTGGTGGTCGGGCGGCACCGGCTTGAGGGTGTCCGGCTCGAAGAGCTGAGGCAGATTCAGGCGATCGAAGTGTTCGGCGACCAGGCCGCGATTCGCGATATGGAGGCCTCGGAAAACCTCCATCGCCGCCCGCTGGCGCCGATTGAGCGGGCGATGTTCGTCCACGCGCTGTGCGAAGCGGCGCGGGACCGGTTTGCGAGCGAGCATGGC
>JANPPJ010000129.1:0-3996 GCA_031428455.1 Hyphomicrobiales bacterium | reverse complement strand
CGCCAACGCCTACACCAACGCCACGACAATGACCGTGGAAAACCAGGGCTCCCCCATCACCATCCAGACCCAGGTGCAGGCGCTGAATGACAACTCAGGCCTGCAACGGGTGGACGTGAGCGCGGGAACCTACGGCTGGTTTGGCGTCAATGACGGCAAGGTTGACACCAATGGCGCCGCCGTCCGCGGTACAGCCGTCAGCTCGGCTGACACGTTCGCGCTCTTCACCAACACGCCGGGCAGCCGTCTCGACACAAGCCTCGGCGCGCCGAGCCTGCAAAACTCTTACGTCGGCCTGGGATCGCTTGGCAAACGCGCACGCGGCTCTACGGGAGACTTCTACTCGAACGCATTCGCGTTCTTTGGCGGCAAGAGCACGACCGATATGCCGACATCCGGCAGAGCCGACTACGCCGGCACGTTTGAGGGTCTCGAGCAGAGCGCCGCGACGGGGGCGCCCGTGCAGACCAGCAATATCTCGGGTAAGGCCAATCTGTCGGCAGACTTCGCCGCAGCCACAGTGCGGGGCCGCATCGACGACGTGAATAATCACAGCCTCGGGCCAGTCCAGATTGCGTCCCCCTACAGCGTCGCCTTTGACGGGAAGATAACGGGATCCTCATTCTCCGGCGCCTCCTGGATCACGCAGAAAAACAGCAACGCCCCCTTGAACGGCTTCACGCAGAACTCCGGCGTGGTGCAGGGCGGCTTCTTTGGCGGCGCCGCAGTTGAAACAGCGGGCGCGCTTGGCGTCTCAGCTGCCGACGCCAACAAGAAGATGCTGATCACTGGAGCCTTCGGCGCCACAAAGAAATAAAACCACTGCCGCCGCTCAAGCTCTTCTCAATTCTCGCCCCGTTCAAGGCGTCCGTGGCGGCGACGCTTTCACCGTAGCGGCCACACTGGGGGGCAAGCTCGACGATGTCGGAGGTCAATCGTCCCCCGTCGTCTCGCCCCACCGGAATGCGGCGCTGCGTGGGGCGACGCCGCCCGAGCGCCCCGCAAACCCGGCGCTTGGACAGTTTCAGCTGTGGTCGAACGTGATCAATGCACGCGCGGCGGCGCGCGGGGCTTAGAAGTTTCGCTGACGCGGACCTACGGTTCCCGAGGCGGCCTCTTTCAGGATTATCTTGCCCAGCGTCTGGTCGCAGACCGGACGCCGAAGCCGGGCGTTCTCCACCTCAAGGTCCTTCATTTTCCGAACCTGGTCGCCCTTCACGGCGCCATATTCCCGGCGCCGACGGTGGACGCAGGAGGATTTGGCGAAGCAGAGCGGCGTAGCACTGGGAACCATCATGCGCTTGGAAGCGAGGGCAGGGTTGATTGGGGGCAATGCAGAGACAGTTTGCAAAATACAGGCCGCTTTAGAGAAGGCTGGCGTGATCTTCATCTCCGAGGATGCGCAACACGGGTATGGTGTCCGCCTCGCGAAGTCACCGGCAAGGTGAGTGTTGAGCTAACGGCAATTGGCGCGATGGGCGACGGCAGGCGCGCCGTCTTTGCGAGCACCCACCTAACTCTGTGAACCTCAAAGTACCTTGCCCGCTGTCCGGTCATTGCGCATGTGCCGGGCGATCGCCCTCAGGACCCACCGCGCAGCCTCATCCGCCTTTGACGCCCTTGGCGCCAATGGTGCGCGGGATCAACCGCGTCGGAAGGGTCTTCACCTTCGCCGCCTACAACCTGTCCGCCTACTGAAGGAAACTGCGTGATCAAGGAGCAATCGAGCGCGTAGAACCCAACCGATCCGTGAGAGAAGGCCGCGAAAGTCGGCGCTGCCGAACCATCAAGCTGAATATGGTGGGCGCATTCCCCGCGGCCAGAATTTAGCCGCTCTTCAAGGGCCTGCTAGTCGATGAAAATCTTGCGAAGCTCGGAGCGCAAGAGCTTTCCGTTCGTGCTCCTTGGGAGCGAAGGCGCCACCAGTAGACGGGTCACGGGCGTGTGAGGCAGCTTTTCGTTAACGGCGACACGGACCGTTTCGGGTTCGACGTGCTCTCCCGCGACAACCCCCCAAATCTCCTCAAAGCCGGATTCTCCGATGACGCTGAAGACGCCAGCTTCGCGCACGTTCGACTGAGCCGCTAGTAGCGCTTCGACTTGCTCAGCGAGTACTTTTACGCCGCCAACATTCAGCACGTTGCTCAGGCGTCCCCGCGCAAACATCATGCCCCGTTCGTCGATCATACCGATATCGCCTGGGCAAAACCAGAGATCGCCGGGGCTGACGTAGGCCATCCCGCGCTGCCACGGCTGTGCGAGCGTATCGGTACGCACGCGGAGTATGCCTTCAGACCCAGGAGGGAGAGGGGCACCGTCTTCGTCGACCACTTCCCCGCGCGCCCATGGGGCGATCAATCCCACAGCGCCTTGGTGTGCCGTGAGGGCCTTAGCATCGGCATAAGCCACAATTCCCGTTTCCGTCGAGCCGTAGCGGCAGACGATCTTGTGGCAGAACTCGGACTGAAGACGGCGTGTCAGGCTTGCGCTCAAAAGTCCACCGCCGACCTGAAGCGCTCGCAGAGAATTCGTGGGGAAGTCGTTCTTTTCCTTAAATGCGAGCAGGTCGCTGATTTGGTTGGCTGTCGCCACGAGATTGGTGACCCCGTAAAGGTCAATCATTTGTAGCGTCGTTTCAGGCGTGATCGCGAACAGGATCATCCCCCCGACTGCTAAACTCGCGAGCGCCCCGATCCAGCCCATCTGGCTAGTGATTGGCACGGCCATGAGTGTGCGCTCTGGCGAACAATCCGCATTCAGCGCTATGCGCGTGTAAATGCGATTGGCCAAAATGTGGGGCGTGAAGGCCAATGGCTTGGGCATTCCTGTCGTGCCGGAAGACATGATCAGGCGGCAAACTTCGTCATCGTCCAGCGAATGTGCCGGCGCGGCCAGGTTGAAAGGTCCATCGAACCCGTGGAACCAGTCGTCCGTGACGAGGTGCGCATGCGACTTGTCGGCTACATCCTCGAAATCTTCGACGAAAGTCCAGTTGGCCTGCAATTGCTGTGCGCTTGGCGCGTCCGGCTCGTCAATGGACACAGAGATGGCGCCCAGCCGCAGTAGCGCGAGTGTTACGATGATGTGCCGAATCGGGCTCGTTAAAGCCACGGCCACCACGTCCCCTGGGCGAATTCCTGACAGCTTTGAACGCCTCTCAACCGCGAGAACGCCGCGGGCCAGCATGTCATACGTGACAATGCGATCTACGAGCGCGATCGCGGGTCGCGTCGGACAAGAGGTTGCTTGAAGAAAAATAGCGTCCAATACGCGCATTTCGATATCTTTACTTTGGCTGGTGGGTCAATTTACGCTCACACCAGGAGCAACATTTTTTGTTATGTATTCCATGTCTTCACATGAGCTTGCCTTCACTTGCTCAAAGTTGCAAGCGCTGCAAGCTTTTCTCTTAGTTCATTGTAACGGATTTTACCAATTTCATTGCGCGGGAGTGCATCTACCTTAAAAATTTTGTCCGGTGCTAATCCACCGAGGCTGGTATCGAAGAGTTTCATCAATTTCTCACGTTGAAAGGGGCCGGAGGGTACGATTGCCGCCCAAATTTCGGGTACTCCGGTCGCAGAAGTTGCCGAAATTACGCCTGCGTCTGCGACACCATCCGAGCGCTTTAACATGTCTTCTATCTTCTCTGGATTCGTCTTGAAGCCGCCCTTGTTCAAAACAAGGTCAGATGTACGACCTTCAATCACGAGAATGCCGTCACGTGTTAGCGATCCCGTGTCACCTGGATAAAACCAGCCATCCACAAAAATCCCGGCCGCCGATGGGTCTTCAGAGAGATAACCTTTAGCACTGCCGCTAAAGAGAATTCTAACTTCGCCGCTGCGGCCCTCCGGCAGCGCTCGTCTAGCTTGGTCCACAATTTCAACTTTCACCCCCGGATGCAAGTAACCGACTGCGTTCGGAATGCCGGCGATCGCAGAAACTGAAGCACTTGCCAGCTGGCCCGTCTCCGTTGCCCCGAAGGTTATTACG
>JANPPJ010000128.1:0-39817 GCA_031428455.1 Hyphomicrobiales bacterium | reverse complement strand
CCGGCAGGCGCAAAGCCCGGCGCCCGGCGGCTGCCGGACAGAGCACGCAGATGATTGTCGGCGCCGACGACTCGAGCGACGTCGACATCATGCGCACGTCTTCGACGCTGTACGGCAGTTATGATCTCAAGCGCGTCTATTACTCCGCGTTCAGTCCCATTCCGGGCGCGGGCGCGAAACTTCCGCCGGTAAAGCCGCCGTTGATGCGCGAGCATCGGCTTTATCAAGCGGACTGGCTCTATCGCTTCTATGGATTCTCGGTGGACGAGATTGCGCAAGGGGCGCAGAACAATGCGGGCATGCTGCCGCTTGATATGGACCCGAAACTGGCTTGGGCGCTGGTCAATCGCGCATTGTTTCCGCTGGATGTGAATTCGGCGAGCCGGGAAGAGCTGTTGCGCGTGCCGGGCCTGGGCGTAAAGAGCGTCAATGAGATCGTCCGTTTGCGCCGTTTGCAGCGGCTGCGCATCGCTGACGTCACGCGGCTCGCGCGGTCGCGCGCAAGTTTTCGCCCCTTTATCGTCGCCACGGACTGGACGCCCACCGGCACCCTCGATGCTGCGCACTTAGGGGAGCGCTTGCGCGCCAAACCGCAGCAACTGAGCTTGTTCTGATGCCTGTCGCGTCTCTCGAAATCGAGGCCGATTTCGAAGGCTGGCGCAACGCGGCGCGGTCATTTCTGGCGCGAGGCGTCGCCCCTGATGATGTTGCGTGGCGCGTGGGGGAAGCGCGCGATCTGTTTGCGAACGTGGCGGCAGAGCCTGCGCCTCAGGTTCGCGCAGCAGTTGTTGATGCAAGCCCCCTGCGCGTGCCACGTGATTTTCTGGCGCTGACCGAACTGGTGGTATGCCACGCTGACGAGGGCCGCTTCGCCTTGCTTTATCGCCTTTTGTGGCGGCTGCGCGAGGACCACGATCTGCTTGCGCGCACCACCGACGATGATGTCTTTCGGGCGCGTGCAATGGCGAAGACCATTCGTCGGGAGCGCCACAAGATGGAGGCTTTCGTTCGCTTCCGTGAAATAGCTGACGATGATGGCGCGCTCTTTGTCGCGTGGTTCGAGCCGGAGCATCATGTCGTCGAGCTGACCGCGCCCTTTTTCGCGCGGCGTTTCGCATCCATGCGTTGGTCCATTCTGACGCCACTTGTCAGCGCGCACTGGAACACAAAGACGATGGCTTTCGGCCCCGGCGCCTCCAGGGCCGACGCGCCCGACGCCGATCATTTCGAGGATCACTGGCGCACGTATTACGCCAGCATTTTCAATCCCGCGCGGCTCAAGATCGGCGCCATGAAAAGCGAAATGCCGATGCGCTACTGGAAGAATCTGCCTGAGAGCTCGATCATTGCGCCGCTCATCCGCGCCGCGTCCGGTCGCGAGGCGGACATGATCGCCGCCGCGCCTACGCCGGAACCGCGCCGCGCGCAAATCATTCTGGACAGGGTGAAGAAAGCTGCTGACGCAAAACGAACGGCTCCGGGCGCTGCTGGCCATAACGCTCTCGCCGCCCTGCGCGCAGATGCGGCTGGGTGTCGCCGCTGTCCGCTGTGGGAGAACGCGACGCAAACCGTGTTTGGCGAGGGGCCTGCGGAAGCGGATTTCATGTTTGTGGGCGAGCAGCCCGGCGACCAGGAAGACCTTGTGGGCCAAGTGTTTGTGGGCCCTGCGGGCAAGCTGTTCGATCAGGCGCTGGAGGAAGCGGGCATTGATCGCGCGCGCGCGTACGTCACCAACGCCGTGAAGCATTTCAAGTTTGAGCCTCGCGGCAAGCGACGGCTGCACAAGTCCCCTAACGCCGGGGAGATCACGGCATGCCGTTGGTGGCTCGATCAGGAGCTTGAACTTGTGAAGCCAAAATTTGTAGTGGCGCTGGGCGCGACCGCGTTGTTCAGCCTCACGGGCCTACGCGGCGGCCTGTTGAAGATGCGCGGCGAGCGCGTTGCCTCGGAGCGGGCGGGCGATGTCTTCGTCACGGTCCACCCGTCGTCGATCTTGCGGTCAGGCGACGAACGGGCCGTCGCCTACGCCGCGTTTGTGCAGGATCTTCGCAAGGCAGCGCACATGGCCGCGCCTATGGCAGCCTCGGGCGCGTGAGCGTCAGTCGCTGACCGCCTTGCGCGTTTTCTCGACGATGTCGGCCCGGGTCGCGAAAATCTGTTCGACCTTCTTTTGCAGTTCCTCGCCAGATACGGCGTCGACGTCGACCTGCATCTTGTTCGCTTCTGCGACGAGGTCTGGGTCTTTCATGGCGGCCATAAAAGCAGTTCGCAGAGCCGCCACGCGATCGGTTGGCGTATCCATCGCCGCCACATAGGGGCGGCTGAACGCCGTCTGGCTGTAATAGAGATCGAGGATTTGACGCTGCTCGTCGGTTTTCGCAAAGCTGCGTGCGAGCGGCACCCCCATTTTGTTGAGCTCGGGCGAGCCCACGGCGTCTTCCTGCACGAGGGGCTTAATGCGCCCTTCGGCAAATTCCTGTTTGTACAAGCTTGTCACGCTGGACCACGTTTGCCCGCAGCCGCCCTGCACTTCGTTGCGTTGAATGGCGAGATTGATCTCGCGCGTTCCAGGGTAGCCCGCGACGATCTTGAACTTGGCGCCAAGCACGTTGCGCAGAATGAGCGGGAAGTCTCGCGTCGAGGCGCCGCCCGCGCTTCCGCCCACCACCAGTTCGGTATCTGTCAGGTCTTCGAACTTTTTGACCTGAGCGTCGCCGCGCACGAGGCAGACGTAATAGTCAGTGTTCGCGCTGCCGATGTAGTGAAACTTGGTGGGGTGGTGTGTGGCGCGTTTGGTCGCCGTGAAGAGAGGCTCCACCACGGTGCCCATAAAGATGGCCCCAATCGCCGTGCCGTCCCTGGGTGCGACATTGGCGATATGGGCAGCGGCGACGTTGCCGCCTGCGCCGGGCATGTTCGACACAACCATGATTGGGGTGCCTGGGAGATGCTTGCCCATGTGCCGGGACAAAAGCCGACCGTAGAGATCATAACCACCGCCCGCCGACGAGCCGACAATGATGGAGATCTGACGACCCTTGTAAAAGGAGGCCACGTCTTGAAGTTGCGCGTTTTGAGCTTGCGCGCCGCCCAATCCGGCTGCGAGCGTCATTCCAACCAGTCCCGCCACACGCATGATCGTCTCCTCCGTTGTCGGCCTGCGCCGCTTCCGCGCACATATCGGCCATCTTGCTGGTGAGCGCAACGTGGCGCCTTCAGATTGCGCCCGCGCAAATTGTTGGCGCCGGTGCGGCGCTCTGGCCGAACGCTTTTGGCCCCACTGCTCTTGGCCCCACTGCTCTTGGCCCCACTGCTCTTGGCCCCATGGCTCTTGGCGCGGGGGCCCGCTCTCTGTAGGGTGCCACCTGATCGTGTAATTTGAATATGGGGAGAGAAATGACTTTGTCCGTTAAGCCACTTGATGCGCCGCTCGGAGCGGAAATCGTCGGTCTTGATGTTCGCAACATCACGGTCGACGCGCAGCAGGCGCTGCATCAGGCTTTGCTTGATCATCACCTGCTGGTCATTCGCAATCAACCTACGGCGGACGCTGATCTCGTCGAACTCGGCAAGTCGTTCGGACCTATCGTGAAAGCGCGCCTTGTGTCGCCGCTGACGGGCCGCGACGACATCATGGTGATCTCCAATATTCGCGAAGACGGCAAGCCGGTGGGGCAATTGCCCGATGGCGAAATGGCCTTTCACATTGACCAGATCTACCGCGAGACGCCATGCAAGGCTGCGGCATTGCACGCTGTCGAAATTCCGGCGGCGGGCGGCGACACGATGTTCTCAAACAACGTGCGCGCCTACGAGGCGCTGTCCGAGGCGACGAAGAAGCAGCTTGATGGCCTGATGGCGACTCATTCATTCCAGTACGGTGAGACGCTCAAGGAAAATCGCGTCGACTCTCCCGAGCGGCCTCACTACACGCACCCGCTGGTGCGCCGCATTCCTGAAAACAACAAGCGCGCGCTGGCGCTCTGTCGCTTGATGACAGACCGTATCGAAGGTCTTCCCGAAGACGAGAGCCGCGCGTTGATCGACGAATTGTGCGATCGTATCGAGGATCGCAATAACATCTACAGCCATGAATGGCGGGTCGGCGACATTCTCATCTGGGATAATCGCTGCACAAGCCATGCGCGGACGGACTTCGCGACGACCGAGCGGCGGCTGATGAAGCGCGTGACGATTGGCGACACACAGCCGCCAATGGCCTGATTGGTCTTTGATCGCCTGCAGCCGCTTGGCAAGACCGGGCCCCGCCGCCGAAACGTCGGGCTCATGCGCGTATTGGCATCTCATGCATCCGGGGGTTAATCGCGTGGTTCGAAAAGGCGCCTGCAGACACGGCTGTATTCTGAGGTCGTCCGCCCTGGCGCTTGCGGGGCGGTCGCTCACATGGTGCTGAGGCAACTTCCCGGACCCATTTTCACATCCGCTCCTGCGCGCTTCGTCATTTACGTCGCGCTCTACGTAACGCTGGAGTGGCTGAGCGACCTGCGCGCGCCGGGTGGCATGCCGATCACCGCATGGAGCCCCGGGCTCGGCGTGTTGTTTGCGGCGATGATCCGCGGGGAGGGCGTTGCGGCAGCGGCGCTTTTTGCGGGTGCGTTCTTCACCGAGACGTTTTTTGCCGACGCGCATCTGGGTTGGACGACCACATTGTTCGTGGCGGGCATCATCGCCTGCGTCTATGCGATGGTGGCGACGTTCGCGCGCGCCATGGGCCTCGACGGGCGCATTGAGCGCGTGCACGACGTTGCGCTTCTACTGTGCGCAGCGCTGGGCGGCGCTCTGCTGGCGGGTGTATTCATCACGCTGTTGCTAACCGGCGTTGGATTTCTGCCCGCCGGACAGGAAGCGCGCGTGACGATGCCTCTCCTGGTGGGAGACATGATCGGCGTCGCCGTTATCGCCCCACTTGTTCTGCGCGCAGGGCAGGCGCGGGTGCGCGCGGAAATTGCCACGCCTGCCTTCCTCGTTGGCGTCGCCGCCGCGTCTTTCGTCGCTGGCGGTATTATCTGGGTCATGCTGCAGGACCCGGGGCAATACACGTCTGAACTCTTCTACGTTTTGTTCTTGCCGGTGGTCTTTGTCGCGTTGCGCAATGGGCTTGATGGCGTCTGCATCACCCTTGCCGCGACGCAGATGACCCTCGTCGGCGGGCTTGATTATCTGGGTTATGGCTCGGAGGCCTATTCGCAATATCAGACCCTGATGGGCGTTCTCACGGGAACGGGGCTTCTTGCGGGGGCCGTGTCCAGCGAGCGCGACGCGGCCAGCCGGGACGCGGGGGCCGCGCGCTCGCGCTTGAAAGAAAAAGAATCCGAGGCCGCGCGCGCTGATCGATTTCAATCGGTTACAGGGCTCGCCTCGGCGCTGGCCCACGAAATCAATCAGCCCATGACCGCCGCTCGCGCTTTCGCCCGCACTGCGCAGGTTCTCGCCGAACAGGAGGGGCCTGACATGGCTCGGATCCGTGATTACATGGGCCGCAGCATTGTGCAGATCGACAGCGCTGCGGCCATCCTCAAGGGGATGAGGGAGTTCATTCGGCGGGGCGACGCGGGCCGCAGTTATGTCCGCCCGGCGGACATTCTCAGCGACGCCCTGCTGCTCGTGCGCCCGCTCGCCGTGCAGGGTCGTATCCGCCTTTTAAGCGAGCCGGACGCCAACGAGCCCATCTGGTGCGACCGGGTTCAGATTCAGCAGGTGCTGGTGAACTTGATCCGCAACGCAATCGACGCCATCTCTAGTGCAGGTCAAGACGACGGGGTCATCGCCATATCGATCCGCCTGGCAGGGAGGGGCCGGGTGGAATTCGCTGTGCGCGACAATGGACCCGGCGTCGACCCGGACTTTGCGGCCAAAGTGTTCGAACCGCTGGCGACCACTAAGCCCTCTGGACTTGGGTTGGGCCTCGCGATCAGCTCGGACATTGTGGCGGCGCACGAAGGCCGACTTTGGCTGGAAAGCGCCGGGCCGGGTCTGACTGAGTTCAAGTTCTGGCTCCCATCCGCTTCGGCGGGCGAAGGGAATGAATTGGAGGGGAAAGACAATGGGCAGCCCTAGAATTGCAGTTATCGACGATCAGGAAACAGTGCGCACTGCGCTTGGCGATATGCTCGGCGTCTACGGGTACACGGTAGATCTTTTCGATAGCGCCTCGGCCTATCTCAACGCTTCGTCGGCCGGTGACGCTGGTTGCGTCATATCCGATGTGCGCATGCCGGTAATGGATGGCATCGAGCTGGTTCGCGAGGTGCAGAAGCGCAAGCTCGATGTGCCGATCATTCTCATCTCCGGGCATGCGGACGTGCCCATGGCGGTGGCTGGTCTGAAGGCGGGCGCGCAGGATTTCATCGAAAAGCCAGTGGATGACGTCAAACTTGTCGCCGCCATCAATCGCGCCATCGCGGGCAAGTTCGAGCGGCAGGCGGCGTCGCAGGCCGCGCGGGAAGCTGAGCAGCGGTTTGACCGCCTGACTCCGCGCGAGATGGAGGTCTTCGATCTGGTAGCCCAGGGCATGACCAGCCAGACGATCGCCAACAAGCTCGGTATTTCCGGGCGTACGGTGGAAAGTTATCGCGCTCAGATCATGGAAAAACTGCAGATGGACTCGGTCGCCTCCATCGTACGGCTCGCCGTTCGCCTCAATCGCGTGACGCCCTGAAAGGGGCGCCATGCTTTTTTTGCACTTTCGCCGTGGCGCTCTTTCGCCAGAGCGCATCAAGCCCTATATTGAAGATGTCCCCGCAAGGAGACTATGGCGATAAATTGACTCCAGAATAAGCCATCCGGACCCGGGGGCGGTACCCGGCGCCTCCACCCCAGCCCATGCGTGTCGTGGGTTGCGGCGGGGGCGAAATAGGATCGACGGGGGTGTAAAAGGTGCTCTTTTGCCCGGCATGATACCGCCGTTATCGGGTCAAAACTGTAGTTGCCAATGACAACTATGCTCCGAAGGCTGTCGCAGCGTAAGCTGTGCCAGTATCGGGAATCAAGTCCTGAGGGGTAGCACTTTCAGGCGGGGCTCGGAGGCGCCTGGCAACAGAAGCCTCCACTTATCTGTGTGGGTCTTTCATGCAATCGCAAGCCATCCGCTACGATCTTCTGGTGCAAGACGCCCTTCGCGGCATGGTGCGAGACCTCCTCGTGAAAGCTGCGCGAGAGGGCCTGCCCGGCGACCATCATTTTTTCATCACGTTCAAGACCCATGCGCCTGGCGTGCAATTGTCAACTCGCATGAAGGCGCGTTATCCGGACGAAATCACTATTGTCCTGCAGCATCAGTTCTGGGATCTGATTGTCAGCGACCGTCAGTTTGAAGTCGGGTTGTCGTTTTCCAATATCCCGGAGCGTCTGGTCGTCCCGTTTTCGGCTCTTTCGGGCTTTCACGACCCGTCCGTCCCGTTCATGCTCAAGTTCGAGCCGAAGGACGCGGCTGCCGCCGAGGAGCAGTCGACGGAACCGACGCCCATGCTGCAGTCTGTCGCTCGTCTCGAGGCGTTCAAGCCGGAAGCAAGCAAGTCGGAAGCCAGAGATGCGAGCAAGCCCGGCAAGCGGGCGGCGCCTGAGCGGGCAGTGAAGGCTGACGGCTCTGACGAACCGGCAGATTCGCAGCAGCCTGCAGCGTCGGATGCGTCCAAGGTCGTGTCCATCGACGCCTTTCGCAAAAAGCCCTGAGCTGATGGGTGATCTCATCAATCTTCGCCGGGCGCGCAAAGATCGCGCCCGCGCGGATTCGTCAAGTCAGGCCGATGCGAAGCGCCTCGCCTTTGGCCGCACCAAGGCCGACAAGTCACTGACCAGGGCGCAACGCGATCTGGCTGAACGCCGGGTTGATGGACACCGGATGGAGCCCTCCCGTGACGAGCGCGACTAACGCGCCCGATCAGGGCGCCACTGACCTGACGACAACTCCCACGCGCATGCGAAAGCACTCCCTCGACATTGCTGGCCATCGCACTTCGATTTCGCTTGAAGACGCGTTCTGGGGCTCCTTGCGCGGCATTGCGTTGCATCATGGCGTCTCGCTTGCGAGCCTCGTCGCTCGCATCGATGCCGAGAGGGCGGATGCAAACCTGTCGTCTGCCATACGCGTGTACGTGCTGCAGCAAGCGCGAACTTACTCCAGCAATCCCGCCCAAGGTCTGTGAGACTGTTTACTGTGGTGCGACAGCGCCAGGCAGTTGAAGCGGCGCTGGCAGTGGCCTGTCCAGAAGTTCTTGCAGCTTCTGCTTTTCCTGCGCCCGCCGCTCTGCATCCTGGCGCAAGTTATCCTGACGCTCGCGTTCTCGCCGGTCCGCTTCAAGCTTTAACTGTTCCTGCCTCTCGCGCGCGACGCGCTCGGCTTCAGCGCGCCGTTCGGCTTCTATCCGCAGCTTTTCCAGTCGTTCCTGTTCAATCGTGAACGTGCGGATTTCCACATCACGCTGGCGGCGCCATTCGTCCATGCGCCAGCGTCGGTTGAACATGGCGCGCTCGCGAATATCTGCGTTCAGCGCGTCGATGCGCGCACTTTCACGCTGGATGGAGCGAGCCGAAAGGCCATTCACGAATTGCGCGGCGTCAATGGAGCGGGCGGGCTTTTGTAGAGGTCCGCTCCAGACGATGCGCACGCGCGGATTAGGATCAGTCCACTGTGGCGGCGTTGTGCGTGAAGCCATGTCCAGTGTCTGATCTACAGTCAGCGTGCGCAGGTCTAGCGCCGCCGAAAATGTCGCGTCGGCGCCTTGAAGATCTATTTTCGTTGGCTGCATCCGGATCACGCCGTTGGCGGCAAGCAGATCGACATTGATCGCGTCGACGCGAACAGGCGCTGCATCGAAAGCCTTTTGCAACGCTACGGATATGCTGCGTTCATCCGGCGCTATCGCGTCTTTTTCCGCCAGCGCCACGATGGAGTTCATGGCGGCAGGCGATGCGCGTGCAATGGAGACATCGGCAAGGCGCGCGCGTCCTGCCCCTGCCAGCGTTGCGATGAGGCCGCGCTCGCTTCGCCCGGTCGCAGCAAGCTCGATGCGCGCTGTCGCGTTTGCTTGCAGCTGATCGGGGATGGAGATCGGCGTTGTAATGTCGAGGGTGGCGGCCAGCGAGGCGTTGGCCTTGTCGCGGCGCAGCGCGATCTGCCCCGCGATGTTCGTTTCGCCGATGCGCAGGGACATGTTTTCCAGAGCAACGGCGCCATTGGCCAGCGCGAGGCGCGTCGCAAAAGCGCGGCCATCCAGTCCGCGCAAGCTTATCTCATTCGCGCGAAGCTGGATGTTCGTCGGCGGCGGCTCGTTGAGGCCGGACGTGAATGGCCGATCCGACCAGAGCGGGGCGCCTTTCACGCTGGGCGGCGGCGGGCCCAGCGCCAGCGCAGTTACCGCATCCAGCGACATGCGGTCGACATTGAGCGCGCCCGTGAGCCCGCGCCGCAGCGCGCCGGGCGTGACGGCAAATCGCAGATTTCCGTTGATCCGTGCGCCTGCCAGCGAGCCTTCGAGAGATTGCGCTTCAATCGCCTCGCTGTTGATGGTGAGCAGGCTCGAAAGATCGAGGGGCACGGACGCGGCTGCGTCGGGCCATGCCAGCGCCAGAACCTGCAGGAGCGGCGTCGCGTCCTTCGATGCCAGGCGCGTGCGGCCTGTGTAGCCGAAGCGACCGGCGGTTTCACCCAGCGCGCCCGAGAAGGTGATCTGCGCGCCTGCAATGTCGCCGCTTCCGTCTGCAGAATAGCCCGCTGCGAGGGTGCCTTTGGCGCGCAACGTAAGTCGGCTTGGGGGAGCGCTTTTGATCGGCACGGTCTCGACGCCAAGTTGGCGCAGCAACATGGGCGTGTCGCTTGAGGCGATCTCCGCCTCGGCTTCAATGTTACCGCCTGCAGGGCGGGCCGAAATCGCGATGCGGGTGCCGCGCGCAGTTCCTTCGACACGCATGGTGCGCAACTCGATAGCGCCATGGCTGGTGGCGGCCTGCGCGCTGAGGTCAATGCGGGCGGGCGAAAGAGCAACGGCGCGGTCGTTCAGCAAATCCGCCAGAGGGCCGGGCGCAACGCGGCGCACGAGGGCCGCCAGTTCGACAAGCCGCTGCGCTTCGAGCCGCGCGCTGAGGTTGGCGCCATCACCGTCCACGAGCCCGGAGGCGGTGAGAGATGCGCCGCCCAGATTTTCCACCGAGAGGCGTTCAAGCTCCAGTCTGTTGGCCGTGCGCGTGAGTTTGCCGCGGATGCGCCCCGCGTCCACGACGGCGCCGCCCACGCCCGCTACGCGTACCGCCCGCGCGTCGATGGAGAGGTTGAGATCGGTATTTTGGAACGCGCGTGCCGGCCCTTGCAGATTGGGCACGCTTTCAAGGTCCAGCGCGGGAGACGTCAGGTCCGCGAAAAAACGTGGCGGCTCGCCGGCGAGTGCGGCCGTGAATGCGGCGGCGCCCTGGAAGGTCGAGCGATCAGCGCGGATATCGAGATTGCGCGCCGCCGCCGCGTGTCGTGACACTTCGATGTCGCCGCTGAATTCGAGCGCCCGGAAGGGCAGGGCGCGCAAGCGGTCGGCGAGGTCTTTGTCAGCGCGCCCAATCCATTCCGCGAGGCGCGGCAGATCACGGGCGGCTGCGCGCGCCTTACCGGCAAATCGGGCGGCGGCTCCGCTCTCGATGGCGCCATCGAATGCGATCTGCGAACGGCCCGGCAGGTTCGCCGATACGGTCATCCGGTCGTCGCCCGAGCGCGGCAATTCAATCGCCAGCGATGCCTCAGTGATCGTGTCGCCGCCCAGTTGCAACGTGGGCGATGACGCCTCGACCTTGATCGCCATGCTGCGCTCGCGCGCGGGGCGCTCCAGCGCCTGCATGATGATTTGGCTCAGACGGTTGATTGCTTCGCCGGACTCGTTTCTCACGTCACCGGTCGGGGGCCTGCTTTCAGCAGACGCGCTGCGCCCACCTAGCAGACGATCCACGTCGATCTGTTGCGCGGCCACTCGTATGGAGAAGACGCTCGCATCAGAGTCGAACGACGCTGCGCCCGTGGCTGTGGACTGTCGTTCTGCGGGGCCGAACCGGACTTCCAGGGGCTCCAGGCGTCCTTTTGACAGGTCGGCGTTCAGGGTTCCTGTGGCCCGCCATGGAATTGGGAAGCCTCCCGCCGGCGCATTTCCCACAACGGCGGCGCCGCCCTCAAAGCGTAGTCGCGTGACAGCTTCGGAACGGTCCGCGATGACGGCGCCGTCGAGGTCTATCTGTGGCGTGCTCGCGTTGGCGTCGGTCGTCAGTTTGATCCGAATGCGATCCTCTTCCGCCACGCCAGCCCCGACGCGAAAGCTGCTTCTGCCGTCAGCGGTGGAAAAGCTCCCTGAGCCTCTGAACGGTCCGCGCAACGATGCCGCATCCGCGTCTGCGTCCAGCCCTGCAATGCGAAGCGCCTGCGCGCCCGTGCGCAGCAGGACGATTTCGCCGCCCCGGATTTCCAGACGCTCGATTGCGACAACGCCGCCGCGCTCGCCGGGCCGGGGCAGCGTCAGGGCGCCGTCGCTCGTCAATGAGGCCATCAGCCGTGGCTGATCGAGTCTTGCCTCGACAAACCGCACAACGCCTTGCAGCAGCGGCGCAATGGCAAGTTCCAGCTGGACGCGGTTCACTTCGAGTTGAAGAACGCCGGGCCCAGATGCGCGCCATTCCGCCCCAGCAACATCAAGGCGCGGCGCGGGCAAGAGTCTCACGCTGATATCGCCAGACACCCGGACTTCGCCGCCAAGCGCTGCGCTGAGACGCTCTTCAACCCACCCGCGACGGGCGTTCCAATCGATGAACAGCGGAGCGGCCAGCGCGGCGGACAAAGCCAGCACCAGCAAGACAGCGAGGATCGTGATTGTTTCGCGAAGGAACGACAAAAAATGACCCGTCAGCGACGCAAACCGTCGTCGCGGTCAGTATATACGTGTTGCTATTGCTGAAACCAAAACGAGTTTGCGCAGCGCCTGGGTCAGGCGGCCGTATCGATTGGACGCAGCAGACCCGGCGTCTGCGGATCTAGGTCGTAGCTCATCTTGCGGCGATAGGCCTGGCGCTTTTGCTGGCCGGACAAGCGCCACCCTGCGGTGAGTGCGACTTTGGCCCAAAGCGATGGTCCGTAAATGTCCTGCGACTTCGGCGTCCAGCCAAACTGGCGCAGAACGCCGTTGCCATAGCGCATGGCGAAGTTGCGCCGAATATCCGGCGTCCAGTGCTCTGTGGTGATGGAGACGTTCATGCAATCCATGTTGTCGACGCGGTGGGGCGCGTTGAGCGGCCAGTGGAGCATCTGTCCCGGCTTCAGATCCATGACGATGGCGTGCTCATCAAACCAAGGCTCGTAATGGATCTCTTCTTCCGTCACGCCACGAATGACATTCTCGATGTCGGAATCGCGCAAGAAGGGCTGGCGGTCCGGATAAATGTAAACGCGCTTCTCGCCGCGCAATTGCCACAGCGTCTGGCCGGGAACGTCTGCGTGAAAGTAAACCTTCGCGTTGGGCGACGAGATGAGCAGGCCCACGGACTTTGAATATACGCCGAGCCCCGGCGCCTTCTCCTCGATGGCGTCGTAGATTTCATCGAGCAAGCTGCGAAACTCTGGCAGGGCGCGCTCGATGCGGATGATGTTGATCCAGATGCGGCCCTGCTTCACCGACTCGACAAGTGCGGCGCCGGACAGGCCGTTGCGTCTGCAATAAGACCAGTCTCGCGGGCCGCGCTGATCGTCGCCCATGGTGACGATGGAAATCAAATCGTCGGGCAAGCTATCGATGATGTCCGCGAGGCCTTCGTCCGTGAATAACGGGCGCTCGTGGACAGTGTGATCAAGGCGCAGCGGCGCGTTGCCCCAGAGAGCCTGGGCTTTTTTGTCAAACGACGTAAAAATGGGAGCGGTCACGACAGACCCCGCAGCAGAGCAAACATTAGAGACAGTTTATCGCTTTTTTTCGCGCGCACTGCATTCGCCTTCGAACGTTCTTAACGGCGCTGATACTCGACGCAAACAATTCGCCAATGTAAAGATGCGTTAACCATAAGGCTCATCTTCACTAACAAAGGAAACGCAAATGGGAACGCTACTGACGTTCAAACGCCCCGACGGGAAAGAAGCGCAGGGTTACTTTGCACCTGCGGGCGCGGCGCATGCGCCGGGTGTCGTCGTCATTCAGGAATGGTGGGGTCTGCAGGATCAGATCCGCGGCATCGTTGACCGCTTTGCGCTTGCGGGGTTCAACGCGATTGCGCCTGATCTCTACTCCGGCATTGTCGTGCCGTATCACGACCGCGACGCGGCGGGGCATCAGATGAACTCGCTGGATTTTCTCGATGCGAGCGATCAGACCGTGCGCGGCGCGGCGCAGTTTCTGGCGTCATCAGGAGTAAAAGTCGCCATCACGGGATTCTGCATGGGCGGCGCGGTCACCATCCTTGCAGCTTGTCGCCTGAGCGAGTTCGCCTGCGCCGTTCCGTTTTACGGCATCCCACCGGACACCGTTGCAAAGCCTGCTGACGTGAAGATTCCCATGCAGTGTCATTTCGCAAACAACGATCACTGGTGCACACCGGAGTCAGTCGACACGTTTGAATCCGCGCTCAAGACGGCGGGCAAGGATTTTGAATTTTATCGCTACGACGCCGAACATGGGTTCGTGAACGAGCAGCGCAATCCGCACTCCCACGGTCAGGCCGAAATCGCCTGGGGCCGTGCGCTGCAATATCTCAAGCGGCACATCGGTTAAGCAGTTTCAGCGCCCGATTAATCCGGGGCGCCGGAAGGAGATTGACTCCTTCAGGCGTTTATCTTTTTGCGTTCGTAAGTTATCAGTCGATAACTTCGCCAACGAGTTTGACATCGAGATGCTGCCCAACTTCACCAGCATCATGGGCCACGCAGGCGCGCTTGTGCGGCATGACGACGGCCTCATCGAAGGCGCAAGCTACCCGCGTAGCGACGGGGCGGCGATCGGTTTCTGAGACGTTTTCGCATCTTGGCGTGGTCCCGCGCGCATGTCGCACCCGTGACAATTCAACTTTGATTTAGCGCAAGGCCAGCGCTCTCCAGTTCGCGCATTTTCCTTCCAGCGGAACAGTGTTCTGCATAGAGGAACAATAACCCGTTCGCCGGGGGAGCCAAGGAGCCTGCGCCATGTTGAACAAAGAACAGAACGACCTCGTTACGCAAACGGGGCCCGGCACGATGATGGGAGATCTGTTTCGATGCTACTGGCTGCCGATCCTTCTCAGCGAAGAACTGCCTGAGCCCGACTGCGCGCCGGTTCGCGTCAAGATCATGTCCGAGCGCCTGATTGCGTTCCGCGATACCGACGGCTCGCTCGGGCTCATCGATGAGTTCTGCCCCCATCGCGGCGCGTCGTTGTGGTTCGGCCGCAACGAAGAGTGCGGCCTGCGCTGCCCGTATCATGGCTGGAAATTCGACGTGAAAGGCCAGTGCGTCGAAGTGCCTTCGGAGCCCGCTGAATCAGGCTACGCCAACAAGATCAAGGTTACGGCCTACCCCGTCATAGAACAGGGCGGCGTGATCTGGACGTATATGGGCAAGCCGGAAAACATGCCGCCTGCGCCCAACTACGAATTCTGCGTTGTGCCGAAGGAGCAGAGCTATACGTCGAAGCGTCTTCAGGATTGCAACTGGTTGCAGGCGCTTGAGGGCGGCATCGACTCATCGCACGTGTCGTTCCTGCATCGCGGCGACGTTGGCCACGATCCGCTGTTCAAGGACGCCGGCGGCAACAAGTACAATCTCAATGATCTTTCACCCGTGTTCGAAGTCACAGAGAGCGAGGGCGGCCTTTATATCGGCGCGCGCCGCATGGCTGAGGACGATCAATATTACTGGCGCATCACGCCCTGGCTGATGCCCTGCTTCACGGCGGTGCCGCCGCGCGGCGATTACCCGATGCATGGCCATTTCTGGGTGCCGATGGACGACAATTCCTGCATGGCGTGGAGCTTCGATTATCATCCCGTGCGCGCACTGACGCACGATGAAGTCATGCATATGCGCAACGGCAAGGGCGTGCACGTCCGGACGTTCCCGGGCACGTATCTGCCGGTGGCCAACAAGGACAACGACTATCTGATGGACCGAGCCGCGCAGAAGGCCGGCACGACCTATTCGGGCGTCGAGGGGATTGGCCAGCAGGACGCCTCGCTGCAGGAAAGCATGGGGCCGATTGTTGACCGCACGAAGGAAAATCTCGTGGGCTGCGACAACGGCATCATCATGATGCGCCACAAGATTATGCGGGCCGCCAAGGCGCTGCGTGAAAAGGGCGCGTTGCCCCCGGCGCGTTCCACGGAGGAGCAGGCCGTTCGTTCGACGGCGCTGCTGCTCAAGCGCAGTGTCCACTTCAAGGACGGCGCCAAGGAAGCGCTCAAGGCCAAGAAGGGCGTGCCGCAGACATCCGTCTGAGGTCCGCACGCAGTCCAGTCACATTCGAAATCACCGTCGCAGCGATGCGGCGGTCTTTTCACGTTGGCGTACCTTCGCCCTGAAATGACGCGATCGCATTTGCGCGCCGCCCTTTCGCGTGTCACCCATGCGCCATGCAGGACGCGTCACCCCAAAATTTGCCCGACACGGACACCCAGCCCACGGCCCCCCGCTCACTTGGCCTGCTGGCTCTTCTGGCGAGCCTCGTCGCCATTGCTGTGGGTATCGGGGTTTGGCTTGGCGTTTTCGCCGTGATCATTTTCGCCATCGCGACGCTGTTTGACGGCATGGGAATCGTCTACGGGCTGATTGAAGACTTTGAGCGATTCGACCCTCGGCGCCTGGGCTCGGACTTTGGGGCGCAGCGAGCCGTTTTTGCCGGCGGCGTGGTCATCTACCTTGCGGCGCTCGCTTCGCTCGTGTGCGTCGCGCGGCTTTTCGGCGGGCGCTCGATGGCCTGCATGCTGGGGTGGACGGGATCATGGCCCGCCATGACGCGCACTGGCTGGCTGCTGATGGCTTGCGCGCTCGCCTATCATGTCGTTGCAGGCTCGGCGCTGCGCTACTTTTTCCCGGAATTTGCTCTCTGGATCATTCCGCCGGGCGATGCGATCTCGCTCATCCTGTCGTTTGTGATGATCGTCATTCTCGCGCCGCTGGTCGAAGAGCTTTTTTTCCGCGGCTGGCTTTTCGGGTCTTTGCGCGCCCGGTTCTCGGCTGTCGTCACCATTCTCGCGACTGCGGTTTTGTTCGCAATCGTGCACATGGACCCGACGGGCCTTTACCCGATAGCGGTGCTGGCGCCGGGCCTTGTGCTCTCCGTCATTCGCGAACGCACTGGCTCAGTGAAGCCTGCCGTGATGGCTCACGCGCTTTATAATGGTGTTGGATGGCTGCTCTTGTTGTTTGTGACGGCGTTGTTTGTAAGATGAAGCCAGTCAGCGATCTATCTCGCGACGGTCGAGAGAGCAGGGCGTATTCGTGAAGCGATTGATTTTTTTCTTCCTCAGCCTCGCCTTGCTTCCCGCTGCTGCTCAGGCGCAATCAGCGCCAGCGCCCCGCGCAGATCGCGACGCGTGGCTTACGCCCTTTCCGAAGTCGCCCGCCGACACAACTGTGCGCCAAGGCGCAAGAACGGGTTCGCTCGTGACGCGCGCCGAATGCGAGCAGGCGGGCAAGCAAGAGAGCGGGCGTTTTGTGTATGTCGAAGCGCTCGGTCGAAGCGCCTGCATTCGCTACCATCTGTCGACAGAAACGTTTCCGGACAAGACCGCGGCGGTTTATCTGCCGGGCGACAAGGGCGGGTTTCGCATCGTCTGGCGCAACGGTCAGTATGACATGACACCCGAAGAATTGGTGCGGCCGGACCCAAAAGCGACCGAGCCGCTGCCCACGCCGGACATGGCCCGCAAGATTGGCGATCCGGTGCGCAACCAGAGTTTCGCGACCGCCATCTCCGCAACGCTGCGCACGCCCACCATTATGCTGGCGCGGCAGGGCACGGACAGCTCATCAGGCTGGATCGCCTTGCGCCGCACGCGCTGGGAGGTCGAGATCACCAACCGCGCGCTCGACGCCATCAAGACGCGTCACGGGATTACGAAACTGCATCTGGTGGGCCAGTCGGGCGGCGGGCATCTCGTCGGCGCCCTCGCCGCCTTGCGCGGCGATCTGGGCTGCGCGGTGGCGGGGTCAGCCCCTCTGGCGCTCGATCCCAGCAGTTTTTATCTGTCTGACAAGCTTCCTGAGCCCCAGCGCTTCTTCAATCCGGCGGATCATGCGGAGGCGATTGCGAAAAAGGCTGGTCTGCGCTTCATTCTGGTGACGGACGGGCGCGACAACCGCGTTTTCGTTGAGCGGCAGGCCATGTTCGTGCGGGCGCTCGCCAAGTCTGGCGCGAAGGCGCCGCAATTTTTCGTCAGCGCGGGCGATGCGCTCAGCCATGGCGTGACGACCTATTCGGTCGCCGCCCTGCAGGGATGCATCGCGGGAAAGTCGGACGACGCCATCGCCCTCGATTTGTCCCGCATGAACACCCGTGTGCTGGAGCGGCGGCTCAAGGCGGTGAGCGACCGGGAGGAAGAGGAAAAGCGGCGGCTACAGCCTGGCGGCGCCCCGCAGCAGGGACAGCCAGCCGGACCTTTGGGCGGCCCCAACTGATTGGCCGACCTTTTGGCGTCGGTGGCCGCCGGGGTATAAGGTTCACTCCGATTCCCTGAAGGCGCCTCGGAAGGCGACACCCGGCCATGCGCCAGTATCACGATCTGCTCCAGCGCATTCTCGATGAAGGCGTCCAGAAAGGCGACCGCACCGGCACCGGCACACTGTCCGTGTTTGGCCACCAGATGCGGTTCGACCTTGCCGAGGGATTCCCGCTCGTCACCACCAAGAAGTTGCATCTCAAGTCCATCGTGCATGAGCTTTTGTGGTTCATCGCGGGGGACACGAACGTCCGTTACCTCAAGGACAACGGCGTCTCGATCTGGGATGAATGGGCCGACGCGAACGGCGAACTGGGCCCCGTCTATGGCAAGCAATGGCGCTCGTGGGTGGGCGCGGACGGTCGCGCCCACGATCAGCTGGCGAACCTGCTGAACGAGATCCGCCGCAATCCCGATTCACGCCGCCTCGTGCTTTCGGCGTGGAACGTGGGCGATCTCGACAAGATGGCGCTGGCGCCCTGCCATTGCCTGTTCCAGTTCTGGGTCGCTGACGGGCGTTTGTCATGCCAATTGTACCAGCGTTCAGCTGACTGCTTTCTGGGCGTGCCATTTAACGTCGCAAGTTACGCCCTGTTGACGCACCTTATGGCGCATGTGTGTGGCCTGAAGGCTGGCGACTTCGTCCACACGTTCGGCGATGCGCATCTTTATCTCAATCATATGGAACAGACGCGCTTGCAACTTGGCCGTGATATACGGGCGCTTCCCACGCTGCAGCTGAATCCGGACGTGCGCTCGCTGTATGATTTTACCTATGACGACATCGTGTTTGAAAATTACGATCCCCATCCGCTGATCAAAGCGCCGGTCGCCATATGAGCGACGGCGCCACTCTCCAACATCCGCCGGTCGTCCTCGTCGTTGCCGTGGGGAAAAATGGCGTCATTGGCGGCGAAGGGCGCCTGCCGTGGCGCTTGCCGAGTGATCTGAAGCGCTTCAAGGCGGTGACAATGGGCAAGCCCATGTTGATGGGCCGGAGAACATTCGAGGCGATCGGCCGACCGTTGCCGGGACGCGAAACAATCGTGCTTACGCGCGACCCCGTATTTTCCTCGCCGGGAATACACGTAGCTCACACGCTGAATGATGGATTGATACGCGCCGCTGAGTGCGCGCGCACAATGGGCGCATCTGAAGTTATCGTTGCGGGAGGGGGCGAACTTTATCGCCAGACTCTCGGCATTGCGTCACGCCTCGACGTCACGCAGGTCGATCTTTCGCCTGACGGCGACGCGACTTTTCCACACATCAATGAGACGATATGGCGCGAAATGTCGCGCACGCCGTTCACCAAGGGCGAAAATGACGACGCATCTTTCTCTGTTGTGATTTTCGAGCGACGTTAAACGGCCTGCCAAGTTGAAATGCGTGGCGTAGGTGCTTAAGTGCGTACAGCCGCGGGTGCCCTGGCGGCGCGCGGAGGGGAGAAGGGTTTTCATGGCCTGGAACAATCAGAGTGGCGGCGGCGGTCCTTGGAAGCCGAATAATCCTGGACCATGGGGTTCAGGTCCGTCTGGCGGTGGCGGCGGTGGCGGCGGTGGTGGGGGCGGTGGCCCAAACCCGCCTGATCTGGAAGAATTACTGCGTCGCAGTCAGGACCGCCTGAAGAGCGTCATGCCCGGTGGCGGCTTTGGCGCTGGCGGCATCGCGGCTCTCGTGGCGCTTGCCGGCCTTGGCTGGCTCGCAACCGGCATCTACACGGTGCAGCCCAACGAGGCGGGCATCGAAATGGTGTTTGGCAAGTTCACCGAGCGCACGATGTCGGGCCTTAACTACAACTGGCCCTATCCCATCGGCGCCGCTCAGAAACTGCGCGTTACGGATCGTAACTCGATCGACATCGGTTTCCGCACCCGCGAAGATCCCCGTCGCCCCTCGGCGCAGACGCAGATTGACGTGAACGAGGAAAGCCTGATGCTGACGGGCGATGAAAACATCGCAGACGTGAAATTCCGCGTCATCTGGCAGATCGATCCGGTGCGGCCTGAAGATTACGCGTTCAATGTCCGCGAGCCTCGGGAAACCATCAAGGCTGTGTCGGAAAGCGTGATGCGCGAAATCGTCGGGCGCACGCAGATACAGCGTATTCTGACTTCGGAACGCAGGCTCATCGAGCCTGCAGCGCTAGAGGCCACGCAGCGCGTGCTAAACGATTACAAGGCCGGCGTCATTATTCTCGCCGTGCAATTGTTGTCCGTTGATCCGCCTGAGCAGGTCATCGCGGCGTTCCGCGATGTGACTGCTGCACAGCAGGACATGGAGCGGATGCGCAACGAGGCGGAAACCTACGCCAACCGCGTCGTGCCTGAAGCGCGCGGCTCCGCAGCCCGCATCTTGCAGGAGGCCGAAGGCTATCGTGAGCAGACGGTGGCGGAAGCCCGAGGTCAGGCGGCTCGTTTCACGCAGATTTACGAGCAATATCGTAATGCGCCTGAAGTTACGCGCGAACGCATGTACCTTGAAACGATGGAGCGCGTTTTGGCTGGCGTCAGCAAAACCATCATCGACCAGCCATCAGGACAGGGCGTTGTGCCCTTCCTGCCGCTCGGCCAGTTAAATGATGCTCAGCAGTCTCAAACCGGTCAGAGGCCGACGCAGCCCGTACCGCAAGTTCAGCAGGGAGTTCGCCGATGAACAAGTCTTTTCTGGGCGTCGGCGCCCTCGTTTTCCTCATCGGCGTATTGATCATCGGCGGGGCGTCCATCTTTACCGTTGCGCAGACACAGCAGGCGCTTGTACTGCGGTTCGGCCAGCCGGTTGGAGACCGCGCGGTCGTCAAGACGCCAGGTCTGCACTTCAAGGCGCCGTTCATCGAAAACGTCGTCTACTTCGACAACCGCATTCTCGATCTCGAGCAGCCCCGTCAGGAAGTTCTCGCTGCTGACAACAGCCGTATCGAGGTCGATTCGTTCCTGCGTTACCGGATCGTGGATCCGTTGCGCTTCTTCCAGTCGGTTCGGTCAATTGAGGGTGGTAACAACCAGTTGGGCTCGGTGCTCAACTCGGCGGTTCGTCGCGTGCTGGGCGAATCAAGCATGATGCAAATCGTGCGTGAAGATCGCGCCAACCTGATGCAGCGCATCAGCGATCAGGTGAACTCCGAAGCGATCAAGCTCGGCGCGAACGTGATCGATGTGCGCATTCGCCGCGCTGACCTGCCGCGCCAGATCTCCGAACAGGTGTATCTGCGCATGCAGACGGAGCGTCAGCGCGAGGCGTCCGAGTTTCGCGCTCAGGGCGCCGAACAGAAGCAGCGCATCGAGTCCCGCGCTGATCGTGACGTGACAGTGCTGCGCGCCGAAGCGCAGCGGCAGGCCGACACGACGCGAGGCGAAGGCGACGCTCTCCGTAACAAGATCTTCGCCGAAGCCTTTGGCAAGGATCCTGACTTTTTCGCTTTCTGGCGTTCGATGCAGGCGTATGAGACCGGCCTCAAATCAATGGACACGCGGCTGGTGCTAAGCCCGACTTCGGAGTTTTTCCGGTTCTTCAACCGCTCGGGCAACGCGCCCGTGCCGGCACTGAACCGGCCTTCCGGTGGCGGGCCTTCGATACCGGGAGCGCAGGTAACGCCGCCGCCGGCGCCCCAGCCTGCGGCTTCGGTCCCGGGCCCACAGACCCGGGTTGAAAACTGAACGCACGAGAATGTGACGGGCGCCCAGGCGTCCGTCGCCATTTCAGGGCCTAGAATACATTCCAGATGCAAAGGCTGCAGCCGAAGGCTGCGAGCAGGAGACGGCAAGACGATGCGCAAAGCAGCGGGTTATCAACGATCCAATGGTTCCTTCGCTGTAGCGCGGCGGCGCGGGATTTCGGCCGTGCTGGCGCTGGCGCTGGCCGCCGGTATTGCCGCTCCAGCTCCTTTCGCCACCGCTCAAGCGCAAGGCCGCCCGGACACGTTCGCGGACCTCGCCTCGGCGGTGAGCGACGCTGTTGTCAACATTTCCGTTTCGCAGGCCGCTCCCGAGCGCCGCAGCGGCGCCGGTGGTGGAGGCGGTGGCGGTGGCGGTGGGGCGACGCCTACCCCGCCGCGGGGAACGCCATTTGACGACATGTTCGAGGAATTGTTCAAGCGTCGCCAGCAGCAGCAGCCGCAAGGCGAAGCGGAGAGGCCCCAGCGCCGTTCCAACTCGCTCGGCTCGGGCTTCGTTATCGATCCGACCGGCGTGATCATCACGAACAATCACGTCATCGAGGGCGCGGCGGAAGTAACCGTCATCTTCAATGACGGCCAGCGTATGAGGGCTGAAATTGTAGGCAAGGACGCCAAGGTCGACATTGCCGTTCTGCGCGTAAAGCCAGACAAGCCCTTGAAGTCAGTAAAATTCGGGGACAGCGACAAAGTTCGTGTGGGCGACTGGGTGATGGCCGTTGGCAACCCCTTTGGTCTGGGCGGAACGGTGACTGTGGGTATCCTTTCGGCCCGCAACCGCAATATCCAGCAGGGCCCTTATGACGACTACCTGCAGACCGACGCGTCCATCAATCGCGGCAATTCGGGCGGCCCCCTGTTCAACACCGCTGGTGACGTCATCGGCGTAAACACGGCTATTTATTCGCCCACTGGTGGCTCGGTGGGCATCGGCTTCGCTTCCCCATCTGCTGTCATTCAGCCGGTCATCAACCAGCTGCTGCAATATGGCGAGACGCGTCGCGGGTGGCTTGGGGTGCGCATTCAGGCGGTTGACGACCAGATTGCTGAAAGCCTCGGACTCGGCCGGGCGCGCGGCGCGCTTGTTGCGGGCATCGACGACAAGGGCCCTGCGCGGCCTGCCGGCATTCGCGCTGGCGACGTGATCGTACGCTTCGATGGACAGGACGTGCGCTCGTCAACCGATTTGCCGCGCATCGTCGCGGCGACGCCGGTGGGCAAGGAAGTCAATGTCTCCGTCATGCGCGGCGGCAAGGAGGAGAGCCTCAAGGTGACCCTCGGCCGCCTCGAGGATGGCGAACGACAAGCGTCCCTTGGCGGTGGAGCTGGCGCGGAGGTGAAACCCCCGGCCAACGTGGCGCAGAAGGCGTTCGGCATGGAGCTGGGCGGCATGACCGCTGCGCTGCGCAAGCAGTACAGCATCAAGGACACCGTCAATGGCGTCGTTGTCACCAGGATTGACGCCAACTCGCCTGCTGCTGAGAAGCGGGTCCAGGCTGGCGATGTGATCGTTGAAATCAACCAGCAGGTCGTGAAAGAGCCGGGCGACATCGTGACCCGCGTGGCTGAAGCCAGAAAGCAGGGACGCAAATCCACATTGCTGCTGGTGGCCAACGCCCAGGGCGAGGTTCGTTTCGTCGCTCTGCCGACCGAATAAGCGAACAACTCAGATCATTCGAATGGCCGGGCATGTCCCGGCCATTTTCTTTTTGCAGCTCTTAGTTTTCAACCCATTCGGACTTTGCGTAGCCCTGCGCATAGAGCAGCGCGGACAAGTCGCCAAAATCAATCCGCGCATGGGCGGCGGCGGCGACAGCGGGCTTGGCGTGAAAGGCCACTCCAAGCCCGGCCTCCTGCAACATGGCGAGATCGTTCGCGCCGTCACCGACCGCCATCGTCTGTTCGGCGGTCAAGCCTCTTGCGTCGCGCAATTCAATGAGTGTCGCCAGCTTCGCCTCGCGCCCGAGGATCGGCTCGGAAACAAAGCCCGCGAACTTTGCGTCTTCAATGACCAGCGTGTTGGCGCGGTCTTCGTGGAAGCCGATTGTTTTGGCGATCTGCGAGGTGAAAAGCGTAAAGCCGCCCGAGACGAGCGCGGTGTGGGCCCCGTGCGCCCGCATGGTGCGCACCAGCGCCCTCCCGCCGGGGGTGAGCGTGATGCGCTCCTCGATGACTTTCGCCACCACACGCGCATCAAGGCCCTTGAGTAGCGCAACGCGCTCGCGCAGGGCAGGCTCGAAGGCGATTTCGCCGCGCATGGCGCGTTCGGTAATCGCCGAGACGTGTTCTTTCATGCCGACGAGATCGGCCAACTCGTCGATGCATTCCTGCCCGATCATGGTGGAATCCATGTCGGCGAGGAACAGTTTCTTGCGCCGTCCCGCCTCCGGCTGACACACGATATCCACAGGCGCGCCGCCAAACCCGTTGCGCACTTCCAGCGCCAGCATCGCCAGCGCGTCCTTGTCGATGCGGGCGGAGGCGAAGGGAATGTCGCAGGCCTCGCCGGGGCTGAGCCAGCGCGGCGCGCTGGAGCGGGGAAGGAACGCGAGCGCCGCCCCGATGACATTGGAATCGATGCTTGCGCTGCCGGGCTGCGCGATGAGAGTTGCTATGCAGGAAATCACGTGCGATCCGCGTCTGTCGCGCCGATAAATGGCGCAGGTTCAGGACATCAGGCTTTGTCAGGCGATTTAGCGCCCGCCATTCTCATTGCAGGACCGACCGCCAGCGGCAAGTCCGCTTTGGCGATCCGCCTCGCGCAGGCTGCGGGCGGCGTCGTGGTGAACGCCGATTCCATGCAGGTGTACCGCGACCTGCGAATCATCACCGCCCGGCCGACGGCAGAGGAAGAAGCGTCCGTAGAGCATCGCCTCTTTGGTCATGTGGACGCCGCTGTCAATTACTCGGTGGGGCTGTGGCTGGCCGACGCTGCGGCAGCCATCGCCGATATTCAAGCGTCGGGCCGCGCGCCGGTGCTCGTTGGCGGCACGGGCATGTATTTCAAGGCTTTGACGCAGGGTCTGTCGGATATCCCGGCGGTTCCTGAGGAGGTGCGCACGAGGGTGCGGGCGCAGGCCCAAGGGCTGTCGGCGCAGGACATCCACGCCCGGCTGGCCGCCTGCGATCCTCTCACGGCAAGCCAGTTGAGGCCCACGGACCCGCAGCGTAATTTGCGCGCGCTGGAGGTGTTCGAGGCCACAGGCCAGCCCCTCGCCAGCTTTCAGGGACGCCGTCAGGCGCCAATGCTGGCGCCCGGGTCATGGCGGGCCATTTTTCTGGCGCCTGACCGGGCAGAGCTTCACCGGCGAATCGACGCACGGTTTGACGTCATGATGGAGCAGGGCGCTCTCGACGAGGTGAGTGCGCTGGGCGCGCGCGGTCTTGATCCCCTTCTGCCCGCCATGCGCGCCCACGGCGTGCCGGGGCTTCTGGCGTGGCTGGCGGGGGAGCAGAGTCCTGGTTCGGTGACCCGGGAGGCGGCGGTGGAGCGCGGCAAGGCCGATACGCGGCGCTACGCCAAGCGTCAGTTCACTTTTGCTCGTCACCAATTGCCGGATTTCCCATGGGCTGCGAGCGCCGATGAGGCGGCCCACTTGCTGGAAGTCGGGCGAGATTGATCCAGATCAATGCCGGGGCGAAATCGGTTTGCGCCATGGGCTTCAGCGCTCTTGCCGTTCGGGCGTAACGGACGGATATATGTCTCGAACGGGCAATATGAGGAGGGAAGCAGATGGAGAGACAGTCAAAGGAATATGAGGATATTCCCGGCACGACGGTGTTCGACGCCGACCAGTGCCGCAAGGGCTATGGCATCAACATGTTCTGCATGTCGCTTTTGAAGGCGCCGAACCGCGAAGCCTTCAAGAAGGACGAGGCTGGTTATCTCGGCCCCTTCAATCTGACGCCGGAGCAGACCGAAGCCGTGCTCAAGCGCGACTGGAACGGAATGCTCAAGCAGGGTGGAAACATCTATTTCACGGCCAAACTCGCCGCGACCGATGGTCTGTCCTTCCAGCAGGTGGCTGCAATGATGACCGGCTCCACGCAGCAGCAATATGCGGACATGATGCTGGCGGGCGGCCGCTCGCCGAATGGAAACCGCAGCAAGTCAGAATGGGCAAACAAGAATGGCTAAAATCGTAGCAGGCGTCTGGACGTCCCATGTGCCCGCCATCGGCGCGGCGCTGGATCTCGGCAAGACTGCGGAGCCCTATTGGCAGCGCGTTTTCGGCGGGTACGAGAAGTCTAAGGAATGGATCGCGAAGGTGAAGCCCGACGTGTGCATCGTCGTCTTCAATGACCATGCAACAGCGTTCTCGGTGGATATCGTGCCGACCTTTGCGCTGGGTTGCGCAGCAGAATTTGCGCCCGCCGATGAAGGCTGGGGCCCGCGCCCTGTGCCGGTGGTCAAGGGCCATCCGGAACTGGCCGCGCACATCGCGCAATCAGTGATTCAGGACGATTTCGATCTCACCGTCGTCAACAAAATGGAAGTGGACCACGGCCTCACCGTGCCGCTGAGCCTGATGTTTGGCCAGCCCAAGGAATGGCCGTGCCAGATCATTCCGGTGGCGGTGAATGTCGTTCTGTTCCCCCCGCCTAGCGGCAAGCGCTGCTTCAATCTGGGGGCGGCGATCCGCAAGGCTGTTGAGTCCTATCCGGAGGATCTGCGCGTCGTGATCTTTGGAACGGGCGGCATGTCGCATCAGATCTCCGGCCCGCGCGCTGGCCTGATCAACAGCGACTTTGACCGCGCGTTCCTTGAGAGTCTGGCGACCGATCCCTCCAAGGCCGCCAGCATTCGCCATATCGAGTACATGCGCGAAGCGGGCGCCGAGGGCATCGAAATGGTGATGTGGCTGGTGGCGCGCGGCGCATTGAGCAACAACGTGGAAGAGGTGCATCGCTTCTACACGGTGCCCGCGTCGAACACGGCGGTCGGGCACTTGATCCTTGAGGACAGGGACTCCGTGCCGAGCGCGATGGCGGCTGAGTAACATGAGTGCGGCGTCATACGCGGGCTTGACCCGCGTATCCAGGCGTGTGGCTGGGCAATGAAGCGCTCGCATGGATACGCGGGTCAAGCCCGCGTATGACGTGGTGAGGGCGCCAAATGCAGAACGGCCGGGCGTTGGCCCGGCCGTTTCCAGTCAATATCTGCGAAGATCAAACCTGCTTGGTGATCACTTCTACATTCACCGAGCCCGGCTCCAGCTTGAGCGGAGCGGCGTCAACGCGCTCGAGCATTACGTTGGCGTCGAACCCGGCCATCTGGAGGATTTCGAGCGGCTCGTCGCCGGAGGCCTCGAACCAGTATTCGGAACCGGCGGGGATCAGGATGCCTTCATACTTGCCGAACTCGGCGATCAGGACATCGCCGGGGCCATAGAATTTCACCTTGCCGGACAGCACCATCCAGAACCCGTCCATGCCCTTGTGGGAGTGCAGGTTGTTCTCGCCGCCTTCGCCGATGATCTGGACGCGGCCGCGAATGAGCTTGCTCTTGGCGAGTTCGACGATGCCCTTGCCGCGCCGCAGGTTCTCGGGCTTCTTGTAGCTGAATGTCTGATAGGCTGTCTTTGCTGCTGCGGCGTCGTCCATAGATCCCTCCAGGATTGGCCAGTGCGTCTGGCTGATGCCACACAATCATGCGAATTCGACTTTAGGTCAACAGCATGCACGCCGTCGCTTGCTGGCCAACCCGCGCTCGTTGACGCGCCCTGGCGGCAATCGTTCCTTGACCGGGCTGCTGCATTGGGCTATTTTTATAGCTGAATTGTCTTTTCAGGAGCACGCCGTGACTTCGGCGACTATCGTAGTAACTACCGCGCCAGGACCGGGACGGCTTTAGCCGACATCCCGAGAATGGCGCACGACAGGGCCCCCAGAGGGCCTTTTTTGTTGCCGAAATTCCAGCCGCCCAAGATGACCGCACGCGTACGAGACGGAGTAGCTAAGATGTCGAAGCAGATGACCGGCGCCGAAATGGTGATCGAGGCCCTGAAGGATCAGGGCGTGGACACGATTTTTGGATATCCCGGCGGCGCCGTATTGCCGATCTACGACGCGCTGTTCCAGCAGAATTTTGTGCAGCATGTCCTCGTGCGCCATGAACAGGGCGCGGCCCATGCGGCTGAAGGCTATGCGCGCTCCACCGGCAAGGTTGGCGTGCTGCTCGTCACTTCAGGTCCGGGCGCCACGAACGCAGTGACCGGCCTGACTGACGCTTTGCTCGATTCCATTCCGCTCGTCTGCATCACGGGCCAGGTGCCGACCCATCTCATCGGGTCCGACGCCTTTCAGGAATGCGACACGGTTGGCATCACGCGCCATTGCACGAAGCACAATTATCTCGTGCGCTCCATCGACGATCTGCCGCGCATTCTGCACGAGGCTTTTTACGTGGCCCGCAGCGGGCGGCCCGGTCCGGTCGTCATCGACTTGCCCAAGGACGTGCAGTTCTCGTCTGGCATGTACTCCTTCCAGGAGAACCTGCAGCACCGCACCTATCAGCCCCGGCTGAAGGGCGACGGCGCCCTTATTCAGCAGGCTGTTGAAATGATGGCGGCGGCGAAGAAGCCCATTTTTTACACGGGCGGCGGTGTCATCAACTCAGGCCCTGCGGCGAGCGAGCTGCTGCGCGAACTCGTGGCGATGACGAACTTCCCCGTCACGTCCACACTGATGGGCCTTGGCGCCTATCCCGCGTCCGGCCCGAACTGGCTTGGCATGCTGGGCATGCACGGCACGTATGAAGCTAATCACACGATGCACGATTGCGACCTCATGATCGCGGTCGGCTCGCGCTTTGACGACCGCATCACGGGACGTCTCGACGCGTTTTCGCCGAACTCAAAGAAGATCCACATCGACATTGATCCATCCTCGATCAACAAGAACGTGAAGGTCGATCTGGGCATCATCGGAGATTGCGGCCATGTTCTTGAAGACATGATCGCCTTGTGGCGCAGCGGCGAAAAGAAGTCAGACGCGGTTGCGCTTGGCGAATGGTGGGAGCAGATCGACGAGTGGCGCGACCGCAAGTCGCTTGCCTACAAGAATTCGAAAGACGTCATCAAGCCGCAGTATGCAGTGCAGCGTCTGTATGAACTCACGAAGGACCGCGACACCTACATCACCACGGAAGTGGGCCAGCATCAGATGTGGGCGGCGCAGTTCTATCACTTTGAGGAGCCCAACCGCTGGATGACGTCGGGCGGCCTTGGCACGTTGGTCTTTGGCCTGCCGGCGGCCATCGGCGTCCAGATGGCTCTTCCTGACGCGCTCGTCATCGACATCGCGGGCGAAGCCTCTATCCTGATGAACATGCAGGAGATGTCGACCGCCGCGCAATATCGTCTGCCGGTGAAGATTTTCATCCTGAACAATGAGTACATGGGCATGGTGCGCCAGTGGCAGGAATTGCTGCACGGCGCGCGCTATTCGTCCAGCTATTCGGAAGCGCTGCCTGATTTCGTGAAGCTCGCGGAAGCCTACGGCGGCAAGGGTATTCGCTGCTCTGATCCGGCAATGCTCGACGCCGCGATCATGGAGATGATCGACTATCCGGGCCCGGTGATTTTCGATTGCGTCGTCGCCAAGGAAGAGAATTGCTTCCCGATGATTCCGTCGGGCAAGGCGCACAATGAAATGATCCTGCTCGATCTCTCCGATGACGCGGGCCTCGAGATCGGCTCGATCATTGACGAAAAGGGCAAGATGCTGGTGTGACCTGGCTTGAAGGGACGCGCGAGGCTGCGTGCGTCTTCCCTCCCCTCAGGGGAGGGAATGAGGGCGGGGTGAGCCTCCGCCTTTGCAGATTGAAGCAGACCCGACCCTTACCCTCCCCTGAGGGGAGGGAGGCGCAAACGGTGAACTTTCAGCGGCCACGCCGCAAAGACGATCGGACACGAACATGAACGCCATCGCAGCTCTTTCGCCCTATTCCTCATCCATGGGCAAATCGAACACCGAGCGGCATACGCTCTCGGTGCTTGTGGACAACGAACCTGGCGTGCTGGCCCGCGTGGTTGGCCTGTTTTCGGGGCGTGGCTACAATATCGAAAGCCTCACGGTCGCAGAGGTTGCGCATGTCGAGCGCTGGTCGCGCATCACCATTGTGACCACGGGCTCGCCGGAAGCCATCGAGCAGATCAGTCATCAGCTTGAACGCATCGTGCCAATTCACAAGGTGACGGACCTGACCGTGCGTGGCCGGGCCATCGAGCGCGAGCTTGCGATGATCAAGGTGCGCGGCAAGGGCGAAAACCGTCTTGAGGCGCTGCGCCTTGCCGAAGCGTTCAAGGCCAAAGTGGTCGACGCTACGCTGGAGAGCTTCATCTTTGAGTTGACCGGCGCGCCGACGAAGATCGACGATTTCGTTGAGCTGATGCGTCCGCTTGGGCTCGTGGAATTATCGCGTACGGGCGTTGCGGCCATTGCGCGAGGCTTTGAAGCCATCTGAGCGGAGGCGTGTTATCCGGTGCGGCTTTTGATCTGGCGTGGGCGGCCTTTGCGTTCTGCTTTGCAGGCGCCATGACGCCGGGTCCGAACAACTTGATGCTCATGGCCAGCGGCGTGAACTACGGTTTCCTGCGCACGGCGCCGCACATGGCGGGCGTTGTCATTGGTTATTCATTGCTCATCGCGATGGTGGGTCTGGGGCTTGGCGCTGTCTTCGCCGCTTTTCCGCCTGCCTATGATGCGCTGCGCATTGTCGGCGTGATTTACCTGCTGTGGCTGGCGTGGAAGGTCGCGAGGGCAGGGCCGCTCAGCGAGGGCAACGAGCGCCCGCTTGGTTTTATCGGCGCAGCCGCGTTCCAGTTGGTCAACGTGAAGGGCCTGCTGATGGCCGTCACCGCGGTGGCGGCTTTCACCCGGCCGGAGGCCTTTGCTGGTATGCTGACCGTGCTGGTGGTCATCTCCGGGGCCGTTTCGGTCCTGTCTGTGGTGACGTGGACGCTCTTTGGTTCGGCGTTGAAGCCCTGGCTTGCCGATCCCCGCCGCGCCCGGGCTTTCAATATCGGCATGGCGCTTTTGCTGGTGGCCTCTCTTTGGCCGATGCTGAAGGGCTGACAGCGTAATTCGGGTCGTTCCAGCCGCCCGATGACAGACTCCCTTTGACGGGAGGCGCGTTGGCCCCTAGAAGGCTCCCGCACAGTTTTGTGGGGTTTGCCCCTGCGTGGGGGCGCGTTCCGCCCTCTTGAGATCAAGGAAATCGCCGAAATGCGCGTCTATTATGATCGGGATGCCGACCTCAACCTCATCAAGGGCAAGAAGGTCGTTATTGTCGGCTACGGCAGCCAGGGCCGCGCCCATGCGCTGAACCTCAAGGACTCGGGCGCCAAGGAACTGCGCGTTGCGCTGAAGCCCGGCTCGCCCACCGCCAAGAAGGTGGAGGCCGATGGCCTTCAGGTGATGAGCGTGGCGGACGCGGCCAAGTGGGCCGACCTGCTCATGATGGCGACGCCTGACGAATTGCAGGCGGACATCTACAAGAACGAAATCGCCGACAATATTCGCGACGGCGCCGCCATCGCCTTCGCGCACGGCCTCAATGTCCACTTTGGTCTCATCGAGCCCAAGAAGACGGTCGACGTCGTGATGATCGCGCCCAAGGGCCCCGGTCACACGGTGCGCGGCGAATATCAGAAGGGCGGCGGCGTTCCTTGTCTCATTGCCATTCATCAGGACGCATCGGGCAACGCCCATGACCTCGCGCTTTCCTACGCCTGCGGCGTGGGCGGCGGCCGTTCGGGCGTCATCGAAACCAACTTCCGCGAAGAATGCGAGACCGATCTCTTCGGCGAGCAGGTCGTGCTCTGCGGCGGTCTTGTGGAATTGATCCGCGCCGGTTTCGAAACGCTGGTTGAGGCCGGTTATGCGCCGGAAATGGCCTATTTCGAGTGCCTGCACGAAGTGAAGCTGATCGTCGACCTCATCTACGAGGGCGGCATCGCCAACATGAACTACTCGATCTCCAACACCGCTGAGTGGGGCGAGTATGTCACCGGCCCGCGCATTATTACGGAAGAGACGAAGGCCGAGATGAAGCGTGTCCTCAAGGACATCCAGACCGGCAAGTTCACGTCCGAGTGGATGCAGGAATACCGGGCTGGCGCCGCGCGCTTCAAGGGCATCCGTCGCCTCAACGATTCGCACCAGATCGAGGAAGTCGGCGCGCGCCTTCGCGGCATGATGCCCTGGATCGGCAAGAACAAGCTGGTCGACAAGGACCGCAACTAAACTTCCACATCCAACGGCGAACGGCCGGGCGTGTCCCGGCCGTTTTGCGTTTTAAGCATACGCCGTCTTCTTGCCGGTTACGGGACGCGGCTCTCTTGCGCGGCGGCGATCCCCCGGTCCAAAGTGGGCGAGGAGATAAACTTATGCGCAAGCAATTCTACACGCTCGATGTGTTCACGCAGGAGCGTTTCAGCGGCAATCCGCTGGCGATCATCGGCGACGCCGATGATCTCGACGCTGCGCAGATGCAGGCCATTGCGCGTGAGTTCAATCTTTCCGAAACGGTTTTTCTGCAAAGCCCGCGCGATCCTGTAAACACGGCGCGCGCGCGCATCTTCACACCCACGCGCGAGTTGCCTTTCGCCGGTCATCCGACCATTGGCACGGCGGTGCTTATCGGTCAGTTGCAGGCGGGGGATATGATCCGCGGACGCGACATCGACATCGTGCTGGAAGAAACGGTGGGGGCCGTGCGCTGCACCGTGCGCGCACGCGAAGGCGTTGTGCGCGCGCAGTTTGATTTGCCGAAATTGCCCCAGCGTCTTGGCGTGGCCGCCGACGATGCTGCGCTGGCCTGCGCGCTGTCGCTGCGGCCCGAAGACATCGGCTTTCGCGGGCACCGGCCATCGATGTGGTCAGCTGGCGTCGGCTTCACGTTCATCCCGCTCGCATCGCGCGATGCTGTGACGCGGGCGAGGCCCGACATGAGCGTGTGGGACGATGTGATTGGCCCGGTCGATCACCCTGCCGCCTTCGTCTATTGCGGCGAAACGATTGCCGAAGGCCGTCACGTCCATGCGCGCATGTTTGCGCCTTCGCTGGGCATTGCTGAAGATCCGGCGACGGGCGGCGCGGTTGCAGCGTTTGCTGGCGTTTGCATGGACTACGAGAAGCCCGCCGATGGCGAACATCAGATCATCGTCGAGCAGGGTTTCGCGATGGGCAGGCCCAGTCTCATCAACCTCAACTTGCAGGTCGAGGGCGGTCAGCTTGTCTCTGCGTCCATCGGCGGCGCGGCTGTCATGGTGATGGAAGGTTTCATCGACCTATGAGCGACGCCGTCACGTTCGCGTTCGTAGACGTTATCGACAGCGATTATCACGAACGGACGTGGGACTTCGCGCAGGAGCGCGCAGCGGAGATTGACGAAAACTGGCGCAGGCTCTGCGCGCAGCGATCCGGCGTTTTTGACGGGCGCGTCCTTGTCGCTGATCAGTGGAGCCTTGAAGAGCGGGGAGGCAAGCGCGCCCTGGTCACGCGGCATTTTGCGACCAACTTCCGCAACTTTGTCGCGATGCGCGACTGGAATTTTCCGGACCCGCATGTGCGCAACTGCTTTGCCGCAGCCGCGCTGATTTCGTGTGACGGCGATTGGGTGCTTGGGCAGATGAGCGCCCAGACGGCGAACGCTGGCCGCGTTTATTTTCCGTGTGGCACGCCGGACATGGATGATGTCGTTGGGGCGCAGGTCGATCTTGCAGGCAGCGTGCTGCGCGAACTGGAAGAGGAAACCGGCATCGCGCGCCACGAGGTTTCCACCGATGAGGGCTGGACGATCATCTTTGAAAGCGGACGCATCGCCTGCATGAAGATCGTGCGCTCACCGTTGACGACGCAAGCGCTGGCGGCGCGTGTGCGCGGGTTTCTTGCAGCGCAGAAGGACGCTGAACTCTCAGGCGTTCACATCGTAAGTTCGGGCGCAGATATCCGGCCCGGCCCCATGCCGCCGTTCATTGTCGCTTTTCTGGAGCGTCAGCTTCAGCCCGGATAGCCGTTGCGTGCGCGGCTTGCGCGCACCATCGCGCGGGACTCGGCGTCGCGGCCCGCTGCGCAGGCGGCGCTGGCCTGATTGATGTCGTTTTGAATCCGGTCGTAAACGGATTTTGAGACATGGCCGGTGGCGAGGTCGTTGTCCTGAATGGCCTTCCAGCGCGCGACGTCGCCCGAGCAGCCTGAACCCTCCGGCATGCGGAACGACGAGGGGGTCACTCCCACAGGCGCACTGGATGCGGGCGGAGCCGAGACTTGTGGCGGCGGCGCGTTGCACCCGGCCAGCAAAAGCGCACACGATGCTGCGCAGATAAGCGAAAAATCTTGGATGATGCGGCTCATGGATCGTCTCCGGCCCTGGGATTCGTGAGGAAGCGTAAGGCAAGCGCTTGCCCGGCTCAATCGTTTGCGCGCCTCGGATTTGCACGCACCTTGGCGCGGGCTCTGGCAGGCTCTACAAGGAGCCTGCCGCCAAGCAAAAAAAGCCGGGAGGGGAACGTCACATGAGGAAGCTCGCATTCGCTGCCGCGCTCACTACGCTGGCCATCTGGACAGGGCCGTCGCACGCCCAGCAGGCCTATCCCGACCGGCCGATCAAGCTGATCGTTCCCCAACCGCCGGGAGGTGGTTTTGATACGGTCGCCCGCATCCTTGCAGACCGCCTCGGGCCAGTGCTGGGTCAGGCCGTTGTCGTGGAAAACAGAACTGGGGCTGGCACGCTGGTTGGCACGGAAGCTGCGGCGAAGGCTCCTGCTGACGGTTACACCCTGCTGCTGGGCGCGCTCTCGAACATCGCGCTCAATCCGGGTCTTTATGCGAAACTGCCCTATGACCCCCTGAAGGACTTCACGCCCATTGGGCTTGCGGTGACGTGGTCCTACACGCTCGTCGCGCGCAAGGATCTGCCCTACAAGGATCTGAAAGAACTCATCACGTTCGCTAGGGCCAACCCGGAAAAGATCACTTACGCTTCGGCGGGCAAGGGCTCGGGCCAGCACATTGCGATGGCGGTCACCGAGAAACTGGCGGGTGTGAAATTCACCCATGTTCCGTATCGTGGCGCCCAACCCGCGTATCAGGATATTCTGGGCGGTCGTGTCGATCTGTTCTTTGACATCTCATCGACCGCGCGTGCGCAGGTCGAAGGCGGCACGGTGCGTGCGCTCGCCGTCTCGTCCAAAGATCGTCAATCGTTCCATCCAGACACGCCGAGCGTTTTTGAGACGGGCGTCGCTCCGCTTGATATGGAAAGCTGGTTTGGTCTTTTCGCGCCCGCGCAGACGCCGGCGCCCATCGTCGCCCGGCTGAGAACCGAGCTGGCTGCCGTTCTCGCGCGGCCAGACGTATCCGAGCTGTTTGCGAAAACTGGCGGGCGCGTTTTGAAGCTTTCAGTGGAGGAAACGGAAAAGCTTGTGCGCTCGGACGTGGAGCGGTGGACGAAGCTGATCAAGGATGCGGCTGTGACAGTGGACTAATTTCGACCGCGAAATCCGTCTCGGCCCCGAACGACCCATCAAGGCGCGCTTCGATGATCGCTACCAGCCCCTCAGGTTCGTAGTGCAAAACGACGCTGCCCTTGAGCTGGACTCCGATCACGCTCTCAAGCAGGCGTGATCCGAAACCCTTGCGTGCAGGCGGCGTCACGCAGGGGCCGCCGCTTTCTCGCCACTCGATGCGCAGCCTCTGGTGCCGCTCGTCGCCTTCGCCGCTTTCAATGATGCTGCACATGACGTTGAGGCGTCCGTCCCCGGTTGAAAGCGCCCCGTACTTGCCGGCATTGGTGGCCAGCTCGTGGGTCGCCATGCCGAGCGCAAGAGCGGCCTCGGGCGGCAGGTCTACATCCGGGCCCTCAATGTGGACTCGATCGCGGTCGCCCTGGGCGTAGGGTTCCAGTTCATCGCGCAGCAGAGTCCGCAGAAACGCCGGCCGGAATGCGGTTTCCGACAACAGCGAATGGGCGCGCGCCATGCTCTGGATGCGCGCCCGCAGCTTGGTCTGATACTCTTCCACTGACGATGCATTTCGGCCAGACAAATTGGCGAGAGCCAGCACGGTCGCCAGATTGTTCTTCACGCGGTGATGAAGCTCACGCACCAGCAGGGACTGACGCACTTGCGATTGCTTGCGCGTTGTAATGTCGCGGGCGAAGCCCGTGAATCGATACCCTCCTCCAGAAGAATCGGGGGCGCACACCCCGTTCACCTGCAGCCAGATCGTCTGCCCATCAGGGCGAATATAGCGAAACTGGATCGAGTATTCAGGCTGGTCATGGGTGCGGGATTCCGCCGCCCGAATAAAGCGCTCGCCGTCTGCAGGGTGAACCCGTTTGCGAAGATAAGTGCGCGGGCCGTTTATCAAACTTGGGTCATCATCGCCCAGCACCACCGCCGCGCTGGCGCTGCGGATGATGTCGGATTGCAGATCGTTGTACTCGAACGAATACATTTTCGCTGAGACGAGCGCCTTTTCGAGGCGCGCTTCACTTTCGGCCAGTCCTTTCGCTGCCTGCTGCAGCTCCTTTCCAACTTCGTTGGCTTCTGTGAGGGAGGTGTTGACATCCGGCACCGGGGTCCGGGCGCCAAGGGCGGCGCTTGCCTGCGTAAGCACTCGCAAAGACCGGGAAAAACGCGCGCCAACAAACCAGGCCAGAGCGAAGCCGAGCATGATTACGAAGGCGCTGAGCGCTGCCATCGTCACCAGGGCCTTCCGACGCGGCGCGTCTATGACCCGGTACAGGACGCTGGCGGAAGCGCGCCAGCCTGTGATTTCTGACGTCGCCCAGCCGACGAGCGCGCGGTCGCCATCCAAATTGGTCATGACCTGCGCGCCTTCGCGCGCCGGGCTCAGGACACCGCCGGGACGGCCCGCAAACTTTTCGTTATCGCGGCTGCGCGCGACAACAATGCCGTTGGCGTCCATGATGAGCGAAAGGTGCTCTGCCGGCAGGCGCACATCGCTCAGAAGCTGATCGAAGTAGGGCAATCCCTGGGCGAGGTTCAAAAGGTAAGTCGGCTTGTTGTCCCGCGCGACCGGGATCACCAAAGCCACGATCTTCTCATTGTCGACCGGGCTTTCGAACACCCCGGACACCTGAGGGCGTCCTGTTGCAATCGCGATGGCGTCTTCGGGTCTTGGACTTTTGGGAAGGGGCTGGCCCCATGGTAAGCGCGGATTGACCAATTGACGCCCGTCGAGATCGCGCAGGATGATATTGCGCCCCAGAACATCGCGCGCCCGTCCAGCACGCACGTAAAAGTCCTCAAGGTCTTGCGGGTTGAATTCCTGCGTCTGCGCAAGCACCTGCATGGCGTCGATAAGGCCAGAGAAACGCCGATCCAGCGCTGTCACAACCATTCTGGCTTCGTCGCGCAGTTGCGCTTCCAGACGTGTGCGCTCGGCGTCCGCATAGCGCATGAGGAAGTAGCCGGTCGTCAGCAGGGCAGGAGCCGCCACCGCGAGCACAAGCGCCGCGAGATAGGCGCGAGCGGAAAAGCTCGCCCGCTTCCGCGCGGCACTGGTGCTTACGGGATGCTTCGCCAAGGTTCCGCCTCCTCGCCCAAACTTCGCCGCATGTCTACTCTAAAAAAAGCGCAGACTATACCTTAAGCGCTGTTTTACCACCGTGGATTTCGAGGACCTGGGGCTGTGCCCGAGAGCTGCCTTATGTAAATTCTTGCATGCCCCTGCGCTTAAGAAATTCGGCGCACACTTGCGCCAAGGGGCCATTGTGCCTTATTTGTTTTGATAGCCATCGAACCGCGATGGCTTGGAAGAGGTTTTTCGTGGGCGAACGCGCCGCCATTTGCGATATCGCCGGGCCGCGCAGCGCGCGGATCGCGAACGCGCGCCTACTTTCCCAGCTGCTTCTTAGACGCCCCTGAGCGTCGACCGGGCATTGGGCCCTGTCGCTCAGGGGTCGACGTCAAGAGCGAAGCCATTCGCGGCGTGAGGCGTTGAGCCCGCCGCTCCCGAGCAGGAACGATCCATGACACAGAACCAGAACCCGACGCCCGCCATCTCCACCAACAAGGACCGGGTGTTCATCTTCGACACTACGTTGCGCGACGGTGAGCAATCGCCCGGCGCCTCTATGACGCTGGAAGAAAAACTTGAAGTCGCCGACATGCTCGACGCCATGGGCGTGGACATTATCGAGGCGGGCTTCCCCATCGCGTCCGAGGGCGACTTTGAGGCGGTGGCCTCCATCGCCAAGCGGGTGAAGAATGCGACTGTGGCGGGTCTCGCCCGGGCCGCAATCAAGGACATCGACCGCTGCGCCGAGGCCGTGAAGCACGCGCGGCGAGGGCGCATTCATACGTTCGTCTCCACCTCGCCTTTGCACATGAAATACAAGTTGCAGAAGGAGCCCGAGGAGGTGCTGGCGATGGTCACCGCACAGGTGACGCGCGCGCGCAACTTTGTCGCGGACGTGGAGTGGTCGGCCGAAGACGGCACGCGCACCGAGCACGACTTCCTCTGCCGCACGGTGGAAGCCGCAATCAAGGCTGGCGCCACCACGATCAACATCCCTGACACGGTTGGCTACACAACGCCGGACGAATACGAAGCCATCTTCCGCATGGTTTTGAACCGCGTGCCGAACGCCGACAAGGCGATCTTCTCCGTTCACTGCCACAACGATCTCGGCCTCGCTGTCGCCAATACGCTCGCTGGTCTCGCTGGCGGCGCGCGGCAGATCGAGTGCACCGTGAACGGCATTGGCGAGCGTGCGGGCAACGCTGCGCTCGAAGAGGTCATCATGGCCTTGCGCACGCGCGCTGACGTGCTGCCGTATTCCAACAAGATCGACACAACGATGTTGATGCGCGCTTCCAAGCTTGTCTCTGGCGTCACATCGTTTCCGGTGCAGTACAACAAGGCCATCGTGGGCCGTAACGCCTTTGCGCATGAGAGCGGCATCCATCAGGACGGCATGCTGAAGAACGCGCAGACTTACGAGATCATGACGCCCGAGAGCGTTGGCGTGTCGAAGACCTCGCTCGTCATGGGCAAGCATTCGGGCAGCCACGCCTTCCGCGAAAAGCTGAAGGAACTGGGCTACACGCTCGGCGACAATCAGCTCAAGGACGCCTTCAAGCGGTTTAAGGATCTCGCCGACCGCAAGAAGATCATCTACGACGAGGATATCGAGGCGCTGGTCGACGACCAGATAGGCCATCAGGACGAGCGCATCCGCGTTGAGGCGCTGACCGTGATCGCGGGGACCATGGGTCCGCAGACTGCGACGCTGACCATTGCGATGGATGATCAGCACATGACGAAGCAGGCGATCGGCAACGGGCCGGTCGACGCCATCTTCAACGCGATCAAGGGCCTCATCCCCCACGACGCGACGCTGGAATTGTATCAGGTCCACGCCGTGACTGAAGGCACTGACGCGCAGGCGGAAGTCTCTGTCCGGCTGTCCGAAAATGGCCGCTCTGTCACTGGACGGGGCGCCGATCCCGACACGATGGTCGCCTCTGCACGCGCCTATCTGGCGGCGCTGGAAAAGCTCATGGCGAAGCGCTTGCGCGGCAAGCCGGAGCCGATGGTCGGCTGACGCATCGCGGCTCACTACTGTAAAAATGATGAGGCCGCCTCCGGGTGGCCTCTTTTCGTTTGTGGATGCGCGTCAGCCAAATCCTTGACGCTTGTTAACCAAACCTTGAAGGTGCTTGCGGGCGAATGCGCCCAGGGGATGGCGACAATCATGCGTTCTATTTTATTCATTTGCGCGGCGGGCCTCGCGCTCGCCGGGTGTGCAACAGTCACGCGCGGGACCACAAACCAGATCCAGATCGTTTCAGAGCCCTCGGGCGCGACCGCGCGCACGTCCATGGGTTATCAATGTTCGACGCCGTGCACCGTGCAGGTAAGTCGCAAGGACGAGTTCTCGGTAACGTTCAGCCTGGCGGGCTATGAAGAGCAGACAGTGCCCGTGAAAACGCAGCTCGCCGGGGCTGGGGCTGCGGGCTTCGCGGGCAACGTGCTTCTGGGCGGCGTGATTGGAATGGGCGTTGATGCGGCCACCGGCTCGACGCTGGAGCATGTGCCCAATCCCGTGTCGGTGGTGATGACGCCCGTCGCAAAGCCCGCGCCGACCCGCACATCACGTCCCGCGCGCGCGGCCCCCAGGCCCAGACCTGCGCCAACCGTTGCCGCGCCTGCTGTGGCTCCCGGCGCGTGAGGGACGCGAGGCTCCTGCGGCCATGATGGGTTGCCCCGCAACTGCGCATCAGTCAGTCGGTAAAAGCAGGGCCAGCTGTCATCTCGCGCTAGACAGCGCCGGATTGGTTTGCTACATCGCCCTTGCTGGCCCGGACATCGTCCGGGCTTAGCACTTTCGATGGGCGCATAGCTCAGTTGGTAGAGCAGCTGACTCTTAATCAGCGGGTCCCAGGTTCGAGCCCTGGTGCGCCCACCATCGAAATTCTTGTGAAATCATTTATTTCTTGTAACTGCCCA
>JANPPJ010000127.1:0-14577 GCA_031428455.1 Hyphomicrobiales bacterium | reverse complement strand
CATCTACCGCCTGATGAAGTTCCAGCGTTCCAACCAGTCGACCTGCATCAACCAGCGTCCGCTGGTGAAGGTTGGCGACTTCGTGCGCAAGGGTGACATCATTGCCGACGGTCCTTCGACGGATCTTGGCGATCTGGCGCTCGGCCGCAACGTGCTGGTCGCGTTCATGCCGTGGAACGGCTACAATTTTGAGGACTCCATCCTGCTCAACGAGCGCAGCGTTCGCGATGACGTATTCACGTCGATCCACATCGACGAGTTCGAAGTCAGCGCGCGCGACACCAAGCTCGGGCCGGAAGAAATCACGCGCGACATTCCGAACGTGTCGGAAGAAGCGCTGAAGAACCTCGACGAAGCTGGCATCGTCTACATCGGCGCGGAAGTGCAGGCGGGCGACATTCTCGTCGGCAAGATCACGCCAAAGGGCGAAAGCCCGATGACGCCGGAAGAAAAGCTTCTGCGCGCCATCTTCGGCGAGAAGGCTTCTGACGTGCGCGACACCTCGCTGCGCGTGCCCCCGGGAGTTCAGGGCACGATCGTGGAAGTGCGCGTGTTCAACCGTCACGGCGTCGAGAAGGACGAGCGCGCACAGGCCATCGAGCGCGAGGAAATCGAGCGTCTCGCAAAGGATCGCGACGACGAACTCGCGATCCTCGACCGCAACGTCTATGGCCGCCTGACCGAGCTGCTCGTGTCCAAGACTGCAACGTCTGGACCGAAGGGCTTCAAGAAGGACACGGTTGTCTCCAAGGAAATCCTTGAAGAGTATCCGCGCTCCCAGTGGTGGACGTTCGCCGTGGAAGACGATGCGCTGATGGGCGAGATCGAAGCCATGCGCAAGCAGTACGACGAAGCGAAGAAGGGGCTTGAGAGCCGCTTCCTCGACAAGGTCGAAAAGCTGCAGCGCGGCGACGAACTGCCGCCCGGCGTCATGAAGATGGTCAAGGTCTTCGTCGCTGTGAAGCGCAAGATCCAGCCCGGCGACAAGATGGCCGGCCGTCACGGCAACAAGGGCGTTGTCTCCCGCATCGTGCCAAGCGAGGATATGCCTTTCCTCGCCGATGGAACCCCTGTCGACATCGTGCTCAACCCGCTGGGCGTGCCATCACGCATGAACGTCGGACAGATCCTTGAAACGCATCTTGGCTGGGCCTGCGCAGGCCTTGGCAAGCAGGTCGGCGAGGCTGTCAACACGTACATGCGCCAGGGCGACATCAAGCCCCTGCGCGACAAGCTGACGGACATCTACGGCAAGGACGAAAAGACGGTTGCTTCGCTCGACGACGCCTCGCTCGCAGAGCTTGGCGAAAACCTGCGTCGCGGCGTCCCGATCGCCACGCCCGTGTTCGACGGCGCGCGCGAGAAGGACATTGTGGAGCTGCTGCAGAAGGCGGGTCTCGATCCGTCCGGCCAGTCGGTTCTTTATGATGGCCGCACGGGTGACACGTTCGACCGCATGGTGACAGTCGGTTACATCTATATGCTGAAGCTGCATCATCTTGTCGACGACAAGATCCATGCGCGTTCGATTGGTCCTTACTCGCTCGTCACGCAGCAGCCGCTGGGCGGCAAGGCGCAGTTCGGTGGTCAGCGTTTCGGCGAAATGGAGGTGTGGGCCCTCGAAGCTTACGGCGCGGCTTACACCCTGCAGGAAATGTTGACGGTGAAGTCCGACGACGTCGCCGGCCGTACGAAGGTTTACGAAGCCATTGTGCGCGGCGACGATGCGTTCGAGTCCGGCATCCCGGAAAGCTTCAACGTGCTGGTTAAGGAAATGCGCTCTCTCGGCCTCAATGTTGAGTTGACCATGGCCAAGAAGATCGATGGTCCGGCGGAGGCCGCCGAGTAGCCAATCAGTAAGGGCGGGAGCGCCCGATGTCGGTGCGCCCCCGCAGTTTGAGCCCAGGAATTTCCGGCAGGTCAGTGGCGCAAGTCGCGGCCTTCAGCCCTCAGGAGCATAGAATGAACCAAGAGGTCATGAATCTCTTCAATCCGGTCGTACAGCCCCAGGCGTTCGACCAGATCCAGATCGGCATCGCGAGCCCGGAAAAGATTCTGTCTTGGTCCTTTGGCGAAATCAAAAAGCCCGAGACCATCAATTATCGCACGTTCAAGCCCGAGCGTGACGGCCTTTTCTGCGCGCGAATCTTTGGCCCCATCAAGGACTACGAGTGCTTGTGCGGCAAGTACAAGCGCATGAAGTACAAGGGCGTCATCTGCGAAAAGTGCGGCGTGGAAGTGACGCTGTCGCGCGTTCGCCGCGAGCGCATGGGCCACATCTCGCTCGCCGCTCCCGTTGCGCACATCTGGTTCCTCAAGTCGCTGCCCTCGCGCATCGGCCTGCTGATGGACATGACGCTCAAGGAACTCGAGCGCATTCTCTATTTTGAATCGTACATCGTCATCGACGCAGGCCTGACGCCGATGAAGGAGCGTCAGCTCCTTTCAGAAGATGATTACCTGCACGCGCAAGACGAGTACGGTCAGGATTCGTTCACGGCGATGATCGGCGCCGAGGCCATTCGCGAACTGCTTCGCAACATGGACCTCGAGACGATCGCTGCCGGCCTCAAGGTTGAGATCGCTGAGTCAACAAGCGAACTAAAGCCCAAGAAGCTCGCCAAGCGCCTCAAGATCATCGAGGCGTTCCTGCGCTCCGGCAACAAGCCGGAGTGGATGGTGCTCACCGAAGTGCCCGTCATTCCGCCGGATTTGCGTCCGCTGGTTCCGCTTGATGGCGGTCGTTTTGCGACGTCCGATCTCAACGATCTGTATCGCCGCGTCATCAACCGCAATAACCGCCTGAAGCGCCTCATCGAGCTGCGCGCGCCGGACATCATCATCCGCAACGAGAAGCGCATGCTTCAGGAAGCGGTTGACGCATTGTTCGACAACGGCCGCCGCGGCCGCGTCATCACCGGCGCCAACAAGCGTCCGCTGAAGTCGCTCGCTGACATGCTGAAGGGCAAGCAGGGGCGTTTCCGCCAGAACCTTCTCGGCAAGCGCGTCGATTACTCTGGCCGCTCCGTCATCGTGGTGGGACCGGAACTGAAGCTGCATCAGTGCGGCCTGCCGAAGAAGATGGCGCTCGAACTGTTCAAGCCGTTCATCTATTCTCGCCTCGACGCGAAGGGTTTCTCGGCCACCGTGAAGCAGGCCAAGAAGCTTGTTGAAAAGGAAAAGCCGGAAGTTTGGGACATCCTTGATGAGGTAATTCGCGAACACCCGGTGCTGCTGAACCGCGCGCCCACGCTCCATCGTCTCGGCATCCAGGCCTTCGAGCCCGTGCTGATCGAAGGCAAGGCGATCCAGCTTCATCCGCTGGTCTGCGCCGCGTTCAACGCCGACTTCGATGGCGACCAGATGGCCGTGCACATTCCGCTGTCGCTTGAAGCGCAGCTGGAAGCGCGCGTCTTGATGATGTCGACGAACAACATCCTTCATCCCGCGAGCGGTCAGCCGATCATCGTGCCTTCGCAGGATATCGTGCTCGGACTCTACTATCTGTCGCTGATCCGCGATGGCGATGTGGGGCAGGGCATGGCGTTCTCCTCGATTGCGGAAATCGAGCATGCGCTTAACGCCAAGGCGATCACGCTGCACACCAAGATCAAGGGCCGCGCATGGACCTATGATGAAAACGGCAAGCGCGTGTCGAAGATTTTCGATACGTCGCCGGGCCGGATGATTCTCGGCCAGCTTCTGCCTCCGCACGTGAAGATTCCTTACGACGTGGCCAACCGGCTCATGACGAAAAAGGAAATCTCGGGGATGATCGACACCGTCTACCGTAATTGCGGGCAGAAGGAGACGGTCATCTTCTGCGATCGCATCATGGCGCTCGGCTTCCGCGAGGCCTTCAAGGCCGGCATTTCCTTCGGCAAGGACGACATGGTCGTGCCCGAGACGAAGGAAAAGATTGTCGGCACCACGGCCGCGCTCGCGAAAGAATACGAGCAGCAGTACAACGACGGCCTGATTACGCAGGGCGAGAAGTACAACAAGGTGATCGACGCCTGGGCGAAGTGCTCCGACAAGCTCGCCGAGGAAATGATGGTCCGCATCTCCACCGTCCAGAAGGACGAGACGGGTCGCGACAAGCCCATCAATTCGATCTACATGATGTCGCATTCGGGCGCGCGCGGTTCGCCAACGCAGATGAAGCAGCTCGCCGCGATGCGCGGCCTGATGGCCAAGCCGTCGGGCGAAATCATCGAGACGCCGATCATCTCGAACTTCAAGGAAGGCCTGACCGTTCTCGAGTACTTCAACTCGACCCACGGCGCACGCAAGGGCCTTGCCGACACGGCGCTCAAAACCGCCAACTCGGGTTATCTGACTCGTCGACTTGTTGACGTGGCGCAGGACTCGATCATCACTGAACGCGATTGCGGCTCCACCAATGGCATCCGCATGCGCGCCATCATCGACGCCGGCCAGGTCGTCGCCTCGCTTGCGAGCCGCGTGCTGGGCCGTGTCGGAACGTCCGATCTCGTTGATCTGGATGGTAAGGTGATCGTGCCCGTCGGCACGATGATCGAGGAGTGGCACATCGACCGCATCGTCGCGGCCGGCATCCAGGAAGTGAAGATCCGCTCTGTGCTGACCTGCGAGGCCAAGAATGGCGTCTGCGGTCAGTGCTATGGTCGCGATCTTGCTCGCGGCACGCCGGTCAACATGGGTGAAGCTGTCGGCGTCATCGCCGCGCAGTCCATCGGTGAGCCCGGCACGCAGTTGACGATGCGCACGTTCCACATCGGCGGCGCGGCGCAGATTGCGGATCAGTCGTTCATCGAGTCCAACTTCGCTGGCACAGTCCGCATTCGCAATCGTCATCTGGCGCGAAACACCGATGGCGACTTGATGGTCATGGCCCGCAACGTTGCGGTCGTCATCGTCGGGCCGGACGGCGTGGAACATGCGGTTCACCGCGTGCTTTACGGCGCACGCCTGAAGGTTGACGAAGGCGATGAGGTCAAGCGCGGCCAACGCATTGCCGAGTGGGACCCCTACACCCGCCCGATCATGTCGGAAGTCGACGGCGTCGTCGGGTTCGAAGATCTTGTCGAAGGTCAGTCCATCGCGGAAACCGCCGACGAGTCCACGGGCATCACGAAGCGCATGGTCACCGACTGGCGCCTCAACCAGCGTTCGGCGAGCCTGAAGCCTTCGCTCCTGATCAAGGACGCAAGCGGCAAGATCGCCAAGCTGTTGCGCGGCGGCGACGCTCGCTACTCACTGCCTGTGGAGTCGATTATCGCGGTTGATCCCGGCGGCAGCGTCAGGGCGGGCGACGTCATTGCCCGTATCTCGATGGAAGCGGCGAAAACCCGCGACATCACGGGTGGTCTGCCCCGCGTGGCCGAACTTTTCGAGGCGCGTCGTCCCAAGGACCATGCGATCATCGCAGAGATTTCCGGCACCGTGAAATTCGGGCGCGACTACAAGAACAAGCAGCGCATTGAAATCGTGCCTTCGGAAGAGGGTGCGGAATCGGTCGAGTACCTGATCCCCAAGGGTAAGCACATCCATTTGCAGGATGGCGACGTCGTGGAAAAGGGCGACTACATCGTCGATGGCAACCCGGCGCCGCATGACATTCTGGCGATCAAGGGCGTGGAAGAGCTTGCAGCCTTCCTCGTCAACGAAATCCAGGAGGTCTATCGTCTTCAGGGCGTGAACATCAACGACAAGCACATTGAGGTCATCGTTCGCCAGATGCTGCAAAAGGTCGACATCGTCGAAGTTGGCGATAGCGAATATCTTGCAAACGAGCAGGTCGATCGCGCCGACATGGACGAGGTCAATCTGGCTCTCATCGCTGAAGGCAAGAAGCCTGCGACGGGCACACCCGTGCTGCTCGGCATCACCAAGGCGAGCTTGCAGACTCGCTCGTTCATCTCCGCCGCCTCCTTCCAGGAGACGACGCGCGTCCTCACCGAGGCCGCCGTCAACGGCAAGGTGGATACGCTCGAGGGCCTCAAGGAGAACGTGATCGTCGGTCGCCTCATCCCGGCAGGCACGGGCGCTGCGATGACGAAACTGCGCAGCGTTGCAACGATGCGCGACGCGATGATCCTTGCGCAGAAGGCGCAAGCATCCGAAGCCGCGCAGCCTGCGCCGCGCTTGCCCGCAGCTGAGTAAGCGCAAGGCACTAAACTTATTATGAGGGCTGCCCTGTGGGGCGGCCCTTTTTCGTTTGGGACCTCACAAAAAAGTTCGATTTGTGCGCTACGGCACACTGAACGGTTTGCAAACCATAAACGTTAAGCTCCTGAAGGCCGACGAAGTGCGGCCACACGCAGGCGTGAGGCAGTCATGGCTACCCAGTATTCGACCGGCGCACGTTCGCCCGGATTTGAGCAAACTCGCGACGCGGATGGTCCGTCCGCGACGCTTTCGCCATCAACGCTCGGGCCTGTTATCGCGGGCGCTCGCGCACGTGGCATTGCCGACGCGCTGGAGATGATGGGGGAGGGGGCGATCCTGCTCGATTTTTCCGGCACTGTCCTGCATGTCGGCCCACTGGCAAAACCGATGCTTGGATGTGCGCTCGCGATCATGGGCGACCACGTCGTCGCGCTGTCCTCAAGGGCTTCAAAGCCGCTGCAGGAATTGATTCAGGCGAGCTTGGCTAACGCTGCACCTTTCGTTTTTGAGGCTGATCTGCTCTGCGCGCAAGTAGGCATGCGTCAGCGCGTGCGCATTCTGCGCCCGCCCGCCGGGGGCGACTTCCAGTTGCTCGCGTCAGTGCTTGTTTTGGAGCCGCCACGTCGTGTGCGCACCCCGCGCTCCCGTCGCGTAAACAGCGAGAACGAACGGGCGGCCTGAGCCGCCCGCGCTTATTGTTCCAGCTTCACGTTCGCGTCACGAACGACCTTGCCCCAACGCGCGACCTCCGTCTCCACAAAAGCGCCAAAGGCCGCGCCGTAAAGATTGGGGATCGGCGAGCCGTTGCGTGTCCACGCGTCCTTGATCGTCGGTGTCGCGAGCGCGGTCTGAATTTCCTTCTGCATCCGCTCAACGACCGTTGCTGACGTGCCTTTGGGAGCCCAGGCTGCGTACCAGGTCGCGACCTCGTAGCCCAGCAATCCGGCCTCAGCTGCTGTCGGCAGGTTGGGGAACGCCTCGGCCCGCTTGGCGGATGCGACAGCCAGACCGCGCAAATTGCCGCCAGCGATCTGCCCGGCGGAAGACCCAAACCCGTCAAACATGATCTGCACATGCCCCGCCACAAGATCCTGCATCGCAGGCCCCGCGCCGCGATAGGGAACGTGGGTGACCTTCGTGCCCGTCAGCAACAGAAACAACTCGCCCGCAAGATGATGCGTCGTTCCGTTGCCAGCCGATGCGAAGTTCAATTTGCCCGGCTGGGCCTTCGCAAGCGCAACCAATTCCTGAAGGGTGTTGGCAGGCACCTTTGGATTGACGACAATGACCTGCGGCGGCTCTGAGATGACGCCGACGGGAATTAAGTCCTTCAATATGTCGTAGTCGAGTTTGGGATAGAGCGCTGGCGCGATGGCGTGATGCGCGGCGCCGATGAAGAACGTGTATCCGTCGCCCGGCTGTTTCGCGGCGTAGGAGGCGCCTACTGTTCCGCCTGCGCCACCGCGATTTTCGATGATGATGCGCTGACCCAGTTGCGTTTCAAGCTGCGCCGCAAGGGGCCGCGCGAAAGCGTCGGTTCCGCCGCCTGCTGGAAACGGCACGACAAATGTGACGGGCTTGGAAGGCCATGTCTGCGCAGACGCGACGCCGCAAATAGCCAAAAGGCCAACGGTTGCGAGCAAAATGCTCCGCTTGGTAATGCTCATGGATTCCCCCCTGTTCAGCCGCTCTGACCTTGCCATCAACTTAAAGCCGCCGGAAGGATTGGCAAGCCTTTGCCCGAGTTTTAGGCCCCTACTATTGGCCCGGTCGCCAGCGACGCAAGGTTAGCGCGTTCGTCACGACACTGACTGAGGACAGCGCCATAGCCGCGCCCGCGTAGACGGGATCAAGCATGCCGAATGCCGCAAGCGGGATGCCCACGACGTTGTAGATAAAGGCCCAGAACAGACCCTGTTTGATTTTGGCGTATGTCGCGCGGCTGATCCCGATGGCGTCGGCAATCAGCATCGGGTCGCCGCGCATGAGCGTAACGCCAGCCGCGTTCATGGCGACGTCTGCGCCTGTGCCCATGGCGATTCCAATATCGGCAGCCGCCAGGGCTGGCGCATCGTTGACGCCATCGCCCACCATGCCGACGTGCTTGCCTGCCGCTCGCAATGCTTCCACCTGCGCCGCCTTGCCCTCCGGCAAAACGCCGGCAGCGACATCCTCGATCCCGACTCTCTTCGCCACCGCCTGCGCGGTGCGCTCATTATCGCCGGTTACCAGACGCGGCGTGACGCCGAGCGCCTTCAACCGCGCCACGGCTTCGCGCGCATGGGGCTTGATGGGGTCTGCAACGCCGATGGCGCCAAGCAGGCGTGGTTCGGGGGCAAGGTCTGCGATCCACATGACCGTGCGGCCTTCGGTCTCCAGCGCCGCGACGCGCTCTTCAAGCGCGCTGGCGTCCACACCGTTTTCAGTCATCAGGCGACGGTTGCCGATGGCGAGCGAACGTCCCACGACATTCGCCACAAGCCCGCGCCCCACATGCGCCGTGAACGAGTCGAGATGGGGCAGGGGATTGCCGACGCCGTGGCGCGCGAGAATAGCGTGCGCGAGCGGATGTTCGCTGCCCTGCTGCGCGCCCGCCGCAAGCTGCACAAGGTCATTCTCTGTTATTGGCGATAACGCGATAATGTCTGTGACGACAGGCTTTCCCTCTGTCAGCGTGCCTGTCTTGTCGAGGATGATCGCGTCTATCAAGCGCCCGTGCTCCAGCGCCTCGGCGTCGCGGATGAGGATGCCGGCGCGCGCCGCAACGCCTGTGCCGACCATGAAGGCTGTCGGCGTTGCGAGACCAAGCGCGCAGGGGCACGCGATGACCATGACGCTGACCGCAGCTATGAGTCCGGCGCTGGCGTCGCCCTTTATGAGCCACCAGCCAAGAAACGTCAGCGCCGCAATGCCAAGCACCACAGGCACGAAGATCGACGAAACCTTGTCGACCAATTTCTGCAACGGCGCCTTTTTGGCTTGCGCAGATTCAACGAGCGCGATGATGCGCGAGAGCGTTGATTGCGCGCCAACGGCCTGCGTTTCGATGCGCAGAAAGCCGGACCCGTTGATCGATCCTCCGATCACCTTCTCGCCTTCGCGTTTCTCAACGGGAAGGCTCTCACCTGTGATCAGGCTTTCATCAAGCGCGCTGACGCCAGACAGAATGCGCCCGTCAATTGCAACGCGCTCACCGGGCCGGATCACCACGATGTCGCCCACGCCCACTGCTGCAACAGGAACTTCCACGACGACCCCGCCGCGTTCCACGCGCGCGGTATCAGGACGCAACGCCATCAGGCTGCGGATGGCGGCGCTCGTTGATCTGCGCGCGCGGCCTTCCAGCCACTTGCCGAGCAGAACGAGCGTGATGACCACGGCCGCCGCCTCAAAATAAAGATGATGCACGTGGGGCTGGAACATCAGCCACAGCGAGAAGACAAAAGCCATCGACGTGCCAAGCGCAACGAGCAGGTCCATGTTGCCCGCGCCAGCGCGCACAGCTTTCCAGCCCGCAATGTAAAATCCCGCGCCAAGCCAGAACTGAACCGGCGTCGCCAGTGCAAGTTGAATCCATGGCGACACGGCAACGCCAAACATTGGTAACAGCAATGGCGTAGAGAGAATGATCGCAAGCGCCAGATGCATTGTCTCGCGCTTGCGTCGCGCAACGTCGCGCGCGTCAGCCTCCGACTGCTTGTCAGCATCGTCGCCAATCACGCTGGCGCCATACCCCGCGTCTTCGACAGCTGCAATCAAGTCAAGCGGCCGCACGGCGCCGGAAACAAACGTGATGGTCGCCTTCTCGGTGGCGAGATTGACCTCGGCTTTTTCGACGCCGGGATTGGTTGTCAGTGCTTTCTCGACACGCCCGACGCAAGTTGCGCATGTCATGCCTTCAATCGCCAGCTCGATGCGCTCGCGCGGAACGCTATAGCCTGCAACCTCGATCGCCTCGGCCAGTTGGCTAACAGAAGTCCGCGAGGGGTCGTAATCGATCCACACTTCGTCGTTGGCGAGATTCACCTGCGCCTCAGCGCCCGGCAGTTTGCCAAGCGCTGTTTCGATGCGGCCCGCGCAAGTCGCGCAGGTCATACCCTCCACGGGCAGCCGGAGCTGCGCCCGGCCTTCTGTTAAGTTCCCGCTTGGTGTCGCTCTCGCTTCGTCTGGCATGACGAGCACATAACTACGCTGCGGCCACGGCGCCAATGAGCGATGTCAAAGTTGCCGACATCAGGCAACCTGAACGTCGTCATGCGCGGGCTTGCTGTAAAGACCGGCGCATCCATTCTGGGAGCCGGGGAGTCTGGATGGCCGGATCAAGTCCGGCCATGACGCTTCCAGCGTCTGCGCGTCCGCCCCCTCTCAGGGCTTGCGCGCGACAAAGTTGATGACCGCAGACATGCCGCTGTGCGCCGGGCCTTCGTGCATTTCCAGCTCTTCCTCGGCGATGCTCAAGTCTGTCCAGCCGGCAAACTCACGCTCGATCATGTCCCGCGTGTAGAGATGATCCAGCTCCTTGGGCCCGCCGGTGCCATATTCCAACTGCTGGGGCGTGTAGCCTTGAATAATCATCAGCCCGCCGCTTTTCAGCGCGCGCTTCATGCCGTCCCACTTTTGTCGACGCTGGCCGGGATCGCTGAACTGGGTGAAGATCTCGGCGACCACGTCAAACGCGCCTTCCGGATAGGCCCACGCATGTACGTCAGCCTGCTGGGCGTCGATCTTCACGCCGCGCCGCGCGGCCAGCTTTTGCGCTTTGGCCTGCCCATTGGGCGAAAAATCGAGCGAGAGAACATCAAGGCCTTGCTCGGCGAGCCAAACCCCGTTGCGGCCTTCGCCATCCGCCACCGCGAGGGCGCGCCCGGACGCTGGCAATAGCGGCTTGCACGCCGCCAGAAAGTAATTCGGCGCCTCGCCAAAAATGTATTCCGGCGCGCTGTAGCGGCCTTCCCAGCGTTCAAACTCGCCCATGGTCATCTCCCGTCATTTTGCTGACTCTGTGTAGGCGGAGCAGGGGCGCCGGTCCAGCCGCCGCCTTGACGCAAAAGCGCTATGCTTTACCTGTGCGCCGGACTGTGGCGCGACGCCGCAAGGAGGGTTTACCGATGAACGCCGAGACGCCTGCCAGCCCCACCGTCGCTCAATCTTACATGTCGGCGCTCAAGGCCTGCGGCATTCGCCATGTATTCGCCAACGGTGGAACCGACTTTGCGCCCATCATCGAAGGCATCCTGCAGAATTGGCAAATCGGCGGCGAAATGCCGGAGTTCGTCACGGTTCCCCACGAAAACGTCGCCGTCGCGATGGCGCAGGGCTATTACAAGGCGAGCGGCGTCATGGCTGGCGTGATGGTCCACGTCAATGTCGGCACGGCCAACACCGTGTGCGCGCTGATGAACGCCGCGCGGGACAATGTACCGCTTCTTCTGGCCGCTGGCCGCACACCGCTGACGGAAACCGGGCATCCCGGATCGCGCGACGTTCCGATCCATTGGGCGCAGGAAAACTTCGATCAGGCCGCCATCGTGCGAGAGCACGTGAAATGGGATTATGAACTTCGCGACGGCCAGCCGATCAATACGCTGGTCGCGCGCGCCGTTGACATCGCCATGAGCGAACCGCGCGGCCCCGTCTACCTCACCCTGCCGCGCGAAGTGCTGGGCAACCCCTCCATCAACCCCGGCCCATTGCCGCGCAATCGCCCCTTTGGCGCGGCTGCCGCTGTTCCCAGCGTCGAGGCGCTTGAGCGCGCCGCTGACATGATCGCCGCCGCCGAAAACCCGATGATCATCATCACGAGCGCGGCAAACGACGCTACGTTCAAGGCGCTTGGCGCTTTTGCGCTGGCGCATGCCGTGGGCGTGCTTACAGGACCGCACGCTGCGCTCTCGTCGTCGAACCCGATGAACCTCGGCCTGGTGAACGGTCCGGCTCTCAAGTCGGCCGACCTCATCGTCGTGCTCAATTCCGCGGTGCCTTGGGTGCCCCACAGCATCCAGCCTGCCAGGGACGCAAAGCTTATCCACATCGCGACCGACCCCAATTTCACCGAATACCCGTTCCGTGGCTTCGAGATGGATCTGGCCATCGCTGGCGACCCTGCCGCAGCGCTGACCATGCTCAGCGACATGCTGCACGTGAAGCTGAAGGGCAGGGAAGCTGCGGTCGATCGGCGGCGCAAGTCCAACGGCGAGAAGCGGCAGGCGCTGCTTGACGGCCGAAAGGCGGCGCTCGCAGCGGCGTCCAGCCAGAGCCCCATCAGCTACGCGTGGGCCGCCCACTGCGTCAACGAAGTGAAGGGCTCCAACGCGACCATCTGCGAAGAGCTGGGCGTGCCGTTCTCGTTCCTCGATGTCGAGGACACGCGCGACTTCATGGCGACCTCGTCCGGGGCGCTTGGCATGGGGCTTGGCATGGGGCTGGGCGCCAAGTGCGCGGCGCCGGACCGCACGGTCATCACCACTGTCGGCGACGGCTCCTACATGTTTGGTTGCCCGACGGCTGCTCATTTCGTCAGCCAGGCGGAAAACCTGCCCGTGCTCACCATGGTCATGAACAACGCCCAGTGGTTCGCTGTGCGCCGCGCGACGGTCTCGATGTATCCGGACGGCTTGGCGTCCAAGGCCAACAGCCTGCCCATCGTGGATCTCTCTCCTTCGCCGGACTACCACAAGATCGCGGAAGCCTTCGGCGGCTACGGTGAGAAGGTGGACGACCCCGCGAAATTGAAGGGCGCCATCAGCCGCGCGCTCGAGCACGTCGCGCAGGGGCGGCAGGCGACGTTGAACGTGTCAGTCCGCACCCGGGCAGGCTAATTGATTCGGGAAAGTAACGATCCGGGGCTCACATGGACGGTCGGCGCGGCCCACTGCACCCTCCACGCGTCGCTTTTCTACTGTTTTGCCTGCGCAACAGACTCATTTTTCAGCACATTCCCCTCTGAATCATGGTTCGGAAGTGCAAACAGGGGTTGACGCGATACGAGGTTGCGAATAGGTTCCGCTCACTTTCGACAGGCAGTAGTTCCTGCCGCTTCCGGGCGCCGCGTCTGGAACCTATTGGAACTAAACGCTGTCGGCCTCAGCCGCGATGTGCAAGTCACAACCGCATTCCTCTGCTTTCAGGGGTTTTTCGGTACGAGAGGCAAGACCGCAGTGCGCTGTGGTCCTCTGCGGAAGTGAGCGCCAGGGTCCTTAGGGGACCTCGGCGCCGATTTGTTTTGCGTATGGGTTCGCCCATGCGGAGGGCAGCGTCATTCTTTTGGCGGTGTCCGAATTAGATGCAACCGTTCGCTTGTCTGGAAGGGCGAAGAATGCCGACGATTAGCCAGTTGATCCGCAAGCCGCGGCAACCGAAGACATACCGCGAAAAGGCCCGCCATCTGGGTCAGTGCCCGCAGAAGCGTGGCGTGTGCACGCGTGTCTATACGACGACGCCACCGCACCCGAACTCCGCTCTCCGCAAGGTGGCGAAGGTACGCTTGACCAATGGCTTTGAAGTCATCGGCTACATCCCTGGTGAAGGTCATAACCTTCAGGAGCATTCCGTGGTGATGATCCGCGGCGGCCGCGTCAAGGACCTTCCCGGCGTTCGCTACCACATCCTGCGCGGCGTGCTCGATACGCAGGGCGTGAAGGATCGCAAGCAGCGCCGCTCGAAGTACGGCGCCAAGCGTCCGAAGTAATTTTAAAACATGTGCGGAGAGCCCTGCGCTTTTCGCTTAAAGTACGACGGAGCTAATCGATGTCGCGTCGCCATAGGGCAGAAAAGCGTGAGGTCATCCCGGACGCCAAGTACGGGGATGTCATCCTTGCGAAGTTCATGAACTCGATCATGTACGAAGGCAAAAAGTCGGTCGCTGAGCAGATCGTCTACGGCGCCTTTGATGCGATCGAGGGTAAGTCGAAGCAGGAGCCGCTGCCGCTCTTCAAGCAGGCGCTTGAGAATGTGGCTCCGGCGATTGAAGTTCGCTCTCGTCGTGTTGGCGGCGCCACCTATCAGGTGCCTGTTGAAGTGCGTCCCGAGCGTCGTCAGGCTCTTGCTATCCGCTGGATCATCACTGCCGCTCGCGGCCGCAACGACAAGACGATGGTTGATCGTCTTTCCGCTGAGTTGATGGACGCAGCAAACAATCGCGGCAACGCCGTCAAGAAGCGCGAAGACACGCACCGGATGGCGGAAGCCAACCGCGCCTTCGCGCACTATCGCTGGTAATTGGACTGAAAGGCGCCTAGGCGCCGAGAGGACACTACGATGCCCCGCCAGTACGCTCTAGAGGACTACCGCAACTTCGGCATCATGGCCCACATCGATGCGGGCAAGACCACCACCACCGAGCGCATTCTCTTCTACGCCGGCGCCATTCACCGCATGGGTGACGTCGATGACGGCAACACCACCACCGACTGGATGCCTCAGGAGCGC
>JANPPJ010000126.1:0-2202 GCA_031428455.1 Hyphomicrobiales bacterium | reverse complement strand
CCTTCTTCATGCGTCATACTCCGCGCCGCTCGACATCATCGGCCCTGTGGTCCTGCTCGCTGGCCTCACAATCTGCATTCAGTTCTTCTTCTCACTCTTGTCCGGCTGGCGCTCGTGCATCGTCTTGCCAGTCAGACGCTCGAACTCCTCGACCGCGACAACGACGACGACAGGGCGGCCGTGCTTCTCGATCACCACAGGTTCCGCCCGCGCCGTATCGATCAGCTTGCCGAAGTTATATTTCGCTTCGCGTGCAGAGACGGATTTCACCGACAGGCCTCTTTTCATTCCGCCTAGTTGTGGCCATAATGGCCGCAAACGTCAACCGACTTTCTATCGGCGGGCGGGAATTCTAGGATAGTTGAATTGGCGGGCTCCGGCTTCGCTGAGAAGGAAAAGATGGCGTGGTAATTTCTGTAGCTCAGATTGATTTATGGCGAAGCGCCCCCACAGAAACACAAGTCCTTGAGTTCAAGGAGGCGAAGAATGCCTATGATCGCGAAAAGCTGTGTGAGTACAGCGTTGCCATTGCGAACGAAGGTGGTGGACATCTTATTCTTGGTGTGGCCGACAAGCCACCGCGCGCCAAGGTCGAGGCCGCCCTGGCCGAAGCCATTGCTGGCCGCATCGGCCGCTTTACCGGGCTGTGCCCGACGGAGAAAGGCACGCCCAAATGGTGGGATGTGAGTGTGAGCTCAATCCCCGGCGCCGGCGGCGGACCGAGACAACTGATGGCTTCATCCCGCGACGTGACTGAGCGCAAGCGTCATGAAGAGCATATCAAGCTGCTGATGGGGGAGGTCAACCATCGCTCGAAGAAGATGCTCAGTCTTGTTCAGGCGATTGCCAGACGAACCGTAGCAACGCGGCCGGAGGATTTCATCGAGCGCTTCGGCCAGCGCGTGCAGGCGCTCGCCGCCAGCCAGGATTTGCTGGTCAGGAGCGAGTGGAAGGCCGTGTCGCTCAGTGAGCTTGTCCGCTCGCAGCTCGCCCACTTCGGCACTGCCCAGGACTCCCGCGTGGCGCTCGACGGCCCGCCGGTCGAGATCACGGCATCGGCATCGCAAGCGCTCGGCATGGCCCTGCACGAGCTTGCCACCAACGCCGCCAAATACGGCGCACTGTCAAACGAGACGGGCCGCGTGGCGATCAGCTGGAACTTGCGCTCAGACGCGGCGGGCAAGGCGCGGTTCACGATGTCTTGGATCGAAAGCGGCGGCCCGCCGGTCGTGAAACCAGCGCGCTTGGGCTTTGGCGCGACGGTGACAGGCGCCATGATCAAAATGAGCCTCGGCTGCGACGCCGATGTCGATTTTGCGCCGGGCGGTCTCGTCTGGCGCATCGACTGCCCGGCGGGGGGCATGATCGAAGGCAGCGCACTGCCGTCGCAACAACGCAATGGCGCCGCAGGGCGGAAAAAAGCTGTGCAAACCTCAGGCCGCAGCCGCGTGCTTGTCGTTGAGGACGAGCCGCTGATCGCCATGGACATCGCCCACACCCTGGCGGAGGCCGGCTACGACGTGATCGGACCCGCGCATTCGGTCGCCATTGCGCTCGCGCTCATAGCCCGGTCCGGCTGCAACGCTGCTGTGCTTGATTTCAACCTCGGCGCAGAAACGGCCGAACCGGTCGCCCGCGAACTGATCAGGCGCGGCACGCCTTTTGTCGTCATGTCGGGCTACGCGCAGGCGCAGCAGCCTGAAATCATGGGAAGCGGGACGGTGCTCAGCAAGCCGGTGAAATCTGAGGCGCTTATCGCCGAGATCGAGCGGTGCCTGGCAGACAACAACGCTTCGTGAACGGGTGCTTCGCTATACAAGATTCCCGATGAGCCTATCGGCATCACCGCTTCGATATTGGTAAGTCGTCAACACCCCTCCATCACTCCGGCTGAACGCCCGCCGCCTTCACCAGCACTTCCCAGCGCGCCCGTTCGCGACCGAGGCGCTCGCGGATTTCTTGCCCTGTCTGGGAAATAGGCGTGTTGCCGGCTTTGAGGAGCAATTCTGCATATTCCGGATCCCTGCCGGCAGCGAGCACCCATCTCTCGAGCTTCTCCGTGATCGCCGGATTTACATCCTTCTGCGCCCACAAAGCCATCCAGATTGAGAAGTCCGAATCTGGAAAGCCCACTTCCCGCATGGTGGGAACATCCGGCATGGACGGGTGCCGCTGGGCGCTCATGAGGGCAACCGCCTTGAA
>JANPPJ010000125.1:0-8610 GCA_031428455.1 Hyphomicrobiales bacterium | reverse complement strand
CAACATCGAGGTGACGTCGCCCGTGTTCGCCGGCAAGAACATGCTGGAGAGCCAGCGCATGGTGTACGGCGCCATCGCCGATCTGATGAAAGGGGACAGGGCTCCGGTGCATGCCGTCGATAGTCTGAAGACCCGGACGCCCACTGAGCAACAGTAGTCGGGAGGATGTCAGGAATGACTTTCCGCACCTCGTCGAGTTCGTTCCCATGACCAACCTTTATCGCGAGCCGGAACCGTTCGGAAGCTACGATCGAGAGCAAGCCAGCACCGACGGCCTGAGTCTGCCCTATAATGTTTTGATGAAGGACACTCCCAAGCCGTCGAAGTCTAACAAGCTTAAGCCAAGAGAACTTTACGCCAGCGGCGACATAGGCATCATGACCCTGCGCGATGGCCGTTGCAGATGGCCTACAGGCTCAGGTCCGGGCGGGGAGCAGATGTACTGCGGTGCGTCATGCGATCCGGCCACGGTCTACTGCGAGGCGCACACAAGCAAAGCTGCTGGCGCCAAGATCGCGCGCCGCTGAATGTAAAGGTCCTGGCGGAAGACGATTGCCAGGATGTAGGCGAAAGCAGCGCCGGCGGCGGGAAATGTCCATAGTCGAACGGTCATGAAGGCTCTCCTGGGGCCGTAAACTTTCCCGAATGATGAGAGTTCCCCATTCGCATTCCGCAATTCCGCGCCCCACATGGGACTCCATGTGGTTGCGTCCGAGTAGTAGGGCCACGCGCGAGCGGCAGAAGCGCACGGCTGAGTTTGCAGTCCCCTGCCAGGCGATCCTATCTCCGCGCGCCCCTCGGGGCCGGAGTGGATTCACGCCCACGCCTCCCGGCTTTTCCCGTGAGGCCAGGCGCCTGGACGCCATAGCCGCCGCAGACGAACGGGACAGACAGCAGCGTAAGCAGATCGGGGCGATGGAAGCTGATCTGATCGCACACGCCAAGCAAGGCGAGATGAAACCCCGTCTTTAGCTCGTCTTATACCAGGTAGCGGAATTCCTGACTCTTGGGCCCAGGGCGCTCGCACTTGGATTTTTGCGGGCTGAGCAGTGTCATTGAAGCCCGATTTCGAGGTCTGTGGTCGAGTTTGTGCAAACAAAAGCCTTCACACCCGATCGCAAAGTCGCCTGTAGCAGTCCAAGTGCGATTCCCCTGGGTGCTCGCGACACACTCGCGACACTTCCCTTGACACGTCCTGCCCCATCTCCTAAAATTTTTCGGTTCCAAGGGGTGCCCTGTTAGTGGGCTGAGACTCCGCCGGCCCGGAATGCTTTTGCGACCCGGGCAACGCGGTCACCCTCCGAACCTGATCCGGGTCATGCCGGCGTAGGGATGCGGGACGTTGGGCCAGCTTGCCCCTTTTCCTGCCTTGCGCTGTCCGTCCGCGGATCTTCCAGCCCGACGATGGGCGTGAACGCACAGGGACGGCCGGTGCCGACGGAAGAACAGCTCATCGCGGAACTGATGGCCTTCATCGCCGGCGCGGACGGCGCAGAGGCGGCGTTCGACCGCCTGGCGCTGCAGCTGTTCGCCTATCAGTTCGAACGCAACCCGCCATTCCGCCGTTTTGCCACCCAGCGGGGGCGCACCATACGCACCGTGCGGAATTGGCGCGACATACCCGCGGTGCCGATTTCGGCCTTCAAGGACCTGACGCTCTGCTGCCGCCCGCCCGAGTCGGCGGAACGGATCTTCATGACCAGCGGCACGACGCGGGAAGGCGTGCGGGGCAAAAGTTTCCACACAACGCTGGAAGTCTACGACGCCTCGATGACCACGAACTTCGGCCGGCGGGTCATGGCCGGGCGCGAGCCCATCCGCATGGGTATACTTTTCCCCAGTGAGCAAGCGATGCCGAATTCGTCGCTGGCGCATTATCTGGCGCTGGCAGCCCGCCATTTTGGCACGCCGGAAAGCCATCACCTGATCGATGCGAGCGGTCTGGACGAGACGCGTCTTCTGGCCGAACTGACGCATGCCGAGGCGACGGGCGAGCCCTATGCGTTGTTGGGCGCCAGCTACGGTTTCGTGCCGGTGCTGGACGCGCTGGCGCGGCGGAGCCAGTCGTTCGCCCTGCCCGAAGGCAGCTGGCTGTTGGATACCGGCGGCTTCAAGGGTCAGTCGCGCGACATTCCGCTTGAGGAATTCTATGCCCAGCTTGCAACGGCGCTGGGTGTTCCCCGCCGGCGCTGCATCAACATGTACGGCATGACCGAATTGAGCACGCAGTTCTACGATGCCGGCAACGAGACCTGCCCGGCGGTGAAATCCGGCCCGCATTGGATCAGAACGCGGGCCGTCGACCCGCTCACCGGCAAGGACGTGCCGCGCGGCAGCGTCGGTTTGCTGAGCCACTGCGACCTTGCCCATTTCAACATGGTATCGACCATCCTAACCGAGGATGCAGGCGTCCTGACCGACGGCGGGTTTCTGCTGCTCGGCCGTGCCGATGGGGAGGAGGCCAAGGGCTGCTCGATGGTGGTCGAGGAATTTTTGCTCGCGGCACAGGGCTAGCGCCATGCCGGAGATCGCAGGCCATCTACCCGGACTTTCCAGCGAAGCGGTGGCGTGGCGCACGCTTACCTTCGGTACCGGAAACGAGGCGCTCGAGGTCGCCGTACCGGCGCTCGACGATACCCAGATCGCCGCGCTGGCGGCGCATGTGCGACAGGCGCGTTCAAGCTATCTGAAATCCCTGCCGACGGCACAGATCGTCGCCACCATCGACCGGGCCATCGGCCGGTTGCTGGATCGCAGCGATCCCTGGCGGCGCAAGATGGAAGCGCTCCTGCCACGGGTTACCGGCTACGACGCGGAAATGGTGAGGCTCGGCCTGACCGGCTATCTCAAGACCTTTCGCGCACCGGAGCTGCACCGGTTCATAGCCGAGGACTTCGCCAATCCGCAAATGCTCGACGGCTTCCAACCGGTGGTCAAGGGCGGTGTCGCCAAGGCCGTCGGACCGGAGCTCATGGTCCATATCTGGGCCGGCAACGTCCCCGGCCTGCCATTGTGGAGCCTGATCTCCGGCCTGTTGGCGAAGGCCGGCAACATCGGCAAGGTGGCGAGCGCGGAACCGCTGTTTGCCGGCTGGTTCGCCAAGCTACTGGGCGAAATCGATCCGCGGCTTGCCGATTGCCTCGCCATCGTCTGGTGGAAGGGCGGCGACGAGGCACCGGAGCGCGCCATGCTGGCAGAGGCCGATCTGGTCCTGGCCTATGGCGCCACCCGTTCGCTCGAACAAATCCGCGGCCGGCTGCCGGCGACGACGCGCTTCCTCGGATTCGGTCACAAGATTAGTTTCGGGATGATCGCGCGTCAGGCGTTGGACCCGAGCAAGGTGTGGGCAACCGCCCACCGGGCCGCCTTCGACGTGGTCCGCTACGACCAGCAGGGCTGCTATTCGCCGCAGGCTTTTTTCGTCGAGCGCGGCGGCCGGGTGTCGCCGTCGGAATTTTCCAACTATCTCGCCCACGAACTGGCGGCGTTCGAACGCAAATTTCCCCGCCGCCGCCTGTCGTTCGAAGAGGCCGGCGGCGTCGCCGCCTGGCGCAACGCCGAGGAGGCCAAGGCGCTGGTGCCATCCGACCGCCAGATGCTGGGCGACGCGGCGGGTGCTTGGAGCGTTGTCCATGTCGAGGCTCCGGAGGGTCTGGCGCCCAGCGGGCTGAACCGTACGGTGCGCGTCGTGGTGGTTGATAGCCTGGAGGATGCCGTACCACGCGTTGCGCCGTTCCGTGCCTTTCTGCAAACCGTCGGGATCGCGGCTCCGCCGGAGGCGATCTATCGGATCGGCGCGCTGCTGGGCGATGCCGGCGCGACGCGGATCTGCGCGCTGGGCGACATGACCGCGCCAGAGGCCGGCTGGCACCATGACGGGCGGTTCAACCTGCTCGACCTGGTCACCATGGTCGAGATCGACCGTTCGGCCGAGATCGCGGCCGAGGCGCTGGCCCCCTATGCCGATTGAGATGCAGCGATGAGCTTCGTGGATATCGCGGGCGCGACCTATGCCTACCGCAGCGGCGCGGACAGCGAGATCATCGTCGACAACATTGATTGGCGCATCGGCGAAGGCGAGTTCCACTGCCTGGTCGGGCGCAGCGGCTGCGGCAAGACCACATTCCTGAAAGTCGCGGCCGGGCTGCTCAAGCCGACCGCAGGCGCCGTTTTCATTCAAGGCGCGCAGGTGCTGGAGCCGTGCGCCAAGGTCGGCTTCGTCTTCCAGACGCCGACCCTGCTCGAATGGGAAAGCGTGCTCGACAACGTCCTCTTGCCGATTTCGCTCAAACGCAAGGTGCGGACGGAAGACCGGCAAGGCGCCGCCGAGTTGCTGGCGCTGGTCGGGCTGTCGGCCTATGCCGGGCGCTATCCCGTGGAGCTGTCTGGTGGGCAGCAGAGCCGCGTTGCCATCGCGCGGGCGCTGATCGTCGAGCCGCTGGTGCTGTTGCTGGACGAACCCTTCGCCTCGCTCGACGCCATCACCCGCGAGGAACTGCAGAACGACCTGCTGCGCCTATGCCGCCTGCGGCGCACCACGGTGCTGTTCGTCACCCACGACATCGCCGAAGCCATCTATCTGGCCGACCGGGTCGCCGTCATGGACCGGGGACGGCTCCGCCATGCGCTGGCCGTCGACCTGCCGCGTCCGCGCCAGCCCGACGTGCGCTATAGCACACGCTTCAACCAGCTCTGCCGGGAAGCCCGCCAGGCGATGGACGCAGCATGATGGGACGACGCATCCACACCGCCGGACTGTTGTTCCTGTTCCTTGCCGGATGGGAAGCGACCTGCCGCCTGTGGGGCGTATCGGCGTTGGTGCTGCCGCCGCCCTCGGCGGTACTGGGCGCGTTGTGGAGCGGGCTCGCTAGCGGTCAACTGCTGCCGCACATCTGGATCACCTGCGCCGCGATGCTGCTGGGCCTCGCGTTCGGTTGCGTGTTCGGCTTTCTATGTGGGATCGCATTGGGCGAGAACGCCGCCCTGCGGCAGCTGCTCTACCCCTACATCATCGCCAGCCAGGTGGTGCCAAAGCTGGCGTTGGTGCCGCTGTTCATCGTCTGGTTCGGCTTCGGCATGACCTCGACCGTCGCCATCACGGCGCTGATTTGCTTTTTCCCGCTGCTGGAAAACACCATCACCGGAATTCACCACATCGATCCGCAGAAGCGCGAGTTGTTCCGCATGCTGGGCGCCACGCCGCTGCAAACGCTGTTGCGGCTGAAGATCCCGTCCGGCCTGCCGGTGATCCTGGCGGGACTGCGCGTCGCCGTGGTGCTGGCCTTGGTCGGCGCCGTGGTCGCCGAGTTCATCGCCGGACGGGCCGGGCTCGGCGCCATGATCATCGCCTCGCAAGGGATGATGGATTCGCCGCAGATGTTCGCCCTGCTGGTCGTCATCACTGCCATCGGCATGGCCTTTTACCAAGCCACCTTAATCATCGAGCGGTGGGCCCTCCGCCGCCATCAGAAAGGAAACGATCAATGATCGGAACTATGCTGCGATCCACCGCCGTTGCAGCTCTTGCCGTCCTGCTGTCGGTCGGCGGCACGACCGACGGGCAGGCCCAACAGTTGGAGAAGGTGACCGTCGGCGGCTGGAGCCAGGCGATCAGCGAGATCACCAATCTGCTGGCCGAGCCGGACAAGGGATTCTTTAAGGCCAAGGGGATCGATCTCGGCTACGTTCCCGGCGGCGGCGGCGGCGATGCCATCCGCAACCTGCTGGCCGGTACCGCCGATATCGCCTTCACCGACCCCGGATCGTTCTTCGCCGCGCTCGATAAAGGCGCGAAGCTGCGCGCCATCTACAACATCTATCCGCAGAACGTGTTCAACGTCGTTGCCCTGAAGAGCAGCAACATCGCCAGGCCGGCCGACCTCAAGGGCAAGACCATCGGCGTTTACAGCCTGGCCAGCGGCACCCGTCAGAACCTTCAGGTGCTGCTGCATCAGGTCGGGCTGACCGAGGCCGACGTGACCGTGCAGGTGACCGGGCTGCTCAACTTCGCCCCGCTGATGCGAGGGCAGGTCGATGCGACGGCGGCGACGGATACCGGCCTATACGTCGGCCTTGAGCGGGGGCTGAAGGACTTCAATGTCATCGAAGTGAAGGACTACCTGAACGTCCCCAGCGACTTCTTCGTGGTGACCGAGGAAGGCTACCAGAAGCGCAAGGACGTGCTGCGACGGTTCCTGGCCGCCTATCGCGACAGCGCCGCCTGGATGATCGCCAACCCGGAGGAAGCGGCGAAGATCGCCGTCACTCGCACGATCAACGGCAAGGATGAGGCAGTCAATCTGGGCATCATCAAGCTGCGCAACGCCTCCAGCATCTCGGCGACGACCGCCAGGCGCGGCCTTGGCCATTTCGACCTCGAGCCATTGCAGAAGGCGGCAACAACCTTCAAGGATTTGGGATTGATCAAGAATGCCATCGATATTTCGCAGGTGGTCAGTTCCGACCTGATCCCGCAATAGCACTGGGAGCGATGCATGGATTTCAAGGACAGGATCGCCGTCGTTACCGGGGCCAGCCGCGGCATCGGGGCGGCGATCGCGCGGGCTTTCGCGGCTGAAGGCGCCACCGTCGTGGTCAACTACCTGCGGAACGAGGCGGCGGCCGGGCAAGTGGTCGCGGCGTGCCAGGCGGCAGGCGGCGACGCTGTTGCGATGCGGGCGGACGTCACGTCCGAAGCGGCCATCCATGCCATGGTGGACGAGGTGCTCGGCAGCTTCGGCAAGATTGACATCCTGGTGAACAATGCGTTCAAGCCCTATACTTTCGACCCGGAAGCGCGCCGGCTGTTCTGGAATTCCGAATGGCGGGACTACGAGAGACAGTTCGACGGGGCGCTGTTTTCCACCTACCACCTGTGCAAGGCGGTATTGCCGGCGATGCAGCAGCGGACCTTTGGCAGCATCGTCAATATCGCCAGCGACCTGGTGGCGCGGCCGACCATTCCCTATCACGACTACACCACCGCCAAATCGGCCCTGATCGGCTTCTCCCGCAACCTGGCCATGGAGCTGGGGCCGCTTGGCATTCGAGTGAATTGCGTGGCCCCGGGGCTGGTCTATCCCACCGATGCCAGTCGGGCGACGAAGGAGGACGTGAAGGAAGCAATCCTGGCGCAGACCCCCTTGCGGCGCATTGCCTCGCCAGAGGACGTGGCCGGGCCGGTACTGTTTCTCGCCTCCGACTGGAGCCGCTTCATGACCGGCCAGACGCTCTATGTCGACGGCGGGCTGGTGATGGCCTGACGCCGTCAGGCCATCCTGGCCGACTGACAAGGCGACCGCAGCGTCACCCGCCGACGCCATGAGGCAGGGCGATTCGGCCTATCTTCCTTTGTTGGAGTGCGGGCGTAGCGGTATTGGCAAAAACGACAGTTCCTCTCCAGGCTCGATCAGATCATCGACCTGAACCATGGGCTGGCGAAGCTCGCCCGGGGGGGGGTGTGGAGGCACACGACCGTGCCCGACGCCGCTTGGGGTTTGGATTCATGCCAGTGATGAGTCTCGCGCCGCGCTCAAAAGTGACGTAGGACCACAGCCATTGTGTTGCCACGATCAGCCGATTGCGAAGGCTGATCAAGAAGTAGATGTGGGCGATGCCCCAGATCCACCAGGCAAGCCACCCCTTTAGCCGCACGCGTCCGAACGCGATGATCGCGTTTCGGCGGAGTCAGGGTATAGGTATGGCCGCAGCCGCCTTCGGCTATTTAACCCCTGTGCAGGGCGCACTCATTCAGGAAGCCATTGATGTCGCAGTCATCCTGAACGCCCTGCGCGCCTTGCGCATCAAGCCGCAGGCACACGCTGCGCCGACGGCCCTAGCAAGCGCGCATCGTGCGGAAGCATACCCCAATGGAGCCATCTCATGAGCCGCCTGACACATTCTGAAATCCACATGGTGCACCGCATCGGCTGGCTTCGTGCGGCGGTGCTGGGCGCAAACGATGGACTGGTTTCGACGGCGAGCCTCGTGGTGGGCGTCGCGGCGGCGGGGTCGGGAAAACCGGAAGTGTTGATCGCCGGCCTTGCCGGACTCGTCGCTGGCGCAATGTCCATGGCGGCGGGCGAATACGTGTCGGTCAGCTCCCAGACTGACGCCGAGCAAGCTGACCTCGCGCGCGAATCTCGTGAATTGGCCGAAACGCCAGAAGCCGAACTGGAAGAGCTGACGAGGATCTATGTTTCGCGGGGCCTCGATCGTGAGCTGGCGGCGCAGGTCGCCATTCAGTTCACCGCACGGGACGCCCTCGGCACGCACGCCCGAGAGGAGCTCGGAATCTCAGAAACAATCACAACACATCCGATCCAGGCGGCCGTCGTCTCCGCGCTCACTTTCGCAGTGGGCGCCGTGATCCCGCTGATCGTCGCGCTCCTGGCGCCCGCTGGGCAAATAGAGTGGCTTGTCGCCGGATCAGCACTCCTCGCGCTGGCTACACTGGGCGCCCTCGGCGCATCAGCGGGCGGCGCAACGCTCCTGCGAGGCGCAGCCCGCGTCGTATTTTGGGGCGCGTTGGCCATGGCGGCGACAGCGGCGGTTGGAAGGTTGTTTGGTGTGGCGATCGGATAGTGACCTTGCCCTCGTAAAACGTCTCCC
>JANPPJ010000124.1:0-15591 GCA_031428455.1 Hyphomicrobiales bacterium | reverse complement strand
GATGATCTCTTGCCCAAGCGGTGATCCGCTTGCGGCGTAAATGGGAATTGGTGATCGAAACGGCTTCGTAGCAACGCTCGCGTCACGCACATCAAAAAACTCGCCCGCCAGCGTAAAAGCACTATCGCCCCAGAGACCTTTAATCACGCGAAGAAATTCATCAACACGTCGATAACGAGCCTGCGTGTCGTCTATCCAGCCGTTATTGCCGTAAAGCGCGAACTCTTGCGAGCGGCGCCCAGGCACCATGTTGAGACACGCTCGCCCTCCCGACAGCCTGTCCAGAGATACAGCCATCTTGGCCACAAGTTGCGGGGGATAAATGCCTGGATGAACAGCGGTCATAATCTCAATGCGCGATGTCTCAACCGCGAGCGCTGACGCGACAACCCAGGCCTCCAGATCGCGCGCCACAAGCCGTTCGGCCACCAGCGTGATGTCAAAGCCAATTTCTTCGGCGCGCTTCACAACGCCCCTCAAGAACGCGTAGGAACGATCAACTGGTAGCCCACGACCGGGTTCGCCCAATTCTTCGAGCGCCAAGTCGATTTCAGTCTCGCGACCGATTGTATGGGGCAGAGGCGCCCAGACGCCAAGCTTCATGATCTGATCCGTGTTCCGATTACGCGAATTCTCCAATGGCCAAGCCCGTAATGCAAGCGGCATGTATCACGCACGGCGCCAAGGGCCAGATGGCTCCAAAAAGTGTCGTTGTCGATCCTGCGGTCACGTGGGGAGATGATCGCCCGCCCCGGCGCGCAGCACTAACGCAGCACTCGGACATCCTGAAATTTTTGACCATCTCGTGAAGCTTGGCGTCACAGCCGTCGAGCTGTTGCCTATCCATGCTTTTGCGGACGACCGGTTCCTTCTCGAGCGTGGGTTGAGAAACTATTGGGGCTATTCGACCCTCGACTTCTTCGCACCGGAACTACAGCGCCAATCGTTCCGCATCGCGTGCTAGCGCATAGCTTCGTCGGAAACTAACGATCGTCGATTCTTTGATACCAACGCGCTCGCCGGCGTTGGTGTCGAGGAACCGACGATCTGGTGCAGTCATATCTTCTTAACGCCGCCGATGCTCAACGAAGTCAGCATTCGCAGGCAGTTATCAGTCGTATTGTGAGAAGACTGCAGCAACTCTCTGGCCCAGTAATGGCTAAGAACTTGGAAGCCCCCTTGTTTTATCGGGATGCACGTTTTGTGGCGCTGAACGATGTTGGGGGCGATCCGCAGCATTTTGGAACAGATATCGATGCGTTTCATTCATTTAATGCAGAGCGCTCGTTGCACAATCCCCACGCCCTCACGGCAACCGCGACCCACGGCACAAAGCGCGGCGAAAATGTCCGCGCACGGCTGTTCGCTTTCTCGCGCAGGCCGGGCTCCTGGAGGAGCGTTGCGAACGCTGCACAAGATATCGCTTTCGATGCGCGCCAGAATCGATACATCGTTGCATGTAATTGCAAACGATTATTGCAACTTGGCCGGTGGCGTTTGATTCATATGTGCCACTTGAACCAGATGAGGCCTTTCGCGATCGGTTAAACGCTTATGCCACCAAGTCAGTCTGCGGATCCAGGCGTCGCAGTGCGTGGACCGCACCTGACGCGAACTATAAGCGCGCGTTGTATGCATGGATAGACAATCTGATGGCATCAACCCCTTTCAAGAAATGCTTGCAGGCGCGATCGCCAACGATTGCTGAGGCCGGTAACCAGATCTCATTATCGCGATTGGTGCTTAAGACCACGATGCCCGGCGTACCGGATATTTACCAGGGCTATGAATTCGAAGACCTTTCGCTTTTCGACCCGGATAATCGACGCGCCGTGGATTACAAAGGACGAGCTCTTGCTCTCCAAGCTTGGTCGTCGACCTTTGGATATCTCAAGCTACACATTACTGCGACGCTTCTGAAATATCGTGCGGCTTCTCGAGAACTTTATGCGGCGCCAGACTAGGCGCCTATAAGCTCTGACGAGCCAGATCTGGTATGCTTTTCTCGCGCAATTGGCGCGGATGGCTTGGTAGTGGTTGCTTCGACGAAGGCGTTCGAAAGCGTTAACGCAGATCGCATCGCGAATAGACTGGCGCATGATGCAACGTGGAGAAACCTTCTCGAGGGACACGCGTTTAATCAGCGTAAGCATGGGGGCTGCGAGCTTCCATCTGTCGTTTTCAGGAATTCCAGCTGAATGAGATCCACAAACTTGCTACATCTCGACGCGCGCTCGTCGGAGCCTCCGCTTGCACGCCGTTGGACGGGCCGGATCGCAATCGAAAAAATTACCCCGTCGGTTGATTCAGGAGAGTGGCGGAGCAAGCACGTTGTCGGTGAAGAGATCAACATCGAAGCGGACGCTTATTCGGACGGACATGACATTATTGAATGCCAAATCCTTTGGCGCAGACTTGGGGGCAGCGATTGGCTTGGGGCGCCAATGCACATGATCACGAACGACCGGTGGCGGGCCAAGATTATTCCGCAAGAGATCGGCCCCTGTGAGTTCTACGTCGAGGCTTGGCGGAACCCGTTTGCAAGCTGGGCCAATGAGGTCACGAAGAAGGCTGAAGCTGGTTCGGATCTGAGGTTGGAAATCGAAGAAGGGCTGCTCATCGTCTCAAACGTGCACGAAAAGACACCTGAATTGCAGCGTGTGTTGTTAGATGTCCTTACAGCGAAGGTCGATGAAAATACCAAATTAGCAAGATTGATGTCCCCCACGCTCATCGAGGCAATGCGAAAAGTTGGGCCGCGTTTGGGATTGAGCCGTTCAAGAGTATTTGAATTGTCAATCGATCGTAAGCGCGCGGCGTTCTCGTCCTGGTATGAGCTTTTTCCGCGTTCGGCCTCGAATGACCCCAGTCGACATGGCACGTTTGACGATGTTATTGCGCGACTTCCTTACGTACGGGATCTGGGGTTTGACGTTCTTTATTTTCCTCCGATCCATCCCATTGGCCAGAAAAATCGAAAGGGTCGAAACAATGCTCTTGTCGCTGACCCGTCAGATGCAGGAAGCGTTTACGCAATTGGTTCAACCGCTGGCGGGCATGACGCCATTCATCCAGAACTCGGGAGCATTGCTGACTTTGCAAGGCTTGTTCGTGAAGCTGAGAGGCATGATCTTGAGATTGCGCTTGATATCGCCTGGCAGTGCTCGCCCGATCATCCGTGGCTCAGTCAACACCCTGATTGGTTCGAACATCGAACTGACGGTACTATAAAGTACGCGGAAAATCCTCCAAAAAAATACGAGGATATTGTCAATATCCGATTTGACGGGGAGACCTACCAGGAAGTCTGGACGGCTTTGCGCGATGTCATAATTTTCTGGGCGGCGCAGGGTGTTCGGATTTTCCGTATCGACAACCCGCACACCAAACCGCTGCCGTTCTGGGAGTGGATGATTGCTGAAGTTGGCCAGGAGTATCCCGATTGCATCTTCCTCGCCGAAGCGTTCACGCGCCCGAAAATGATGAAGCGTCTCGCGAAAGTCGGCTTTCAGCAAAGCTATACGTATTTTACATGGCGTAACGTCAAGGCTGAAATCATGGACTATGTTGACGAACTCAACGGAGAAATGGCTCAGTATTACCGTCCTAATTTCTTCGTCAACACGCCTGACATAAATCCGTATTATCTCCAAACCAGCGGACGGGCTGGCTTCATTGTTAGAGCGACTCTGGCGGCGACGTTGTCCGGCAACTGGGGCATCTATAGCGGTTTTGAGATATGCGAATCCGCGCCGCTGCCGGGACGTGAAGAATATCTCGACTCTGAAAAGTATGAAATTCGGTCGCGTGATTTTGACGCTCCGGGAAACATCAAGAATCACATACGTCAGCTCAATGCGATGCGTAACGCGCATCCAGTGCTGCAGATGCAAGGCAACATCAAATTCCTCAACGCGTGGAATGACAATGTTATCGCATATCTTCGAGTTTCGCCGCGCCGAGATGAAGCCATTATGGTCATCGCCAATCTTGATCCCCGTGTTCGCCAAGAATGCGCATACGAGGCGCCACTCTGGGAATTTGGTCTGCCAGACGATGGCGTCATCGAGGTTGATGATCTTTTGTACGGCGGCCGCTTTACCCTCTATGGAAAGAATCACCAGATCGCGCTCGATCCATCACATAACCCGGTCATTATATGGCGGTTGATCCCGCCAGTGGCGGAGCAGGTCAGATGATTGACCGAACTGATCAGTTCTGGTGGAAAGACGCCATTATTTATCAACTTCACGTCAAGGCGTTCTTTGACGCCAATAACGATGGCGTCGGAGACTTTGAGGGTCTGACTGAAAAACTGGATTATGTTCGCGATCTCGGCGCGACAGCTATCTGGATCATGCCGTTCTATCCCTCCCCTCTTCGGGACGACGGCTATGACATCGCCGATTACCGGAACGTGAATCCAGCTTTCGGCTCGATGCGAGATTTTCGGCGGCTTGTGCGTGAGGCGCATCAACGGAACCTGCGCGTCATCACCGAGCTCGTCATTAATCATACGTCGGATCAGCACCCTTGGTTTCAGCGGGCAAGGGCGGCCAAGCCTGGATCGGCAGCTCGCGATTTCTATGTCTGGTCCGACACCGACAAGAAGTACTCGGATGCGCGAATCATCTTTCTGGATACTGAAACATCCAATTGGACATGGGATGCCGTGGCTGGCGCCTATTACTGGCATCGCTTTTACAGCCATCAACCCGATCTCAATTTCGACAACCCCAAAGTCCTGGAAGCCGTTATTGATACGATGCGGTTCTGGTTCGATATCGGCGTCGACGGACTGCGGCTTGACGCTATTCCGTATCTGATCGAACGCGACGGCACCAATTGTGAAAATCTTGCAGAAACCCACGATGTTATTCGTCGCATTCGGTCTGCGCTGGAAGAATCGCACCCCGATAGAATGTTGCTAGCCGAGGCCAATCAGTGGCCGGAGGAAACAGCAGAATATTTCGGCAAGGGCGATGAATGCCACATGGCGTTCCATTTTCCGCTCATGCCCCGTATGTACATGGCGCTTGCCATGGAAGACAGGCATCCCATCACCGACATCATGCGGCAGACGCCTGAGATCCCTGATTCATCGCAATGGGCAATCTTCTTGCGCAATCATGATGAGCTCACGCTGGAGATGGTTACAGATCGCGAGCGCGACTATCTCTGGTCTTTTTATGCGAGCGACCGGCGCGCACGCATCAATCTCGGCATTCGTCGCCGACTCGCTCCGTTGCTTGCCAATGATCGTCACAAGGCGGAACTGCTGGCCTCGTTGCTCTTCACCATGCCTGGCACCCCCGTGATGTATTACGGTGATGAAATCGGCATGGGCGACAACATTTATCTGGGAGACCGTGACGGCGTGCGCACGCCGATGCAATGGTCGCCAGACCGAAACGGCGGCTTCAGCCGGGCAGATCCGGCGCGTCTTTATCTCCCCGCTATTCAGGATCCTATTTACGGTTTCAACAGCGTCAATGTTGAAGCTCAACTCTCCAGCCCGGCAAGTTTGTTGAACTGGACTCGCCGCATGGTCGCCATACGGCGCAATCATCGCGCTCTCAGCCGTGGCGCGTTGCGCTTCGTCTATCCGTCGAACAGAAAGGTGCTCGCCTATATACGTGAGATCGACGATGAACGAATATTGTGCGTGTGCAACGTTTCGCGTTCGCCTCAAGCTGGGGAACTGGATCTGTCGGAGTTCAAGGGCTCTCGCCTTGTCGAACTGACCGGCGGCTCTGTGTTCCCGCAGATTGGCTCATTGCCTTATCTGATCACGTTGCCAGGTTACAGCTTCTATTGGTTTTCTCTCGATTCTTCAGATGCTGAAGAGAAAAGATTTGGCCCTTCTCCTGCGCCTGAGTTGTTTACACTCGTTCTGAAAGGTGACGCTGGGGCGCTGTTGACAGGGCGTGAAGCTGTGGCTTTCGAGCGCACGGTCGCCCCGGCCTTTTTGTCATCGCGCAGGTGGTCGCCTGTGCGCAACGTGGGGGTACGTCAGACTTCAGTTCAAACGCTCGGCCATCTTCAAGGAATACGAACAAAGCGCACCTATCTCTTGAACAGAGTTGGCGTCACGCCACGCTTTGGTTCTCCGCAAACGTTGTTTGCGCCGCTTGCGATCAACGAGGTGGAGGAGGAAGAAAGCGTTCTTCCCTATGCGGTGGCGCGCGTGCGCCGTGGCGCGCGTGTCGGACTATTGTATGACGCCGATGCCGATCCGCATTTTGGCGGGGTCATCGCCACTCACATGAAGCGCGGGTCTGTGCTTCCAGCCAACGACGGTGGCCGCCTGCATTTTCACGGCGTTGAAGCCCTTGGCGAAAGTCAGGTGGAGGAACTTGATAGCGTCCGTCTTGGAGGCGACCAAAGCAATTCCACACTGCTGATAGGGGACGAGGCAGTCCTCAAAATCTATCGGCGACTGCATGACGGGCCCAATCCAGAGCTTGAGATGAGCCGCTATTTGACCGAAGTGGCGCAGTTCGATGGCTCGCCCGAATATCTTGGCTCCTTGACGCATGTGAACGCTGAAGGCGTCTCGACTGCGTTGGCGATCATGCAGCGATATGTTCGCAATCAAGGTGACGGGTGGACGCGCACGCTTGATGCGTTCCGTCTCGCGCTGGAGGAACTGGTCACGCCGCCCCCTGGGCAGGAGCCTTCGCTTGAGGAGGCATTCGCCGCTTACCTGCCACGCGCCGAGGCGTTGGGCAGACGCACGGGCCAAATGCATTGCGCCCTGGCGCGTTCCACGGATGATCCATGCTTTGCGCCCGAGCGCCTGACCCAAGAGGATCTGGCGTTAGCAGGCGATGAGATGCGGGTACAGGCTACGCGTGCGCATGAACAGCTTCGTCGGGCTTTGGCCGATGCATCCGAAGCACAGTGCGCACAGATGACCCGATTTATCGAAGCGGCGCCACGTCTGGATGCTTGGATCACTTCGCTGACACACGATCCTGTGAATGCAATGAAGTTTCGCGTTCACGGCGATTACCATCTCGGACAAACCTTGATAGCGCAGACTGACGTCATGATTGTCGACTTTGAGGGAGAGCCCTCCCGCTCGGTTGCGGAGCGCCGCGCGAAGGATACTCCGCTTCGTGATGTCGCGGGGATGCTTCGGTCCATTTCCTATGCCGGAGAGTCAGCTATACTGGCCGTCGAGCAGCGCTTGTCTACAGATGTCGCTCGCGCGGAACGGATCGCATTGGACGGGGTGCAATTGGTGAGCACGATCTTCATGGACGCATATGCTGCGCAGGTGGCTGGCACATGGGCCGAGGTTCCGGAGCCGTCAGATAGGAAGCGCCTACTTACGATCAAGTTGTTGAGCAAGGCGCTGTATGAGATCAATTATGAGGCAGAGTTCAGACCGACGTGGCTGGGCGTTCCCCTCAAGAGCGTCTTGGCGTTGATGAACGAAGTGGAACCGGCGATATGACACCAACTCCAATCGCCTCTGCTGAACATCGGTCCGAGCCGGATGGCCACGCGCTCGTCGAGCAATGGCGGCACAATCCTTTTGCTGTACTCGGACCGCATCCGGCAGGGGTGGGGCGGTGGCATGTGCGCGTGATGGCGCCGCACGCGGGTTCGGTGACTTTAATTGACGCCGGGACCGATGCAAAACTCGCCCAGATGCGCCGCGTGCATGACATCGGTTTGTTTGAAGCAGTCTTGCCTGGCGCGCAGAGGCCGACGTACCGGCTCCAGCTCAAGAGCGGCGACAGTGTCCAGACCACCCATGACCCGTATTCGTTTGGCGTTCTGCTGGATGGGGATGCTCTGCGGGCTGTGCGGGGCGAGTCATCGCGTGAGAGTTACGAAATACTCGGGGCGCATGTACTGACGCATGATGGCGTTGACGGAGTGCGTTTCGCTCTTTGGGCGCCAAATGCCACGCGTGTCAGCGTCGTCGGGCCGTTTAATGATTGGGATGGGCGTCGTCATGTCATGCGCCTTCGCCATGATGGCGGCGTGTGGGAATTGTTTGTTCCCGGGCTGAAGCCTGGCGCCCTTTACAAATACGAACTTGCAGGCCCTGATGGCGGTCTGCTGCCGTTGAAGGCCGACCCCTTCGCGTTTGCAGCCGAACAGCCGCCGGCTACCGCGTCCATAGTTGCGCCGCCGCGTCCTCCGCAGCTGCGCAAACAAGGCTCCGAACACGTTGCTATTTTGCACGACGCGCGGCCAGCGCGCGAACGCCCCGTGTCTATTTATGAGTGTCATCTTGGCTCATGGGCGCGTGTGCCAGAGGCCGAAAATCGCTTTCTCACCTATCGCGAGATGGCAGAGCGCCTGCTGCCATACGTGCAGGAAATGGGCTTCACGCATATTGAACTTTTGCCCATCACTGAATTTCCGTTCGATGGGTCCTGGGGCTATCAGCCCATATCGCTGTTCGCGCCCACAAGCCGCTTTGGCTCACCTGAAGACTTCACCTATTTTGTCGACGAGGCGCATCGGCTCGGCCTTCAGGTCTTGCTGGACTGGGTGCCAGCGCACTTTCCGGACGACGCCCATGGGCTTGCCCAGTTTGATGGTACCCATCTATACGAACACGCCGATCCGCGACAGGGCTTCCATCAGGATTGGGGCACGTATATTTTCAATTACGGCCGCAAGGAGGTTGAGGCGTTCCTTGTCTCCAATGCGCGCTTCTGGCTTGAGCGCTATGGCCTTGATGGATTGCGCGTCGATGCTGTGGCGTCGATGTTGTATCTCGACTACTCGCGAAAGCATGGCGAGTGGGTGCCCAATCGTCATGGCGGCAACGAGAACCTTGAAGCGATCGCTTTTCTGCGGCGGATGAACGAAGTCGCCTACACCGCAGCGCCCGATGCGATAACAGTGGCTGAAGAATCCACCGCCTGGCCGGGCGTTTCGCGTCCCACATGGGCAGGCGGGCTCGGGTTTGGCTTCAAGTGGAACATGGGGTGGATGCACGACACCCTGCGCTACATGAGCCGCGATCCCATCCACCGCCGCTTTCATCATGAAGACTTGACCTTCGGCTTGCTCTACGCATTCACTGAAAATTTCGTTCTGCCACTATCCCATGATGAAGTGGTGCATGGCAAAGGCAGCCTGCTTGGCAAGATGACGGGTGATCGCTGGCAGCGTTTTGCCAACTTGCGAGCTTATTACGGCTTCATGTGGGGGCACCCAGGCAAGAAGCTGCTGTTCATGGGCGGCGAAATTGCGCAGGAGCGCGAGTGGAATCATGATCTCAGTCTTGACTGGCATTTGCTTGACGATCCCATGCACAAGGGCGTGCAGGATTTCGTGCGCAATCTCAACCACGCTTATTGCAATGTTTCAGCCCTGCACCAACTTGATTGCGAGAGCGATGGTTTTGCCTGGCTTGTTTCGGACGACCGGGACAACAGCGTTCTGTCTTTCGCCCGCTTTAATCGTGACCGAAGCAACATAGTCATCGTCGTCAGTAACTTTACGCCGACCGTGCTGACCGATTTCAGAATTGGCGCCCCGCGCGGCGGTTATTGGCGAGAACTCGTCAACTCTGACGCCGCTTGCTACGGCGGCTCTAACATCGGCAATGGCGGCGGGCTGAACGCGCGCGATGAGCCCAGCCACGGTCAAAGCCACTCCTTGTGCCTGACGGCCCCGCCGTTATCGACGGTCATGTTTGAATGGCAAGGATAAGCAGACTTGATCGGAATCGTGTGTGCACGAGGGGTTCGTGCATGAACACAGGCCAAGCCTTTGACATAGCGTCACAACGCGCAGCGCGCGTGATTTCGCTTCAAGTTTCGGTGCGCGATTCTGTTTGCGGCGCCGCGCGCTGGATGGCGGGGCGGATTACGAAATCAACGAATAAGGGCAGGTGATCCGATGCAATACGCGCCTCTTGTGTGCGAAGCGTCTCAGCGCGCGTCACGTCGAATGCCCGGCTTAGGAATACATGGTCGAGCCGCAGCAGCGGCAAGCGAGACGGGAACGTCGCCTTCGGCTTGCGCGCGGGCCCAAGCTTTTGCGCATCGCGCAGGTGCGTCGTGATGCGATCATAGACACGCGAACGGGGAACGGCGTTAAAGTCGCCGGTGAGAATAACCGGTTCACGACAATTGGGTGCGCCAATCCAGTCACGGCCAAAGAGCGCATCGACTTGCGCAAGGCGCTCATGTCCTCGCAGCCCCAGATGCGTGTTGAAGACCTGAATGTCTGTTCCGCCAAGGTTGATTGAAACCCACAGCGCCCCGCGCGGCTCGAGCCGTTGAAGCGGACCTATTCCCGGCAGAGCGGCGCCGCGCATGAACCTGGCAGGGCGCGCGGTAAGAATGGCGTCACCATATTCTTCCTCCATAACGCGATAGGCGGGATGAAAGTGATGCGCCATGCCAAGCTCGCGCGCGATGACCTCAGCCTGATCAATGCCGCCTGTGCGCGCACGACGCACGTCAAGTTCCTGCAACGCGACAATATCAGGCTGAAGCGACGCAAGCACCCTGGCGATACGTACCGGCGAATAAACGCCGTCGCGTCCGACACACCGATGAACGTTCCAGGTCACAATGCGCGGCAAAACAACGCTCCCCAAACAACGCTTCGATGCGGTGTGCGGCTCAAGGCCGCCCCGACGCAAACGCAGCCGCGCGTGGTTCGTTCAACCCGGCAACATCGCCGCGTTACTTCAGCCCGCCGCTCTTCTCGATAAAGGCGGCGATGACATCCAGTCCAACGCCCGAACGCATATTGGTGAATACGTAAGGACGAGCGCCGCGCATGCGCTTGGTGTCGCTTTCCATCACTGATAAATCAGCGCCGACGTAGGGCGCGAGATCAATCTTGTTGATCACGAGGAGATCGGACCGGGTGATGCCGGGACCACCCTTACGCGGAATTTTTTCGCCCTGCGCGACGTCGATTACATAAATTGTAATGTCAGCAAGTTCCGGGCTGAACGTCGCCGCAAGATTGTCGCCGCCGGACTCGATGAGTATGAGATCTAGCGCGGGAAAACGTGCCCTCATTTGCGCGACAGCATGAAGGTTGATCGAGCAATCCTCGCGGATCGCCGTGTGCGGGCAACCACCGGTTTCAACACCCATGATGCGCTCTTCAGGCAGCGCGCCAGCGGCGGTGAGAATGCGCGCATCCTCCTTCGTGTAGATGTCGTTGGTGATGGCGCAGATGTCATAGACATCGCGAAAGCGCTTGCACAATTGCTCCATCAGCGCCGTCTTGCCAGCGCCAACAGGCCCGCCAACGCCCACGCGCAAAGGTCCGTTCATGCTCATGATCGAAACAGCCTTGAATACTGGGTTTCATGGTGCAGCGAAGCGAGGTCTGCGCGATAGGCGCAGCTGCCGAGATCGTCGAGTGTTGCATGTTCGGCAATTGAAGCGACCTGCGCGGCAAGCGACGCCATGCGGGCCACGACGCCCTGTCCCGCAGTCTGACCGATCACGCTCAGGCGCACCGCAGCCGAAACAAGGTTGGATGAAAACGCCGCAAGATAACCATCGAGCGCCGGGCGCAGCGCCATGCCATGGGCGGCTGCGGCTGCGGCGAAGCACACCGGATAGGCCGTGTGGGCGCCGACGGCCCGCACAATTTCATCTAGCGCAGCAATCGGCCACGCCGCCGTGGTCGCGGCTAGAAACGCCGCTCCCTGCTGCGTTGATTCGAGTCGGCGCTCGCTTGACGAGGCCAGCGCGCATGCGAGTTCCGCTATTTCTCCGACGGGCTCGCCCGCGTTGACCGCGCGGAACGCAGTAGCGAAGAGAATCGCGTCGTTACGGCCTGAACCAAATTCAAGAATCGTTTCAATCCAGCGCGCCAGCGTTTCGGCGTCCTTCACGTCGCCTGTCTCGATCGCCCATTCGACTCCGTGCGAATAGGCGAAGGCGCCGACCGGATAGGACGGCGACAACCAGGCGAACAGCGCCAGCGTGGGCTCAGTCGTGCTTGTGGCCATGTGTCCCGTGCGCGTGGTCGTGATCATGCGCCTTGTGATCTGGCGCCTTGTGATCGTTTTTATGATCGTGATCGGCGTGCGCATGCCCCGGCTTGTGTGCGTGTTCGTCGTCACAGCTGCAACTTTCGTCATGCGCGTGTGCAGGGTGACCATCGTGCTTGTGATCGCCATGCTTGTGATCGCCATGCTTGTGGCCGTGGTCGTGAGCATGATCATCGTGCTTATTCGCGTGACCCTTGTGCGTGTGCGCGTGCGCGTCTTCCGGCGCCGCATAGGCGCCCGTGTCCGGCTCGAAGGGCGCCTCGATATGCGCGACCTTTGCCCCGAGCCCGTGCACCATGTCTTCCAGCACGTGGTCGCGGCGCACGCGAATGCGGTTCACGAGAATTTCGGCCTGCGCATGGCGGTTGCCAATGTGATAGGCTACCCGCGCAAGCTGGCGCGGATCATTGCAGCGCACTTCCGCCAGCGCCTCGGGCGCGGCGATAATTTCGATCAGCCGACCATCTTCAAGAATAAGCGCGTCGCCGCCCCGCAGCGCCACAACTTCCGGCAAATCAAGCAGAAATTCCGTGCCCCGTGTGGCCGTCATCGCCACACGGCGACGATGGCGCCCCTCGTGGTCGAGAACAATGCTGTCGGTGGGCGTCGCATGCCAGGCGCCCTTGGTGCTGATGAAGTTTGCGCGGATCATATGTCTTCCCCGTAAATGGCTCGGCCTTCACTTATGCTGCCTGAATATGCCGCGCCGCAGGCAAAGGCGAGGGCTTTCCATTGGGTCAGTACATGAAGTAGCGCTGCGCCATGGGCAACTCCTTGGCAGGTTCGCACACCAGGATTTCGCCGTCGGCCTTCACCATGTAGGTTTCCGGGTCCACCTCAACCTTGGGCGTGGCGCCGTTGAGGATCATGGAGGCCTTCGTGATGCCGCCGCGCGTATTCTCCACCGCCACAAATTGCTTGGAGACGCCGAGCTTGCCGCGCAGTCCGGTCTCGACCGCCGCCTTGGAGACGAAGGTGACGGACGTGGACTGGATGGCCTTGCCATAGGCGCCAAACATGGGCCGGTAATGCACCGGCTGGGGCGTGGGGATTGACGCGTTGGGGTCGCCCATGGGCGCGGCGGCGATGGTTCCGCCCTTGATAACCATGTCCGGCTTCACGCCGAAAAACGCAGGCGACCACAACACGAGGTCAGCCAGCTTGCCCGCTTCCACCGAGCCGATATGGCGTGACACGCCATGCGCTATGGCCGGGTTGATCGTGTATTTCGCGATATAACGCCGGGCGCGGAAATTGTCGTTGTCGCCGCTCTCTTCCTTCATGGCGCCGCGTTGCCGCTTCATCTTGTCCGCCGTCTGCCACGTGCGGATGATGACTTCGCCCACACGGCCCATGGCCTGACTGTCCGACGACATCATTGAAAGCGCGCCGATGTCTTGAAGAATATCCTCCGCCGCGATGGTCTCCTTGCGGATGCGGCTTTCTGCGAAGGCCAGATCCTCCGTGATCGACGGATCGAGATGGTGGCACACCATCAGCATGTCGAGATGCTCATCGATAGTGTTGACGGTGAAGGGCCGTGTCGGGTTCGTCGATGACGGCAGCACGTTGGGCAGGCCGCAGACCTTGATGATGTCTGGCGCATGTCCGCCGCCTGCGCCCTCGGTGTGGAAGGCGTGGATGGTGCGGCCCTTGAAGGCTGCGACGGTGTTTTCCACAAAGCCCGACTCGTTCAGCGTGTCGGTGTGGATCATCACCTGCACGTCCATCTCGTCGGCGACTGAGAGGCAATTGTCGATGGCGGCGGGCGTTGTGCCCCAGTCCTCATGGAGTTTGAGCGCGCACGCGCCGGCCAGCACCATTTCTTCCAGCGCCTTGGGCAGGGATGCGTTGCCCTTGCCCGCAAAACCAAGGTTCATGGGAAAGGCGTCCGCCGCCTCGATCATGCGCGCCAGATGCCACGGGCCGGGCGTGCATGTGGTCGCCAGCGTGCCATGGGCGGGGCCGGTGCCGCCGCCCAGCATGGAGGTTATGCCAGACATCAGCGCTTCCTCGATCTGCTGCGGGCAGATGAAATGGATGTGCGCGTCAAAGCCGCCGGCCGTGAGAATCTTGCCTTCCCCGGCGATGATCTCCGTGCCGGGACCGATGATGATATCAACGCCGGGTTGAATGTCCGGGTTGCCCGCCTTGCCGATTTTGGAAATGCGCCCGCCGCGCAGGCCCACATCGGCCTTCACCACCCCCCAGTGGTCGAGGATCACGCAATTGGTGATGACGGTGTCCATGGCGCCGTCAGCGCGCGAGGCCTGCGACTGGCCCATTCCGTCGCGGATGACCTTGCCGCCGCCAAACTTCACTTCCTCGCCATAGATGGTGAAGTCCTTCTCCACCTCAATGAACAATTCGGTATCGGCAAGGCGGATCTTGTCGCCGGTGGTGGGGCCGAACATCGACGCGTAGGCGGAGCGAGAAATACGTGCGGGCATCTATGCCTCCCGAAATACTGGTGCGCGCGTGGTCAAAGTGGACCCATCACTTTTTGCTGGAACCCGTACACCGTGCGCGCGCCTGCCAGCGCGACGAGGCGCACCTCGCGCGTCTGCCCCGGCTCAAAGCGAACGGCGGTTCCCGCTGCGATGTCGAGACGAAAGCCGCGCGCCTTGGCGCGGTCAAATTGCAGCGCGCCGTTCGTCTCGAAGAAATGATAGTGCGAGCCGACCTGGATCGGCCTGTTGCCGGAATTGGCGACGGTCAACGTGATGCTCTCGCGGCCTTCGTTGAGGACGATTTCGCCGTCCCTGGTGATGATTTCGCCGGGTATCATGGCGGGCTCCTGCAATAGCGTTTTCAAGCGAAGTGGATGCCGGTTCGCGTGAAGAACACGCGACAAAAACTAACGCACGGGATTGTGGACGGTGACGAGCTTCGTCCCATCCGGGAACGTCGCCTCCACCTGCACGTCGTGGATCATTTCGGAAATTCCATCCATCACCTGCGCGCGCGTCACCACATACGCCGCAGCTTCCATCAGGTCCACAACCGAACGCCCGTCGCGCGCGCCCTCCACCACGAAGTCCGTGATCAGCGCGATGGTCTCGGGATGATTGAGCTTGACGCCGCGCGCCAGACGCGCCCGCGCGACCATGGCGGCGAGCGAGATGAGAAGCTTGTCCTTCTCGCGTGGTGTAAGATTCATGTTTGTCGAAACTCCAGGACTCTTTTGGACCCAAAGGTCAGGTGGACCAGGATCGTGGCAACGCGCCGCCGGGAAGGGATGTTACAGCGTCGATCAGCGCCGCGCGCAACCGGTAGCCTTCATGCGCAAGAAAGCGCGCTATGAGCAGGCCGTCGAACAACGTTACCGCCGCCTCGCATTCTTTGACGCTGCGCAGAACTTCGCGCAGCGGCTCAAGGTGCTGCGCTGCATCGGCGGCGGCGTAAATCAACGTGCCGATGGCGCACGCGCCGCCTCCCGTGGCGCAAGCGCTGAGCAATTTTTCGGCATCGCCTTCCACGCGCGTGGCGTCGGCCCAAAGGAGCTTGCCATCGCGACGCAAGCGCCATGAATCGCGCCAAGCAAGCGTCTTGACGCGCTCACCCATGGCGGCGCGGCCCAGAATGAC
>JANPPJ010000123.1:0-24401 GCA_031428455.1 Hyphomicrobiales bacterium | reverse complement strand
CGCCCTCGGCCTCCATGAACGCATCATACGGCATGGCGGGGCGGCCAAACTTGCCAAGACCAGCCTTCTGGCCAGCCTTGGGTTCGTGCCAATGGTTCGAGACTTCGTCGTGCGGCATGGTTTCCTCCTGAAAGTTTCTTGCCTTTGAGTGATGATCTTGTCGCCTGCCGCTATTGACGACGTCAATGCGGGGGCGTGCTTTCCTCAGCGAGCGCGCCGACGCGCTGCATTGGCGCGTCGGCGAAAAGCTTAGGCCGCCTTGCGAACCATTCCGGCAAGATGAGCGACGACTTCGTCGACGTGCATCACATCGGCGTACTTGTGGTGAAGGTCGAACAAATTGACCTTGTGGCTCAGCATCGAACGGTCATACGTGCATTCTTCAACGAGCACGTTGTGGAAACCGTTCGAGTAAGCGTCCACGGTCGAGGCGCGCACGCATCCCGAGGTCGACTCGCCGCAGATGATGAGGCTCTCGATCTTCATGCGGCGCAAATGCGCGATAAGCGGCGTGCCGAAGAACGCGGATGCACGCTCCTTGTAGATGACCAGCTCGCCCGGCTCGGGCTTGAACGCGTCGTAGATGTGATACTCGGATTCGTCCTCTTCCTTCTTGCGCCGGTTGGTCGAGTTGACGCCTCCCGTGTCGGCGTGACGCGTCGAATAGATGATCGGAACGCCGGCGCTGCGGGCGGCGGCGAACAATTGCCGGGTCGGCTCGATCGCCTTCCACGCGTTTTCGCCGCAGGAGCCTGCAAATTCACGATTTACTTCGATAACCGGGCGGTTCCCGCCCTTATAGGCCTTGTTGTAGAGGTCGATTGCGAGAATGGCGGGCCGCGGCCCAACGAACGTCTCCCGCTTGTAAGCGCCATAGATTTCAAGAAGCTCTTCGTTGACGATGTCTTTCCAGCAATGGTCTTCAAAGTCGCGCTTCATGTGTCATCTCCGTGGCTGATGGGCGGATAATAATCACCTTGTCGCATTGCAGCAAGCGCACTGCGCGAGCCGGTCCCGCCGCTCAGCGGGCTTGAGGGATCATTACTCAACCAGTAGTGTGCGTCTCAAACCGGAGGAAACAACATGGCGAGCACAGCAATCGTATCCGAGGAACTGGCAAAGAAATTCGCGAGCGAAAAAGACAGCCCATACGAGAAATGGGTGCGCGACCAGGGCCTCGACATCATCAGCGCTTTTTATGTCAAAAACCTGCGTCACGTTGAGCTGAAGCCCTGGGCGCAACGGGGTGGCAAGGGCGTGTTCATCAATCACGAAGCCTCGCGCACGTCGAACGACTGCTACGTCTGCGAAATCCCGCCCGGCGGCAAGCTGGCGCCCATGCGCCAGCTTTATGATGAAATGATTCTTGTGCTCGAAGGCCGCGGCTCAACCACCGTGTGGAACGACGCCGGCCAGAAGATCACCTTCGAATGGAAGGCTGGCGCCATGTTCGCCGTCCCGCTCAATTGCCACCACCAGCACTTCAACGGCTCTGGCCGCGAAGCTGCGCGCTATGTTGGCGTCACCTTCGCGCCGCAGGTGATCAACATGTTCGGCGAGACCGATTTCGTCTTCAACACGAAGCATGATTTCAAGAGCCGCTTCTCGGGCGAGCCCGACTATTTCGCCGCCAAGGACGAGAAGGAAGGCTTTCTGCTGCGCACGAACTTTGTGCCGGACGCCGTCAACCTGCCGCTCATCACGGCCAAGGAGCGCGGCGCCGGCGGGGGGCATATTCGCTTCAACATGGCGCGCGGCGCAATGCCCAGCCACATCTCGCAATTCCCCATAGGCACGTACAAGAAGGGTCATCGTCATGGCCCCGGCGCCCATGTCATCGTGCTGTCAGGCGAAGGCTATTCGCTGATGTGGCCAGAAGGCGATGAGCCCAAGCGCTACGACTGGCAGGTCGGCAGCCTCATCGTGCCGCCAAACCAGTGGTTCCATCAGCACTTCAACACGGGCGCATCGCCCGCGCGGTATCTCGCCTTCAAGCCCGGCAACTCACCGCGTAACGCGCAGGGCGTGCCGATGTCGTGGATCAGCCGTCGCCTCGGCGGCAACCAGATCGATTACGCTGATGAGTCCAGGCTGGTGCGCGAACTCTTCACGACGGAAGTCGCCAAGCACGGCGTAGAGCCAAAGATGGACGGCGCCTACGAAGCCGAACTCGCAACCTTGCCGCCAAAGCCCGGCATAGCGGCGGAGTGATCAACAAAGATCATGCAATCAACAAAACGGCGCCCTCAAAGGCGCCGTTTCCTTTTCGGCAAGTTGATTTTTACTTGGCGCCGGGCGCAAGCTTGACGTTGTTCGGCTTCTTGAGGGCCTCGGCAAGCTTTGCAACAACATGCTTGGGGCTGGAGTAAACCTCCTGCATCAACTTGGTCATTTCCTCACCCGTCATCGGGTCAATCTCCATCTCCGCTTTTTCAGCGTCGGCGATCAATTGCCTGTCCTCCATCGCCTTGTCGAAGGCGCGGCGCAGAATGTCGACGCGGTCCGCAGGCACGCCGTCGGCGACAAATTGTGGCCGCCCCATTTCGAAAGCGGCGAACTGCAAGCGCAGAAGCGTCTTCGTCTCAGCATCCGGCGCAAGGTCGGTGACGAGCGGTACGTCCTTGAGTTCCTTGTGCGGGCGCAGCGCCATTTGATAGAGCATGGCGTACTCGCCGGTGTCGAGCCATTCCTTCTTCTTTGGCTTCAGGCTCGTCCATGAGAACGTCCCGCGGCCATCGACCTCGCCGCGCTCCATTGCAAGATTGACGTCGCTGCCGCCAGGATATCCGGCGATCACTGAAAATCGGAAGCCGAGCAGATTACGAAGAAGGTAGGGAACCGTCACGCTCTCCGTGCCGACGCCTGTACCACCCACGACAACTTCCTTCGTGCGCAAATCCTGCCAGGTTTTCACGCCGGTGCGTCTGTGCACGACAGCGACGGACGTGTCGCTGTTGGTGCTGCCGATCCATTGCAGTTTGAGCGGATCAAACTTCGCGTGGCTGTCGGCGCCCAGAAGCGGCTCGAACGGCACGCCGCGCTGCGGCACTGCAATGTGCAGGCCATCCTTTGGCGCAACGTTTGCGACGAAATTGGTCATCACGAGACCGCCACCGCCCGGCATGTTGCGCACAATGATGGTTGGTTTTCCGGGAATATATTTGTCGAGGTAGCGCGCAACGAGACGCGCGTTCTGATCATAACCGCCGCCGGCCGACAGGCCTACATAGTAGGTGATCGTCTTGTCGGCGTAGAACTTGGAGGCGTCTTGCGCCATCGCTGCGCCCCCTGCCAGCGCCGATGCGGCGACGCTGCTCATGATCCATCCAAAGCGCTTCATGTTGAACTCCCCTCTCGTTCCCTCGCGCGGCGTTTTTCCCGCGCGTTGGTTGCAAGGCTACCCTGCTTGGCAGGACCCGGCAATGCCGGCCCAGCAAAAGCGCATCAACTATTGCTGGCGAAGAATGTCCGCGCCGCGCGCACCTCGTCGGCGTAATCGCGAAAGCCCTCCGCCAGCGAATACTTTGGCGCCCAGCCAAGCTGCGCAGCGGCGCGCGCAACATCCATGGCGTGCGCTTTCGACTTTGGCGGATCGCCCGCTTCGACTTCGATATTGCCAACCTTGCCGACGCCACCGAGCGCTTCAAGAACCTGATCGAAGGAACTGACGTATCCGTTGCCGATATTGAAGATGAAATCCTTCGGCATGGCGATGGTCGTCGCGATCTCGACGGCGCGGCCCGTATCACGCGAGTAGATATATTCGTTCGCCATGGTCTCCGACGACTGCACGCGCGCAGCGGCGCCATCAACGGCGGCCTCCACAAGCGCCTGCATTTTCATGCCGCCCGACGAGCCGGCAAAGAAGTGCCCGAAGCCATAGACGTTTGCCGGACGCAGGATCAGAAGCTCAAACTTGTATTGATCGGCATAGGCCTCCATCACCATCTCGATGGCCGCCTTGTAATTGCCGTAGCCCCGGTTGGCGCCGCGCGCGAAGTCTTCCGTCACGTTAGCGTTCGTCTTGCGCCTTGTGTCGTAAACGCCCATCGTCGAGATGTGAACAAGCCGCCGAACGCCTGCGAGACGCACGGCTTCAGCAACATTGCGCGAACCGCCGACGTTGATATCGAACCCGTTGTAAAGCGATTGCTGAACGCGCGACCCGATCAGACCCGCCGTGTGAATGACGGCGTCAGCCTTGTTGTCGCGGAACGCATCTACTAGCCCCGGAAGATCGCGAATGTCCTTGCGAACAAGATTCCATCCCCTGTCGCCCAACTTGAAGCGCAGATAATCCTGCCGGGGCTCGGGATCGATAAAGGTAACCGTGCAACCCTTCGCAATGGCTTCGCGTGCATAGGCTGTTGCGACAAGCCCGGCTCCCGTGACGACCACGTTCATAACTGCCCCCTGAAAATGCGTTTACGCGCCCTTGCGCGCCGCGATCATCTGCTCACTCTCATCAGCGCGCGCGATGGTTGCCGCGCCTGATGCGTATACCTTTGTATCGCCATAGGCAGCGCGCCGGCCACGGAAGATGGGCGACGCAGTTGATCCAAGCTCAATTGAAACAACGCGCGCCTTGTGGGCGCCAGCGACGTTCTGATGAAAGTTCATGCTCGCCTGACCTATGACCACACCCCTCTTCCACGGCCGCAAGGTGATCGCGCCGTCTGGCGACTCGAACGACAGCGAATAGCCCTCGCCTTGCACGCACAAAAGATGCTTGCCCTGCATCTGGCGCTGGGCTAGATCGCTTTCGCCTGCGCGCAGTTCCGTAACCTGCGCACCAATGGAGCCGTCCGCGAGCGTGATGTCAGCGCGCGCCGTTTCACTGGATTCGTGAATGGGCTCGTCTGCAGGATCAACGATCCAGCGCTCTGCGCCAGCGCGCGTCTGCCGCTTCGCAAATTTTGCGGGATTTTCGAACAGGAACGCTTCGTTGCGATAAAGGCCCATCAGATAACGCATGTCGTTGAACGAGGCGAGCCGCACTGGGGACTGTCCCGGCGCGCGATGGATGCACAGGGCATTAATCGGAACGCTGAACAAAGCGCCCGGCCCCCAGGCCAGACGGCGAATTTCGCCATCGCTCAGGATCACCTCGGTTTCGCCACGTCCTTCGACGACGTAAATCATGTCCTCATAGGTGTGACGCATGGGCTTCGTTGCGCCGCTCGCAGCGATGTCGAGGATGAAGATCGTGAGATAATCGCAGCGGCCTTCCACATGGCAGATCGCGCCATTGACGCCAAAGCGCGCCCAGGGCACCGTAACGACCTCGGCAAGATCAACTACGGGCGCAGCAACAACCGGCACACCCTCTGCGCGCGCCCAGTTATCGTACGGGTCGACAAGATATTTCTCGGCGGCGCGCGGATGCATTTCGCTGGCTTGCTCGCTCATGGCGCGCCCATTCCGGCGAACCGGCTCTCGTCGATGAATTGGCCCATGCGCGATTCAATGCCGCTCTTTGCAATTTCCTTCAGCCACATCTCGTGAATGCGCGCGTCCTGATCCTCGTACTCGACCTGCGCCCCGCCATCCTTAACGCTCTTGTCAACACCAACTTCCCACATGTCACGCTTCATCTTGAGCAGCGGATAACGCACCGTGCCAATCTGCAACGCGAGATAGCGCGAGGGATGATCGGCGACATTGAAGTGCTGATGGAACATGGAATCCGGTGGGCAATAGACGCAGCCGTGCTCCCAGTCGATACGCGTAAAATCTGGATCGTCCTGATGCCACAAGAGCGAATAGCCCTGCCCTGTCACAGCAAACACGCACACGCCGTCAAAATGACGATGGCCCTTCTTGTAGGTGCCCACCGGCATTTCAGATGAGTGCGCGCCAATTGTGTTTTCCGTCAGCATGAAGCGCAGATTGGAGCCGCCCGCCCCACGCGCATTCCATTGCCTCAGCTCAAAGCCCGAGAGATCGGCGACGAAATTCGTCTCCCATTGATGGCGTCCCGGCGCGATCGAAATGAACTCGCCTTCACCGACAAAATAGTCGGGGCGCCCGATGCGTTCGGGAAACGCCACGCCGCAATTGAAGATCATGTCTTCATCGCGGAAACGGTTCATCACGAAGACCATGTTATTGGCCGACGCAAAGCGCGCGGGCTCAAGGCCCGATCCATTAAAATGCTGATGCGTGGCGTTGAGCGGAATCGAGAAAAGACTCTTGGGGCCCCACTCGAAAGAATGTTTGCGCCCGTCCTCCAGCGTCACGCTCGTCGAGCCGTGACCCGAAATGACGTAGATCACTTCCTCGCAAATATGACTGATCGGCGCGGACTTTCCGCCCGGCGGCAACTCGAACGCAAAGATCGAGATGTAATCGTCGCGTCCTTTGACATGGCAGAACGCGCCGTTCATTCCATAACGCGCCCAGGGCGCCACCGGCGCCTTGCGAATATCGATCCCGAAATCCTCGATGATCGGCACGCCCTGCGCATGCGCCCAGTCAAGATAGGGGTCGGGCAATGCGCCTGCTGTCATAGGTCTGCTTCCTTATGCCTGCTGTGCTTCAGCCGCCGCCTTGCAGCTTGCGCAATTGGTCTTTCAGATCTTGCGGCGCGGCGGCGAGCATGTCGAGCATCTCCATCGCTTCCTCGGCGCCCACGGGGCTCACGTCGAGACCGAGCTTTTCGGCTTCCGCAAGAAACCCCTTGTCGCGCGTGGTCGCATTGAAGGCGTTCTGCAACGCCTTGGCGCGGTCCGCTGGCACGCCGGGAGGCGCTGCAAATGGCCGCGAAAGTTTGTAGGGGATTTCAGCAAGTTCGATGAGTTGTTTGGCCCGTCCTTCCTTGGCAAGTTCGCGCGCGGTGGGCACATCGGGGTAATCAGGATGGCGCGTCTGGCGCCCAAATTGAAGCAGCGCCTTCACCGGCCCGCCGGGTTTCAGCCATTCCGGCTTGTTTGAAGAGACTGCTGACAGCCCAACAAACCGGCCGTCAAGCTCGCCGCGCTCGATGGCGATGAACAGCGCGCCGCTGTCGGGATAGCCCGCAATCATCTTGAGATTGAGACCCAGCGTATCGCGCACCAGCAAGGCCACGTCGTTGCCTGTTGCGCCCTCGGCCGTGCCGCCCAGGATAATCGGATCCTTGCTCGGGTTCAGCGCGTCCTGAATGGTGGATGTCTTCGCGTTCTTGCGCACGAACAACATGTAGGCGTCGTCCTGCGTACTCGAGGGTGAACCGAGCCAGGTAAACTTGCGCGCATCGAATTGCACATTCGGATTTCCGCCCAGCACGCCCATCAGCGGCATGTTTCGCGCGAAGGTGCCAAACATCGTGCCGTCTTTGGGCGCGTTGACATAGATGTGGTTTGTCGCGCGTAAACTGCCGGCGCCGGGCATGTTCTGGACAACCATGCTGGGGTTGCCCGGCAGATGTTTGCCGAAATAACGCGACATCAGGCGCGCGTAAACGTCATAGCCTCCGCCCGTGCCATAACCGACAAGGATCGTGACGTTCTTTCCTTTGTAAAAATCCGCGACGGGATCGGCCTGGGCGTGAGCGGCGGCGCAACTCAGGACAAAGCTGGCCGCAGCAAAGAGATGGCGCATCGGACGGTTCCTCGCTGATAGTTTCTCGTTGAGCGCAGACTGGGGGGATCAATTGTCCCCGTCAAGTACAGTGGGCGGCCACAGGGCCGCCCACCCGATACAGACGGAAGTCCCGTTTTAGTTGGCGCGGGCCTTGGCGCTGAAGCTCGCATCCATGTATTTCGAGCCGTCGCCCGGCGTACCGCGCAGGCGCAGCACGCTGCCCACGCCCTTCTGGTTCACATCAGAATTGCGGTTGAGGCCGCCCGGCCCGGTCAGCCGCTTGTACATCGTCTCGAGATCAGCATCAGATAGCCCCTTGCTGCGCTGCTTCAACATAGCGACGGCGGCCGCCTTGTCCGTGAACACCAGTTCGTGCGCCTGCTGGATCGTCTTCATGAAGGCGACCACGGTCTTCTCATTGTCCTTCGCGTAAGAGCGCCGCGCTGCGTAGACGCTGCCCTGATACTCGCCCAGCGCCGCAGCCGCGTCACCCAGAATGGTGAAGCCCTCCTTCTCGAGCTGCATGTCTTGCGGCGACGAGACGACGGCGACAGCGGCCCTGCCATCCTTGAGTGAGGCGACGCGCGCGCCGGTGCCGCCGACGGAAATGATCGTGTAGTCCTTGTCCTTGATAAGGCCCTTGCCATGGAGGATCTCATAGAGAACCGTCGCATAACCCGACTTTGGCGAATCGACCGACGCAACCTTGCCGCGCAGGTCGTTCCACGTTTTCACTTCCGGTCGTGCGACGATGCTGTTAAGCCCGGAGTGAACGCCGCCGATGGCGACGAGGTCATAATTGTCGTACTGCGCGCTGCCCTGCCCTTCGGTATGAGCGACGATGTTGTCGAAGGCCGTGGTGGCGAACTGGTATTTGCCGGACATCAGATCAGCCATCTGCTCTTTGGAGCCCGATGTCTGATCCATCCTCACCTTGAGGCCATTCTTTTCGAACAGTCCCCGGTCCAGCGCGATCCAGACGGGCAGATTGGTCGCGCCGCCAAAGCTGATCATGCTGACTTCGGTTTGCGCCCGCACCGGGCTGATCGCGAGGGCGGCAAGCACCGCAGCGGCAAAAAGTACTCTCATGTTCGTTTCCTGTTCCCTGCAATGAGAGCTGCGCTCACACGGAACGCTTCGCTCCCCGGTTCATGTCGACCGGTAGCGCAGGATAGACCGGGAAACGGGTGGTTGAGAAGCCTTGTTGGCCCGATAGTCCGGCGCGGCGCAAACCGCGCCTGATGCCGCCGCCCGCTCGAGCCGGGCGAACAGAGTCCTCTGCAATGACAAAACCGCAAGCGTTCGATGTTTAGTCAGCAGCCCAGAGACCGGCGGCTATCGCTTGCCGAACGTCTCGTCGAAGGAATACCCGGCCCCGCGCACAGTGCGCAACGGATCAGGCTCATCGCCCTGGACGAGCGCCTTGCGCAAGCGCCCGACATGCACGTCCACGGTGCGTTCGTCGATTTCAGCAGTGGAGCCCCACACCGCGTCCAGCAGCTGCGCCCGCGAATGAACGCGGCCCGGCTTTTCCATCAGGTGCTCGAGCAGTCGAAACTCGGTCGGCCCCAGATGAACTTCGCGCGCGCTGCGCATCACGCGATGGGTTTCGCGGTCAAGCTCAACGTCGCCGAATGTCAGCCTTGATGAAATTCGCTCGGGCTTCGCTCGCCGCAGCAGCGCTTTCACGCGCGCCATTAACTCGGGCGTTGAGAACGGTTTCACCACATAATCGTCGGCGCCAATGGCAAGACCGCGCACGCGTTCTTGTTCATCGCCCCGCGCCGTCAGCATGATAACCGGGAGCGTACGCGTCGCCTCGCGCGCGCGCAGGCGCCGACACACCTCAAGCCCGGACACGCCTGGCAACATCCAGTCGAGAACGACGAGATCGAGGCCGCCTTCCGAGATGCGGATTTCAGCCTCGTCGCCGCGCGTCACACACTCGACGCTGTAGCCTTCCGCCTCAAGATTGTACTTGATCAACAGCGCCAGCGCGTCTTCGTCCTCAACCACCAGAATGCGCGGCGCCGTAAGATCGGGCCTTGACCTGCGATTGGGAGCGCTTGTGGAAGGATGCGCCATGGTGGACACGCTCAATCGCCTTTCGGACGGTTCATCGGCAGGGAGTGACCGGTCACCATGAAAGTGACCTTCTCCGCGATGTTGGTTGCGTGATCGCCCACGCGCTCAAGGTTCTTGGCGCAGAAGAGAAGATGCGTGCAGAACGAGATGTTGCGCGGATCTTCCATCATGAACGTGAGAAGATCACGGAAGATGGAGTCCTCCAGCGCGTCAAGATCGGCATCGCGCGTCCAGACAGACTTGGCGCGTTCGACGTCGCGCTGCGCGTACGCGTCGAGCACGTCTTTCAACTGCATCGCAGCAACTTCCGCCATGTGTCTCAAGCCAACCACTGCGCGCATCACGCGCGGATCGTCGGCCACTTTCATGGCGCGCTTGGCAATGTTCTTGGCGAGATCGCCCGTGCGCTCGAGATCGCCCGCGATATGGATCGAGGCCATCAACTCGCGCAGATCCACCGCCATGGGCTGGCGACGGATAATGGTGCGCACCACATGATCTTCGATTTCGCGTTGCAGCGCATCGAGCCTGGGGTCGCTGATCACGACGCGCTTGGCGAGCTCCATGTCGAGCCTGCTCAGCGCATCCATTGCGTCGACGAGCATCTTTTCGGCGATGCCGCCCATCTCGGCGATTTTCGCGCCGATCAGGTCGAGTTCCGCATCGTAAGCCTTGACGGTATGTTCGCTCATGATTGTCTCCCGTACGCTCAGCCGAAGCGGCCGGTGATATAGTCCTGCGTCTCGCGCTTTTCCGGCGACGTAAACATGCGCGACGTCTCGCCAAACTCGATGAGATCGCCAAGATACATGAATGCCGTGAAGTCGGAGACGCGCGCCGCCTGCTGCATGTTATGGGTCACGATGGCGATCGTGTACTGGGTCTTGAGTTCGTCAATCAGCTCTTCGATTTTCGCAGTCGAGATCGGATCAAGAGCCGAACAGGGTTCGTCAAACAGGATCACTTCAGGACGGATAGCAACTGTGCGCGCAATGCACAGACGCTGCTGTTGACCGCCCGACAGGCTGAGGCCGCTCGCGCCCAATTTGTCCTTTACTTCCTTCCAGAGCGCCGCGCCTTTCAGCGCTGCTTCGACGCGTCCATCCAATTCGCTCTTTGGCAATTTTTCGTAAAGCTTGATGCCAAAGGAAATGTTGTCATAGATCGTCATCGGAAATGGCGTGGGCTTTTGAAACACCATGCCGACCCGCGCGCGCAGAAGATTGATATCCACCTGCGGATCAAGAATGTTGCCCCCGTCGAGCAGCACTTCACCCGTCGCCCGTTGGGCAGGATACAGGTCATACATCCGGTTGAGCACGCGCAGCAGCGTGGACTTTCCGCAGCCCGACGGACCGATGAAAGCCGTCACCCGGTTTTGTGCAAGCCCGAGGTTGATGTTTTTCAGCGCCCGGGAATTTCCGTAGAAGAAGTCCAGGTTGCGAATGTCGATCTTCACCGGAGAGTCGGTGGCGACGGGCTGAAAGTTATCGGTGGAGACCGAGACCATCGTCATTGGGCGTTCCTTTCGCGGCCGAGCACGCGGGCGATGATGTTGAGGGCGAGAACCGACATCGTGATGATGAGCGCGCCGGTCCAGGCAAGCTGACGCCAGAACTCGTAAGGGCTCTGGACAAAGTTGTTGATCGTCACTGGCAGGTTCGCGACCGTGCCAGTCATGTTGAGGTTCCAGAACTGGTTATTCAGCGCGGTGAAGAGCAGCGGAGCCGTCTCGCCAGCAACACGCGCGGTTGCCAGAAGCACGCCCGTAATCAGGCCCGCCCGCGCAGCGCGATAGGCCACCCGCTTGATGACGAGCGAGCGCGGCATGCCCAGCGCCGCAGCCGCTTCACGCAGCGGATTGGGCACCAGCAAAAGCATGTCTTCCGTGGTGCGCACGACGACCGGAATGACGATCACCGCCAGCGCAAGCGATCCTGCAAAGCCGGAAAATCCGCCCATCGGCAGGACGACAGCGACGTACACGAACAGGCCGATGACGATGGACGGCGCGCTGAGCAGAATGTCATTGATGAAGCGGATAACCGTCGTCAGCTTCTCATGCCGACCGTACTCGGCCAGATACGTGCCCGCGAGCATGCCAAGCGGGGCGCCCAACGCGACGCCGATGATTGTGATGACCAGTGAACCCGCCAGCGCATTGGCCAGGCCGCCCGAGTTGGAGCCCGGAGGCGGCGTCATCTGCGTGAAGACAGAAAGCCCCAGTCCCGCAAGGCCGTTCCAGAACAGCGTGAACAGGATCAGGCCGAGAAACGACAGGCCAAAGACTGCGGCGAAATAGCAAAGCGCGCGAATGATGACGTTCTTGCGCTTGCGGCTTGAATAGATCGCGTTCATCTCACGTCCCCTTCTGGCGTTCGAGGCGCATGAGCATCAGCCGCGCTGCCGCGAGGACGAAGAATGTCAGCACGAAGAGCAGCAGGCCGAGGAAGAACAGGGCAGATTGATGCAAGCCGCCGCTTTCCGCAAACTCACTGGCGATAGCGGCCGAAATCGTTGTGCCGGGCGCGAAGATCGAGTCCTGGATGCGGAACGAATTGCCGATGATGAACGTAACCGCCATGGTCTCGCCGAGCGCGCGGCCAAGCGCCAGCATCACGCCGCCAATGACGCCCACGCGGGTGTAGGGAATGACGACGCTGCGCACGACTTCCCATGTCGTGCAACCAATGCCGTAAGCGCTCTCCTTGAGCACCGGAGGCACGGTCATGAACACATCGCGCGAGATGGCGGTGATGAACGGCAGGATCATGATCGCCAGCACAACAGAGGCGTTGAACAGGCTGAGATAAGACGGAGGCCCGCCGAAGATCGCGCCAAGCACCGGCACGCCCTCAAACGTCGCGATTAACAATGGCTGGACGTGATCCGCCAGAAAGGGCGCGAGAACAAAAAAGCCCCACATGCCGTAGATGATCGACGGAATGCCGGCCAGCAGTTCGATGGCGATGCCGAAGGGACGGCGCAGCCATGCCGGGCACAGCTCGGTCAGAAAGATGGCGATGCCGATGCCCACAGGCACAGCGATGACCATTGCGATGACAGACGACACAAGCGTGCCGTAGATCGGCCCCAGACCACCCAGAATTGGCGCAGGCTCGATTTGCGGCGCCCAACGCTGCGTTGTCAGAAAGCTCAAGCCGAAATGCTGGATTGCGGGCCACGCGCCCACGGTGAGGGAGATGATGATGCCGCCCAGCAGCACCAGAACGGAAAGGGCGGACACGCGGGTCAGCCAGTAGAAACTCTTGTCGCTCAGCGTGAAGCGCTTGAGCGCCTGAACTCGGTCCGCGACAGGCGCTTCGCGCGCTGTGGAGGCCTGCATGGCAAAATCGGTCATTTGCGCCCCTGTCTCACGCGCGTCACTCGGCAACTGCTTAATCACAGAACACCTCAGATCCGGTCGAGGGGCGACGACTCGCCCCTCGACCGTCAGACTTTACTTGGTCTGGATGTCCTTTGCCCACGTTTGCTTGATCTGCTTCACAACGGCGTCAGGCATGGGGATGAAGTCGAGCTCTTCAGCCATCGCGTCGCCCTTTGCAAAGGCCCAGGTGAAGAAATCGAGCGCGCGGCGCGCCTGTGCGGCATCCGTCGGCTGCTTGTGCATCAGGATGAACGTGGCGGCCGTGATCGGCCACGACTTTTCGCCCGGCTGGTTGGTGAGGATGATGCGATAGCCGGGGGCCTTCGCCCAGTCAGCGTTCGCGGCAGCCGCCTGGAAGGTCTCCTTCATGGGACGCAGGGTCTGGCCCGTGCCGTTCTTGAGGAGCGTGTAGGTCAGGTTGGCCTGCTTTGCGTAGGCGAACTCGACGTAACCAATCGAGTTGCGCGTCTGGCCGACGTTGCCCGCCACGCCTTCGTTGCCGCGCGCGCCAACGCCCACCGGCCATTCAACCGCCGTGCCGACGCCCACTTTGGACTTCCAGTCGGCCGAGACTTCAGCGAGGTAGTTCGTCCACACGAACGTGGTGCCCGAACCATCCGAACGGCGAACAACCGTGATCGCCGCGCTCGGCAACTTGACGTTCGGGTTCAGCTTGACGATGGCAGGGTCATTCCACGTCTTGATGTTGCCGAGGTAGATGTTGGCCAATGTTGGGCCATCGAACACCATCTCGCCCTGCTTCACGCCATCAATGTTCACGATGGCGACAAGCGCGCCCATGACCTGCGGCCACTGAACGAGGCCCGCCTTGTCAAGCTGCTCAGCGGTCAGCGGCGCATCGGTGGCGCCGAAGACGACGGTCTTGGACATGATCTGCTTGACGCCAGCGCCCGAGCCGATCGACTGGTAGTTCATGCCGATGTTGGTTTCTTTTTTGTAGGCGTCAGCCCACTTGGCGTAGATCGGGAAGGGGAAGGTTGCGCCAGCGCCGGTGATTTCCTGGGCGTTAACGGAAACGCTCGCGGCCATCGCCATGCCGGCGACCAGAGCGGAGCGGAAAAGGGTCTTGAGCTGCATCTTCAGCCTCGTTGTTGCATTGCACTAGGGTTCGCGCCTTTGACCTACGAACTTCACACGACACTCTTGTGACAAAGGGCGAGGTTGCGCACAGTGCCCGTCACATTCGTATTTGCGCAAGAAGCACTGGCGCCGGAGCGCAATCAGCCCTACCTTGTCAAGGCGGTGCTGCGGGGTTCGTGAGGATTACTATCCCCGGGGCCTTATCGATCTCAACGGGAGCTGTCCCCGCCCTTGTCCGTGGACTTGGGCATACGGCGCCCACCTACATTGTAGGTTTCCCGGGATCGACCTCCCACGGCCTTGGCGGCTCCGCACCTCATTTTTCCCTGCGCCGGGCGGCTCTTTTTGCGTCACCAGTTCCGTGGGACGCGCGTATGTGGTAGCCGCCCGCCATGACATCACCCACCGCCGCTGACGAAAAAGCCCTGATCCGCCGCGCCGCCCTCGCACGCCGCGCGAGCGTTGAAGAGGCGACCCGCGCTGCTTTTGCTGAGCGCATCGCGCTGGAAGGCGTGGCGCTTGCCCGCCGGGCGCTGGTGCGCACCGTCGCCGTCTTCTGGCCCAAGGGCGCCGAGCCCGACACGCTCATGCTACTGGCGGCGCTGGACTATCACGACTTTGTCGCAGCCCTGCCCTGCACCGGCGCCATGGGCCAGCCGCTCACCTTCCGCCGCTGGCGTGCTGGCGACCCGCTGGTGGAAGGCCCCATGCGCATCCCGGAGCCCTCGGCCCGCTTGCCCCAAGTACAGCCAGACCTGATCTTCGCGCCCGTCGCCGCTTTTGACCGACGCGGCTTTCGCGCTGGCTACGGCGGCGGTTTCTATGACGTCACGCTTGCAGGCCTGCGCGCGCGACGGCCCCTTCCCGCTATCGGGCTCGCGTTCGCATGTCAGGAGGTTGAGCGCATCCCGGAAGAGGATCACGATCAGCCCCTCGATTTCATCCTGACAGAAAAAGAACTCATCGATTGCTCGCTAGCGTGGAGCCAGACCCCATGACCCTGTTTTGCCCGCGCTGCGCGGGGCCTGCCTGATGCGTATTCTCTTTATTGGCGACGTCGTGGGCCGCACGGGACGCGCCGCCATCGCTGAGCACCTGCCTGCCCTGCGCGACCGCTGGAAGCTCGATTTTGTAGTGGTCAACGGCGAGAACGCCGCCGGCGGGTTCGGAATTACCGAGACAATCTGCGACGATTTTTTGGCCGCCGGCGCCGATTGCGTGACCCTTGGCAACCATGCGTGGGACCAGCGCGAGGCGCTTGTGTTCATCCAGCGCCAGCCCCGTCTCATCCGGCCGGCAAATTATCCCCCTGGCACGCCGGGTCGCGGCGCCAATCTGTTTGAGGCGCGCGACGGCGCGCGCGTGCTGGTGATGAACGTCATGGGCCGTGTGTTCATGGACCCGCTGGACGATCCCTTCGCCGCCGTCGAACGCGAGCTGGAAGCCTGCCCACTGGGCATGGCCTGCGACGCTGCGATCATCGACATTCACGCCGAGACATCGAGCGAGAAATGCGCCATGGGCCATTTCGCCGACGGTCGCGCATCGCTGGTGGTGGGCACGCACACGCATATCCCGACCGCTGACGCGCAAATCCTGCCGGGCGGCACCGCCTTCCAGTCGGACGCTGGCATGACGGGCGACTATGATTCCGTCATCGGCATGAACAAGGCCGAACCCCTCCAGCGCTTCACCCGGCGCATCTCGTCCGGCCGGTTTGAACCCGCCGACGGCCCTGCAACCCTGTGCGGCGTGGCGGTCGAAACCCGCGCGGACGGGCTGGCTTCGATGATCGCGCCCGTTCGCCTTGGCGGGAGGCTGCAACAAGCCTTTCCGCAAGAGTGGGAATAGCGCGCCGCTCTTGTGATCAACGTGCGCCCGTCATAGCAGTGAGCCAGCGCCGGTCCGGGAACTCACATGGCTCATCCGCACGATCCGACTGAACCGTTCCTCAATCCCTTCTTTGGCATCGACGTCGCCTCATGCCTGCGCGAGCGCGCGGCGATGCCGGGGGATCGCCCATTCTTCATCTTGGGCCCCTTTTGAGGCGGCAGGCGAAACGTGGACATGGGCCCGTTTTGGGAACGATGTCGCGCGCATGGCGGGCGGTCTCCTGCATCGCGGCGTCCGCGCGGGGACCGCGTGTTCATTCAGCTTGAAAACTGCCCGCAAACGCTGATTGCAAGGTTTGCCGGCGCATGGATCAGCGCCATCGTCGTATTGGGCAACCCCGCGCTGGCGGCGCCTGAAACGCGCGATCTGGTGGAGGCCTGCGGCGCCCGCGCCGCCATCGGTCACTGTCGCGCAAGGTGAAAACCTGTCAGCCCTCATGGGCGAGCGAGCGCCCTGCGAAGACCAGGCAGCATGTTTATCCTCCCCTGTTCGCGCGGGAGTGAGCCGGAAAACTGCGTTTTGCAAGGCTGGAAATTGTATGCGGCTGGCTGCGCGGGGGTCAGCCGGAGGCCGTTCTGTCCCCGTTGCGTGTAGTCGCGAACGCTGCTGCGATCGCTTGATCGCTCACACATGTGATCGAGCCATGCAGCTTGCCGGCTTGCGGCGGCGCGCCCTCGCGCAAGATCAAGACAACGAGTTCGTTGTCGGGGCATCCAATGGCTCCGCAGGAAATCTCGGTGATGGAAATCGCGACGTCTGGCTCCAGCCCCATCACGGGGGGACCTGCGCCTTGAGCTGTTTGCGAAACTGCGCAGACGGGGAAGGCGGCCGTGCTGACAGGCCAAGACGGAACATGCGCCCTCACAGTTCGAAACAGGCTGAACGCAGACCAGTGCGAGTATGTTATATTATAACATACTCGCACTGGTCTGCGTTCAAGATGCGCCAACAAAAAAGCCCCGCTCGCGCGGGGCTCTCATTGTCTTCCTTTGCAAGCTGTCAAACCGACGGCTGTGGCTCCATGCCAGCGTCGGAATCCGGGCGCGGCCGCGGCTTGTTCGTCGTCGGAACGGCGGACGACGCACGCGGCGCACGCGGCTCGTCCATCACATCGCGGCTCGGGCGCTTGCCGTTGATGAGATCCTTGATCTCATCGCCTGAAAGCGTCTCATACTCAAGCAAGGCTTCAGCGACCGTCTTGAACGCTTCGTCCTTCTCGGTGAGGATTTTGCGCGCTGTCTGGTAACCTTCGTCAACAAGACGGCGAACCTCTGCGTCAATTTTCTGCGCAGTGGCTTCCGACACATTCTGCTGGCGACCAACCGACATGCCAAGGAACACTTCTTCCTGATTCTCGCCGTAGGCAACGAGACCCAGTTCGTCAGAGTAACCAAGGCGGGTGACCATGGCGCGGGCCATTTTCGTGGCCTGCTCGATGTCGCCCGAAGCGCCCGACGTGATGTTCTCCTTGCCGAATGTAAGTTCCTCCGCCACGCGACCGCCCATGGCGACCGCAAGCTGCGAGGTGAACTCCTTGTACTTCATCGAGTAACGATCACCCTCGGGCAGGAACTTCACCATGCCAAGCGCACGGCCACGCGGAATGATCGTCGCCTTGTGCACGGGGATGCCCGCAACAACGAACATGCCGACAATCGCATGGCCAGCCTCATGATAGGCGGTCAGCTTCCTCTCTTCTTCCGACATGGCCATGGACTTGCGCTCGGCGCCCATCATGACCTTGTCCTTGGCGTCTTCGAACTCCTGATGCGTCACGATGCGCTTGTTGCGGCGCGCGGCAAGCAGCGCCGCTTCGTTGACAAGGTTCATCAGGTCCGCGCCCGAGAAGCCCGGGGTTCCGCGCGCAAGGATCTTGAGGTCAACGTCCGGCGCCAGCGGCACCTTTCGTACGTGAACCTTGAGGATCTTCTCGCGACCCGAAACGTCGGGGTTCGGAACAACGATCTGCCGGTCGAAACGGCCCGGACGCAAGAGCGCAGGGTCCAGAACGTCAGGACGGTTGGTGGCTGCGATGATGATGACGCCTTCGTTCGCCTCAAAGCCATCCATCTCGACAAGCAGCTGGTTCAGCGTCTGCTCGCGTTCGTCGTTGCCGCCGCCAAGTCCGGCGCCGCGATGGCGACCGACGGCGTCGATTTCGTCGATGAAGATGATGCAAGGCGCGTTCTTCTTGGCCTGCTCGAACATGTCGCGTACGCGACTCGCGCCAACGCCCACGAACATTTCCACGAAGTCGGAACCGGCAATCGTGAAGAACGGCACGCTCGCTTCGCCCGCAACTGCGCGAGCCGTCAGCGTCTTGCCGGTGCCTGGCGGGCCGACAAGCAGCACGCCGCGCGGTATTCGCCCACCGAGCCTCTGGAATTTCTGTGGATCGCGCAGGAACTCCACAATCTCTTGTAGATCTTCCTTCGCCTCGTCGATACCCGCAACGTCCTCAAACGTCACGCGTCCATGGGCCTCGGTGAGAAGTTTCGCCTTCGACTTGCCAAAGCCCATGGCTTTCCCGCCGGCGCCCTGCATCTGGCGCGACAGGAAAATCCACACGCCCAGAAAGGCTATGAGCGGCAGCGCGTTCACGAGCAAGGTCGTCAGCCAGCTGCCGCCTTCCTGAGGGGCGCGCGCGGCGATGGAAACGCCCTTGCCATGGAGCTTGGACACCAGCGTCGGATCATTAGGCGCGTAGGTGGAAAAAGCGCGGTTGTCCGTGAAGTGGCCAGAGATTTCCGGCCCGGAGATCGTCACTTCACGCACGCGGCCTGCGTCAACTTCAGTCAGGAGTTGGCTGAACGTGATTTGCTGCGACGCTTCCCTCTGCGAAGGGTTCTGAAACAGCATGACCAGAGCGACAACCAGGAGGAAGATTATCACCCAGAGGGAGAAATTCCGCACATTCGGATTCATTTGGGTCCTGCCAAACATCCTGCCCGTGCCACGCCGGGGGGATTACCGGTCGCGGCGGGGTGGATTACCTCAACCAATTTAGGCGCGACGCAGGCAAATGCCAAGGGAAGCCTCTCAAAGGAAGTCGCCTCAGGCGTCAACGTGGCCACGATTTTCGCCGTTTACGTGAATCGACTGCGACGAACAGGTGGTTCCTGTACGCCCGCGCCGCCGCGCCGGTTCAGGTGAAATCTGAACCAGCCCGCTTGCCGCGAGCATAATTCTGGCGCCGGCAAGCGTCAGCGAAAGTGGTTTTGCAGCGCGGTGCGCATCGCTCAATCGCTCCCACGCTGCCTCGAGACGCTCCAGCCGCACTGTTGGTGAGCCACTTGCGGCGTGAACGCGCGCGGCCAGACATCGCATGCCGATTTCCTCCGGCAGATCCACCAGCAAAGCCATGGGCGCCGATCCAGCGGGCAATTGGGCTAGCGCACTGAAAGCCGCAGCGGCCATTGCCGCCTCGGCGCGGGCCGCCCGGCGGGCGAGGCGCGCCCATTCGCCTGGGCCAAGGCCTTCAGCCTCCAGCATGAGGGCGAGCCTCCGGGCGCCGGTGCGACCAAAGCGCGGGTTTTCATTTGAGGGGTCGCGAACAAAAGGCGCATCGGCAGAATCACAAAAAGCCAACAGAGCGCTCTTGCGCAAGCTCAGCAGTGGCCGGAACAGCGTTAATCCCTCCCGCTGCGACATCACGGCCATGCCGCCAAGCCCGGCGATGGCGCTGCCGCGCACGATCCGCATCAGAATGGTCTCAGCCTGATCATCAGCGTGATGCGCGGTGACAATGAAATCTGCGCCAACCCGGCCAGCTTCTGCCGCCAGCAGGGCGTAGCGGGCCGCACGGGCGCGCTCCTGCAACCGCGTGTGCGGCTTGTCGCCCATCCAGTGGAGGATGGCGTGCGGCACGCCTCGCTGTGCGGCGAAATCCGCGACCATCCGGGCCTCGCCAGGCGATTCCGCGCGCAGGCCGTGGTCAACAGTGGCTGCAAACACCGGCGGACGCAGAGCGCCGACAACCGCCTCGATGCGCCAGCGCGCCGCCAACTCCAGCAGGGCAATCGAGTCGGGGCCACCAGAAACGGCGACAAGCACGCCGGTAGCGGCTTGCGCAGGCGCCAAAAGATCAGTCGAAAGCGGCCCCTCAAGGGCCTGCGTCAGCACGACGCCCGCTTGATGTCCCGCTCTGCTGCGGAACGAACCGTCTGCGGGGCGGACGGGTATTTGCGCGGCACTTCAGACCACGCGGCGCACGCCTGCTCCTTGGCTCCCAGCCGCTCCAGCGACTGGCCGAGCCTGTGCAGGCTTTGGGGCGCTTGCGAAGCCTTCGAGAAATCCGTTGTCACTTTCAGGAATTGCTCCGCCGCCTCGCGATGGCGTCCGCGACGCGCGTAGACGTCGCCAAGATTGAACGTCGCCTCGGAGGCGAGGCGGCTTGTGGGATAGCGCTGGAGAAACTCCTTGTAGCCCGCCTCCGCGCGCTCAAGCTCGCCCGAACGCAGGGCGGCGTTGGACGTATCCAGAATTTCGCGCGGACCTTGCGGCGGCAACGTGCTGGCCGGACCACTCGGCGCGGGATCGACCGGCATCGCCGTCTGCGTGCGCGCAGGCTGACGCGGCGCCTCCGCCACAGCCGGCAATGGCGCGACGGGGGGCAGGCTCTGTTGTGGCGGCGTCTGTGACGAAACCGCCGGCCGCGTCTGGTTGCGGCGCGGATTCAAAAGATCAAGCGGCGCTGACGGATCAGCATCATACGGACCCTCTTCGATTGTCTCTCCGAGAGGACCCGAAAGCCCTGGCTGCCGGTCGCTGAAACGATCCGACGTCCCCAACACGCGCGGCGCGCCCGGCGCATTGGGCGACTGGCGCGGATCAAACGCGTCGCCGCGCCCGCGCCCATTGGGCCCCGTGGCGGTCGGCGTGGTGGCGTTAGCGGGATCGAATGCATCGCTGCGGCGCTGCGGCGTTTGCGCGCCGCGCGCAGGCCCGGGCTCGGCGGCGTTGACGCCAGCCTCCTGCAGACGCCGCATCTGCTCTTCCAGACGCCGATTCTGAAACTGCGATTCTTCCAGTTGGCCGGTCAGCGAACGCAGCTGGTTTTCCAGCCGCTCAATGCGCAGCATCAGCGCAGCGGGATCATTGGCGCCCGATGAATGAAGATCGCCTTGCACCGGCGCGGGCGGACGATTGAACAATTGCGCGCTGGCGCCGCCTGCGGTCGCGAGCACAAGGCCAGCCAGCAGAGTCGTGGCGGCGGATACTTTGAAAATAGTGCGTAAAATAGGCGAAGTGCGTGAAATAGGCATGGAGTGACTGGCCCGCTGGCGCTCTCACAGCGCATCTGCGCAGCAAGAGCATGGTGGTTAGCATAGCCCCGCCTTTGGCCAAAGTGAGGCGGGGCGACCCTTATCAGCCGCCGCCGAGCAATGTGACGGCGCGACGGTTCTGCGACCAGCAGGAGATGTCGTTGCAAACTGCAACCGGTCGCTCCTTACCAAAGCTGATGGTGCGAATGCGCGACGCGGGGATGCCGCGCGCAGCAAGATAGCTCTTCGTCACTTCAGCGCGCTTGGCGCCCAGCGCGAAATTGTATTCACGCGTGCCGCGCTCGTCTGCATGGCCTTCAATGGTGACCGTGTAGCGCGCATACTGCGACAACCAGCGCGACTGCTTGTCGAGAGTAGCCTGCGCCTGCGACGTCAGATCCGTCGAATCCGTTTCAAAGAACACGCGGTCGCCGACGTTGACGACGAAATCCTGCTGGCTGCCGGGAACAGCCGCGCCGCCTATGCCGCCAGCGCCAAGGCCGCCGGCTGCATTGGGGTCCGGGGTTTTCGAGCAGGCGGCGATCGCAAGAGTCGCCACAAGAGCGGCCGCAAGACGGATTGCGCGGGCGCTTGTGCCGACGCTGGTGATTGACCTCATACCAAACTCCTCAAGAACTTTGAGGCCCCGCATTGAAACGCCGGGCGCTGATCAACGCCTAACGCAAACTTGGTTAAACGAAGGTTCCGTCAACCTTGATCGGACCTTGCTTAACCCCGTTGCATTTGAGCAATTACGAAGCGTGGTTAATCGTTGGTTGATGGCGCGAATGCGGCGCACAAGCGGCGCAATAGCGGGCCGTCCGCATTCGCCCCCCCTGTTGCGTCTTTGCAACGACAAGCGCCGCGCGTAAGCTCGCCCGATGAGCGGAGGGCGATATGGCGATTGCGGTTCTCTTTAATCCACATGGTCAACAAGCCGAGTTCGAAGCGCTGCTCACATCCTTCCCCGCCTTTGAGTTGAGATGCGCCAACAATGGCGAGGAGCTTGCCGCCAAGCTTCCGGGCGCGGACGTCCTCATCACCACCAACCGCGTCTACACGGCTGATAACGCCGCGATCATTCGGGAGCGCGGAACCTCGCTTAAATGGCTCGCTTTCCTCACCTCGGGCATCGACAAGGCGCAGGCCAGCGGCTTGCCCGGCGGCTGCATTGTCACCAACGTGGCGGGCTTGCGCGCCTTCGCCGTGGCCGAACAGGCCTTCGCGCTGATGCTGGGTCTTGTCCGCCGCATGCGGGAAACGGAGGCGGCGCGCGCAACGGCGTTCTGGACGCGCGATGAAACGACCCCGCGTCTCGACAATCTGGCCGGCAAGCACATGGTGATCGTGGGAACAGGCGCCATCGGTCAGGACATCGCCCGCAAGGCCAAGGCGTTCGACATGCGCGTGACGGGCGTCAGCCGCGCGTCGACCCCACTGCCCAATTTCGATGCGTTGCGTCCCCGCTCGCAGCTTGTGGACGCGGCGCGCGAAGCCGACGTGCTGATGATCGCAGCGCTGTATGACGACACGACGCACCACATGATTTCAGCCGAAGTGATCGATGCGCTAGGCCCCAAAGCCATGGTCATCAACATCGCGCGAGGACTGCTCGTCGATGAAACTGCGCTTGTGGATGCCCTCGTTGCAAGACGCATCGGCGGCGCGGGCCTTGACGTGATGGAGGAGGAGCCGCTTCCCGCGTCAAGCCCGCTGTGGACGCATCCTAACGTGCTCATTACGCCACACATCGGCGGCGCCGGCGGCAAGGGCACAGGCGCAACGCACGGCAGCATGTTCGCGGATAATTTGAGATTGTGGCTCGCTGAGCTGCCTCTGGAGAAGGTGGTTATCCAGAAGACATGAGAAAGAGGCGGAGTGTTACCCCTCATCCGACCCGCCTTCGCCTGCCACCTTGTAACATCGACCTGTGGCAAACTGGTCTGGTTCCGTGAAGGAACGGCCTGTTCCCGGCGGCCACCGGGAACAGGCATGGCTGTCTGATCGGAAGCCACCATGGTCATGTGTGACCGAGGAGAAGCTGGATCGCGGCCTTTCTTCATGGACCCGGATAGTTGCTCGAACTTTCAGGTTCGTTTCACAAGGTTGGGTTCGATGAAGACAAGCAAGTGTAACAGTAAATTGGCGGACGTCATCTGTGGTGGAGTAGATGTCGGCAAGGCCTTTCTCGACATAGCTGTTGAGAGCGGCGAGGCCCGACGCGAACCCAATACGCCGGAGGGCCGCGCCGCGATAGTCGCCTTCTTCGTTGCCAGGGGCGTCACTCGCGTTGGCCTCGAAGCCAGCGGGGGCTACCAGTTCGAGATCGCCGCCGATCTGCAGTCTGCCGGGTTCGAGGTCGCGGTGCTGCAACCGGCGCAGGTGCGCGCGTTCGCCAAGGCGATCAATCAGCGCGCCAAGACCGACCGCATCGACGCGGCGCTTATCGCCCGCTGCGTCAGTGTTTTGAAAACACCTGCGCGACAGGACGATCCGCGCCTGGCGCCACTCGCAGAACGGCTCACCTTCCTGGAGCAAATCGAGGAAGATCTCGCCCGGATGCGCGGGCGCCGCGACCGCTATCGCGATCCAGACCTGATCGCGGAGCTCGAAGCAGAGATTGCGCGTGGCGCGGCGCGCCGGAAGAAGGCTCTGGCCGATCTTCTCCGGCTTCTGCGCAGCAATGACGATCTCGCGCGGCGTTTTGATCTTGTCGAAAGCATCGACGGCATCGGCGCGCGCACCGCCATGACCCTGGTCGTGCGTATGCCGGAACTTGGCTCCATCAGTCGGGGTCAGGCCGCCGCTCTTGCAGGCATGGCGCCTGTCACCCGCGAGTCTGGCCAGTGGCGAGGCAAGTCGCACGTGGGCGGCGGCAGAGGCAGGGTCGGACGCGCCCTCTTCGCCGCAGCGCAAGCCGCGTGTCGTCGCTGGAACGCCCGCACCGTCGATCTCTACAATCGATTGCGCGCCGCAGGAAAACACCACAACGTCGCAGTCGTCGCCTGCGCCCGAAAACTCATCGTTTACGCCAACACGGTCCTCACTCGAGGCACCCCATGGAGCACGCAGCACTGATAGTTGCTTCTCCCGCAAGGGGAGAAGGA
>JANPPJ010000122.1:0-46855 GCA_031428455.1 Hyphomicrobiales bacterium | reverse complement strand
AAGCCAGATCGACAAACTCCCGCCGCTCATCCTCCACAGATGTCTCCCGCCAGACCATCCGACCCTCCACCGATGAAATCGAGAGAGTGTCAGGTATGTCTCCGAACATCTGTCAGGTATCTACCCGGAATGAACATCAAGCCCGCGCATGACGGTCGCGCATATTCTTACTTCTTCGCAATCACACCATTTTCATCGGCGCGGAACATGCCCGTCGTTGCGCCGCCGAGCGAGCCGTTCTTCAGCCAGTCGGCTGAGGCCTTGTGCAGCACGCGGCGCTGGGTTTCCCAGTTCAGGAAATGCGTGCCGCCCGCAATGCCGAGGAACACCTTCTCCTTGGCGCCAAGATCCTCGATCAACTCAAGGTTTGTCCGCGTGAGATCGTCGTGTTCGCCCACCATGATCAACGTCGGCATCTGCACTTTCCTGGCGCCGTTGGCGTTCCAGCCCCAGTAGGTGCGCGTTGGCGCGCGCAGACCGCCCGGCCCCCATGTTGCGCCAAGTGGATCGGCAAGCTGGTTGAGCGCCGCAATCATGTCGGGCATGCCCGGCTCAATCATTGCAGGCGTTTTTTGCGTGCCGACCCAGCGGCGGTCCGTGCCAACTGTCCGCGTCTGAAACGTCGTCGGCGCGCCCGCTGCGGGCAAGGATGCAGGCGCCTCATCAGGATTCTTGCGGCTATAATTGGATGACGCCCAGATCACGTAGCGATCTACCTTTGCAGGATGACGCCCGATAAACGTGCCCGTACGAATACCCCCGCCCGACCATCCCACTAGAGAAATCTTGTCAACGCCGCGCAGCTTGCGCAGGTAATCAACAACGGCGTTGATATCGTCGCTCTCGCTGTCGCTATTGACTAACTCGAATGGATACTTCGGCGAGCACGGCGCAGGCAGCGTCTTAGGCGCGAGTTCCTTCTGCTGTGCAGGCAGAACATTGCACGGATCATCCATCTGTGGCGGGCGCGTGGAGCGGCCATAGCCTGTCATGTCCATCGCGAAGACGTCAAAGCCCTCACGCGCAAGGTGCTCCATCCACGAATAGTCGCGATATTGCACGTCGAACGCGAGCGTCGCGGGCGAGAACCCGCCGTGCACCATCAACACGACCTTGCGCTCGAACGCCTTGCCTGGCGCCTGTTCAAGCATGGACGCTGCGATACGCTCGCGCACAAACAGGCTAACCTTCTCACCCTTGATGGCGGGCACCGTGGATGTGTGCTCCACAAGCCTGTCGATGGTGAGTATGTTCACTGGTTACGCCTGCGCCATGCTGCTGGCCGCCACGCCTGCGAACGCCGCAAGCGCCATGAATGCGAATGTATGAGCCATGTATCCTCCCGCTGTTTTGCGGCAGGATAGCGCGGAAGTCGCTAGTTACAAAGTTGCTGCGTCCCTAACCCACCTTCGCCTGCGCGAAGGTCGCCATATCGCGATGGCACGCAAGCGCCGCCTTCACGACGCCCGCAGCCATGGCGGCGCCGGAGCCTTCGCCAAGCCGCATGCCAAGATCGAGCAAAGGCGTGAGGCCGAGACGCTTCAGCGCCTCGCCATGAGGCGCCTCAGCCGAGCGATGGCCCGCCATGCAATGCTCGATTGCGGTTGGATCAACTGCGTGAACAATAGCGGCGGCGGCTGTCGCAACATATCCATCAAGTATGACCGGGATACGCTCGATCCGCGCGGCGACGATAGCTCCCGCGATGGCGCAAATCTCGCGCCCGCCAAGGCGGCGCATCAACTCCAGCGGATCGGAAATATGATCGCGGTGCAGCGCAACGGCGCGCTCAACCGCGTCGATCTTGCGCTTCATCCCCTCGTCATCAACGCCCGCGCCGCGCCCCACCCAGTCCGCAGCCGCGCCGCCGTAGAGCCCGTAGTTGATGGCGGCGGCGACAGTCGTGTTACCGATGCCCATTTCGCCCACGCACAGTAGATCGATCCCGCCCGCAATCGCCTCCATGCCGAAGGCGAACGTGGCGGCCGCCGCGCGCTCGTCCAGCGCCGCGTCCTGCGTGATGTCGCCGGTTGGGATATCAAGCGCGAGATCGAAGACCTTGAGGCCGAGATCATAGGTCGCGCAAATCTGGTTCACGGCCGCCCCGCCCGCCGCGAACGTCTCCATCATCTGCCGCGTCACGCCCTGCGGCCATTTCGAAACGCCCTGCGCCACGACGCCGTGATTGGCCGCAAAAATCGCCACCAGCGGACGATCAATCGTCGGCTTTGACTTGCCCTGCCAGGCTGCAAGCCATTGCACGATGTCTTCGAGGCGCCCCAGCGAGCCCGGCGGCTTCACAAGCTCGGCGTCGCGTTCGCGCACGATCTCCGCGATGTCGCGCGCGGGCGGTGGCATGATCTGGAAGAGCGCGCGAAGATCGTCGAACGGCGAACCGGTGGTGGTCATGTCAAGCCTGCTGCATAAATCCGCGCAAAGGACCGCCGTCTTATCAGTCAGGGCTCGCAGGCGGAAGGGAGCGTAGGTAGGATCGGCGCAACCTTCATCAAGCGGGACAGACATTGCAAATCATCGAAGACATTCTGGTGTGCCTGCGTTTCTGGTCGCGCATCCCCACGCCCCTGCTGGCCCGCGAAAAAGATCCCCACGGCATGCCTGACTTTGCGCGCGTAACGCGGGTGCTGCCGATTGCAGGCGCCATCATCGGCCTCATCGGCGCGGTGGTCTTTTTGGCTGCGCGCGCCGTCGGCTTGCCCGGCTCCGTGGCCGCCGGTCTTGCTCTCACCGCCCTCGTGCTTGCCACCGGTGCTTTCCATGAGGACGGCCTTGCCGACAGTGCAGACGGTCTCGGCGGCGGCGTGACGCGCCAGCGCAAGCTGGAGATCATGAAGGACAGCCGCATCGGCACGTTCGGCGGCGCGGCGCTCGTGCTCTCGCTGGGGTTGCGCTGGACGGCGCTCATGGCCATCGACGCGGCGCAAGGGCCGCTCGCAGCGGCCTTGGCCATCGTCGCCATCGCCGCCCTGTCGCGCATCGTCGCGCTGATCCCCGCCATGGCGCTTGAGCCGGCTCGCGCGGAGGGCGCAGCGCAAGCCGCAGGGGCCCCGAGCAGATCATCCTTCATCATCGGCATGGCGCTGGGGATTGCGCTTTCGGGCCTTCTGGTTATCGAGGCCATCGGCGCGCTGCGCTGGCTTTGCGCGGTCGTCGCCGCCGTTCTTGGCGCCTGTGCGATGACGTGGATCGCCAAACGGCAGATCGGCGGCCAGACGGGCGACATTGCAGGCGCATCGCAGCAAATCGCGGAGATCATGTTTCTGCTAGCGCTCGCCTCCGGGCAGGCTTTATAGGCGACCCGCTTTAAGCCCGCGGTCGCGCTCCCTATGTAAAGATCGATGCGCTACGTTCTCGCCCTCATCCTCCTTGCAGGCGCCGCCGCGTACGCGGTGCTGATGCCGGAGGATTCGCAGATCGCCGGGCTAGATCCCGGACAAATCGCGTCCCTTGTCGCGAGCGTGCTTCTGCTCGTTCTGATCGCAGGCTCGCTGGGGGCCGAATGGCGCGGGCGGGTTGGCGCCGCCATTGCGGGGGCGCTGGCCTGGGGCGCAATTTTCGCCGCCGTCATGGTGGGCTACGTGTACCGCGAAGAAGTCGGCGCCGCGACTGTGCGTATGATGGACGAGATCGTGCCCGGGCGCGCCGTCCCGTCGCCCCCCGGCGAGGCAGTGGCCATCCGGCGGCCCGATGGGCATTTTGGCTTCGACACGCGAGTCAACGGCGCAGCGGTGCGGATGATGTTCGACACTGGCGCGTCCAGCATCGTCCTGCGCGCAGAAGACGCCGCCAAGGTGGGCCTCAACATCGACAAACTCGACTATCGCGTGTCGGTTTCAACCGCGAACGGCCGCGCGCTGACGGCCCCCGTCACCCTTGAGGCGGTGACTGTCGGAAACATCACGCTGAAAAGCGTGCGCGCGCTGGTCGCCCGTCCCGGCGCCTTGCAGGAAAACCTTCTGGGCCAGTCTTATCTCACGCGCCTGTCAGGCTACAGCGTCGAGCGCAACCGGCTGGTGCTTCGTCAATAACCCAACAGACTGGCGACGAAACGCAAGGACACGAGCAGCAGGAAGCAGCCGAACGCGACTTCGAGTTTTCTCTTTGGCAGCGCATGCGCCAGCTTCACGCCGAACGGCGCGGTGAGAATGCTGATAGGCGCGAAAAGCGCAAATCCAATCAACGAAACAAACCCGATCGACAAGGGCGGCATTCCAACCTTGTCGAAGCCGGAAATCATGTATCCCAAAGCGCCGGGGATCGAAATCAGCACGCCCATACCTGCAGAGGTCGAGACGGCCTGATGGATCGGGCGGTTGTAGAACGTCATCAGCATGGTGGAAATCTGCCCGCCGCCGATGCCCATCAACGCCGAAAACACGCCTGTGAAGAAGCCGTAGACCCGCATCAGCGGGCCTTTGGGCAGATCGTCGCCAAGCCGCCAGTTGAGATTGCCGATGAGGCGCGCAGCGTTGACGCCAGCCACCATCACGAAGACGATCTTGAATACCGCAGGCGGCGCCCAGCGCGCCAAGAGCGCGCCCAATATCGTGCCGATGACGACGGGAACCGCCCAGGCGCGCAGGATGTCCATATCTACAGTCCCGCGTTTGCGATGCGAGCGGAACGACGAGATGGACGTTGGAATGATGATGGCCAGCGAAGTGCCAACGCACAGCGGCATGCGCACATCTTCGGGCACGCCGATGATGCGGAACAATTCGTAGAGTACCGGCACGATCACCGCGCCGCCGCCAACGCCGAAGACGCCCGCCAGCACCCCCGTCAACGCGCCTGCGAGTACAAGCCCGACCGCCAGAATGGCAAGATCACCTGCCGGTATTCCCGAAAACATGAGCAGGCCCCGCCGCTTCTAAGCCGTGCGCTGTTTGCGCCAGTCGCGGGAGGGATGCAAGCGTGAATGGTTGAGTTCAAACGCTCGTGTTGTCGGCTGCGCTTTTGTCTTTGGCGCGCTGCTTCTCGATCATCTGCACCGAGAAAATGGAAAGCTCGTAAAGCAGCCAGCCGGGCACAGCGAGGAACATCATGCTCAACGGATCGGGCGGCGTCAGAATGGCTGCCGCAACGGCCACCAGGAAGATCGCGATCCGCCTTTTGTCACGAAGGAATGCGGAATCGATGACGCCAACGCGGCCCAGCAGCGTCAACACCACCGGCATCTGGAACGTGATGCCGAACGCGAAGATCATCGTCATGATGAGCGACAGATACTCCGACACGCGCGGCAGAAGTTCGATCTCTGCGCGGCCCGGCTCTTTCGACTGCTGCATGGCCAGAAAGAAATGCAGCAGGTTCGGCATGACGAGGAAATAAACGAGCAACGCGCCCGCGAGGAAGAACACCGGGGTCGCCCAAAGATAGGGCCGGAAGGCGGCGCGTTCGTGCCGGTAAAGCCCCGGCGCAACGAAGGCGTAAATCTGACTGAGGATGACCGGGCAGGACGCAAACAGCGCCGCAAACATCGCGACCTTGATCTGCGTGAAGAAAAATTCCTGCGGAGCCGTGTAGATCAGCTTTGCGCCCGGGCCAGCGACCTTCTCGAAGGGTACAACCAGCAGATTATAGATGTCTTTTGCGAAGTAAAAGAAGACAATGAAAAGCGCAGAAAAAGCGGCGACTGACTTGATGAGCCGCGAACGCAACTCTATCAAATGCTCCATCAAGGGAGCTTTCGTCGCCTCGATGGCGACTTCATCTTCCTGTCGCGCGCTGGTGATCGTGCTGGGCAGGTTGGACATCGCTCAGGCTTCTCCCACCTTGCGGACCGGCTGTCCTTCAGACACCAGCGGTTTCGCTTCGGCCATGCCTTCGTTAGCTGCCACAGGAGCGGGCGCGTTCGCTGTTTGCTGAACAGGTGGAATGTCCGCTGTGTAAACGCGATTATCCGGATCGGGATCTTCCGGGATTGGCGTCAAGGGCGGAATGGCATTGTCCTTCTTGCCGTCGATTGCTGCGCGCATCTGTCGATCGGTATCGGCTACGGGATCATAATTGATATCAACCCGCGCCTGATCAGCCATTTTGGCCATGTCTTTTTTCAGCTCTTCCATCTCGGACTGCTTCATCGCTTCCGAGAACTGGGACTGAAATTCAGCCGCCATCTGGCGCATTTTGCTGAGCGCGCCGCCAACCTGGCGCATGACGCGCGGCAGCTCTTTTGGCCCCAGCACAATGAGTGCGATGACACCAAGGATCAGAAGTTTGCCAGCGTCGATATCAAACATGTAACCGCTTTGCGATGCCGGACGACGAAGACGTTGTGGCTCAACGCGCTGGCCGGGCGCCGGGCGGAACCGGGCTTAGCTCAAGACGATCAGGACACACGCGACCCGTTTACACGGATCGCCGGGAGGCTCCAAGCCTCCAGGAAAAAGTCGAACGTGAGAAATGAGGGCGGCGCCAGGCCGCCCCTCGCAGGCTCAGGACGTGCGCGTCGGTGCGCCAGTCGCCGCCGGAGGCGCCGTCGGCGCAACGGGAGCAGGCTGAACCGGCGCATGGTCAATGGTGCGCGACGTGTCAGTCGCAGGCGTCGGCTTGACCTCTTCTTCCTCGGCCATGCCCTTCTTGAAGGACTTGATGCCCTTGGCGACGTCGCCCATCAATTCGGAAATCTTGCCCTTGCCCCCAAAGAGGATCAAGGCGATCGCGCCGACGATGAGCCAGTGCCAGATCGAAAACGAACCCATAACAGAACCTCCCCTTCGCGCACGCAGGCGCGGGTCACGGCGAACGTAGGCAACCACTGCGCCAAAAACAAGGACAACGGTCTTTCCATACGGACTTATTGACTCGATGTTTTGCGCCACTGGGGCAGCAAGCCCCTAGCGACGCCTGCTCCAAGGCATCAGCTTTCGCTGATTTAATCGTCACGCTTGCTTAATCGCGACGCCGCACCGCGTCGGTCTGCTCTTCAGAAGCAGCTTCGCCCTCATTGGCGACAGACTGATCAGACTGCAATGCGCCCTGCCCCGCCTCCGCTTCGTCCGCGACCTCGTCCTCGTCCTCGTCCTCGTCCTCGTGCTCAAGCACAGCTTCGGAAGCCGCGCCATCTGAATGAACAGCCACACTCTGCGATGCGACAGGTAAAGGCTCGCCCTCTTCGCCAAGCGGCAGATCGTCGAACAGGTCGCCCTCCAGCGGGTCTTCGTCCTCTCGCAATTCGGGATCGTCGCTGGGTGAAGGCACCCCGAAGCCCTTCGGCAACCGGCCATCGAAAAGGCCTGCGGACTTCAACTCATCCAGTCCCGGCAGATCGGTGATGTTTTCGAGCCCGAAATGCAGCAGGAAGTTTTCCGTCGTGCCGTAGGTGACGGGGCGCCCCGGCGCCTTGCGGCGGCCACGAAGGCGCACCCAGCCGGTCTCCATCAGCACGTCAATGGTGCCGCGCGAGATCGTGACGCCGCGAATGTCTTCGATCTCGGCGCGGGTGACAGGCTGATGATAGGCGACGATGGCAAGCGTCTCGAGCGCCGCCTTGGAAAGCTTTCTCTGATCTTGCTGGTCGCGCGACAATAGCCAGCCAAGGTCGGGAGCCGTGCGAAAATACCACCGCTTGGCGACCCGCGCGAGGTTGACCCCGCGCGTCATGTAATGTTCGCGCAGTTCCTCCAGCACCGAACGAACGTCGACGCCCGAGGCCAGATGCCGGGCAATCTGGGCGTCATCAAGAGGTTCGGTCGCTGCGAACAGAAGCGCCTCGGCAATGCGCAACGCTTCCCGACGGGCCTCAGTGGCCTGGTCGATCACCTCTTCCGTCCGGGCTTGCGCAGCCTTGTCGCCTTCCGTCTCCGGGAACAGTCGCGCAACATTTGCCACTTCAACATCCTTACACAAACGACTCACAAGACGTCAGAATTACGCCGCATCGCGCGGCCGGGGCGCGCGCAGCCAGATTGGTGCGAAGGCCTTGTCCTGACGCAATTCGATTTTTCCCTCGCGCACCAATTCAAGCGAAGACGCGAACGACGAGGCGCGCACCGTGCGGCGAAGCTCGGGCGTCGTAAAATAGCCTGCCAGAATGTCGTCCATCACGGTCCACTCGATGGAGTGACCGGCAAGCCGCTCCACCGCTTCGCGCGCTTCGGTCAGTGACCAGACGATCCGCTGTTTCAGGGTGACGCGCGAGAGCGCATGCATCTGGCGCTGTGAGGCGTAGGCGGTAAGCAGATCGTACAAGCTCGCCTTGAAATGCGCGTGGCGGTTGATGGTGACGCCTTCGGGCGCGCCCCGCATGAACAGGTCGCGACCCAGCCTGGGGCGGTTGACCAGCTTTTCAGCCGCGCCGCGGATCGCCTCAAGTCGGCGAAGCCGATCAGCAAGGGCGGCGGCCAGTTCTTCGGCGGCGGGCCCCTCGTCCTTTGCGGCCTGCGGAAGCAACAGGCGCGATTTGAGGTACGTCAGCCACGCCGCCATCACGAGATAATCGGCGGCAAGCTCCAGCCGCACCCGGCGCGCGGCTTCGACAAACTCAAGGTATTGTTCAGCGAGCTGCAGAATGGAAATCTTCGTCAGATCAACCTTCTGGCGGCGCGCGAGTTCGAGCAGCAGGTCGAGCGGACCTTCAAAGCCGTCCACATCGACCAGAAACGCCGGCTCGGCGTCCGCTTTGTCGATCGTCGTCTCAAAAGGTAGTTCTGCCAAAACGAATCACTCCACACCCGCCAGCGCACTCTGACGGCGAGCGGAGAATGATCGCCTCAGCCGGGCATCGCAAGCGCGGATTGCTGCCGCGCGGCGGCGTCCACAGGATCGAACGCAACCTGCAAGGATCGCGCGGCCTTGAGCCGATTGAGAGCCTTTTCAGACCTTTCCGCAGACCTGCCGTCAAGTAATGGCGAGGCGAGCGCCACCTCTTCCGCTTCGCGCAGGTCGCTCCAGCAGTAAAGCGCCAGATCCAGTCCGGCGGCGAACAGCGCCTGCGTCTTTTCCGTGAACGAACCGTCGAGCGCCTTCATGGAAAGGTCGTCGCTCATGATAAGGCCATCAAAACCGATGAAACCGCGCATGATTTGCGACACCACCTTGCGCGACACCGTGGCCGGCAGATCAGGATCAATGTCGGTGAAAACCACATGCGCGCTCATGGCCATGGGCATGTCAGCCAGCGCCCGGAAAGGAGCAAAGTCGCTCGCCTCAAGCTCCGCCCGCGATGTGGTGACAACCGGCAAAGCCATATGGCTGTCGGCATTGGCGCGACCATGGCCGGGGATGTGCTTGATGACCGGCAGCACGCCGCCCGCGAGCAAGCCCTCGCAAGCCGCTCGGCCGAGCAGTGCGACCTGCGCCGGATCGGATGAATAGGCCCGCGAACCGATCACTTCGTTCGCGCCCTCGACCGGCACGTCCAGCACCGGCATGCAATCGACGTTGATCCCGACCTCGATCAGATCATGCGCGATAAGCCGTGCGCCCTCGCGCACCAGCGCCGCCTTGTCCTGTTCGCCGCAGGTGAGCCTGTCATAGGCTGCGGCGGCTGGATGGGGCCGCCAGTCGGGCTCCTTCATCCGGCGCACGCGTCCGCCCTCCTGATCGATCAGGACCGGCGCGTCCTCGCGGCCTACGAGTTCGCGGAAATTCTGAGTAATCGCATAGATTTGCGTCCTGTTCTGAACGTTTCGCCCGAACAGGATGAGACCCCACGGCTTGAAGCGCCGCATGAAGTCTTTCTCATCTTGCGTAAAGACGAGACCAGAACAACCGCAGGTAAAAGCGCGCGCCTCATGCGCCATGTGAACTCCGAAACCAGATTTGCTCAGACCAACGCGAGAGCGGAATCAAAAGGGCGCGCCGTGAGACGCGCCCCTAAGTTTGAGTTCGTGACGCCGCCTATTCGCGCGCGACGAAACAGCTACCGCCCGAAGACTTCAGCTTCTCGCACATCCCGTTGGCGTCGGCCTGCGACAGCCCGACCACCCGGACGCGATAGATTTCCTTTTCACCAACCGTTGCCTTGCGAACAGTCGGCTGACGACCGCCCAGCGCGGCGCCATAGCGCTGCTGAAGGCGCGAGATTGCAGCGCGCGCTTCGCTCTCAGATCCCGGAGCCGCCAACTGAACGGCGAAGCCTCCGCCCCCGCGCGGCGTAGAGGCCACGGCCGCTGACTGGGGCGAAGCTGCGCGGGGCGCTGCGTTGGCCGGAGTTGCGGTGGCGGAAGTGGATGCCGTCGTCGTCGGGGCAGCGCGGTCGCTGGTCTTGGGTGGCGTTGCGGTAGCAACACGCACGGGCGTAGGAGCTGCCGTTTGGCCAGGAGCCGGGGCTACCGGGCGCGCAGGCGCCGGGGCAACCGGGCGTGCAGGCGCCATTGCGGGAGACGCAGGAGCGGCGCGGGCTGGCGCGGCCTGAGGCGCCTCGATGATCGATCCATCGGGGCGAACCGAGACGGTGCGGACGCGGCGCGCTTCCGGGAAGTAACCGTTGGCGGCGGGCCCGGCTGTCGGCAGGCCGGAGGTCGGCGCCCCCATTGTCGGGCCAGGTTTTGCCGTTGGATTGGCGGCGCTCGCCTGCCGACCTGCTTCGCGCACGTCCACAGGCTGCTCTTCGCGTGTAACCACACGGCTTGCGGCAAGGCGCTCGCTGCCGTTGCGGTCCAGAATTGTCGCCGCCTGGCTGGGCTTCTCGCCGGTCGGCTTGGCTTCCGGCTGAATCTTGAAAGGCTCGCCAGACGCCCGGATGGTCGGCGCGTTTGCACTGGTCGGCCCGCCGCGCATGGCGAACGTCACGCTCAATCCGACGACCAAAACCGCCGCAGCGCTTCCAAGGAGCATCATTTTCTTGCGGCCCGAACGAGGCTCGTTGACCGGCTCGAACGCTTCGGGACGCCATCCCTGCATCTGCATGGACTGCGGCTGCCCCGCGTACTGTTCCGGCTCGTAAGCTGGCGGCGGCGCAGCGGCGAAACGCTGCGCTGCGTCGGGATATTGGTTTACGACGGCATGGAAGCTGTCGTTCCGCGCGGCCGCAGCTTCAAGCTGCAGGCGCAGCGTGTTTACGGGATTAGTCGCGGAACCTGCGCCTTCGGCTTCGCCTGCCGCACGCGGAAACACCGGACGACCCGGGATTTTAGCCGCAGCCTGGGGCGCGTAATCGTAGGCAGTATGAGGCTCTTCGGCAGGCGAGGCGCGAAGGCGGCGCTCGAACTCTACCAGATCAATGGATTCACGAACCCGGGCGGCTTCACTCATGGGACTAATACCTCGCACGCGGACCCACCGCCGAACTCCCGGGGCAGGCTAACGGCCAGACGCCAAGCCCACGACGAAAGCCGCAGGGCGCGCCTAGCGCATTTCATCAGGAGCCGAGACGCCAAGAACGCCCAGCCCCGACGCGAACACTCTGGTTAAAGATGCAACCATTGCGACCCGCGCTGAAGTCAAATCTCGTCTTTCTTCATTAACAAAGCGCAAATGTGGCTGATCTTTGCCGCGATTCCAGTGCGAATGCAGCAAACTTGCCAGTTCATGCAGGTAAAATGCGACCCGATGAGGCTCATGCGCCGCCGCCGCAGCATCAATCTGACGCGGGAATTGCGCAATCATTTTGGCGAGCCCCGCCTCGCCCTCGTCGGTCAGCAGGGCAAAGTCAGCAGCAGAAAGCGCCGCCGCCGACGTGTCGAGGTCCGCAAACGCCGCCTTGGCCTGCCGGATCACAGACTTGCAGCGCGCATGGGCGTACTGGACGTAAAAGACCGGGTTCTCGCGCGATTGCTCGATCACCTTGGCAAGATCGAACTCCAGCGTCGCGTCATTCTTGCGGAACAGCATCATGAAGCGGACGGCGTCCACGCCCACTTCATCCACCACATCGCGCAACGTCACGAACGTGCCCGCGCGCTTGGACATGGTGACCGGCTCGCCGTTGCGCATCAGTTTGACCATCTGGCACAGCTTCACATCCAGGCTCGCGCGCCCGGCGGACACGGCTTTCACCGCCGCCTGCATGCGCTTGACGTAACCGCCGTGGTCCGCGCCCCAGACGTCGATCATGTCGTCAAAGCCGCGATCGACCTTGGACTTGTGATACGCGATGTCGGACGCAAAATACGTGTAGCCGCCGTCAGACTTGATCAGCGGGCGATCCACATCGTCGCCAAAATCGGTGGAGCGGAACAGCGTCTGTTCGCGATCTTCCCAATCGTCGGGCAGCTGCCCCTTGGGCGGCGCGAGATGGCCCACATAGACGATGCCGCGCGCCCGCAGATCCTCGATCACGGCGCGCACATGGTCCTCGCCGGCGGCGCCCCGCGTGAGCGAACGCTCGGAGAAAAACACCTCGTGGCGAATGTTCATGGCGGCCAGATCAGTGCGGATCATGTCCATCATCGCGTCGATGGCGAAAGCGCGCACCAGCGGCAGCCATTCGGCCTCCGGCTTGTCGCGCAGCGCGGCGCCGTGGGCCTTCGCCAGCGCCTCGCCTGCAGGCTTCAGATAATCACCCGGATAAAGCCCATCGGGGATTTCGCCGATGCTCTCGCCCAGCGCCTCGCGGTAACGCAGGAAGGCGGAGCGCGCCAGCACGTCCACCTGCGCCCCCGCGTCGTTGATGTAATACTCGCGCGTCACCTTGCGGCCAGAGAAGGCCAGGAGATTGGCCAGCGCATCGCCAAACACCGCGCCGCGCCCATGGCCCACATGCATGGGGCCGGTCGGGTTGGCGGAAACGTATTCCACGTTCACCGCCCGCTCATCGCGCACAGGTGGGCGTCCATAGGATTCGTCCGTCAGCGAAGCGCGCAGCACATCCGCAAAGACATGCGGGTGAAGGCGGATATTGATGAACCCCGGCCCGGCGACCTCGGCCTGATCCACATCAGGATCGCCCGCAAGCGCATAGGCAAGCGTGCTCGCCAATTCGCGCGGGCTGGAGAAGCCGGGCTTGGCCTCCTTGGCGTAGACCATGGCCGCGTTGGTCGCGAGATCGCCATGGGAAGCATCGCGGGGCGGCTCGACCACAAACCGCGACAGATCAAGCCCCGCAGGCAGCTGGCCATTGTCGATCAGACCTTTGAGGATCAAACCAATGCGATCCTGGAATTCGGCAAAGACGTTCATGGAGCGGTGTTCCGCGCGTAGCTTTAGAGGGCAAAGTTGATGCGCGGCCTAGCGGAAATCGCCGGAAGCGTCAAAGGGCGGGCTCACCGCAGCGCCGGCGCGCCGCCCGTCAGCCGCACATGTTCGGCCACTGCGTAGCGGTCAGTCATACCCGCAATAAAGTCGCAGACCACCCGCAGCCGCTTGGCCTCGTCCGGCGCGCTGGCCGCCATTTGCGCCCATTCGGCGGGCATCCGGGCGGAATCCTCCGCAAACTGCGCGAACAGGACTTCAACCACGCCCGCCGCCTCCCGGCGCACCTTCATCACGCGGGGATGGCGGTACATGTGCGGGAACAGGAAGTTTTTCAGCGCCCGGTCCACGGCGACGAAATCCTGCGAAAACGAAACGGTGACCTCGCCTGCACCCCGCACGTCATCGGCCGACTGGGTCTGGCGCTGTAAAAGGCGCGCCTCGCTGGCGTGGATAACGTCCTCGATCAGCCGCGTGATGACGCGGCGCGAAATCTCGTGGATGAACCGCACCCGCTCCAGTCCGGGATGGCGCCGGTCGATCTCGTCCACAATGTCCCGCAGGAAAAGCACGTCGCGCAGGTCCGCGATGTCAAACAGCCCTGCCCTCAATCCGTCGTCGAGATCGTGCGCATTGTAGGCGATGTCGTCAGCAATGGCGGCGGCCTGCGCCTCCGCGCCGGCATAGGTTTTCAGCTCCAGATGGGCGAGGGCGTCGAAGATGAGGATCGGCGCCGGCACGCCTGTCTTCGCGTACTTTGGCATGGGTGCGCCGTCCGCCTGCAGCAGCGGACCGTTGTGCTTCACCAGCCCTTCCAGCGCCTCCCATGTCAAATTCAGCCCGTCATGGTCGGCGTAGCGCCGTTCGAGCTTCGTGACGATGCGCAGCGCCTGCGCATTGTGGTCAAACCCGCCGTGCGCCTGCATGGCGGCGTCAAGCACATCCTCACCCGTGTGGCCAAAGCAGGTGTGGCCAAGATCGTGCGCGAGGGCGAGCGCCTCCGCCAGATCGTCGTCAAGGTTGAGCGCCCGGGAAAGCGCCCGCGCAATCTGGGCGACTTCGATAGTGTGCGTCAGCCGCGTCCGGTAATGATCGCCCTCATGGGGCACAAAAACCTGACTTTTATGCGCCAGACGGCGAAAAGCGGTGGAATGAATGATACGGTCGCGATCGCGCTGAAACTGTGTGCGCGTCGGCGAAGACGCCTCGGCAAGCAGTCGGCCCCGGCTTGCATGCGGGTCGGCGGCGAAGGGTGCGCGTTGAACGGTCACGTCAGCGGGCATATATTGGGGCGGCCAAGACGGCAAGGAGCCAGATTCCGACATGAGCGAAACCCTGTCACTTGCAGACTCGACAGATGCGCTGCCCATCGTCACCGAGCGGGCGGCCCAGCGCGTGAAGAAAATTCTGGCCAGGGAGCCGGGCGGCTCGCTGCTGCGCGTCGCCGTGAATGGCGGCGGCTGCTCGGGCTTTCAATACGCTTTCGAGATTGTGCCCACGCGCGCAGATGATGATCTTCTCATCGAGAAGGACGGCGTCGGAGTTGTGATCGATCCCGTCTCGCTTGATTTTCTGCGCGGCTCGCGGATCGACTTCGTGGACGATTTGATGGGTCAGGCCTTCAGGATCGACAATCCAAACGCCTCCAGCTCTTGCGGGTGCGGCACGAGCTTCTCGGTCTAGGACCGGTGATTACGCGCTCAGCGCCTGCGCAGGCGCGCAGGATGCAGAAACCCGCTCGCCAGCGGCCTGGCGCATCATGTCCAGCACGCGGCCCAGGGCGGCGATCTGCAATTCAGATTGTTCCAGATTATCGGACAGGCGCGCCACTTCTTCTACGAGCGCGCGCACGGAGCAAGCTTGATTCAAGCGTTCGTCGGCAAGATAGGACTTCATCGTGTTCGTCCATGAACGGGGCAGCGGCGAATCAACTTGTCTATTGCAAACCAAGTATACGCTATTGTTTACCCAGCGTAAGCACAGACGCGACGATTAGAATAATTCCCGGACCGGCGCGCGAGCGAGCGAGTTTGCAAGCGAAACGTTAACGGACGAAGCATGAGCGAGGCAGGATGCATTCCCTCTTTATCGGACAGACTTACATCGACGTGACGATCCTGGCGGATGCGATGCCCGCCGGAGACGACAAGGCCGTGGCGCGCGATTACGCCGTGTCGTTCGGCGGCAACGCGGTCACCGCCGGATTTTGCGCGGCGCGCCTCGGCCATTCCGTCGACATGCTGACCTCGCTCTCCGACGACTGGCTCGGCCGCATGTTTCTCGACATGGCCGCGAAATATCAGATTTCCGTCCACGGCCGTAAGGTGAAACGATCCTCGCTGTCGGTGGTCCTGCCCAGCGATGGCAAGCGCGCCATCCTGCGCGCCCGCGATGACAATTACCTGCATCCGCTGCCGAACTTGAACATCTCAGGGATCGGCGCGCTTCATCTCGACGGCCATCAGGCCGACGCGGCCATGCACTACGCAAAGCTCTGCCGCGAGATGGGCGTGATGACCTCGCTCGATGGCGGCGGCCTGCGCTCGAACACCCACGAACTGCTCGGCCTGATCGACGTGGCGATCTGCTCGACGCGCCTGTGCGAGCAGATGAACATAACCGGCGAGCAGCTGTTGGACTACTTGAAAGGGCGCGGCTGCAAGATTGGCGGCGTCACCGAGGGCGAGCACGGCATGCTCTGGTACGACGAAGGCGGCGATGTGCAGCGCCTGCCCGCGCTCGATGTACCTCCGGCGGACGTCATCGACACCTCCGGCGCCGGCGACGTTTTCCACGGGGCTTATGTGGCCGCATATCTCGACGATCCGCGCGGGCGCTGGATCGACCATTTCCGCTTCGCGCGCGCCGCCTCCGCCTTCAAGGTGCAGCACCTGGGCAACGAGGCGGGACTACCTTCGCGCGAAGACGTGGCGCGGATGCGCGAGATGTACGAGGAGGGTTGAGCGTTCCTCGCTTACGCCGGATCGAATCGGTCCTGCGCCTGCGCTTCCGCCACCGCAATTGCGGTCATGTTGACCACGCCGCGCGCGGTTACTGAGGGCGTGAGAACATGGGCGGGTTTTGCGGCGCCCATGAGAATGGGGCCAACGGGCAGCGCGTCCGCCAGCACTTTAACGAGCTGAAAAGCGATGTTCGCCGATGCGAGGTTAGGCATGACGAGCACGTTCGCCTCGTCGGTCAGACGCGAGTGGGGCATGACCCGATCGCGGATAGCCTGCGACAGCGCCGTATCCGCCTGCATCTCGCCGTCGACCTCCAGATAAGGATTGATCGCGCGCACCAGTTGCAACGCCTCGCGCATCTTGAACGCTGTCTCTGAGTCCAGCCCGCCAAAATCACTGTCAGCCAGCAGCGCGATCTTCGGCGTAAGGCCAAAGCGCCGCACATGCTCGGCGATGCTGACCGTCATGTCAGCGATTTCCGCCGCCGTCGGATCAGCGCGCACGTGGGTATCGGCGAGGAAGAAATTGCCGCGCTGCGTAATCAGCAGCGACAGCGCCGAGAAATCACTGCAGCCCGGCGCGAGCCCGACAATGTCGCGGATGTAGCGCAGCCGCGTGTGGAAGCGCCCCTCAAGTCCGCAGATCAGTGCGTCCGCATCGCCGCGATGCAGCGCGATGGCGCCAATCACCGTGTTGTTGGTTCGCACAAGCGTGCGCGCAGCGTCAGGCGTCACGCCCTTGCGGCCCGCCACTTCAATCAGCGTCTGAACGTAGTCGCGGTAGCGCGGATCGTCTTCAGGATTGACCAGTTCAAAGTCATGGCCCGGCTTGATCTGCAGCCCGAAGCGCTCGATGCGCTTTTCGACCACGGAGGGACGTCCGATCAGGATCGGCACCGCCATGCGCTCTTCAATCGCCACCTGCGCGGCCCGCAGCACGCGCTCGTCTTCACCGTCCGCATAAATGACGCGGCGGGGATCGGACTTTGCCTGCGCGAACACGGGCTTCATGATGAAGCCGGAGCGGAAGACGAAGCGATCCAGCTGATCGGCGTAGGCGTCAAAATCGGTGATCGGCTTTGCCGCAACGCCGCTATCCATCGCCGCCTTCGCGACCGCAGGCGCGATGCGCAGGATCAGGCGCGGATCGAACGGCGAAGGAATAAGCGAGTTGGACCCAAACAGAGGCGCCGAGCCGCCGTAGGCGCGCGCCACCACGTCAGACGGCGCCTCACGCGCCAGTTGCGCAATGGCTTCCACCGCCGCGCGCTTCATCTCCTCGTTGATCGTGGTCGCCCGCACATCCAGCGCGCCGCGGAAAATGTAGGGAAAGCACAGGACGTTGTTGACCTGATTGGGATAGTCCGAGCGGCCTGTGCAGATCATCGCATCAGGCCGGGCGGCCAGCGCGTCCTCGGGCATGATCTCGGGGTTGGGGTTTGCAAGCGCGAGGATGAGCGGTCGCGGCCCCATGGTCTTTACCATGTCAGCCTTGAGCACGCCCGCTGCGGAAAGCCCGAGAAACACATCCGCGCCGGGGATGATTTCGGCCAGCGTGCGCGCGGAGGTTTCCTGCGCGTACACTTCTTTCCAGCGGTCCATCAGCTCGTTGCGGCCCTTGTGGACCACGCCCTCAAGGTCGGCAACGAAGATGTTCTTGCGGTTGGCGCCCAGCGACACGAGCTGGTTGAGACACGCCAGCGCCGCAGCGCCCGCGCCCGAGCACACGATCTTCACTTTCGAAAGATCCTTGCCCGCCAGCTCCAGCCCGTTGCGGACGGCAGCGGCGACGATAATTGCAGTGCCGTGCTGATCGTCATGGAACACCGGGATCGACATGCGCGCCCGCAATTGCTCTTCGATCTCGAAACAGTCCGGCCCCTTGATGTCCTCAAGGTTGATGCCGCCAAATGTCGGCTCCAGCGAAGCGACAGTCTCGACGAACTTCTCGATGTTCTTCTGCTCGATCTCGATATCGAACACGTCGATCCCGGCAAATTTCTTGAAAAGAACCGCCTTGCCTTCCATCACGGGCTTGGCCGCCAACGGCCCGATATCGCCCAGCCCCAGCACGGCGGTGCCGTTGGTAATAACGGCGACAAGGTTCTGGCGGATCGTGAGGTTTGCCGCCTCGGCTGGATTTTCCACAATGGCTTCGCAAGCAGCGGCGACGCCGGGCGAATAGGCGAGCGCCAGATCACGCTGGTTTCCCAACGGTTTGGTGGCCTGAATCTCGAGCTTTCCGGGCCTCGGCAAACGGTGATAGACTAGCGCGCCCGTGCGCAGATCTTCAGACATTTTGGCGCCCATCGTGTTCCCCACCTCGCGGCAATCCGCGAACCATTCCATGGCTCGAGTCGCATAAACGATGCCAGAGCGGCGCCGACAAGTCTTGATTTCGCGACATCACCGAACTGCGGGCGGGGCGACGAGGCAAATGACCATTCTACGCCTTCTCTTGCGCCAGTCCTGCGCCGCCGTGCACGAACGGTACATTGCCAGGCGGCGACGCGTGACCTGAACAGCAGCCTCTGTTAGAGAGGCGTCGCTGCCGGGATAAGCCGGGCGGCCATCACCCCGCGCGAGGAAGCTGAAGGTTGCGGCCGACCACATCCATATCGACTGGGCAGCCACATACCGCCCTCGCCTACCGGTCCGACATCGACGGACTGCGAGCCGTTGCGGTCCTGGCGGTCATCATTTTCCACGCCAGGCTAGGGCTCTTTCCGGGCGGCTTTGTCGGCGTCGATGTTTTCTTCGTCATCTCGGGCTATCTCATTGCCTCGATCATCCTGCGGGAAGAGGAGAAGGGCTCCTTCTCGCTGGCGCGCTTTTATGAGCGGCGCATCCGCCGCATTTTTCCTGCCCTGCTGGTCGTCATACTATTCTGCGCAATTATCGGCGCATTGCTGCTGACACCTAACGACTATCTTCTCTTTGGGCGCTCCGCCTTTGCGGCCATGGCGTTCTGGTCGAACTTCTACTTCTCCCGGCAAGGCGGTTATTTCGCGCCCGCCGCCGAAACGCAGCCGCTTCTGCACACGTGGTCGCTGGGCGTAGAGGAACAATTCTATCTTATTGCACCGTTCGCACTCCTTCTTCTGTCTCGCCAGCTGCAGCGTTGGCGAGCGCCGATTTTCTGGGCCCTTTTTGTCGCCTCACTGGGCGCCTCAGCATGGGGCGTTTACCGCGAAGCGCCATGGGCGTTCTTCCTGCCCCATTCACGCGCCTTCGAGCTGATGTGCGGCGTCGCGCTCGCCATGGGTCTCGTACCCGCCGTGCGTGGCCGCGCGAACGAGGCGCTGGCCGCGCTCGGCCTGGCGATGATCGCGTATGCGGTCGTCTTTTACAGCGCTGCAACGCCTTTCCCAGGCTTTGCGGCCTTGCTGCCTGCCGTTGGCGCCGCGCTGCTCATTTACTCGTCCAACGATGCTTCACAAACACTGGTCGCGCGGGCGCTGTCGCTGCCGCCTGTCGTTTACATCGGCAAGATATCGTACTCGCTTTACCTGTGGCACTGGCCGCTGCTCGCTTTCGCCGAATATGAGTACGGCCATGATTTTCAGGCCTGGCATCGTGCGCTGCTGCTTGTAGCCGCCGTCGCCATCTCCGCCGCCAGTTACCATTTCATTGAGCAACCGGCGCGGCGCGCGGGGCCCCCCCTTACGCGAAAGCTCGTGTTTGCCGCAGGCGCCGCTGCGATCATTCTCACTGCGGCGCTGAGCCAGATCATCGTCAAAGGCCGCGGCCTGCCGGGACGCCTGGATCCAGAGATCGCAGCGCTGGCCCGCGCAACGCCGACGCGGGTGCAACACGGTGGCCTCTGCGGGTTCGGCAAAGACCGCCAGCGCAAGGATGAAGCCTGTTTCATCGGTGATCAGTCGGCGCCGGCGCCGCGCTTTGCACTCTGGGGCGACTCCCACGCAGGCGCCGTCGGTCCAATGATCGCAAAACTTGCAATAGAGGCTGGCGTTAAGGGCTACAATGTTGGCCGTGGCGGATGCCCACCCCTATTCGGTCTTGAAAGGGAGAGCTCCGTTTTCCGCCGCTGTCTCGCGAGTCCGCGAGATATGGATCGCATCCTCGCCGATCCCGACATCCAGCAGGTTATCCTTGTCGGACGCTGGGGGCTCTACGCGGAAGGAGTGGCCTCCCTTAATGAAGCAGGGACGCAGCCGCGCCGGTTTGTCGCCCGCGATGACGAGGCCAATCGCGCCGCTCTGGCGCGTGTGCTGACGGCTTCTGTCGATAAAATTCGAGCCGCTGGCAAAGGCGTCGTCATAATCGGCCCCGTGCCTGAGTTTGAGCTGAATGTGCCGGCAGCCTTTATCAAGGGCGCGATGCGCGGCGCGCGCGGCGACATCACCATGGCCCGCGCAACTTTCGATCAACGCCAGCGCGGCGTCCTGCCAGCGCTGGCGAAACTGTCGCAACTGGATGGCGTGCGCGTGGTCTATCCCCACCTTCAGCTTTGCGACGCCCTCGTCTGCCGCGCCACCGCTGGCGGCAAGGCGCTTTATGTAGACGACGACCACCTGAGCCCGACCGGGGCGGCTTGGATTGAACAAACGCTCCGCTCGTCGCTGGACGGCTTACGCAAATGAGTTACGGTTCCACACGATGTGCCGCGCCACGCGGCCCTGCCCGGGATAGCATTTGATGAGCGAAGACCTGATCCAGCAATACAGGCTGATCCACAGCCGCGAGGCGTGGGGCAACACCAGCGTCAAGAACCTCCCCTACATCCTCCCTCATCTCGCGGATTTGCGGCCTAAATCGATCATCGATTTCGGCTGCGGCCAGAGCAGCCTTGCCGACGAACTGGAAAAGTCTACCGGCGCCCGCGCTGTTCGCTATGATCCGGCCATTCCCGAATTTAGCACGAAGCCAGAAGGCAAGTTCGATCTGCTGATCAACGTCGACGTGCTTGAGCACATTCCCGAAGATGAGCTTGAACCGATCATCGCGGAAATGGCGGCGTTTGCGAAAGACGCGCTCATCGTCATCGACACTGGCCCTGCGGTTCTGGTGCTCCCGGATGGACGCAACGCCCATGTCACCCAGCACGATCAGGACTGGTGGGCGGAGCGGCTCGGTGCGTATTATCCATATCTTGAGCCGATCCGCGTGCGTTCAAAGCGCCGCGCAGCGTTCAAGACATGGAAGAGCAACGAAAGCCGCCAATTGCTCAATTTCATGATCTTCGTGCGCGAAGAAGTGAAATACAAATGGCGCAAGATCCGAGGCGCATAACGGAGGCGCAGTGCGCATCCTCATTCTCTCAGATGGCAGGCCCGGTCATTATCGGCAGAGCGAAGCCATCGTTGCAGCGCTTGGGCGCAAGCGCCCTGTCGAGACGTCGCGCGTCGAAGTGCGCTTGGGCAAAGCGATCCCGCGCGCGCTGGCGCCGCGACTTGCGCGCTTCCTGCCGCCGCGCGCGTATTTCGTCATCGCCCACGGCCTCAGCGAGAAGGACTTTCCGGCCTGCGATCTCGTCGTTTCCGCAGGCGCCGTGACATTTGGCGCCAATATCGCGCTGGCGATATTGCGCGCCATCCCCAACGTTATCGCAGGCTCACTGCGCGGGCTAAACCCGCATGATGTGAGCCTGACCCTCCTGCCCTATGCGCGGGCGCGCGACCTGCCCAACCACGCCTGCCTCATCAAGCCAGCGGCCATTGATCCTGACGCGCTGCCAACGCCGCGTCCGTGGGAAGGCTTCGCGAGCGAGGCTGAGCGAAGCATCGGCGTGTTGATTGGCGGCCCCACCGCCAACGCCGCATTCGATGTGCGGGACTGGAGACGGCTCGCGGATTTGTTAAGCGAATGCGCCGATCAGCCAGGCGTATCGCTGCGGCTCGCCACATCGCCCCGCACGCCGGATGAAGCCTATGAAGCGCTGGATGCGCTCGTTGCGCGCGCCAATGTGCGCTATATCGATTTTCGCAAGGCAGGGCCGGGTTCGGCAGGCAAGGTGTACGAATGTGACGCCCTGTTCGTCACGTCGGACAGCATGTCGATGATGACCGAAGCCGTTGCGGCGCAGCGGCCCGCGATAGCGTTGCAGCCTGCGAGCACACAGGCTCATGCGGACGACGAAGCGATTGAGACGCTCGTGAAGGACAACCACTTGCAGATTGTCCCCCTCGCAGACGCGACGACGCAAGTTCTGAACGCGGCGCTGATGTCGATCACGCCAATGCGCGAAAATCATCTCGACATTCTTGCCGAGACGATTCTTTCGCGCACAGGTCTTTGAGACCTACTTCTCCGGCAGGTTAACCCGCAGATGCGATTCCCGCAGCTGCTTCGTGCTGGCCTCGGAGGGCGCGCCCATGAGCAGGTCTTCCGCCCGCTGGTTCATCGGAAACAGCGCCACTTCGCGCAGGTTCTGTTCGCCAGCCAGCAGCATGATGATGCGGTCCACGCCCGCCGCCATGCCGCCATGCGGCGGCGCGCCGTACTGGAACGCGCGGTAAAGCGCGCCAAAGCGCTCTACGACATCGTTCTCGCTGTAGCCTGCGATCTCGAACGCCTTCACCATGGCGTCCGGTCGATGGTTGCGAATGCCGCCAGACGCCAGCTCATAGCCGTTGCAGGCCACGTCATACTGGAACGCCTTGATGGTGAGCGGGTCCTGCGACGTCAGCGCATCCAGCCCGCCCTGCGGCATCGAGAACGGGTTGTGCGAGAAGTCGATCTTCTTCTCGTCCTCGTTCCACTCATACATCGGGAAGTCGATGATCCACGCGAACTCATAACGGTTCTCGTCGATGAGATTGAGCTCGCGCCCAACGCGAATGCGCGCGTCGCCCGCAAACTTGGCGAACTTGGCCGGATCGCCCGCTGCGAAGAACGCCGCATCGCCAGCCTTCAGGCCAAGCTGCGCGCGAATGGCTTCAGCGCGCTCAAGGCCAATGTTGTTGGCGATGGGGCCGGCGGCCTCCGTCTTGCCATCGGCTTCACGCCAGAAGATGTAACCCAGCCCCGGCTGGCCTTCGCTCTGCGCCCACGAGTTCATGCGGTCGCAGAAGGTGCGCTGGCCGCCGCCCGGCGCGGGGATCGCCCACACGCGGTTCTTTTCAGCTTCCAGCAAACGCGCGAACACCTTGAAGTTGGAGCCGCGGAACGCCTCCGACACATCGCCGATTTCCAGCGGCGCGCTGGTGTAGGGGTTGCGGATGCGCAGGTCCGGCTTGTCGGTGCCGTACTTCTGCATGGAGTCGGCGTAAGCGATGCGCGGCCAGGGACTCGGCGTCACGCTCTTGCCGTTCGCGAACTCCTCAAACACGCCGGACATCACCGGCTCGATAGCCGCGAAGACGTCTTCCTGCGTGATGAAGCTCATCTCCACGTCAAGCTGATAGAACTCGCCGGGCAGACGATCAGCGCGCGGGTCTTCGTCACGGAAGCATGGCGCAATCTGGAAATAACGGTCGAAGCCCGCCATCATCAACAGCTGCTTGTACTGCTGCGGCGCCTGCGGCAACGCGTAAAACTTGCCCGGGTGAAGCCGCGATGGCACGAGGAAATCGCGCGCGCCTTCCGGCGAAGAGGCCGTCAGAATGGGCGTAGCGAACTCGTTGAACCCCTGCCCCTTCATGCGATGACGCAGGGAGTCGACGACCTGACCGCGCAGCATGATGTTCTTGTGCAGCCGCTCCCGGCGCAAATCGAGGAAGCGGTAACGCAGGCGCGTCTCTTCCGGATAATCCTGATCGCCAAACACCGGCAGCGGCAGCTCGGCGGCCTGCCCGAGCACTTCAGCCTCTGTAATGTAGAGTTCGATCACGCCCGTCGCCATGTCGGCGTTGTCGGTGCCCGCAGGGCGACGGCGCACCTTGCCGTCAAGCCGCACCACCCACTCAGAGCGGAACGTCTCGACCAGCTTGAACGCAGGCGAATCCGGGTCGGCCACGCATTGCGTGATGCCGTAATGGTCGCGCAGGTCGATGAAGAGTACGCCGCCATGGTCGCGGATGCGATGGCACCAGCCGGAAAGACGCGTGCTCTGGCCGTCGTCGGACTCGCGGAGCTGGCCGCAGGTGTGCGTGCGATAACGATGCATGTGACTTCCGGACAAAAAGTGAACAGCGTCCGGGTGCCGGCCGCTTCAGGTCGCGCGTGCGTACCGGAAAAAGCGGCCGGGGGGAAGCAGGCGCCGCCGCATGCGGCGCCGACGCAATGCAAAGAGCGCTCCCCTGGCCCCTAACTACCCACAAATTCGAGCAGATCGCGCGTCAGGCGCTCGCCATGTGTAAGGTTGAGGCCATGAGGCGCGCCGTCATATTCCACCAGCTTTGCCCCAGCTATTCCTTTAACTGCCGCACGCGAGGAGGCGTCGATTGGCACAGTATTGTCGGCGGCGCCGTGGATGATGAGGGTCGGCACGTGGAAGCTTGCCATATCCGGTCGAAAATCCGTCCGGGCAAATGCGTCTGCACAAGCGAGTGTCGGGTGCAGACCTGCCATCATGGCTGTCACAGTCGCAGCCACGATCACATCGTCGCTGACCGGACTTGTGATGTAACCGACTCCAAAAAATTGCGGAAAGAAAGTTTGCCGGAAAAAATGCGGACGATCCGCTTCGATGCCTTCGGCGTTTTCGTCAAACGTGGACTGAGGCACGCCATCTGGATTGTCGGAGGTCTGAAGCATATAGGGAACGACGGATGAAATAAGCGCTGCGCTTTTAACGCCAGCCCCGCCGTGGCGGCTCATGTAGCGGGCGACTTCGCCGCCGCCCATGGAGAACCCGACAATCGTTGCATTTTCTGCTCCGGTCTCGGCAATTACATCCGCAAGATCGTCAGCAAGCGTATCGTACTCGTACCCCGACCAAGGCTGCGACGAGCGACCAAACCCGCGCCTGTCATAAGCAATCGCGCGATAGCCTGCCTCCGCAAGCGCCAACGCTTGAGCGTCCCACATATCGGCTGACAGAGGCCACCCATGCAAAAGGATTACAGGGCGCCCGTGACCCCAATCCTTGACGAAAAGTTCCGTACCATCACGTGTCTCGATATAGGCCACGGCGAACGCTCCATTGACTGAGGTTCAGGCACAACAGGTGCGTCATGTCGGCGTTCCGGTTTGGCGGTCATAACGACGGCGCCGAGGATGACATTGGCGTGATAGCTAACTCTCCCGCTCACGCATCGCCGCTGTGCGCTCGTGGTGATCGTGCAGAAACGTCGCGATGTCCTGCCGCAAGCTCAAATCGCCCCCAGGCCCGCCCAGCTTTGTTGCGCGCTCAAACAAGGTGCGCTGCGTTTCCCGGTCCAGATTGTTCCATTCAGCTACAACGGCGGCGCCCAGCAGGGACAGAATCTGTGCTTCGTCGTCAGACAACGCGTCGGAAGAGCTTTCATCCGTCGACTTGTTCATCCGCACAAGCGCCGTGCCGATGGCCTGATCAAGTTTGTCATCCGTCATGTCTTTGTCCTTCGCAAAGTTCTGTGATGGCAACGCTGACGACGCGCGGAGGTTCTCTGCACCGAACCCGAAAGCGGCTCGCGTGTTGACACTCGGGCGCTCATTGCGTCGCTCAATCGCGGAGGATATGTCATGAAATTCAGCATCGTGTTGGTTGCGGTAGCAGGGCTGGGCTTGTCAGCTTGTGCAACACAACGTCAAACCGCCGGAACTGCGACGGGAGCCGTTGCTGGCGCTGTCGTGGGCGGGCCTGTCGGCGCATTGGCGGGTGGCGCTATCGGCGCTGTCGTCACCGCACCCGGCGCACCTTTGAGCGCGGGTCGTTGTTACGTCACGGATCGCCGCGGCAATGTTCTCACCGACCGGGCTGGCAGAGCGCGCACGCGTCGCTGCTAAATTCTCACAAAAAAAACCGCCGGCGTGAGCCGGCGGTCTCTATAAATGCATCTCCGATCAGATGCCCGTGCGGCGACGCTGAAACATGCCCCAGATTACGAGCACGATAATCGCGCCGACGATCGCGCCGATGAACCCAGCAGCCTGATCTGCGCGATACCAACCGATAGCCTGCCCGAGGTATGTCGCGAGAAATGCGCCGACAATGCCAAGGATTGTCGTCAGGATGAAGCCTGACGGCTCATTGCCGCCGGGCGTAATCAGTTTCGCAATGACGCCCGCCACAAATCCAATGATGATTGTCCAGATAATGCTCATGCTTTCGTTCCTTATATTTGGTTATGAATAGCGGCGCCATTTTGCATCGCGGCCTTCGCGTATATCGTCGTACTCACGCGACTCCTCGTAAGAACGCTCACCAGAAACGTCGCGACGGGCAAGCCCGATCGCGGCTCCAACGGCGAGCGCCGCAACGCCCAGCAGATATGCATCGCGCATGTCGCCGCCCTGACTGCCGCTCTGCGACAGACCCCTTGAGGGACCCGCTTGTGGCCCAACAACACCCCGCGCAGGCACACGGTCGCGGTTCGGGCTTGCCGACGTGATGGGAGCCATTGCCGAGACCGCGCTTTCACGCACAGAAGATGCGAGTTCAAGCGCACGTTCCTTGGCGCCTTCATAGGCCCCTTCCGCCACAACAGCAGCATCGTGGACCTTCTCCCCGATTGCGCCAATCGCGCTCTCTCGAAGCTCCTGCACCTGCGCTACAGCGCGGTCCTTGTACTCAAGCGCCTTATCCGTGGCGACTTCCATCAGCCTGCGAGGATGCATGGAATCATCGTTGGGATCCGTACGCAAGAGGCTTGCAAGTCCAAGACCCACCAGCACTGTCATCACCGGAGGATGCTTATACAAACGCCAGGCAATACCCGCGCCGATAGCGGCGACAGCCAACGGATTGGCTGACGCCTTCGCCTTCAACGATTCGATGAGCCCATCACTGAAACTTGTCGCATGGGCGCGCGCCTTGTCTGTGATCTCATCACGATATCCGAACACGCTGCTCATGAGCCCGTTCTTGGCGGACTCATACGTTTCTGGCGACCGGATGAGCGCTATATCTGCCGCCACCCGAGCGCGCGCCTGCTCAACGTCGCGCTCGAGTTCGTCAACTGATTTGGCTTGAGCCATGATGATTTCCTTTTCTTCAAGCCTGACCGCCGGGGCGTTTGCCGCCCTGCGACGAACCAGATTCGCCAGCGCCTGAAGACGCGCCACCTTTGTTAGGTGACGAACCGCCTGACGGGTTGTGGGATGTGCTGGCGACATGGACGCCTGCGGGTTGACTGTGTGGCTGGCTTGGCTGTGCAGGCTTGGCCACCTCGTGTGATGACGATCCTTGCGAAGCTTGCTGCTGCGGTGTTTCACCCACAGCGGCGCTGGCAAACTTCGAGCCGACATCCTTCGCCATGCTCGTCAGGCCATCTTTGCTGAGGCCATGTTCTTCCGCAGTGCGCCATGCTTCATCATACGCATCTTCGGCAGCGTCGCCGATGCGACCGGTTAACGCCTCGGCCGACTGCCACATCTGGTCGCTCGCTTCGCCAAGCGTGCGATTTTCAATCGACGTGGACGGCAGCGAAGCGCCAAGCGCGGCGCCAATGGCAACGCCAAGCGCAGCAAGCACCAGCGGATGGGCCTGCACAGCTTCATCAAGCTCCTCAGGCAAGCTACGCGCACGCTCTGCAAGACGATGAGAACGATCAACCAGGCCGGTGCGCGCATCATCAGCCCATTGCCCTGCCGATGACACATATTCGGAGGCCGACGATGCATAGGAGGAAGCCGTATCGCTCACCGTGCGCATCATATCAGATGCATAACGTGTCATGCCATCGGTGGCTTCGCTCGCCATCTGGCTTGCGTCATCTCTGACGTCACGCATCGCATTGCGCGCCGCCGAGCCAATGCCCTGCGAAGACCGGCCGTCATACCCTGCATCGGCGGGGTATGAATTACCGTGGCTAGCGCGCGACGCTCCGTGCTTGGAACCAGTGCTCGCCTCATATCCCGCGTCGCGAGACCGCGATGCAAAACCAAAGCTCGACAAGTTGAGGCCTCGGCCATTGCGCATGAGCAAGGCAAGGCCCGCCCCCATCAGCAACAACGCCTCCGGCTTGCGCGTCACGGCGTCCATAACCCCGTTGATGGTCATTTCGAAATCCTTGCCCCCTGCGCGGCGGCGCGGGTTCGTGCGCTCGTTATATGAAGTCATTTCAATTGCTCCTTGACGACACGGACATCACGTTGAACTTGCGTCATGCTGCGCACTGGCAACGTGTCGCCCGCTAACTTTGCTTTGCCCATTGAAAATACGATGAAGCCTGCAACTGCCAGCACACCGCCGACGATGAATGCAGACCAGTGCAGCGCCAGTCCAAAGCTGGCGATGAGAAACACGGTTCCTGCGATGACAGTCATCAAAGCGGCGAGCAGAATTACGCCCGCAACTGCCATTGATCCGGCGCCTGCTGCTTTGGCAGACATATTCTCCGCAAACTCACCTTTCGCCAGAGCAATTTCCTTGCTCAGCAAATCGGAGAAATCAGTGAACAATGTGCCGACGAGCGCGCCCGGGCTTCGGTCAGGACCGGGCGCGGGATTGACGCGGCTAGTGAAGCGATCATCCGGCATAGGATGCGCCTCCCGTTGTGCTCCGGGGTTGGGCAGAACGCTCCTGCGTGGAGGTTCCGCCTGCGCTGGAGGCTCCAGCACTCAATCCGCCACGCTTGGGGCCAGCCGACTGACCGGCCAAAGCCGTGGAGCGATCCTGCGGTTGACTAATCGCACGCGCCGTTGCACTGCGCTCAACAGAGCTCTTTGCGAAACGAGCAAGAAGAAACCCGACAGCGACCGCGCCGCCCAGAAAGACGCGAGGATTTTGACGCGCATACGTCCAGGCCGAGTCAAGCATTTCGTCCGCTGAACGGCCGCGCAGATCGTCCGCAAAACGTTCAGCCCTGTCAGCGACATCGTGCACCATTCGAGCAAGCTCTGGCGCCTTGTCTTCCAGTTCGCGCGCAGCGGTGTGCGCCGTCTGCGAAATCGAACGCACGTACTCGGCGCCCGACACCATCTGCTGATGCATCATGCCCGTAGCTTTTTGCTGCGCTTCGCCAGCGAGCGCAGATACAGCCTTGCCGGCGAACCCTGTCGCCTGCCCGGCAATGCTCGACACCGCCTCAGCAGCGCTGCTGGCGGCCTGCTTTGCACGGTCCAGAGCATCGCTGTCGGCGCTGCTTTGCGGGGTTGTTCTCGTATCAGTCATGGGAGCCTCCAGATTGGTTGAATGTAAAATGCGTACGCACCGCAATTGTTCCGGCGAAGGCCGCGCACACGTTCGCGGCCAAGCTGGAGAGAGCCATCAGGTTTTCGCAGGCTTGTCGGCGACCGCCACGCCGCACTGTCCCATTGGCTTTTCGGGACCCTTGGTGGTGTCCGCGTTAGCTTGCCGTTCAGCTTCGGCGTTGATTTCGGCGCCAACCAGAATGATCGCGACGGACAGCCATATCCACGTCATGAAGCCGATGACGGCGCCAAGTGAACCGTATGTTTCATTGTAGGAGCCAAAGTTTTTCGCGTAGTAGGAGAACGCTAACGAGGCGGCCAGCCAGACCATCGCAGCGAAGATGGCGCCGGGAGACAACCATTTCCACTGGGGCTCTACGCGGCTCGGTCCGTAGCGATAGAGTACCGCAAGCGCCGCCATGAGCCACGCTGCCAGCAGTGGCCACCGCGCGATGGAAACGACTGTCTGCATTGCCCCGCCGGGCGCGATCCACGCGAGCAAGGACGGCAGCACGACGACGGCAAGCATCGCGACGATGGCGCTGACCAGTCCGAGCAAAGTGAATGTCATGGATTGCAGGTTGAGCCAGATAAACGAGCGCTTCTCCTGCTCGCCGTATGCGACATTCAGCGCGTCGAAAACAGCCTTCATGCCGGCGTTCGCACTCCAGAGCGTAACTGCAAGGCCAGCAATAAAGCCGAAGCCAAGCTGCCCGCGCGGCTGTGCCGCAATACGCTTGACCTGATCGCCAATCACATCAATAGCGCCGCCGGGAAGCATCGATGTCAACGCGTTCAGATGCTCATTGATCGTGACGGGATCGGCAACGAAGCCGTAGATCGACACGAGGGCTGTAATCATCGGGAAGATGGCAAGCAAGCTGTAAAAAGTTACGCCTGCAGCGACCGCGACGACGCGATCTTCGCCAATTCCCGTCCACACGCGAGCGGCAATCTCCTTCCATCCGCGCGCGGAGATTTGCGCTGGCGTGTCGGCGCCCTCGCCGCTATCGCCAGCGCCGCTACCCTTGATGCTATCTCGTGGGATCGCATCGTGTTGCCGGGGCGCCGAACGAGCGGCGCCTTTGAGCGCTATCGATGAGCGAGGCGCGCTATCTGCATGGGCATAGCGGCTCGCAAAAGCGACAGCGGCAGCTTCAAGAAATCCGGGACGGTCGGCCATAGGCTCTCATGATCAAACGGCCACATTCTGGCCACTCGTCATGAACCGGAGGCGCGGAAATTCGTTCCGCAGATTAGCCCGTCTCGATAAGGACGCACACCGATCGAGCGTTGAGAGAATACGTCGCGGGCAAATCTTCCCCGCACACGCCAGACGCGCTGTCGAGGGCGCAAACCCATCGCCAACCGGGGCGCGCTTCCGGCAAGAAGAGCACATGGGCCCGATGTGCGCGATTGATCGCGAGAAGGGAACGCTGCAGCGTATCGTGCTGCGCCACAGCGCTTAAGAGCACAAGGCAGTCCCCGTCCACCCAGTCAGATTGCAGTTTGGGGCTTCCATCAAGCCGAAGCCACGTGGCGCTTGGATGCGTGCGATTTCCCGCGTCGCTGCGCAACGGTTCATCGCAGGTAAGCAGTGCAAGGCGACCACGCAAACGGGTCAGCGCAGCGGTGAACTCAATCAGCGAATGATCGGTCTGAGCCCAATCAAGATGCGTGATCGCATTATCCTGACAATAAGCGTTGTTATTGCCCTGCTGCGTTCGGCCAAACTCGTCGCCCGCTGTAATCATCGGCGTTCCAAGCGACAGAATTGTTGTCGCCAGCAAAGCCCGGATATCGCGCAGGCGCAGCGCCTCAACATCAGCGGGGCCTGCGCCTTCAATGTCATAATTCCATGAATGGTTGACGCTGGATCCGTCGCGGTTATGTTCGCCATTCGCGGCGTTATGCTTGTGCGAATACGTCACCACATCGCGCAATGCAAAGCCATCATGCGCCGCGACGAAATTCACGCTGGCGGAAGGCGGGCGCTGCGTACGCGCAAAGATATCCCGTGATCCGGCGATACGCGTGGCGAAGGCGCCGAGGGCGCCAGACTCACCTTGCCAAAAGCGGCGCACGTCATCGCGATAGCGGTCGTTCCACTCCATGAACGGCGCAGCAAAAGCCCCCACCTGATAACCGCCCGGGCCAACGTCCCACGGTTCGGCGATCAGCATAACGTCGCGCAGCACGGGGTCTTGCGCAATCGCGCAAAGGAGCGGCGATTTGGCGCTGAAACCATTCTCGCTGCGGCCGAGCACAGGCGCGAGATCGAAGCGAAATCCATCTATGCCAGCACGCTCAACAAAATACCGCATGGAGTCCATAACGAGGCGCACGCCCGCAGGCCGGTTGGTCGCCAGCGTGTTGCCGCAACCAGTGTCGTTCACCAGATCGCCTGGCGCCTCGTTCGCATGCAGATAGTAAGACGCGTTGTCGAGGCCGCGAAACGACAGCGTCGGGCCCTGCAGATCGCTCTCGGCGGTATGGTTGAACACAACGTCCAGCAGCACAGATATGCCGGCGGCATGCAGATTCGCCACAACGGCGCGCAGATCGCCAAGACCGTTGGGACCCAGGCGCGGATCAATCGCGAAATAGCTGCCGGGGTTGTAGCCCCAAGCGTTGGTAAGGCCGAGATTCACAAGATGAGGCTCGTCCATCCATGCCGTCACCGGCATCAGTTCGACATGGCTGACGCCGAGCCGCACGAGATGATCAATACAACCGGGCTCCGTGAGCCCTCTCAATGTGCCACGCAGTTCACTCGGAACGTCGTCGCGCCGCGCTGTGAAAGCCCGCACGGGCAGTTCGTAAATCAGGCGCGGCGCTCGGCGCGAGCCCTCCAGACGAGGCTCAGGCTGCGCCTCGTCCTCAATCACGCCCAGCGGCATGAGCGACGCCGTGTCCGTCGCGTGATAACGCGGCAGGCCCAACTCGGGCGACCATCTGTACGGTCGGTCGAGACGTGTCGCATACGGATCAACAAGCAGCTTCTGCGGATCAAAACGATGGCCGCGCGATGGCTCCCACGGGCCCTCCGCACGCAGGCCATATCGGGCCCCTGCTCTCAGGCCCTTTACGAAGCCGTAAAACACGTCGCCATCGCGACCGCAAAGCCGCAGGCGCTCAGTCTCGCGCTCGCCAGCTTCATCAAACAGACAGACGTAAATCGCATCGGCATGATGCGACCACACCGCGAAGTTGACGCCGTCCTCCAGAACGCGGGCGCCAAGATGTGACGGCGCCCTTCTTTCGAGGGGCGCCGCATCTCTGTTCGTCAACGAATGGGCGACAGCATCCATCAAGCAGTGCGCCAGTGCGGCACCTGCCAGATCTCGTCAGCGTACTGGCGGATCGTACGATCAGACGAGAACCAGCCCATGTTGGCCGTGTTGATGATCGCGCGACGACTCCAGTCGTCCGGGTTGGCCCACAAGGCGTCCACCTTGCGCTGCGCGTCCCAGTAAGCTGCGAAGTCCGCAGCCACCATGAAATGGTCGCTGTTGTAGAGCGTGTCGACAAGACCGTGATAGCGGGCGCGGTCGTCCAGCGAGAACTCGCCGGCGGCAATTGCCTGCAAAGCTTCTGCGAGAACGGGGTCGCTTTCGATCACCTGCCGGGGCTGATAACCGGCCTGACGACGCGCTTCAACTTCAGCGGCGGTCATGCCGAAGATGATGATGTTGTCGTCACCCACATGCTCCAGCATTTCAACGTTGGCGCCATCCAGCGTGCCAATCGTCAGCGCGCCATTCAGGGCAAACTTCATGTTGCCGGTGCCCGACGCCTCCATGCCCGCCGTTGAAATCTGCTCGGACAGATCGCAGGCCGGAATGATGATTTCTGCAAGGCTGACGTTGAAGTTAGGCAGGAAGACAACCTTCAGCGCATCGCGCGTGTCAGGATCATCGTTAATGGTCTTGGCGACGTCATTGATGAGCTTGATGACGGTCTTCGCCATCACGTAGCTGGCGGCGGCCTTGCCGGCGAAGAACTTGACGCGCGGCGCCCAGTTACCGTGGGGGTTGGCCTTGATAGCCTGATAAAGCGCCACCGTCTCTATGATGTTGAGCAGCTGGCGCTTGTATTCGTGAATACGCTTCACGTGGATGTCGAACATCGCGCTCGGATCAACGCGAACGCCCATCAACTTGTCGACGTGATCGGCGAAGCGCTGCTTGTTGGCCAGCTTGATCGCGCGAAAACGCTCGCGCACGCTGGCGTCATCAGCGAAGGGCTCAAAAGCCTTGATCTTTTCGAGATTTTCGAACGGCGCGTCGCCTGCGCAATCGCGCACAAGTTGCGCAAGCTGCGGATTGGCGTGCTGGAACCAGCGACGCGGCGTAATGCCATTCGTCATGTTCGTGATGCGGCCCGGCAACAGATTGTTGAGGTCGCGGAACACTGTCTCCTTCATCAGCTCGGTGTGCAGGGCCGACACGCCGTTGATCTTGCGCGAGCCCACAAAGGCGAGATTGCCCATGCGCACGCGGCGACCATGATTCTCATCAATCAGCGATATGCGCGCAACGTGCTCGTTAGCGGCGCCGGTCGCGCGAACTTCCTCAAGAAGGCGCGCATTGATCGCATAGATGATCTGCAGATGGCGCGGCAGCACGCGCTCCATCAGGACCACGGGCCATGTCTCCAGCGCCTCGGGCAGAAGCGTGTGATTGGTGTAGCAGCAGGCCTGGCGGGTCATGCGCCAGGCTTCATCCCACTCAACCCCGTGCACATCGATCAGCAGGCGCATCAGCTCGGCGATCGCAATCGAAGGATGGGTGTCGTTGAGCTGCATGGAGGCTTTTTCATGCAGGCTGCGGATGTCGCCAAATCGCTGCATGTGGCGGCGGATCAGATCCTGCAGCGACGCGGAGGTGAAGAAATACTCCTGCCGCAGGCGAAGCTCCTGCCCGGCCGGCGTCGCGTCAGACGGATAGAGCACGCGTGAAATGCTTTCAGCCCGCGTGCGCTCGGCCATGGCGCCAAGGTGGTCGCCTGAGTTGAACGTATCAAGACGCAGTGGATCTGTGGAGCGCGCGCTCCACAGACGCAGCGTGTTTATCATGCGCGCATGATGGCCAACGACAGGCGTATCGTAGGCAACGGCAAGAACGGTTTCCGCTGGCTGCCACGTGTGGCGCGCCGCGCCGTCCCAACCGTTGGCCATCGAAACCGTGCCGCCAAAGCTGACCTCGTGAACGATCTCGCGACGCAGGAATTCCCACGGATTGCGGAACGACAACCAGTCTTCCGGCGTCTCGACCTGATACCCGTCGACGATCTTCTGGCGGAAAAGGCCGTGATCATAGCGGATGCCATAACCAAGACCAGAGACGCCGACAGTCGCCATGCTCTCCATGAAGCAGGCTGCGAGACGGCCAAGACCGCCGTTACCCAGCGCAGCGTCCGGCTCCATTGATGCGATGGTGTCGAGGTCAACGCCCAATCCGTCCAGCGCCTCGCGCATGGTCTCTGTAAGACCCATGTTGCCAAGGGCGTCCTTGAACAGACGGCCGATCAGAAATTCGAGAGACAGATAATAAACGCGCTTGCGCCCGCTGCGCTTGGCTTCGTGGATCGTGTGCGCCCAGCCATCGATGATCCCGTCACGCACCGCAAGAATGGCGGCGGTTAACCAGTCATGTTCGCGAGCGCTCGCGACGTCCTTGCCTACTGAATACGAAAGCTTTGACACGATTCGTGCACGAAGGTCTTCAGCTGACATTCCTGGTCCGCTCGGGGGCAAAGACGTTGCGGCTTCAATGGCCGGGTTGGGCTTGTACCCGATGTCGTCACACGAACCTGTCATCTGCTACTCCAACCAAAATCTCAATCCGGCCCAGCTTGCCACAATCTGGTAAATAATCAGAAACCGCCTTTGCCGCAGCGGCAAAAAAGCCCTGAGTCGACGCTCGGCAACCCTGCCCTTCAAGGTTGGCCGTCTTGGTCGCGAAAGCAAACGTCAATTAAGGCCCCAGCAACGCGGATGCATTTTGTGGCATGAAATCAACACTTTCGCAGCCGTTGTCCCGCCGAAATAGTTCGCTTGAGACGCTAGGGCCCCGTTGACTACTAAACGTTAACCGCGACTTTACCTTGACCTTATAAAGTCGGCAGTGAAACGAGCCAGTCTGGCCCGGCGATTGCTTGTCGTGACCTGCCAAACGTTTGACGCCAAGATATTTTTTGGACTCCCAATGTTCGCAATCGCGTTAACCTTACGCTCTCAGCGAAAAAAAGTTCTCTTCGTGACGTCAGAGATGTCCGATTATGTCCAGGCTGGCGGCTTGGGCGAAGTGTCGGCTGCGTTGCCCCGCGCCCTGCGCGGCACGTGCGACGTACGGGTCCTGATCCCGGGCTACCCGCAGGTTCTCGCCAAGCACGCAGGGGTTGAGAAAGTTGCGAGCCTACCCGGCGCCGGTGAAATCCCTCCTTGCGCGATAGGGCGCGTCGCGCGCCCTGACGGCCTTGTCGTTTACATCGTCATCTGCCCGCAATTGTATGACCGTCCTGGCACGCCTTACGTGGATCTGCGCGGGGAGCCCTGGCCCGACAACGACATTCGTTTTGCCCGCTTGTCGCTCGCTGCCGCCGATATCGCTTGCGGCTTTGGCGAATTTGGCTGGGCCCCTGACAATCTCCATCTTAATGACTGGCCCTCCGCTCTGGCTGCTGGCTATCTGGCCTGGCGCGGCAGCCGCGTTCCCAGCCTTCTGACGATCCATAACCTTGCGTATCAAGGCGTCTTCGAGAGGCAGCGCATGCGTTCACTGGCCATCCCCGAGACGGCCTTTGACGTGAATGGCGTGGAATTTTACGGCAAGCTGTCGTTTCTGAAGGCAGGTATTTACTACTCTTCACACCTGACAACAGTGAGTTCCACTTACGCGGAAGAGATTACGACGCCCGAGCACGGCTGTGGACTGCATGGGCTTCTGTCTGAGCGGAGCGAGCAAGGTCGCCTGACCGGCATTCTCAACGGGATCGACGAAAGCTGGGGCGAGGAAGCCGACAGCGCAGGCTTGCAAGCGGAAGCCTGGAAAAGCGGCCATGCAGACCAGGTGCGCAAAGACTTTGGCCTCGCCCTCACGCGCGGGCCGCTCTTCGCAATCATCTCGCGACTGGTTCATCAGAAGGGGGTCGACCTCGCCATCGAAACCGCAGAGACGATCATCGCTCATGGCGGTCAACTCGTCGTGACAGGCCAGGGCGAGCCGAGGTTTGAGAAGGCCGTGCAATCCCTCGCCCGTCGCCACCGCGGCATGGTTGGGGCGCACATCGGATTTTGCCCGGAGGAAGCGCGCCGCATGTTCGCGGGCAGCGATTTCTTGCTGATGCCATCACGTTTCGAGCCATGCGGCCTCTCGCAAATGTACGCACAGAAGTTTGGCGCATTGCCCATCGCCCACCGCACTGGCGGGCTCGCAGACACGATCGAGGATGGACAGACAGGCTTCCTGTTCACCACGCCAACGGCCAACAACCTCAACGCCGCCATTCGCCGGGCGTTTGACGCCTACACATCCAGCCGCCGGTTTACGTCAATGCGCCGTGCCGCCATGGCGCGCAGCTTTGGCTGGGATGGATCGGCGCGCCGCTATGACGAGCTCTATCGTATTGCAAACACAAGCTGACCTACCGGCGCCTCAACGAATCTGCTATCGCTCAAGGTGAAGATTGCTGCGGAGCGTCTCCGCGGACCGGGATAGCGCCATTGTCCGTCGCAAAGCACATTGCAGCGCTCGACGCGGACAGCCTGCATGCCATCGAACGTGGCGCGCACGCGGCCCCCTTCAGCGTCCTTGGCGTTCAGCATGCCTCTGGTCGGCGGTTGCTGCGTGTCAACGCACCCGGCGCCTGGCGCGTTGAAGCGCGCGCACGGGCCAATGGAGAGGTCCTCGCGGTCCTCGATCAAAGCCCGACGCCAGGATTGTTCGCGGCGCCATTCGACAGCGCTGCGCCCTACGTTCTGCGCGTCTATTGGCCCGGCCGGGTTGAAGAGCACGAAGACCCCTACTCGTTTGCAACAACTCTCTGGGAGCCAGAGTTGCAGATGATGCGCAAGGCGCCGTTGCGCGGCGTCAGCGAGTTGCTTGGCGCGCATGTCGCCGTGCTTGAAGGGGTGCAGGGCGTGCGCTTCGCACACTGGGCGCCAAACGCCGTGAGCGTAGCTGTCGCGGGTAACTTTAACGGCTGGAGCAACAGTCGCCATCCAATGGGCCAGCGCGGCGACACCGGCGTCTGGGACGTGTTCATTCCACGGGTTGGCGACGGCGCGCGCTATTGTTTCGCCGTTCGACTAAATGAGCGTGATGAGCCCGCCCTCATCATTGACCCGTTTGCCCGCCTGACGGAAGCCTCTCCACATACGGCAGCCGTTGTCGGCGGCGCCCTGCAACATGAATGGGGCGACGAGCGGTTCATGGCGATCCGCCGGGCCCGCCGCGATTGCGCAGCGCCCGTAGCGATCTATCGTATCGAGCCAGACGTCTGGCTGGCGCAGGACGGACGCACGTCGCACTGGCGCAAAATGGGTGAGCGGTTGCCCGGCTTTGTTTCTGCGCTGGGTTTCACCCATGTCCAGATAGCACTTGCCCGCAAACGCTCCCCAGCGTGGATGTTTACCCCGCCGGAGGGGCTTGGCGAACCGAACACTTTCGCTGATTTTATTGATGCCTGTCATGAGGCGGGTCTCGGCGTTGTTCTCGACTGGGATGCTCCGGAATATCTGGTAAATAGCGCGTCCGGCGTCGCGAGCATGTTCATCGAGAACATGCTGGTCGATAGCGCTATGGTGTGGCTTGAAGAGTTTCATATTGACGGGCTGAGCATCAAGGCGCCGCGCGTCCCGCCAAACCTGATTGCCCGGCTACGCGAGGGCATAGACGACGCAGCGCCGGGCGCCTTGCTGATTGTAGAAACCGCGCATGACGCCGAGCAGAGCCAGGCGCAGGTATGGCGCGCCGACGCTATCCAAGCCGCCTTCGATGGAGCCGCCGACGTACTGCGGCGCGAAGGCGCAGACCGGCTCGAGCAAGCGCTTCTACCTATAACGCCGGACACGCTGTCGCATTTCTCACCTGCGTCATGGAGCAGCGATCCGCTCGCGCTGTTGCGCGCCGTATATGCGCTGGCGTGGCTGACGCCCGGCATGAAGTTGATGCACATGGGCGCCGAGATCGGGCAGCACCAATGGCCTGACGGCGCTGTAGCGTGGCACATGCTGGACGATCCAAATAGCCTCTGCTTTCTGAAGCTCGTGCGTGATCTCAACAGCACGTTACGCCACGAGGCGCCAATCAAGCTCACCACGCGCGTCTCGCAACTGGTTACATGGCTAGAAACTGAGCCGCCCGTTATCGCCTACATTCGTTCGGGCGAAGCGGCGGCGCCATTGCTCGTCGCCATGAATCACTCGGACGATGCACGGACGGTTCAACTCAAAGTTCCAAGCGAAGGCTATTGGCGCGAACTCCTGAATACGGACTCTCGCCACTACGGCGGGGGCGATGTTGGCAATTGCGGCGGGGCCCATACGTATGGCGCCGCTGATCGCCCGGAAACTTTTGTCCTCGACATAACTATTCCGTCACGCGGTGCTATTATTTTCCGTCACGACATTTAAAGGACAGTCCTCCACGCAGGAGGCTCCGCGAAGCAGATACGGGACAGGCCACATGGACGATTATCTCGACGCCGACGCTTCCATCCGCAAACTCGCATTCGCCTCGGGCCTCTCACCGTCATGGACCGATCACACCGGCCAGGACAGGACAGTGTCCGGCGACGATCTGCGGCGCATTCTTGAGTCCTGCGGCGTCGCCTGTTCCAATGTTTCACAGATCGCCGAAAGCCGCCGGCAGCTGATGCAGGATGTTGGCGCCCGCGGCCTGCCCGCCATGATCGTTGCGACTACAGGAGAGCCGCTTCTCATCCCCGCAGATCATCTTGAGCCCAGCCACGCGCGCATCGTCTTCGAGGATGGCGATACGCAGGACATCTGGCTGCACGAACATGCAGACGGCTATCTGCGCGCCGACCCCGTTCACCGCATCGGCTATCACCGTTTGCAGGTCGCCGATGCACAGACCACGCTCGCCATCGCCCCGCCCCGCTGCTTCACGGCGGCGGACGTGTCAGGCGGTGCGCCGGTGTGGGGATTGACCGCGCAGCTTTATGGCCTGCGCACGCCGGGCGACGGCGGCATCGGAACCTTTGCTGGCGTTGAAGCGCTCTGCGCCGCAGCCGGTATGCGCGGCGCGGACGCGCTGGCCTTGAGCCCGACGCATGCGCTCTTCTCAGCTGATGCAAACCATTATTCGCCCTACTCGCCCTCGACGCGCCTGTTTCGAAATCCGTTGCACGCAGATTGCGCGAGCGTTCTTGGCCCCGCCCGCATCGCCGCCGCGATCGTAGCGTCAGGCGTCGCGCAGCAAATGGCGTCGCTCGAGGCGCTGGCTCTGGTGGATTGGCATCAAGCCGCCGCCGTCCGCATGCGTCTGCTGCGCGCGCTGTTCGACGACTTCATGGCGACCGATGTGGCGCATAACACGCCGCTTGCCGCCGCGTTCGAAGGCTTCTGCGCCTCAGGCGGTGAGGCGCTGGCTGGCCATGCACGATTTGAAGCGTTGCATGCTTTCTATTTCCAGCGCGATTACGCACTCTGGGATTGGCGCGCCTGGGCTTTGGAGCATCGCGACAGCCGGGCGCCAGGCGTTGCAAACTTCGCGCAAGAGCATGAGCGCGAGGTGCGCTTCCACAGCTTCCTGCAATGGCTGGCGGACGTTTCGCAGGCAAATGCGCAGGACACGGCGCGGCGGGCTGGCATGCGCATCGGCCTGATTTGCGACCTGGCCGTGGGCATGAACGCGGGCGGCAGCCATGGCTGGATGCAGCCTCACGATCTGCTCGTCGGACTGAACATCGGCGCCCCGCCGGACCCGCTGGCGCCGCGCGGCCAGAACTGGGGCCTGACTACATTTGCGCCGCGCGCACTGCGCCGCAACAGTTACGCGCCCTTTCTTGCAACGCTGCGAGCACAATTCCGCCATGCAGGCGGTGTGCGCATCGACCATGTGATGGGCCTCGCCCGCCTCTGGCTTGTGCCCGAGGGTGAAGACGCTTCGCACGGCGCTTACATGGCATACCCGTTTAACGACATGCTGAAGCTGGTGTGCCTTGAATCGCACCGGCGCCGCGCCATCGTCATCGGCGAAGATCTGGGCACAGTGCCGCACGGCTTCCGCGAACGCCTCGAACAGGCGGGCGTATATGGCATGCGCGTGATGCAGTTTGAGCGCACGTCAGTCAGCTTCCACAAGCCCGAATGGTATGCCCCTTCAGCGGCCGCGATGAGCTCTACGCACGATATCCCCTCCGTCGCGGGATGGTGGTGCGGCGCCGACCTGAAGCTGCGCCAGGAGCTTGACCAGTTTGGCCCCGGACAGACGCTGGAAAGCGAGGAACTCAGTCGTTCACAAGATCGCGATGTAATGTGGCGCGCGTTTGAGGATGCAGGCGTCGTAGAGCGTGCCCCCACTCCACCGCCAGGCGCAAGCGCTGCAGCGACAGACGCTGCAATGGATTTCCTCGCACGTTCGACATCGCAACTCGCTCTTGCGCCTGTTGAGGATCTTCTGGGCATTATCGAGCAGACGAATCTGCCCGGCACGACCAGCGAGCATCCCAATTGGCGCCGTCGATACACGCCGGATGCGCGACGAATGCTCGATGCCTCAGACAAACGCATCGCGTCATTTCAAAAGGCGCGTCCGCGATAAAAAGAGCGCAGCATGAACCTTCTGCGTACACAGTCGTTGAATGCACAGCCTGCTCTTTGAGCAATCAAGCGCGCCGACGGTGCGCTCCAGGCTATTCACGAGTTCACGGAGAAAACATATGCTTCGCAACATCCTTCTCGCGACATGCATCGCGGCCATCCCCTCTGTCGCTTTGGCTCAGAACGCAGTGCCGCAGAACGCACAGCGCGCCCAGATGTCCGGCAAGTTTCTCGCCATGCCAGCCGCCGGACAGATCCGCGCTGCTGACCTGCTTTCGGCCGATATTTATACCGCTGACAATCAGAAAGTCGGCGATATCGACGACATCCTTCTCGACAAAAACGGCAAGGTAGTCGCTGTGGTCGTTGGCGTTGGCGGCTTTCTCGGCATTGGTGAAAAGAATGTCGCAATTCCCTTCGAGTCGCTCGACATGAGCGTGCAGGCCAACACAGCCGGCACAAGCAACAACAACGCCGTGGTGAACAACGCCAATTCGAATGCTGCAAACACGAATGCAGCCAATCGTGAAGCGATGACCACCGGCGCAGTTCCCGGCAACAACGCTGCGGTGACTGATCAGGATCGTCAGCGCGCAACAGCCCAGCGCGCCGAACAGATGGGCCGCGAACAGGCTGCTGCTCAGCGTTCAACGACAACCACGACGACGACGACAACAACCTCGTCGAACCAGCAGATGGCCCGGAACGACGGCCTGTGGAAGCCGGAGCGCATCTTGCTCAAGGGCGTTACGAAGGCTGAACTGGAAAGCGCTCCGGCGTTCAACTGGGATGCCAGCACGATGCGCGGCAACAACGCCAACACACCGGCTCGCAACCGCTAAACTGGTCGGAGTCTAGTCAGATGGCTCCCCCTCGCAAGAGGGGGAGTTATTCTGCGTCTAGATTTCGGTGCTGCCGCGCGCCTTGTGCCATTTATATTTCAGTTTCATGCGCATCAGAAAATCAGTGCCCACAAGCGGCGCTATGAGTGCGGCCAGAAGCCCCTGTCCGGCGGTCTCAGTCAGCCGCGCCAGGACTGCGCCTTCAGGGAAGTGGGACTGATAGAAAATCAGCAGAAGCGCCGCACAAACGGCGATAACGATCAAGCTTGCGATCGTCGCACGAAGGCACCGCTTGAGATAAAATTCAGGTCTGTCGCAATATCTCCACGTGAAAACAAACGGCGCGATTACCATCGCGCTGAGAAGAAGAACCGAGCTGAGCCCGATCCATTGATTGTCGGCGCCTTCCATGATGGGACCTCAGGCTGCAAGTTCGTGATTGATGGGGTGCAAGAGCGGCATCACTTCGCGCGCGAACAAATCAACGGATGTCCGCAGTTCGTCCAATGACTGGTCGCCGAACGCTATTTGCGCCACGCAGTAGTTGCTCTGCGAGTGTGTGAGTTGGTGCGACAGGAACGCGGCGACAGTCGCAGGCGACCCTGCCACGCCTTTGCCCTGCCCGTGCAACATGTCCCAATTGTCGGGGCGCGGATGGCGGTTCGTGCGCCCCAGCCTGCGAAACAAATGCGTGAAACCCTGATGCCAGTGCGGATACGCGCGCCGCGCAATAGCCTGCGCCTTCGCATCCGTTTCAGCAACGATGACGAAACGGCCCAGACCCATCAAAGGCAGCGGCCGGGCGCCGTGCACCTCGCGGAACGTGGCGCGATACGCATCGTTGCACTCGCGCGCCTCTTCAACAGCATCCAGACTGATCGTGTTCCAGCCGCGCGTTGCAGCACGCTGCGCGCTCTCCACCGCGTGAACGCCGTACCACACCGGCGGATATGGCTTCTGGAATGTCTGCACCTTGAGCGCGAATTCCGCATAGGGCTCAACCTGCTCGGGCGCACGCATAATGCCCGTCTCCAGCGCCTCCAGCACGCGCGACAGCATCACGCGGTACTGGTCTTCGGCCTGCGCAGGATCGACGCCGAAATAACAGATTTCGACCGGCGACGAGCCGCGCCCAAAGCCGATCTCCAGACGCCCGCGCGACATCTGGTCGAGCATGGCGATCTCCTCTGCGAGTCGCAGCGGGTGATAGAGCGGCAAGGCGTACACCATGGGCCCAAAGCGCAGGCGCTTGGTGCGCTGCGCCACAGCGGCCAGCATGATGTTGGGCGACGGCGCCATGCCAAGCGTTGTGGCGTGATGTTCCGCCAGATGCCAGGCGTGAAATCCGCACCGGTCGTACATTTCGATGATCTTCAGCCGCTCTTCAAAAAAGTCAGCCAGCGGCAGATGATCGTTGTCCATATGGTCGAAAATGCCGAATTGCATCTCTCGCCGTCTCCGTCCCGGAACGTCTCGGCGATCGTCTGGATGACGGGCGCTGCGCGGACCCTTATACGTGGGTATCGAGCAACATGGAACGGCCCCGGGAGACGCCATGCCCATCACGGTACACCCCCTCTCGCCCGCGATTGCGGCAGAAATCCGTGGCGTGGACATTTCAGGCCCGCTGGATGCGCAGGACGTCGCCGCCATCAGGCAGGCCTGGCTGGATCATTGCGTCCTGCTGTTTCGCGACCAGTCGCTCGACGCAAATCAGCAGCGCGCCTTTGTGCGCAACTTTGGCGAACTTGGCGGACGCAAGGCCCGTGTCGAGCCACAGAACTATCGCAAGCCCGATGAAGCGGCAGCGGGGCCCGACTACAACGCCGACAGCATGCTGGTGTCGAACATCCGCGAAAACGGCAAGCCCATTGGCGTGCTGCCCGATGGTGAGATGTGGTTTCACCACGACATGTGCTACGCGCCCCAGCCTAACCGCGCGAGCTTTCTCTATTCAATCGAAGTGCCGAGCCACGGCGGCGACACCATCTTCGCCAACATGTACGAAGCCTACGCGCGCCTGCCGCAACGGCTGAAGGATCGCATCGAGGGACGCACTGTATTGCAGGCGTTTGATGAACATCAGGACAGGCGGATCGCGCTGAGCGAGAAGCCGCTGTCGCAGGTTCCACACTGCTTTCAGCCCATCGTCTTGCGCCATCCCGAGACGGGCCGCCGCGCGATTTATGTCAATCGCCTCATGTCCCACCGCATCGAGGGTCTGACAGATCAAGAGAGCCACGCGCTGCTTGAAGAGCTGTTCGCCTGCACGGAAGACCCCGCCATCCAGTATCAGCACGTGTGGCGACCAGGCGATCTCCTGATGTGGGACAATCTATGCTCTACCCACGCCCGCACTGACTTTCCGCGTGATGAAAGACGCTTGATGCGCCGCTACACGCTGGCTGGCGCTCCGGTGACGGCGGCGTGGGGATAAAGACCGGCTTAGCGCAGCGGCGCGTAGGCTGTGAATGTGGGCGGCAAAATCGGCTGCGCGCCAAGAATCATTCTCGGGAGCCGGATCGTCTGGCCATCGACGGACGCAAACACGCTTGGCCGTCGAGGAGGCAACGGCGCCTCGGCAGTCGCGACCTGTGTCGTCTCGGGCTCAACCGCCTCGCCTAATCCCTCGGGCCGCACGGGCGGCAACGGCGGCGTGATCGCGCGCAAATCCTGTGGCAGCAAGGCGGCGGTCATGACAGCGCGTGGCGGCGCAATAGTTGCGACTGGCTCTGGCGAGCCCAGACCAAAGAGGGACTTCACGCCATCAACAAGTGAGCCCGGCGCGCCCTGCGAAGGCGGTGCATTGCTGGCGACAACCGTCGCAGCAGGCGTCTGCCGGGAGCGGGCGATCATGGTTTCGCTCGGCGGCGCCGTACAATCGCGCACGCCAAGGCTGATCAATTCGGCGCCGCCAATCGAGCGGTAATTGCGGGTGAGCTGATTGCCCAGACGCTCGCGCACGGCTGGCGGATAAGCCGACAGCAGTTCGCGAGAGATGTCAGCGTCTACCTGCTTGGTGTCACGATGATACGCCGAATGAAAGCGCAACACGCTGGTCGGATAAACGCACACATTTGGAAGGCTCAGGGCGAGCGTGCACGCAGAGCGGCACTCGTGCAGCCGAACCTCGCGGTTCTGCTGAAGGTACAGTGCAGTAATCGCGCGATATTCAGAGACAAGCCCACCGAGGTCCTTCTGGACCACGACTGGCAGGTTCGGCGACGGCGGCGGATGCAGGTAACTCAACGCAAGACCACTCCAAAAGGCCTGCCGAATTCAACAGGACATGGTTGACGGTTCGTTAAACCGGGCACGGCCAATGCAGCCACACCGTCGTGTCGCCTTAAAAACCGGCAATTTTGTGTAAGCGAGGCCACTCAAGGCTGCGCGCTGCCTGCAAGACGCTCTCTTTGCGCGCGGCGCCATTGCGTCGGAGTCGCGCCGGTGTGCCGTTTGAAAAACCGGCAAAAATAACCCGGGTCTTCAAAGCCAAGCTCGTAAGCGAGTGCGGTTACCGGCGCGCCGACATGCACCAACCGCCGCCGCGCTTCCAGAATGACCCGGTTCTGCACCATCTCAAATGCAGAATGACCAGCCAGCGTGCGGCAGATACGGTCAAGCCGACTCTCGCTCGTCGCCAACGCATGTGCATAGCGGGAGACCGGCCAATGCTGCGTAAAGTGATCCTCGATCATCATGCGGAACCGCGCGAACACATGCGTGCGCGGATCGTCGCTACGAATGGCCCCGCCCCCAGCCCTCCGCAAACGCGCAAGCATCATCAGGACGCAACCTGAAAGCCACTCGCTAGAGTAGCCATAGCCGGCGCGCCGGTCGCGTGATTCTTGAAACAAAAGATCGAGCAGCGCCTTGCATGACGCAGCGTCATCACCCAAACCCAAAACAATGGGCTCATCCATGAGGCCCGCGAACAAATCGCTGGCGCGTTGCGCGGACATTTGCCCAACCCCGCCATAAGCGGCTTCCGCAGCCCAGCCGGCCGCCATGGTCAGCACATAGCCGTCTGTCCCAGGCTGGAAGTTGAACGCGTGAACCACGCGCGAGGGCACAAGGATCGCACACGGCGCATCGGCGTCCGCGACCTGATTGTCCAAAACAACGCGTGCAGCCTTGTCGAACAAAAACACAGCCTGAAAGAGCCCTCGGTGCGTATGCCTGTCGATTTCCCAACCTAGGAGTTCGCCCCGCGCGTGGATCGGCTCGATATGAAGAAACTCCACATCCGCCGCCGTTTCTGCGTCGCCATACAGCGCAAAGACTGGCACGCTCCCAGCGCGGGCGCCTTTCACATTGGCGCTTTTCCGTATGCTTCCCATGCAGCCCTCCGGGCTCCCAAAGTGCCGGAAAAGTACAACTTATGGCTCATGCTTGGAACCGCCGCAGTAAGTCATTGATCTATTTGGAAATCGCCCCCCAAATCGTGCTGAATTTACCTAAGTTTTCGTTCCGTGTGCGGCAAGTGTGTTGGGACTGTGTTTTTCGAGTACCTCTCTAAGGATGTCGATGCTTTTGTCAGCATACCCGCTGTGGGCGTCTTCGCTCGAGTGGCCAAGCAGGTCCATCCGGTCTTCTTTCGGCACTCCTTGATGACGTAGGTGTGTCGCAAGTGTATGGCGAAGATCATGTATTCGGGCGTTAGGTAGGGCAGCTTCCTTGCGGATTGTGAGCCACGTCCGGTAAGGGCTGACGTAGGCCTTCCGCGTCTTCGGGTTGGTGAAGACGTATGGTGAACCTGTGTAGCGCTTCTGTGCGAGAAGTGTGTTCAGTGCGCGGTTTGTCAGCGGGATCACCCGCCCCTTTTTTGTCTTCTCGCGGGAGGGTTTAAGGTTGATGCGAGCGTTCTGAACGTCAACCTCCGACCACTCAAGGTCCAGCAACTCCCGGCGCCGCATGCCGGTCTCCAGAAACACCGTCACCCAGTTTCTGCTCTTGCCTGACCAGCCGATTGCCAGCGCGCCGAGC
>JANPPJ010000121.1:0-8899 GCA_031428455.1 Hyphomicrobiales bacterium | reverse complement strand
AAAGGTCTCTGGGGCGATAGTGCTTTTACGCTGGCGGGCGAGTTTTTTGATGTGCGTGACGCGAGCGTTGCTACGAAGCCGTTTCGATCACCAATTCCCATTTACGCCGCAAGCGGATCACCGCTTGGGCAAGAGATCATCGCACGTGAGTGTGACTTCTGGTTCGCATCCTATGAACCGGGGCATGAGAATTACGAAAAAAACCTCTGCCTTATGCGGGCTGATGTTGTCGCCATGCGTAAGCGCGCGGCGAAACATGGCCGGGAGATTGGCTTTGGCGTAAGCACCCATGTCGCATTTGGCGCGACGCTGGAGCGCGCGAAAGAAGAGGCCAGACGCATCGAGGCAGATCCTGCGTCGGGCGTTGCGGCAAAATCATTGGGAGCTGGCCTTGTCGGGCCGCCAGAGCTCATTGCAGAGCGTATACGCCTCTACAAGGAGATCGGCGTTACCTGTCTCATGCTACAGTTTCACCCCATGCGCGAAGGATTAGAAAGGTTCGCGCGCGAGGTGATGCCACTCATTCGTTGAACAATGGGAGAGGCGAAACGGGGCCTGTCGCGCCGCCTCGCCTGCCGACTTATTTGCGATCAAAATATTTGCGAGCGCGATCTCGAACCGATTGGGGCGTTGCGAAGAGGTCCGTTACCACCTGGCGCATCTCCTCGGGATCAACATAATCAATGTCAATTTGCGCCGCGACGGCCTCCTTTATAAACTCAGAACTCTGCAGCATTTCGGCAAACGCCTTGCGTAACGCAGCAATTCGGTCGGCAGGTACGCCAGGCGCCATGGCGAAGGGGTGCCCCAGTTGACTGCCGGCAGTGACGACCTTGAAGACGCTCAGGTCGTTCGTGTCGGTGATGATGTCTTCAAGATGGGGACTTTTTGCGAGGTCCGGTTGCTTGCGTCCCGAATAGGTGAGGACCGCGATATCGCCGTTCGCAATCCAGTCCGGCTTGTTGGCTTTGAGGCTTCCCCATGAGTTGTTGCGCGCGTCGACTTCGCCTCGCTCCATTGCGAGATTGAGCGCGCCCGAACCGGTATATCCGGGCACCATGCGAAATTTCGTGCCCGCCATGTCGTTCAGCATGAGCGGGTACATGTAAGTAATGCCCGACGAGCCAATGGAGCCGACGATCACCTCACGTTGCCGTGCGCCCTCAATGGTAGCTACGCCAGTGCGCTTCTTGTAAGCAATCATGGTTTCGATTGTGGGAGAGGGTGATCCTATCCATTCGAGTTTGCGCGCATCGAACTGCGCGCCCTCCATGCCTACTGCCTGAAATGTGGGAAGGCCGTTCTGTATCAGGCCTATGTATGTCCCATCCTTGGGCGCGACATTGTAAAGAAAATTCGCCATCACGAGACCGGTCGCGCCGGTCATGTTCTGCGGAACTGGAGTTGGACGTCCGGGGATGAAACGCACGATATGACGAGCGACGAGGCGCAGCGTGAGGTCGTAAGCGCCGCCTGCGCTCACGCCCACGAGCAGGTTCAGATTTTTGCCTTTGTAAAAGGCCTCGACCGGGTCTGGGCTCTGCGCAAGCGATGACCCAGAGAATGAAAACGGTGATACCGCAACAGCAGCAGCGAACAAAAGTGCGCGCATGAAATTTCCCTCCCGTATTGGTGCGGCTCCGCTTATGAAATGCGCTTGGCCACACAAAGCAAATAGAACCAAAAGGCGCATGCCTGCGCAAGCAGGCGATTGGTGCGGCGGCTTACGAGTCGATGCGAATGCCGCCCTGGGGCGCACAGTAAGGGCACGTCGCGTTGGCCCGGCGCACCAGATAGGCAAAAACATTTGAATGAAGGTCTGGCCGGTTGGCCTTCGCCGCCTTGGCGGCCAGTTCTTCTGTCTTGACGAGCAGCTTTGGACCGCCCGCCGCCTCCGCCGCCAGTTGCACACGACAGGCGCGTTCCAGCTTGAGGCCGAGCCAGACCGTCTCCTCAATGCTGGTGGAGCAAGTCACGATGCCGTGGTTGCGCAGGATGAGCGCCTGCTTGTCTCCCATGGTGCGCGCCACAGCCTCGCCGCGCTCCTTCGTGGTGATCAAATCTGTCGTCTCAGAGAAAACCGGCACGCCCGCGTAGAAAATCGAGCCGTCGTTACTCATCGGCAGTAGCGGCTTGTCGAGCGATGAGAAGGCGACGGCGGCCTCCGGGTGGGCGTGCAGCACAGAGTTCACATCCGGTCGCAAGCGTAACAATTCCGAATGAATCCAGACTTCGTTGTGACGAGGGGATGGTCCGGCGGTTTTCTGCCCATCCAGATTCACTGTGATGATGTTTTCGATCGTCATCTCATCAAGCCCCATGCCCGCGGGCTTCATCAGAAACTGGTCGGGACGATCAGGCAGACGCATGCTGATGTGGCCCGCGACGTAATCGCCCAGCCCTTCGTGCACCAGCACGCGGCCTGCGTTTTTCAGGCGTTCCTTGAGGTCCTCGTACATCGCGTTCGTCCCATTACTGTTGGATGTTTTTTTGTAGAAATCAGTGGTCAGGCGTGACTTGCTTCTTTCTGGCGTCGCTTGCCGCTGGCAGCATCCCAAAGGTGAAGCAGCCACCGCCAGAAGTCCGCAAACTCGCCCAAGAACGCTTCGGCTATCTGCTGAAGTGCAATTGGCCCGCCTGGTTGGCCGCGCGTACGCCCAGCATCGTAAAATCGGGATCGGCGATGAAGTGCTCGCCCGTGGGGCACTGGCGCTTCAAGAGTTGCAGGCGGGCGCCCTGTTCTTTGCCAAGGCCAACAGGGATCGTGTTCATGATCGGGTTAATGCCTATGATGTTGTCGAGGTCGTCCTTGAACGTCTGAAGGTCTTCAACCGTGAAAACGATGTGATCCATACCTGTGGGAAGAATGCTCTGGCCGAGATAATTGTTGATCTTCCACGGCACCAGAACCAGCGTGACCTTTCCATCAGTCAGATACATGTTTTCGTCATCGGACTCCTTGCTTACATCGACGAGCTGCAGGACGTCGCGATAGAACTCGGCCATTCTTTCCGGGTGCATCGTGCGCATCGCGACATGCGAGATGTAACGCGGACGACGCTCACCCGCGTTTTCGGTGTAAATCGCTGATCGGTTCGCCATATCGCGTTGTGAGAGATCAAAAACATTCCCGTCAGGATCATTCGCAGTGATGCCCGCGAACGGCCGCGTGCCGGGCCGCTTCACCCACGCGGCGTCGGGGTATTTCTTCATGCGTTCAAACACTACATTCACATCCTCAACCTCGACGCCGAAGTGATCGAGACCGGCCGGTCGCCCCGCCTTGCGCGGATTGATGTTAAGGCCGACGTAGCCATCACCCACTGTCTGGGCCCGCTCCGCTCGCTCTTTTGACGATGGTTTCATTTGGAAGACCGCTTCATAGAATCGTGCAAGAAGCGCGTAATTCTGGCTCACGATGGCGACGTGGTTGATCTTGGAAAACATGTTTACCTCTATTGATCGCGGCTTGCGCCCATATTCATGATCTCTTTTGCCGCCTCAACAAGATCACGAGGCGCGGCATAGGAGTTGGCGATAATGGCGGCGACTTCCTCGCCCGACACCTCATCGATCTCGATGTTCTGCTTTTTGGCTTCCGCAATAAAAGCAGGATCATTCATCGTTTGCGTAAACGCTGCCCGCAATGCTGCGAGCCTGTTGGCGGGGACATTCGGCGGCGCCAGGATTGGACGGTCCATGCCTTGGGGCGCCAGCACGAGTTCCAGTATTTTCCTCGTCCGCTCGTCCTTGGCAAATTCAATGACCGCCGGGGTATCGGGAAATTCAGGTCTGCGCTTGAGAGCAATCAAAACCGGTATCGTGACCTTTTTCTGCGAGAACCATTCGGGGCGCGTCGTGTTTATTGATGTTACGAGACCGCCGCAGCGGCCATGCACCTCACCCCGTTCCATCGCCATGTAAACATCGTTTCCGCCACGATAGCCGGACACTATTTTTATCCTGGTGCCGAAAAGCCTGTTAAGCATGTGGGGTAGCATTTCCATTTGCGAGCCTGCGCCCGTGCCGCCAACTACGTAATCGCCGTTGAAGAGGTCCTTCCATGTTTCAATCCTGGCGGGGGCCCAGGCGACGCACATCGCGCTTTCGGTGGAGATAGACCCTATCCAGCTCATCTCGCGCGGATCAAAACTAGCGCCCTTGGTTCCATATAGCGGCGCAAAGGGAACGCTCGCGTGAACGAGACCAATCGTGCCGCCGTCGCGCGGCGCCACATTGGCCAAATGCATCATGGCGCGGATACCGCCAGCGCCCGGCATGTTTTGTATCACAATGGTCGGGTGGCCTGGAATTTTCTGCGCAAACAGCGGGGCAAAGAAACGCGCGTAAGTTGAATAACCTCCGCCCTCCCCTGCACTCAAAATCCAGGATAGTTTCTGGCCTTTGTAAAAACTTTCAACGGATTGCGCATGCGTGGTGACGGCCCCAAAGACCGGCAAAGCCGCTGCAAGAAATAGCTTTAGAATTTTCATTATTGCTCTCCCTGCGTTGCGCCTCTTTCGTCGCATTATTTTAAGACGTCGCCGTCCTTCGGCTCCATCGCTCGTTTGACCCGCTCTCTAATTTCAGCCGGTGTGTCGACGATTTCGCGAATAAGCTTGTCGAGTTCATCGCCTGTCATGGGGCGGATATCCATGTTGTGCTTATTGGCGTCAGCCATGAATTCCGGATCCTTGATCATCGCCTGAAATGCTGCGCGCAAAGCCTTGACGCGTTCAGCAGGCGCGCCCGGCGTTGTGCCAAGCGGACGCCCCACGGCCGCGGACCGCGACATGAAGTCCAGCAGCGGCTTGTCCGCCTCAGGCACATTTTGATCCGACAGGAGAGGGACATCCGGCAGTGCAGGCTCCTTTACAAGCCCGGTTTGTATGAGCGGGATGACAATCTTGTTTGGGATCCACGTCGGCTTGGCAGACATGTAGTCGGTGTACGGATTCGTGCCGCGACCTTCAACTTCACCGCGCTCCATCGCGAGATCAATTTCAGCGCCGCCGGGATAACCAAACACCATCTTGAATTTGGTGCCGAGGACGTTGTTGAAAAATGCGGGGAATTGCACGGAGGCGGACCCGGCGCCAGTTGTACCTATCGTAGTGACGCGCTGCCTTGCCTCTTCCAGCGACTGTGTTTTTGAAGAACGATGAACAACGAGTAGCTGATTTGAATACGTAACGTTGGCAATCCAGCTCACTGTTCGCAAATCAGCCTTGAACTGAGGCGACAATCCGAGAGCTTGGTCGCTCGCCAGTCCCTGACTGAAGATCGACAGCACTGTGCCGTCCTTTGGGGCCACCTGTATCATATAATTAGCGGCGACAATCCCGCCGCCGCCCGGCATGTTCACGGGGATCATTTGAGGTTCCCCCGGAATAAAGCGGCCCATGTGGCGCGCAACAAGACGGCCGAGCAAATCATAACCGCCACCTGCGGTCGTGCGGATGACCATGCGCATCTGCTTGCCTGGCCCTGAGTAAAACTCTTGCACAGTTTGCTGAGCGAGCGCCGATCCGGCGGGTGCAACGAACAGCGTGATCCAAATAGTTAAAATGGCCTGCTTGATGCGCGGCTTCATATGTTCCTCCCTTGTCGCGTAATTATTTATCGTGCTCTTTAAGCGTATCTACTTGCAGGGCGCGCGAGGCCTAGATTTTCGCGCAGGGTCGTTCCTTCGTAGTGTGTTCGGAAGAGGCCACGCCGTTGAAGTTCTGGCACAACCTTGTCGACAAAGTCCGAAAGCGAGTCTGGAAACACTGGCGGCATCACGTTGAAGCCATCAGCTGCTCCGGTCTCGAACCATTCCTGCATGATGTCCGCGATGTGGCTCGGCGTGCCGCAGATATCATAATGTCCCCGACCGCCTGCAATCTGCGTGTAGAGCTGACGGATCGTCATATTCTCACGCCGCGCCATATCAATCAGTAGCGTGACGCGGCTGCTGATGACCTTGTCGTGGGGCACATCGGGTAGCGGGCCATCGACATCATAGCCAGAAAGGTCGAGCCCCATGCGTTGCGACAATAAAGCGATGCCAACTTCAGGATGAATGAGGCGCTGCAGGACCTCCCGTTTTTCGCGAGCTTGGTCCGGCGTGTCGCCGACCGTGACAAAGAAGCCGGGCATGATCTTGAGTTCATCGGGATCGCGCCCGAAAGCCGCCATGCGGGACTTCAGATCGGAGTAGAACGAACGACCTTCTTCGATTGTTGGCGTAGCGGCAAACACAACTTCCGCAGTTTCAGCGGCGAGTTGCTTGCCATCATGAGACGCGCCTGCCTGCACCAGCACAGGGCGACCCTGCGGCGAGCGCGCGACATTGAGTGGCCCTTTTACCTTGAAGTGATCGCCCACATGGTTGAGCGTGTGCATCTTCTTTGGATCAAAGAAAATACCACTCTCGCGATTGCGCTCAAACGCATCGTCGTCCCACGAATCCCACAAGCCCATGACCACTTCGGCAAATTCGCGCGCCCTGATGTAACGCTGGTCCTTGGCCATGTGTTCGTCGCGGCTGAAGTTCAAAGCCGCAGTGTGGTTACCTGAGGTGACGAGGTTCCAGCCTGCGCGGCCATGGCTGACATGATCGAGCGACGCAAATTTGCGGGCGAGGGAAAACGGCTCCTCGAAGGTCGTACTAGCCGTGCACACCAACCCTATGTTGCGCGTGACACTGGCGAGCGTGGCGAGCAAGGTGAACGGCTCAATCCATGCCACGTAAGCCATGCGGCGCAGGCCGTTCTCGTCGAAAACCGAATTTGCTGTGGCGGAGTCGGCAGAGAACAACAGGTCAAAGCAGCCGCGTTCTGCAATCTTGGCGACTTCAATAAAACGATCGATGTTAACGCCAGCGTCCGCCTGCGCGTTTGGGTGGCGCCAAGCCGCAAGATGATGACCTGCGGGACGCAGAAACATGCCTAGTTTTATTTTCCTTGTGCTGCCCATGATCTATTTTTGCCCGCGCGCCGATGAGGCGCTGGCTATTTCCTCCGATGTGGGCGTCTGGCGCGCCCTCGATGTGAGGGTCGACTTTTGGCGCACGGCTGTCAACAGCGATCACGGCAGCCCACGTGTGATCGGGATGGCTTGGCGGAGACGAACCAGCACGGTGATTTTTGCGCAGTCGGACGGCACCGGGGCAAATTCATCGACTGCCGGGCGCGTGGCTTTCTTATCCAAAACTGTGTCGCCCCCGGTTCGGACGGCGTCAAATCATGATCTTGATGATGAGCAGACTCGAGATGATCTGTTCCTCAGTGAATCGGCTGCGTCTCATCGTCCATCTCCAACAGATAGACCAAACTTATCGGTGGCTGGAATTCAGGGGAGCAGGTCAACGTAATCCTCGATTTGCACCACGAAGGTTTGAGATTCACTCAAGTTATCACCTACGTACGTGAAGCTTGCGAAGGCTGGCACTTTACTGATCCAACAATTTCCGGGCATCCTCACCTCGCAGCCTGAACACTTTTCCGCAGCGACGGACCGGCGAATGACTCGCGTGTTGAATGACGCCCGAGGAACTGACCGTGAGTGAACACATAGTGCTCCCGACAAGCGGAAGGGGACGGTCTTCGGCGTTCTCAACAGGCGACGGTTATATGCCGGGTCTGGGTCCTCCGAAAAGCTTTGCAACGATTTATGGATCCGACGCGGAACGACGGGTCAACTTGGAGGCGCCTAAGCATGAGACGGATCACGGCAGGTTTCGCGAGGTGGCAATGACCATGGGGACCTCCAAAAATTTAATAGAGGCGCTGCGGTTTGGGCAAGGGCTTTGAATGACGCGGCTGTTGTTCTGGAACGAGCCGGAAGCGAACGGGATTGGAGGTCCAGTCCCAGGGCTTCACGAGCGGTTCTACGCAGTTCGTAAACAGTCTCTGGTCCTCGCCGTTCACCACTTCGAAAACATATCCCGGGCGAGCAAATCGTTCGCACTCGGCCCACCGTTTAAAATCCATCCAGTCGCTCATGGATCACCACTCGTCTGTCTAGAGGTAGAAGTCGGACGCGCTGAGGCTTGATATGCCCGTGACGTGGATATGAAAATCGGCGATCTTGTCGCCATTGACGTCCCCCGAGACGACACCGTCCCGGAAGTTCAGCTGTCCCGCCTTTCCGGTGAAGGCTCCGCCGCCGATATAGCTGAACGCCTGATCATAACGCAGGGCGGTGTTGGCATCGATGCTGCGAAGGTCGATCCTGTCCTGGCCCGACATGAAGTCGTCGATCGTGTCCCCCGTGCCAGAACTGGAATCGCTGAGCGCTTGAAAGATGAAGGCGTCCGAGCCGGCCCCGCCGAAGAGGGCATCGGCTCCAGCCCCTCCGTAGAGGAAATCGTTTCCGTCGCCTCCCAGGAGCGTGTCGTTACCCACGCCGCCATAGAGTTTGTCGGCCCCACCGCCACCCGTCAGGACGTTGATGCCCTGGTCTCCGGTCAGCGTATCCGCAAAGGCGCTCCCCGTCAGGTTCTCGATGCTCACATATTTGTCCAAGGAGGCGTCTCCCCGGTTGGAGCTCGGCGAGAGAAGACTTGCGGTCACGCCAGCGGCCGCCGTAGCGTAGCTTGCCGTATCAACGCCGGCCCCGCCATCAAGACTGTCTCCGCCCGCTCCCCCAATTAGGGTGTCGTCACCGCCGTTCCCGTATAGTTTGTCGGCGCCGCCCTTGCCGTCCAGCGCATCGGCGCCCGCTCCACCCGTCAGAACATTCGCGTTACTGTCACCGGCCAGCGTGAGACCCATATCGGGCGGCGGCGGCGGTGGCGGCGGTGGCGTGACGGTCGTTGTTGTGGTCATCTCCTGCAGGCTGTAAATTTTGTCTGAGAACTGGAAGGACTCTACGTTCCACAGGAGGTCCGTCGCGTCCGGTGCGCCAGTCCGCA
>JANPPJ010000120.1:0-8129 GCA_031428455.1 Hyphomicrobiales bacterium | reverse complement strand
CGCCCTCGGCCTCCATGAACGCATCATACGGCATGGCGGGGCGGCCAAACTTGCCAAGACCAGCCTTCTGGCCAGCCTTGGGTTCGTGCCAATGGTTCGAGACTTCGTCGTGCGGCATGGTTTCCTCCTGAAAGTTTCTTGGTGCCCTGAAATGATCATAGCCGAAGCTATGCGTTCCCCCAACCTCGGGCCCGACATTTACGATACCGGTTCGTTGGAGAAGCTTTTTTTGAATTGAACCGCGCGCGTCAACTTGTTTGCGCACAGGTTTGAAGATTTTTCGCACCGCCTATGCTTTTTGTGATCGCCAAAGCGAAACCGCTCAAGCTTTTTGAAAATCATAGCGTGGGCATCGCGACCCTCAGCCGCAAAGCTGCCGCCATTGCGCGCAGTCCATCGTCGCTTGGTTGCAGCACATCGCCAGCGACGGCGCGGATCATCTCGTGAACGAAGGCCAGCTTGGAAACAACAAGAGGCGTTAGCACAAATGGGTATAGGTCTTTCTGCCCCATGCTTCGATTAAGCGAATTTGCTGCGAAGGTGAGAGGAAGCCAACCGGCAATCAGTCGGTCAAGACTTGCCACATGAGGATCAAAATCAATCGCCGTCTCGAGACTGGCTTCCAGTGTGCGGCTTCGCAATCGGAGCCCGAAGGCGCTGGCAGTTTCAAGCGTATCCACCATATGAAGATAGTGCGCCCATGTTTCCGCCCAATCTTCCCAAGGGTGAGAACTGGCATAGGAACTAATCCAGTTTTCTTGCCAATCAGCCGGCGCGCCGTATAAATAATGACTGTTCAGAGCTGTCTGATAATCGTTTCGCTCATCACCAAATGTATCTCGAAAGCGTTCGACTACTCCCACTTGAGGATTTCGTTCAACGAGCATCGTCCAGTAATAATGACCAACCTCATGACGGAAATGACCCAGAAGCGTGCGATAGGGTTCATGCAAAGCGACGCGGCGACGCTCACGCTCGTCATCATCAGCTTCGGCAATGTTGATTGTGATCACGCCATCGAAATGACCGGTCATTACTGGTGTCGAGGCCATTCCGACCTGCGAGTCTGCCAGAAAATCCCACGCGAGCCCTTTCTCGTCATTTGAACGTGACGTGATTGGGAGTTGCAAGCGCAGCAGCGTATAGAATAGACGACGCTTGGCTTGTTCAATCCGCCGCCAGCGCTGAAGGTTCATCGGCATGCTCAGGTCCGGAACCATCCGGTTATGACTGCAAGCCAGACAAAATGCGTCGTTTGATGTGTCCGGAACCAGCCAATTGCACGCAACGTCCTCAGCATTCTGGCAAAAGCGCACATGTTGCGATTGATCAGTCAGTTGCGTCCAGCCGCTCTCGGACGGCTTCAAAGTGATAAGCGAATGAAGTTCAGGCGCATATCCAAGGCGACTGCCACAAGCGTGGCACTCTGAACTTTCAAAATAAACAGGCTGACTGCAGGCCTGACACTCGAAATGCTGCACAATGGTCCTCAATACTCAACGGCTGTCACAAGACCAGCCTCGGGCCGAATCTGGATAGCCCCCGTAAGATACCAAAGCGCCAGTGGAATGGTTCCAGCATACGCGCAATTGTCGCAATTTCAAAATAGAGCTTGTCGTTCACGCCCCGCTTCAAATGCGAATAGGTAGAAACCGACAAGCGGAAGACGATGGGGATTTGCAAAGTCTCGTAGCAGAGTTGATGGCTACACCAACAAAGGTGTTGAAACGCATCAACGAGCTCACACGAAACGAGCCGACGCAAAAAAAAAGGCGAAGCGGCCAGTGCTTAGCGTCGCCTCATCCCAGCTTGTTATTCAATCTTTCGCCAGACGGTCGCCAGCCAACGGCGCTGTTCGACTGGTGCATCGCCAGGGCGCAGATATTGCTCCAACCCAACGAAGCCCGCATCGCTCATGAACCTATTCCACCCCTCGGTGCTGTGCCAAACGCCATAGCGTTCGCCCGCCCAACCCTCCTCGTCGTCTCCTCGTGGATTGGAGGCGAACAGGACTCCCGCACTTTTCAGCGTTGCTCGGATTTGTCCCAGAACTCGCGACAGCTCCCGTCGTGGCACATGGAACAATGTGGCGTTGGCGTATACGCCGTCGAAATGCGCATCTGGTAGATCGAACGCCATAAAGTCCTGCTGCCACACGTTGCATCCTGAGTAGGCGCGCGCCGTCTCGACAAAGGAAATGCAACCATCGAGACCAATCGCGGTGTGCCCCTTGTCCGAAAACACTTTAAGATCGCGGCCCGGTCCGCAACCGAAGTCCAGAATGTGGGCGCCGCAGTTTGGCGTCACCCAACGTAGCAACGCATCGATGTTCTGCGCAACATCGTGGTTGCGCGTGCGCTCCCGAAACTCTTCCGCCCGGCGGTCATAATCGCGCACGGTCCGGTCGGAAATGAGCAGAGGATCGTCAGCAAGCAGGGCCCGAGGGTCGTCAGACAGTTTAGTCTCCTGTGGAGCGTGACAAGGCAGATTAGTTAGCGTAATTGATTAATCAAGATACCCCCGCCACGGGCTAACGCCAGCAGACCCTGGAATGCAGCCAAAGTTCGTTCCGCTCGTGTCCTTGGAAGCGGAGACCGCGTCCACATGCTCACCATTCCGCCAATCGCGACAACAATACGGTCGCAATCCAGCGCAATGCAGTTGGCCCCAGAGTTGCTTGCCGCGAATGAAACTGAAAGCGACGCTGGCCGACGAAGATGGCCTTGAGCACCGGAAATTGTACTGACGCAGCTTCACGATGGAAGGGGAACCACGATGCTTCAAGCAACCTTCGTCCGTAATCTTTGGGTTGGCGCCGTCTCTTCCGTAACTTTCGCTTCCGTTGTGGTGGCGCAGGAGGATTACAAAGGCAAACAGATCAACTTTGTCGTCGCGTCTGCGGCAGGTGGTGGTTACGATGTCATCGCCCGAATGATTGGCCGCCATTGGTCACGCTACTTGCTTGGTGAACCGACAGTCGTCGTTCAGAACATGCCCGGTGCAGGCGGCATACGCGCAGCCAACTGGCTCTACAATGTGGCGCCAAAAGATGGGCTCACAATCGGCATGATCAATAATACGATCGTGTTTGATCCGATATATGGCAACAAGCAGGCACAATTTGACTCACGAAAGTTCAACTGGCTTGGAACGCCCAGCCAGGAGACAGGCCTGCTGATTGTTTGGCATACCGTACCAGTCAACAATCTCAGCGAGGCGCGATCGCGCGAACTGATCATGGGCGCCAGCGGGGCAGGTTCAACGCCTGCGTTTTTTGCACGTGTTTTGTCCAGCCTGTTCGATTTCAAAGTGAAGATCATTCCTGGCTATAAGTCGCAGACCGACAGCTTCCTTGCGATGGAGCAGGGTGAAAACGACGGCAACGCGTCTCCTTTCTGGTCGAGCCTTAAAGCGAACTACCCTCACTGGCTCAACGAAAAGAAGATCAGGCCGCTTGTCTACTATGGCGGCGTCAAGAACCCTGAAATCCCGGCGCCATATGCTCTGGATTTGCTAAACGATCCAGAGCGGCGTGCAGTTATGGAACTCGCGCAGGCAGGCCTCACAATGGGTCGGCCGATCCTTGCGCCCCCTGGCGTTGACGAGTCCAAGATCAACACAATGCGCAAAACGCTCACAGCGTTATTCGCCGACGGAGACTTTCTGGCTGAATGCAAAAAACAGGGCCTTGATTGCTCATCGCCGTTGACCGGCAAAGAAATGGCTGTTTTCGTAAACCGCATCCATGAAACGCCAAAATCAGCGCGAGACAGAATTACCGAAATCTACATGCAGGGACAAAGCAACTAGGCTTCCTCCCGCTGAGGAAGGATAATCTCATTGTTAATGTCGATCATCCGATAGGAGACCGGTTTCATATTCTGCGACTGATAAAAGTGTTGCTTGTGGCGACGATCGCCGTATTTGCAACACTGGTAACTTTTGGAAGCATTACGGATTACCAAACAAATTTTGTGTTTGTACGCCATGTCCTGCTGATGGATACGATCTTGCCCGGATCAGGTGTTCGCTACCGGGCAATCACCTCTCCGGCGCCTCACCATGTGGCTTACGCGCTCATCATCCTGACGGATCGTGGAACCGCACTTTTGTGTTGGGTAGGCGCGTTCAGATTGGTGAGGGCTATAAGGATGCCGGCGGAGACGTTTAATCGCGCCAAGTCCCTCTCCTATGCAGGACTGGCTTGGGCCTCATGCTTTGGCTGCTAGGCTTCATCGTCATTGGCGGCGAATGGTTTTCCATGTGGCAATCTCCCATTGGGAACGGCGGCCCCGCAGCCTTCCGCTTTGTGACGCTGATCGGCATGACGCTGCTTATCGTAGCCCTTCCAGATAGCGACTGATTTCAAGCGCCCAAAGCTGCGCGAAGAGCCGCTCTCCGCTCGCTCTTGTACATGTCCTTATAGCTTCGAGGGCCAAGGGCGCCCTGCTCAACCTTGACGCTGCCAAAGACCGGGCCGTCTTCGTGCAGAATGTAATCCAGACGGTCCTTGAATGCGTCAAGGTCGCTCACACTAAAAGTCTTTTCTATCTGCGCAGCGCGTGCGTGACCTGCAAAATCAACATGGGGATTGGGAATGGAATGGCCACCATTGGCCTCATAGGTCCCGTTGCAAAAAACAAGATGGGTGAAGTTGCGGGGCGCTACCCGGCCAATCGTCACAAGCGTAGGCAGGTTCATCAATAACGAGCCATCGCCATCCAGCACGATGATGCGCCGCTCAGGACGCGCCAGCGCAAGCCCGAGTCCGTGCGATGAAGCCAGGCCCATCGCGCCGGACGAAAAATAGTTGAGGGGACGATCAACCAGGGAAAGCCAATCTGTGGCGGTGCTGTAGGTCGACACTACGATTTCGTCGGTGATACGCCCTGCCAGAAGTTCAAGAGCTTTCTTTCGGTCAATCATCATCAAGCCTCCGGACGTCCGCCAATGAGAATCGCAGTAGGGCGAGAAGTGCGCCAAGCCTCCTCTATTGCAGTTGATATTCGTGGCGCATCGGCATCGGTCTCGATGCACGTATGCGGAATGCCGAGGACATCAAGAATGGGCTCAATGATCCGCAGTCCAAAGCGCCGAGATTCTGTTGGGAGGACGCCCGGTTCTTTACCAAGCAGACCAATCATCATGCAGACCGGAAGCTTTTGCTCGATGGCGACGCCCCGGATTGCGTTCATGGCGTAAAGAAAGCCCGTGTACTGCACAAGCATCAGCGATCGCAAGTTGCCATAGGTGAGGCCGGCCGCAATACCCAGACACTCATCTTCCTTGCATACGCGAATGTGCTGGAAGTCCGGATCGATAGCGATGGGATGCAGCAGCCCCTTGGATGTATGAAGATCCGGCACAGACAAAACATGGCTCACGCCGGCCTTCTTGATTTCATTGATGACAACTGCGCCTCGCAGCTTATTCATGGTCCCGCCCACCGCTTCACTCATTTGCCTTCTCCCAATATGACGAGTGATCGGTTGAGCAGGCGCTGATGTAGATTTGCCTGAAAGGATGAATCAGCGCGGCATCCGCCCCTCGCCACTCGCAAAGAAACGGGCATGGAGCCCTCCCTGACTTGTTTTGTTTTCTCAGCCCTTAAGGCTAAGCGGTCTGTGAGAATATTCAAAATAGCATTGTGTCCAGTGGACATAAACAAATGGAATACACCACAAAGCATGCCGCGATTTCGCTTCCACGCCGGGCCGCTTAGTGCTCCGGGCTCTATTGCGAAACAAATTGAGCGATCTGCATGCGGTGCTGACGCATGTATTCAAGGAACCATGCGGTGTACGAATCAGGACTGCGCTTCATGTCCTGTTCCAGTTCATCGAGCTTCACCCACTTGAAGTTCTCAACCTCGAGCGGATCAGGCGAGATACCCTCATTGTGAGTCCCGCCAAAAACGTGAACATACTCATCTTCGATAAGTGCGCCTACCTGGGCGCGATACTCTACGATGAAAAGTGCAACCAGCGTTGCTGCAAACCCCATCTCATCCTGCAGGCGCCGGATTGCCGCTGTTAAGGGCTGTTCCCCGGGTCTGGGATGACTGCAACACGCGTTGGTCCACAACCCCCCTGAGTGATATTTTCCACTATAGCGTTTCTGCAGAAGAAACTGGCCCTTGGAGTTCTTGATCAAGACGGATATCGCCCTGTGCTTCAACCCATCGACATGCGCCTGAAGCTTGGGCGCGGCGCCGGTGTCCCGCCCGTCTCGGTCAACCAGAACAACCATTTCGTCTTGATCAATCACAACCGGCTAGGCCTTTAATCCTGAATAGAGCGAGGTTCCCCGCACTGTCGGTCCATGATCCAGAATGTGGAGGCATTCCGCAAGCCCTACCGCGTTCCCGCGTCAAAGTTTCTGCGTCATGACGCGGCGGCGTTGCGTGACCTGAGGCCCGCTCGCTCCATACGCGGAAGCAATCCATCCCGGACATGATGAAAGTCATCAAGATAATTGATCATTCCGCACGCCAGTCCGTCGAGGCCCGCCTCGCTGAGTTTCTCAAACATCGCGACGGCGTCATCGTAGCTGCAAACAATCGGGAAGCCAGCGCCGCTGATCAGTCGGGCCCTGAGCTTGTCCCGATCCGCCATGAGGTGCGGAGCAAGACGATCTCCACGCAGGTTAAGAGCATATTCGGCAGCTTCCAAATCGCCCTGCTCGTGCACGATATAGTGGTGGTACTCCTCCGCCTCCCTGCGCGTGGGGCGCACCATGAGATGGCAACTTGAAAAAATGTTGCGCAATTGTCCCTTCGGCGCAGCGGCGCGAAACGTCTGGAGTTTGGCCGACAGCGTTCCAAGATCAGGAATCGTAGTAAAAAGGCAATCGGCGTTTGAGGCGGCAAATATCCTGCCCACATCAGAGTTGCCCGCACTGACCAGAATGGGGCGAGATCCCCACCACGGCTTTGGCTTGCCGAGGACATCCTTGAGCTGAAAGACCTTCCCATTGTAGTCGAAAGGCTCCTCCTCTGACCAAATCTTTTTGACTATGTCGAGCCATTCTCCGCTGTGGTCATAGCGCGTGTCGTGATCTTTCAGGTCGACGCCCATCATTCCAAATTCGACAGGGTTCCATCCGGAGACGACGTTCAAGCCAAAACGCCCGTGCCCGATATGATCGGCGGTGACCATTTGCTTTGCAGCGAAGACCGGATTGACAAAAGCCACATGCAGCGTGCCGAATATCGTGATTTCTTTTGTGAGCGCAAGAAGACCACACGCCCACGTGAGAGTCTCGAAAGTGGTTCCCTGCGTGTCGCTCTCGCCCTGGTAGCCATGCCAACGCCCGATGGGCAGTAGAAACTCCAGACCGGCCTCGTCCGCGAGTTGCGCGGCTTTCGCGTTGTTGTCCCAGCTTGCATCCCACCGCTCCGGCGCCTTTGTGAGACTGAGCCCACCCGAACAATTCATACCGAAAAGCCCAAGTTTGAAGCGATTCGAATTATAGATCCGCGTCTCACTTCTGCTGGTCAACATCAATACCTCCCCTTCCGCTTGCATCGCATGGAGTCAGCGCGTTGCTTGCAGGCGCGATACGAATCTTTCGCTGAGCCCGAGAGCCCAAAACGTCACCGCATCTGGACATATTCTGGGCATGATTTAAGTTCGCCACAAGAGCTAACGGCGTGCGCAGCTGCGGCCTGTCAAACGGCGCAGCGATGCTCCAGGATCAGCGACCGTCGAAGAAAAGAATATCGGAGGAGATGAATGGTCGCGAGCAGAAATGATACCCGAATCTACAACAAAAATAGGTTCAAGCTGGGCCTGTTCGGGATGAATTGCTCGGGTGGGCTCAGCCTCACAAAGGCGCCAGAGCGATGGGACGCAAGCTGGGACAATAACGTAAAGGCGGCGCAGCTCGCAGACGCGGCAGGTCTGGAATTTCTGCTGCCAATCGGGCGCTGGCACGGCTATCGCGGCGAGACCGACACACAAGGTTCTACGTTTGAAACGCTCACATGGGCATGCGGACTCCTTGCGTTGACCAAACACATTACAACCTTCGGCACGTTGCATGTTGCTTTTGTAAACCCGGTCTTTGCCGCAAAGCAGATGGTCACTGCCGATCACATCGGACAGGGGCGCTTCGGGCTGAACATCGTC
>JANPPJ010000119.1:0-9640 GCA_031428455.1 Hyphomicrobiales bacterium | reverse complement strand
GAACGTTCCAAATACGGTCCCGTCCTTATCAGCGAGATTATAAAGGTGGTTAGCAGCTATAATCCCATCCGCCCCGGGCATGTTGACGACAACGATAGTCGGCTGACCCGGGATGTACTTGCCCATATGACGCGAGAGAAGACGCGCGTAGCTATCGTAGCCACCACCTGCCGATGATCCGACGATAATCTTGAGTGTTTTCCCGCTATAGAACTCCTGCGCGGCGGCGGCTCTGATAAATTGTAGCCCAGCTACAAACGCGAAGAGAAACAGAATTCCGCTAATACGCTTCATTGCTTCCTCCCTGTGAGGTGGTTCGGTTTGTTTGAACAACCGGTGGGCGTTTCGTAAGTGGTTTTCCGCCTAGGCTATGCCGCCGCCACTGTGCGTCAGCAGATTGAAGTAGGCCTGATCGGGGGTCTTTCCGTCAAGCGATGAATGCGGGCGGCTGCTGTTGTAGAAGCCGATATAGCGCCCGATCGAGGCTCGAGCCTCGGGGACGTTGGCGTACGCCCGCAGATATACCTCTTCATATTTGATGGTTCGCCAAATCCGTTCGACGAAGACATTGTCTCGCCAGGCCACTTTCCCGTCCATGCTGATCGTGATCTCCCGGTCGGCCAGCACCTTGATAAACTCCATCGAAGTGAACTGGCTGCCCTGGACACCCTTCCAAGTGTCAAGCAGCCAATTCCCTCTGGCCGACTTCTCGATTTCGACGTCTGATCACGTGATAGACTTCGCGCGCAATATATCGTTTGATGCACCGGATAGCCTCGAGTTTTGAATGACCTTCGGTCAATCGCCTTGCGACATAAGCCTTGGTTCTTGGATCGGTTCGAAATCGACCAAGGGCAATAATGTGAAGCGCGCTATTCGCTGCCCGATCTCCTCCGCGATTAAGGCGGTGCCTACTGACCTTGCCCGATGACGCGGGCACAGGATTGACGCCACAAAGTGCGGAGAACCCGGGCTCTGAATGTAGCCGATCGACATTATCCCCCACCGTCAGTAATAGCTGAGATTCTGCTTCATAGCCAACCGCGTTGAGAGCGACCAGATCAGGGGCCAGTTCATCAACTAAGGCTGCAATCATAGTATCAAGATCGGCGACTTCATTGTGCAATTCCAGATAACCCCGCCCGAGTGACTTAAGCGTGATTCGATATGCCGACGTCAGATTACGGTAATCCGAGAGGTCTGGCCGCCACGCCGCCAAGGTTCGAATAAGCTGCATCCGTGTCAGAGAGCGCAGCATCTCCCGTAGATCATCCGGTGCAGCAATGATTGTCGTCTGAATAAGCTGAAGCGCTGTGTGCCGTGCAGATATAGCCGTTTTTCGGCAAACTTTAAGTACGCGGAGCGCTTCGATCATGCCATCCCGGCTCGTCGGGGTGACAGTGCGGATACCAGCGAAAGCTGCGTGAGCAGCATTTTCGGCATCGAAAGTATCGTCTTTGCCTCGCTTGCGGCGATCGGTTCTGTCCGGGGTGGTGACTTCCAAAACGACAACACCGGCTTGCTGCATATATCTCAGCAGACCCACACCATACGTCCCGGTGCATTTGATGCCAATCCGTACGACGTCGCCAAAAGAACGCATCCAGGCCAGCATCTGTTTGTAGCCCTGACGGGTGCTGGCGAAGCATTTGCTTCCTAGAACTCTGTCATACTCGTCAACAACTTCAGCGACGTGGAGATCTTTGTGCGTATCAACGCCGCCAACCACGTGATGACGCCGCTCATGCTCTTTTTCTTCCAATGAAGTGCTCCGGTTATCCACCAAAATGGGCCGTTCCGCCCAGACCGGATCCTTGGACAAGACAGTAAGGTGACAGAATGTCGGGCCCTTCTTGGGTCACAAGCATCGGCGAGGCAGAACCTCTCCGCTTGATGCTCCAGCCTTTGTAAAGACCGGAGACATCACTGACAGGTGTTCGGACAGATCCCTTACACTTTTTGTGGTGCGTCCAGCGGTCGTTTGAGGTCGATGGTTGCGATGTCCACGGCTCCGAAGCAGAGCACGCGCCTATATTCTTACTATCGGTGTTAAAGATCTCGGGCTTGCCATGGCGGGCCATGGCCTCCTCGACAGCCTCAAGACAGAAGTCGACGTCCATGGTGATGGAGAGCCGGAAAATCGCGCATTGCCGCCGAACTCATGCTCTGGGGCTTTCTCCAGCATGATGACTGATTTGGCTCCTGCAGTTCTCGCCGCAATTGCTGCTTCAAATGCTGCGCTGCCGGCGCCAATCACGAGCACGTCACACTGGGTAATGTTTTTCATTCAACTACTCTGGAACCGGTCGAATGTCAGTGTCGCGTCAGATCGTCTACACGCTTAAGCACCTCGGGCGGCGTCGACATGAGATCTTCGACGAGGGTTTTCAACTCTTCCCCGGGTACATGTGAAACATCAAGCTTAAGCCGTTCAGCCTCGTGCTTGAATCCTGGATCCTGGAGAGTGCTTGCGAAGCTTTTGCGCAGAAGCGCGATGCGCAATGCGGGTGTTTCCGGTGGCGCTACTACGGGCCTGCCAAGCTCTACGCTGGACGAGTAAATTGTCAGGATCTGGCGCTGTTCCTTGGTTTTTGCAAAGGAGTGGATTGAGGGAGCGTTGAACTCCGGGAGGGGCGTGCGCTCCATATTGAATAGAACTCGCATCTTCCCGCTCTCAAGCCAGCCGGGGCGGAATGTACGCAGCGAACTAACTGTCTGGCAGATTCCCTTTACCTCCCCTTTCTCCATCGCAAGCTGCACATTGCTTGCGCTACCGTAGCCTTCGACAATGCGAAACTTCATCCCAAGCAACGACGCAAGCAACTTCGGCGTTGTAGTCACAGCCGTGCCGGCCCCCGCTCCACCGACGATTAACTCGGAGGTGAATAGATCATCCGCCTTCTTGACGGACGAGTCGTCCATCGCCACGCAAACCCGACTGGTCAACTCAGGGCTGCCGATCCAGTTAAATTTCAGCGGATCGAATCGAATGCCTTCAGCCTTCATGAGGGCTTGAAATGGCAAATTCCGTCCGATCATTGCAATCGTGGAGCCGTCGCGTGGGGCTGTATGGTAAAAAGAGTTTGCTGCGATGATGCCGCCGGCGCCGGGCATGTTCTGAATGATGAATGTGGGATCTCCTGGAATATGCTTCACCCAATAACGCGTAATCAGGCGAATCCAATTGTCGTAATCGCCACCTGCAGTAGTACTTACGATCGCCCTCAATTGTTTGCCACGATAGAAATCATCTTCCTGTGCATGAGCACAGGACATCATTACGGGGAGCGTATAGAGAATCGCTGCAACCCTTGAATGAATAGCCATTTTCGCCTCTAAGTTTTGAAAAACGCGGCAGGGCTAGGGGGCGCGAACGAAAGGACCTTCAGCCTCCAAACCCCCTGACGGCGAGGTCAAAGTTGTTGCCATCCGGATCAGTCGCACGCGTTTCAGCGTAGGGACGGTCAGCGGGCCGCTGCACAGGCGCTAGTCCAAATTCCGCAAGTCTAGCTGTGATGTCTTCCTGGCTATCGATTTGGATACCGAAGTGGTTTAGTCCCGGCGCTTTGCCTTCTGCCTTGTTTTCAAGCAAAGCCAAAGTAAGGTATCCGTCAGTCATGAATACAGCTTTGCTATCTTGTTTTGGCCGCTCGGATGGACGGGTGAGCCGCCGTAAGCCAAAGACTTTCTCGTAGAAGTTTGCGAGCCGCTCCGGGTCCAATGTGATAATCGCCAGATGCCTTATCTTCGGGCTATCCGTCATCGATTCCTCCGTTGAATTCGCGGATCTTAGGCCGCTTAATAGGACTTTTAATTGTAAGGTTTCACAAGACCTGCTGTCAAATGCCTAAAGCTCGGCATTGGAGATGGTTCCAAATCTTCAATCCCTCCTTAAATTCGCGAAACCATTACGCTGCGGGCAGAATTCGAAGCGCACATTGCACGACCTTACCAAGTTGGTATGCTCAGCGCATACGCGTCACTTGTGCTGCCGGTTAAAGGCGCCATTGAAGTGTCTGCCTCCGGGGAGGAATGGCATGAAGGTAGCGGAAGCCATCGCACAAGCGCTCGTTGCGGAGGGCGTGCGTCTCGCGGCCGGGATCACGGGGCAGTCAATAGGCCATGTTGCAGATGCGCTGGCCGAGAAAGACAGTGTCCAGGTCGTATATGTGCGACAAGAGCGTGTCGGGATCGATATCGCGGACGGCTTTGCGCGAGCTTCGGGCGCCCCGGCTGTCGTCTTTGCGGACGCGGGGCCAGCAGCGGCCAACGCCATGGGCGGCCTCGTCAATTCCTGGGGAGATTCCGTCCCAATTCTTTTCATCGCCGGCCACAATGACAAGAGGGAGCTTCCGTCCGGGGACAGCAAGGAAATTCCCTTCGGCGAGCTTTTCCGCCCGTTTAGCAAATGGTGTGCGGTGATCGAGCGCCCCGATCAAGTCATCCCAATTATGCGACGCGCTTTCATGCATCTCACCTCGGGGCGCCCGGGACCTGTCGTGATCGGGATGCCCTATGATGTTTCATCCATGGAGATGGAGCATTTTCACTATGTGCCCGTCAGCGCGCGCCGCCGTGTGCGCGCTGGCGGGGATCCCGCCGCGATCAAAGAGGCAGTTGATTTGCTCGCGTCTGCTCAGCGGCCGTACGTCTATGTTGGCGCTGGCTTGCTGTACTCAGGCGCGGCTGAAGAACTTCTAGGATTGGCAGAGTTATTGACGTTGCCGGTCGCGACTACGCTGAATGGCAAGAGCGCCTTTCCGGAAGATCATGCGTTGGCACTTGGCGTTGGTGGCTTCGCGCAGGCGGCCTATGGCTCTTTGCCTGCTTCCAGGCTCGCGGGCGACGCAGACGTGATTATGACGATTGGTTGCGGCTTCAAGCGCCACGCCACGCAAAAGGCTCCTTCGACTGGCTCGAAACATATCCAGATCGATGTCGACGCTGGCGAATTGAATAAACACCATGTGGCTGACGTAGCCATCCTCGGTGATGCGCGCGTGACGATTTTGCAAATGACGGAGGCCGCAAGACGGCGTCTGCCGCGGGAACGTCTTGAGCCAATAAAGGAACGCATCGCGCGTATTGCTGCATTGCAGGCCGAATGGCTCACCCTCAGCCAGCCCTTTACGCATTCAGATGAATCGCCTGTCAATCCGTTTCGTGTGACCCGTGAGCTGGACCTTCTTTTGGGAGGTCGAAATAGCATCCTCCTGCATGATGCCGGCTCTGTGCGCGGATCGACCTGCCAGCATTACATCGCGCGTGAACCGCGTGCGTTCATCGGCTTTGGCGTACAGAGTGCGATGGGATGGTCTATCGGGGCCGCGATCGGCGCCAAAATCAGTTCGCCTGAGAAGTTGGTCGCCGCCGTCATTGGTGAGGAGGCTATCGCGGAGACGATGATGGACATTGAAACGTCGATACGAGCGAATGCGCCGATCCTTATTGTTGTAAAGAACAACCGCGCCTTCGCTGACCGTGATGGCGGCTCCAGCCCGAAGCTGGCGCACGCTCGCTTCAACGGCGGCGTCGACATTGGGGTAGTCGCTGGAGCCTTGGGCGCAACAGTTTTTACCGTTCGCGCCGCGTCGCAGCTCGCCGAGGCGCTGCATGCTGCGCGCGATTGCGTCCAGTCCGGGCGCACCGCTCTGGTCGAAGTATTCACTCAACGAGTGAGAGTCCGTCTGTCACATCTGTGGGAATAGTCGCCAGCTGGGAAGGGTGCATTGAGGAATGACACAAGCACAAAAGCCCTATCGCGATCTTGCCGGACGCGTCGCTATTATTACCGGCGCGAGTACAGGACTTGGCGCTGTCATGGCGGAAGCGCTCGCCCTACATGGCGTGAACGTCGTGGGCATAGCTCGCAATGCGGAGCGACTCAACGAGTTTGCGACAGCGCTCAACGAAAAGGCTGCTCGTGCCGCGCTTATCCCGATCGCCGGCGACGTCGGATCACGCCAGGCCTGCGAGCGGATTATTTCAGAGACGGTCAAACGCTTCGGAGGCGTTGATATACTGATCAACAATGCCGGCGTTGGCTCGAACTACCCACGCTCTCGTGGCTTTCAAGGGACATTAAATTTCTGGCAATGCGATCCAGATCTCTGGGCGGAAGCTGTCAACATCAATTGCATTGGCGCCTTTTACATGGCGCATGCTGCGGTTCCCCACATGCTGCAACGCCGATGGGGGCGTGTCATCAACAACACTACGAATTTCCATACCATGCTCGGACCGGGGCGGTCTTGTTACGGTCCGGGCAAGGCCGGGCTGGAAGCCAGTACGCTTATTTGGGCCAAGGAACTTGAAGGCACCGGGGTCACGTCAAACGTTCTTATCCCTGGAGGGCCGACTGCAACGCCAATTCATGAAAAGTCCCGCGGCGTGGCGCTCGACCAAATGCTCAGCGCGGCCATCATGGGGCCGCCCGTGTTGTGGCTGGCGTCCAGCGAGTCAGACGGGGTTACGGGCCGACGCTTCAGCGCAAGATTGTGGGATGTGGCCTTGCCACCCCGTGAGGCTGCAGAGAAGGCGGGGCAGCCGGCTGCATGGGACGTTCTCTCAACTCGGGTTGCCGTCGCACCCCAATATTTCGCCGAATGACAGCGCAAACGTCCGGTTTACTCAATTAAGCATTCTTCGCGCGCGCTCGGCGGCTTCAGGTGCGATTCGCGAGAGGCTTTGTGCCAAGGCTTCAAGCTCAGCGGCAGTCACAGGATTAATTGACAAATTAAGCTTCTTCGCCTCCGCAACGAATTGCGGGTCCTTGATCATGGCCTCGAAAGAGGTGCGGAGAATTTCAAGCCTGTCTACTGGTATGCCCGGCGGTCCAAAGAATGGCCTGCCTGTTTCGTCACGCGCGTACAGAATTTCGAGTACCTGTCGGTCCAGTGCATTATCCGGCATCTTGAAGAGGGGCACATGCGGTAGATCAGGATGTGGCTTGAAGCCGTATTGTGCAATGATCTTCATTTGCCCCGACGCAATTTTCCCGGCGTTACGCACTTTTGCGCTAACCCAGCCGAGCCCGCCGTTGCCGAAAACTTCGCCTCGTTCCATCGCCATATCGATATCATCAGTGCCCTTGTATCCGCTGATGACCTTGAACTTCGTCTTCAGGATCACATTGGCAGCGACGGGATAATCTACCGGCGCGCTGCCAACGGCGTCACCTCCCACAATCAGCTCCCTGGTGAACAATTCATCTAAGGTTTGCACAGGAGACGTATGCCAGACGGCCACAACCTGCGCGTCTCGGCTCGGACCACCAATCCACGACAGTTTCTCCACATCGAAGCGCGCAGCGTTCGGATAAAGGATTGGGCCTGTCGGCATGGCGTTGTTACCAAGCCCGACGACTGATCCGTCGCGCGCGGCGACATGGAACAAATGGCTTGTCATCGTGAGGCTGCTCGCGCCAGGCATGTTCTGGACTATCATGTGGGGGACTCCGGGAATATTCCGGGGCCAATGTCGGGCGACCACGCGCGCCAGAGTATCATAGCCTCCTCCCGGCCCCGAACCAACATGCAAAGTCACTTGCCGACCCTTGTAAAAATTGTCGGCCGTTTGTTGTGCGGCCGCCGGCGTCGAGAGTGCGGCAGCCATTACTATGCCAATGCCAACTTTCATCGCCCGTCCTCCCGCAATCTTCGTTTTTCGTTCGGCGTATGACGCCGGTCGTTTTGGAGCGTATGGAACCATGACAACCGGATCAAGCTCCGTCTTTTGGCGTTTCTTCCCCAACTGACGGGTCGAGGGCATCGGGCTCTTCAGCGCCTTGCTATTCGGAGTTTGTGACTTTTCCATCAGCCTCTTGCACCCCCCCCAGCTTTCCGCTGTAGAAGTTCTGACTGGAGTTCAAATGTCCGGCTACAAGCGCAGTCAGGTCGAAACGTGCCTCTGGCAAATCATGCGCGCGGAAAGCGCGGATAACGACGTCCCGTCGAAATTTCGGTCCCGGATCAAGAAAGTGCTCGATCTCGATCGCCAGATCTACACGCTAAAGAGCGCCCAAAAAGGTGGCGTTCGCCCGAAGCTTGCTTTTAATGATGATCTAGCTGGAGGGCAGGGATGGGATGTTCCGTTCCGGGAGGTGCACGCCTTCATGCTCGCGATTGCGCTCGTGATGCTGAATGCCGGGTTCAAGCAGAGCGAAGTGGTCGACTATTTGCAGCGCTTTGCAACGCCCATCAAAAAGAAGTTCGATGCTATTCGTAACGCGGTGGCGACCGTCGAAACACTTTATTCTCCGGCTACCCGGGAGCCACTTGTCGCCGACACCAATGGTGGCAACCTCAATGAGAAAGCCTCAGCCCGCGTCTACATGATTATCGACCGGATTGATTTTGCCGAGATTCTGGGAGTATCCAAAGGTAAGCCCAGCTTCGCGCCTTACTTTGTCGGCGACCTTGCTGATCTCGCCAAGATGATCGCCGACCGCCATTTATCGCAGCGCGCGGTGTTCCTGGTCGAACTTGCCGATCTGGTGGCCCGTATCCGCCTGCTCCTGCCTGAATCTCCGGCCCGCCGCCGCGGCCCTCCCTCTCACTGACAGTGTGACCTATGCGCAAGACGAAACAGCACGAGCTATTAAAGCGCCAGCCGGAGCAAAAACCGGAAGGCCTGCGCATCGAATACCGCGACATCTCATCCATCGCCCCGGCAAAACGCAATCCCCGCCTTCATAGCGCAAAACAAATCCGCCAGATCGGCGACAGCATCAAGGAGTTTGGTTTTAACGTCCCGGTGCTGATTGACGAAAACAACCAGATTGTCGCCGGCCATGGCCGCGTGGCTGCCGCCCGTACCCTTGGTCTCACCAGCGCGCCAACGATCCGCATCGACCATCTCACTGAAGAGCAAAAGCGCGCCTTCCTGATTGTTGACAACCGCCTGACGGAGAACTCAACCTGGGACAGGCAGACGCTCCGCATTGAGCTTCAGGAGATCAAGGATCTCTGCCCGCAGTTTGACCTTGAGATCACCGGCTTCGACACCCGCGATCTCGAACTACTCTTCGATATCCCTGGCGATGATAAGTCAGAGGCGGAACTTGCCCCGCCCGGTCCGGACCTGTCGAAGCCCGCCATTTGCCAGCCAGGCTACGTCTGGACCATGGGGCCGCACCGTCTCCTGTGCGGCTCTGCGCTGGACGCTGGGGCCTACAGGCAGCTGCTGGGGAAGCGCCGCGCGGCGCTGGTGTTCACTGACCCTCCCTACAACGTTGCAATCGACGGTCCGCCACGGGCAATGGCAAGGTTCGTCACCGCGAGTTCGCCATGGCGTCGGGCGAGATGTCCGAGGTTGAGTTCGTCCGCTTCCTGACCGAGGCGATGACGCGCATGTCGCGCGTCGCGCGCGACGGGGCGCTTGTCTACGTCTGTCCGAGCCAGCGCCTCATCATCAATCTGCCGCCCCGCACACTGAAATCAACGATTGTCAGCGTTGCCTTTGTCGCCTGGAAGTTGGGTCAGGATCCGGGACTACGGTTTATCTGCCCCAGCTACAGCGATGATCTGGCGCGCGCGCTCGCGCGCGACTTTCGACGGCTGATTGAACACCCGACGTACCGGCTAATGTTCCGCGGCCGTCTGGCGGTCACTCTGGATGCGCGCGCGAGCAAGCGCCAGAC
>JANPPJ010000118.1:0-11622 GCA_031428455.1 Hyphomicrobiales bacterium | reverse complement strand
GCAAGGGGAGAAGGAAGGGGCTGTGTTTTATGCCGTCGCCTTCGTTATTGGCTCCCTTTTCCCCTTGCGGGAGCAAGGTAGTTGGCGCCCTTCTCCCCTTACGGGAGCAGCATCATTGGCGCCCTTCTCCCCTTGCGGGAGAAGGTGGCCCGCCGAAGGCGGGTCGGATGAGGGGGCAACGCCGCGCCCCATACCTGAACGGACAGCGTCATGACCACAACCCGTCGCAACATGATCGCGGCCTCCGCCGCCGGCCTCATAGCCGCCCCGGCCATCGCGCGCGCGCAGTCGCAAACAATTACGTGGCGCATGGTGACGTCATGGACGAAGAACCTGCCCGGCCCCGGCGTCTCTGCAGATCGCCTCGCCCAGCGCATCAATGCGATGAGCGGCGGGCGCCTGCGCATTGACGTTTTTCCTGCTGGCCACATCGTGCCTGCGTTCGGCGTGCTTGAGGCGGTGTCGACCGGCACTGCGGAAATGGGCCACACGGCGGCGTTTTTCTGGGACGGGCAATTGCCCGGCGCGGCGTTCTTCACAACGGCGCCCTTTGGCATGGGCGCATTGCAGCACCAGACATGGATCGAACATCGCGGCGGCCAGCAATTGTGGGACGAACTCTACAAACCACGCGGCGTGCGCGGACTGCTTGCGGGCAACACCGGCCCTTCCATGGGCGGCTGGTTTCGCAAGCCCATTGAAAGCCTCGCTGACATCAAGGGCCTGCGCATCCGCGTGCAGGGCATGGGCGGCGAGGTTTACGCGGCGCTCGGCGCAACGCCGCAATCGATTCCGCCCGCTGATATTTATCCCGCGCTGGAGCGCGGCGCGATCGACGCAGTTGAGATACTGGCGCCTGTGAACGATCTGCCGCTCGGCCTGCATCGCATCGCGCCGTTTTATTACATGCCCGGCTTCAACAAGCCCAACGGCGCGGGCGAAGCGCTGATCTCGCTCGACGCGTTCAACAAGCTCTCGCCCGACCTGCAGCGCATCATCGAAAACGCCTGTCAGGCCGAGCATTCCGCAGCGCTCGCAGAGGCCGAACACCAGAACGGCGCCGCGCTTGTTGAACTGGTGAAGGCTGGCGCAAAGCTCACCGCCTTCCCTGCCGACGTGATGAAAGCCGCGCGTGAGAAGTCTAACTCGGTTCTGGACAAGAAGGCGGGCGCATCGCCAATCGCGGGCAAGATCGTCGCCTCATGGCGCGACGCGCAGAATGCCGGCGGCCCGTGGGCCCGCGTCGGCGCCTACATGGAACATGCGCTGCGCGGCGCGTGAGATCACCAAAACCAGCGCACTTTCAACACAAGCAGACACAATTCATGCCTTACGTCTCGATCACAGGCCTGCGCATAAAATCGATCTGGCGCGTTCCGCAATTCCTGTGGCACGCATTTACGTCCATGCGTCAGGCAAAGCGTGCGCCCGGCGTTTTGTTTGCTGAAGCTCGCAGCGTTGACGGCGTGCAGCACACGCTGACAGTCTGGCGCAGCCGCAGCGACATGCTGGCCTACATGAAGAGCGGCCCGCACCTTGCCGCCATCAAGAATTTCCACCGCATTGCCTCAGGCGCGACCTGCGGCTTCGAGGCCGAGCATCGCCCCACATGGGACGAGGCGGTCGCTTACTGGCGCACGCACGGACGCCCTTATTGAACAAGCCGATGAAGCCGGTGTCGTCCCGTGCTATAAAGCCCGCCCAATCAGGCCAGAAGACCGATGCCCCACGCTGATCATTATCTCCTCGCCGGCGTGATGGGTTTTCCCATCATGCATTCGCGCTCGCCAGCCATTCACAATCATTGGATCGCCGAATACGGCCTGCTTGGCCATTACGCGCCGCTCGCTGTAAAACCGGAAGGGTTGGAAAAAGCCCTGCGCGCGTTGCATCCGCTGGGCTACGCGGGCGTCAATCTCACGATCCCGCTCAAAGAGCTGGCGTTGCCGTTGCTGGATGAAATTGATCCGGTGGCGCAGGCGATTGGCGCGGTCAATTGCGTGGTTGTGGAAAAGAACGGGCGCCTGCGCGGCGTCAATTACGACGCATTCGGCTTTGTCGCCTCGCTGCAGGAGGCTGCGCCCGGTTGGCGCGCCAACGCAGGCCCTGCCGTGGTGCTTGGGGCTGGAGGCGCCGCGCGCGCGGTGCTGGCCGGGCTGATCGGCGAAGGCGCAAAGGAAATCCGCCTCGTCAACCGCACTTATGAGCGCGCGCAGAAACTGGCGGCGGAATTTGGCCCCAGCGTGCAGGCGCTGGACTGGGACGAGCGGGAGAGCGCGCTTGATGGCGCAGCGCTTCTCATCAACACGACCAGCATGGGCATGCTGGGCCAGCCGCCGCTCGACATCGCGCTGCACGGCCTGCCCGCAGATGCGCTCGTGACAGACATCGTCTATGCGCCGCTGGAGACGGATCTGCTGGCGCAGGCGCGCCATCGCGGCCTCAAGGGCGTCGATGGCCTTGGCATGCTGCTGCATCAGGCCCGCCCGGCCTTTCGCGACTGGTTTGGCCCCATGCCGGGGGTGACGCCAGACCTGCGCCGCAAGATCGAGGCTTCGCTTTAGGCGCACCCATCGCCCCGCCTTGCCCTCGCCCTCCCAATCCGGTAGATCGTCTGCGCAATGACCCCGGCCGGCGCCGATTGGATTGCCGCCGGGTTTTTTATGTGAAGGCTGCGCAACGGGGGCGTGCGCGGCCATGAACAGAAGCGAAAACGAACATGGCGAACGTGGTCGTCGTCGGCGCCCAGTGGGGCGATGAGGGCAAAGGCAAGATCGTGGACTGGCTGTCCATCGAGGCGGACGTCGTCGTTCGCTTTCAGGGCGGCCACAACGCGGGCCATACGCTCGTCATCGACGGCGTCACCTATAAGCTGTCGCTGCTGCCATCGGGCATCGTGCGCCCGGGCAAGTTGTCCGTGATCGGCAACGGCGTCGTCGTTGATCCCCACCATCTGGTGAAAGAGATCGCGGCGCTGCGCGCCAAGGGCGTCGAGATTTCGCGCGACAACCTCCGCATCGCGGAAAACGCGCCGCTGATTCTCTCCGTGCACCGCGAGCTTGATGCGCTGCGCGAAAACAGCGCCTCCGCCGGCACAAAGATCGGCACGACCATGCGCGGCATCGGCCCGGCATACGAAGACAAGGTTGGCCGCCGCGCCATTCGCGTGATGGATCTGGCTGATCTGTCGACGCTCGACGCCAAGATTGCGCGCCTGCTTGCGCACCACAACGCGCTGCGCCGCGGCTTCAGCCTGCCGGAAATCGACCCGAACACGATTCGCAGCGAACTCGCTGTGGTGGCCGACGAAGTGCTCGAATACATGGACCGCACATGGTCGCTGCTCGAAGACCTGCGTCGCGGCGGCAAGCGCATCCTGTTTGAGGGCGCCCAAGGCGCCCTTCTCGACATCGACCACGGCACGTACCCTTACGTCACCTCGTCCAACACCGTTGCAGGCAATGCGCCCACCGGCTCGGGCCTCGGCCCCAAGGCCGCGCAATATGTGCTGGGCATCGCGAAGGCCTACACAACCCGCGTCGGCGGCGGCCCCTTCCCGAGCGAGTTGTCTGATTCGGTTGGCCAGTTGCTGGGCGAGCGCGGCCATGAATTTGGCACCGTGACAGGCAGGCCGCGTCGCTGCGGCTGGTTCGACGCTGTGCTTGTACGCCAGACGGTGAAAACCTCCGGCATCGACGGCATCGCCTTCACCAAGCTCGACGTGCTCGACGGTTTCGATGAAATCAAGGTCTGCACCGCCTACAAGCTCGACGGCGAGATCATCGACTATCTGCCTGCCAGCCAGGCCGCACAGGCACGCGTTGAGCCTATCTACGAGTCCATCGAAGGATGGAAGGGCACGACCCGGGGCGCCCGCTCATGGGCGGATTTGCCAGCGGCGGCGGTTAAATATGTTCGCCGCGTCGAGGAACTGATCGAGGCGCCAGTCGCGTTGCTCTCCACCAGCCCGGAGCGCGCTGACACGATTCTCGTGCACAATCCTTTCCGTGACTAAAGGGTTTTGCGCGCTTTGAGGTTGACGGGCGGCTTATGGAAATGATGATAACGCCCCATGGCTGATTACTATCCGCTTCTGGCGCGCGCGGTCGCCGCACTGCCCAACTCAACGCGCGAGACGCGCACCGCGATCTATGATCGCGCCCGAAAGGCCTTGCTTGGCCAGCTGCGCTCGCTCGACCCTCCGGTTTCCGAAGAGCATTTGCAAACCGAGAGCGACGCTCTCGACGCCTCGATTGCGCGGCTTGAGGGCGAGCTGGCGCAAGATGGACCCCAGGATTCGCTGCAAGATCCGCGCAAGGACGCGCCCAGAGACGCGACCCGGGGGCCCGCAAGGACAGCTGCTCCGCCGCCACCCCGGCCCGAGCCGCCTTCCGCACGGCCCGCCCCGCCCCCGCTTTCAACGAGCGCGGCCCGCACCGGCCCGCTGACGCCCCCGCCGGGTTCGCCGCCTGTAGGCCGTCCGCCCGCGCCGCCCACTTTGTCCCATGCAGCCCCGGCTGGAGGCGCCCGCGCGCCAGTCGAGGCAAAGCCATCCGCGCCTGTTCCGCCCGCGCCTCCGGTAAGTCCGCCGCCAGCCCAGAAGCCTGCGCAACCTCCCGCGCAACCGCCCTTACCTCCCGCCGCAGCGGCGCGAACGACAGTCGTCGAACGGGCGCCTCCGGCGAGCCCCCCGCCCCGTGCTGCTGGCCGCAATGAGCCCGAAAACGAGCCTGCGACGCCAGCGGTTGCGACGCGCGCGCCTGCCTCAGCGGCGCGTGGTGACGCCACGCGACCAGCGGTTCCGATCCGTCCCGAAACCGGGCGCGGCGTCTCCCGCCAGATGCTGATCTGGATTCCCCTGATCCTTTTGATCGGCGGCGGCATCGGCTTTGCGGCGTGGCGCCTGCGCGTCCCGCAGGAGGACTTTTCCAAACCCCGCGCCACTGTGGCGGACGCCGCCCGCCCGCAAGGGGCGGCAAAAATCAACGAGCGCGCTGGCGGCCCGGGCGCCACCCCGGCGCCGAGCGCTCCGGCACAGCCTACTGCGCCAGCCCAGCCCCCGCGGGCGTCCGATCAGCCTGCGCGCCAGCCCGCTGCGCCCCAGCAACAGGCGCAAACGCTCCAACAAGCGCCACAACGCCCCGCAATTGTTGAGCAGGCGGCGCCCGTGGCGCAACGTTCGGCCATTCTGGTGCAGGCGGCCGTCAACGACATGCAGAATGTCGAGACCCATATCGGCACCACCGTCTGGCGGCTTGAAGAAAGCCGCAGGCCTGGCGCCAATGGGTCCCCAGCCGTGCGCGCCGATGTCGATATCGCAGCCGTCGGCATGAAGTTTGTGTTGCTGATCGAAAAAAACAACGACACCACGTTGCGTGCATCGCACATGATGACGCTTCGCTTCCTGCCGCAGGACGGTGCGTCCATTCCGGGCGTTGCAGAGATTGGCACGCCGCAGATGCGAAACGAATCCGCTCCTGCGGTGGAGCCGCTTGCGGGCGCGCAGGCGAAGATCACCGACAACATCTACATCGTTGCGCTGAGCGCAGACCCGAGCCTGGTTTCGCGCAACATCGACACGCTCAAGACACGCGGCTGGTTCGACATCCCCATCCGCCTTGCCGACGGCCGCATCTCGAAGATCACTATCGAGAAGGGCCCGCCCGGCGATCGTTTGATCGAACAGGCGCTGGAGCAGTGGCAGCGCTGACGGAGCACATCGTCACAAACGGAAAAGCCGCCCCGGAGGGCGGCTTTTTTATCGGAAGGCTTCGATTCTAGTGCGCGGTCAAAGCCACGGGAGCCGAAGGCGAGGCCTCGATCCGGGCAAGCCCGTCCTTGACCGCGACCTGCACCTTTTCGAAGGCGCGCACCTCGATCTGGCGGACACGCTCGCGTGAAATGCCAAACTCGCTCGACAAATCTTCCAGCGTCACCGGGTCGTCGGACAAGCGACGCGCCTCAAAGATGCGACGCTCGCGCTCGTTCAGCACGCCAAGGGCCTGCTTCAAGGCGGTCATGCGGTTGCTCGACTCTTCCTGCTCGACGAGCACAGCTTCCTGACTGGTGCTTGAGTCGACCAGCCAATCCTGCCACTCGCCTTCGCCTTCCTGGCGGATCGGCGCATTTAACGACGCGTCGCCGCTGAGGCGACGGTTCATGTCGATGACTTCTTTTTCGCTCACGCCCAGTTTAGTCGCGATGATCTTTACTTGCTCAGGACGCAGATCGCCCTCTTCAAGGGCCGAGATCTGGCTCTTGGCCTTGCGCAGGTTGAAGAACAGCTTCTTCTGATTCGCTGTGGTGCCCATCTTCACAAGCGACCACGAGCGCAGGATGTACTCCTGGATCGAGGCCCGAATCCACCACATGGCGTAAGTCGCCAGCCGGAAGCCCTTCTCAGGCTCAAACCGCTTGACGGCCTGCATCAGGCCAACATTGCCTTCAGAGATCACCTCGCCAATCGGGAGGCCATAGCCGCGGTAGCCCATTGAAATCTTGGCGACAAGCCGCAGATGTGACGTCACCAGCCGATGGGCTGCGTCACGGTCCCCATGCTCACGCCAGCTTTTGGCCAGCATGTATTCTTCCTCCGGCTGGAGCATGGGAAAACGCCGGATTTCTGCGAGATAACGGGACAATCCGCCTTCAGCGGACAGCACCGGAAGCGCAGCGCTCATTCTTCCTCCTTGAGTCCCCAAAAGGGCAACTCTCGATGCGGCCGCAGACGCCGACCGCGCACGTTGCAATATAGGACCGCGCAACCGTGGCTGAAAGAGGGCGCCCGAAGGTTTCGTTCAAGAACGCCCATCTTGCAAGGTCGCCCATCTTGCAAGGTCGCCGCATCTTGCAGGGTCGCGGGCTGGCGGTGTCGTAAAAGAACACCCCGTGACCGCCCGCGTTCCATCTGGTCACGTACTGAAGCAGCGCGAAATGACGCAACAGTCGTCAGCGTCGCGAGGCGAGGATTCCAAACACGCGGATATGGACGCCCATCAGGTCGAGTGTATCGCCGCATTCGCCAAGGCGCACTGCGCCCGCACTTTTTTCGTGGTTTCCCCTATAAATTCTAGTTTGTTAACTTGAATCGCGGGATAAAGAGAGAAAGCGGCGTTTCTTCATAAGACCGCCGCAAAAGCCCACATAATTACGCTACCGCTGCAACGACGCAGGAGAGTTCGTGGAGTCCCCGTGATGAGGCCTAGCCGTCGCACGTTTATCAATTCCATGGCCCTCCTGGCCATGGCTGGAGCGGCGCGGGCAAATTCACCGAGCTCCCTGCGCTTTGGCGTCACTGTTTCAGACAATGTCTGCTACGCACCAGCCTTTGCAGCACAAGAACTCGGCTTTTTCGAAGAAGCCGGCGTGAAGGTGACCATAGTGCCGTTGCGCGGGTCCGCCATTGCGGAAGAGGCGCTGGCAGCCGCGCAGGTCGACGTCATCGATCATGTGGTCGCCTACACCGGTCGCGACATAAGCCGGGGTAACGACGCGCGCGTGATCGCCACCGCCAGTCTCGGATTTCTAGGCTGGATCCTGATTGTGCGGGCCGACAGCCCCATCACGAGCGTGCGCGAACTGGTCGGCAAGAAAATCGGCGTTGGCCCGCGCCTTAGCGTCGGCGACATGGCGGCGCAGCGCCTGTCAGACCAGGTGAGCGGGCGATTTGAACTCATCCATAACGGCCCGGGGGCCCTGGTGCCGGCGCTTCGCAGCGGCGAGATCGACGCGATGCTGTTCTCGGCGTCAGTCGCCCAGCGCGAAGTGGCCGCAGGCTACGCACGGGTGCTGGTGGATCTGACGGATCCTTCAGACCGCACTGCCGTTCATGGTTACGCCGCGTCGGCGGCGGCGCGGGAGAAGCGGGGTGACGATCTACGGCGTTTCCTCGCGGCCGTCCTGCGCGCGACGGCTTACATGAAACAAAATCGCGACTGGTCGCTGCGTTTTCTGAAAAGCTATGTCCGCGTACCCGACGATGCGCTCGCGATGATTCTGCAGGACCGGATCATCGCAAATCTTTCCTCGACCGGCGAAACCAAGCCTGACGATGCAGAGCGCGCCGTCATGCTCGCAGCCCGCGCGTGGGATGCGCCAGCAATCATGGAAATCCCGACAGAACGGATTTTCACGAACGAGTTCTTGCCCGAAGACGGCGCTTAAGCGCGCCGTTCCGTGCCGATGCCTAGCGCACGAAGGTGAAGGTCGAAATCGTGCAGACGTTCACGCCGCGCCTTACAGCTTCAGCGCCGCTCTCGAAAACCGCGCGAAAATCATAAACGCATTTGCCGGAACCATCGTCGACGTCCACGTCCACAGAGTCGCCGTCATCCAGCGTGTCGTCCCCGAGAATGTCTTCTTCCCACGAGTTGGTGGCCGTGACGGACGCGTAGAACTCAACCATCGTCTGGCCGGTCTTGTTGACCACCTCGACAGTACGGTCTGCCGCGATCGCCATAGCAGGCGCAAAAAGAAATCCCGCCAGAGCGGCAGTCGCAATCAACTTGTTCACGAGAAACTCCTGTCAGCCCATCTGGGCTAAGACAGTATAAGCCGCTGCTTATCTGACGCATAGTCGATTTGGACAGGCACGTCAGGGAATGAGAACGACGCTGCCCGCGTGCTTCCCTGCTTCCGCGTCGCGATGAGCCTGCGCCGCCTCGCAGAGCGGGTACGTGGCCGCAATGTCCACCCGCAGCACACCGCTCTGCACCAGGTTGAACAATCGCTGCGCCACAGCGCGTAGCCGCGTGGCGTCGCTTAAAAAATAACTCACCGCAGGGCGGCAAATCGACAGAGACCCCTTCTGCGCCAGATCGATCATGTCGATCAGTGGTACATGGCCCGAGGCGTTTCCGTAATTCACAAGCGTGCCAAACGGCGCCGTGCAATCAAACGAGCGAATGAATGTGTCTTTGCCGACGCCGTCAAACACGGCGTCGACGCCTGCGGGCGCGATCTTGCGCACCTGCGTAACGAAGTCCTGCTCGCGATAAAGGATCGTGTGCGAAGTGCCGTTGGCGAGCGCAGCGCGCGCCTTGTCCTCATTGCCCACGGCGCCGATGACAATCGCGCCCAGATGGGCGGACCAGCGCGTGAGAAGCGAGCCGACGCCGCTGGCGGCCGCATGAATGAGGATGAATTGCCCTGGCCGAGGCGGACAGATCCGCTCGATGATGCTGGCCGCAGTCGCGCCCTTCAACAGCAGCCCGCAGGCCACGCGATCTGACACGCCCTCGGGAATTGCGACCAGTCGGTCGGCCGGCACATTGCGCTCCTGCGCATACGCGCCGGTGTTGCGATAAAAGGGCCCGTGTATTCCTGCGTAGGCGACCCGGTCGCCCACACGCCAGTCCTTCACGCCTTCGCCGAGACTGACGACAATGCCCGCCGCTTCGTTGCCGGGGATCAACGGCATCGGCATCGACTCTGCCTGATAAAAGCCGCCCCGCCTTACGTTGATATCGGAGAAATTCAGCGCAATCGCCGTGTGGCGTACGCGCGCTTCGCCGGGAGCCGGGTTCGCGATCTCGACGTCTTCTGGCGTCAGCGCTTCAGGCCCGCCATGCGCGTGGATGCGGATCGCCTTCATGGTCTCACCCAATGCAATTACCGCAGCTTCGCCTGTTCCTTGGGATCGAACCCGTAATCGAAAGTAAGCTCTTCGCCCTTTGCGATGTCGGTCAAGGCGCGAAACCACACCCCGCGGCGATAGAGCACCGCCTCAAGGTTCGGTTTCTTGGAATGATTGATGTAAACGGACTCGTTGCCGCCGATCAGCCCATCGATGTAGTGGGTGTCAGCGTCGAACAACGCCGTGTAGCCAATGGAATGATAGAAGCGGTCGCGGCGGCGACCTTCCTTCAGATCAATCTTCTCGCCTGCGTACTTCATCACCCAGGTGTCGGCCGGAATTCGCTGCCCCGCGAATAGCCCACGCCCCTGGATGCGCGAGCGCGCAACGATGACTTTTATGATTTTTTGAGGCAATGCAGCTGGCCTTTATGACAAGACCGCTGCTAACGCCTGAAGCGCAATGAGGCAAGCGATTAAAGCAAGCACTTACAGCCTAGCGGCTCGAAACTTTGCTCCAGGACACCGACTTGCACAAAAGGCCGCCAAGCACGCATCCGCTGGTCGTCATGGCAGTGTCGGAAAATGTGATCTTGCTCGAGAAGCGCAAGTTACGCTTTGGATCGAAGGCGGAGCCTTCCATCTGGCCCGGCTTGACCGGCTTGACGTTCATCACAAGGCGATCGCCGACCGCTTCATCGCCCGGGTTTTTGACCCAGACGTTAACGGCGCAAAGCGCCTCCCCGCACTTCTGAACGCGGACCTGCGCAAGCCCGTCAGCCCGCATCCATGTGCCTGCCGTGATGTCCGGCTGCGCTATCGCCACGCCCGGCGCGACAAATGCGAAAGCAGAAAGGGCGGCGAAAAAAACGCTACGCTTCATGGCCAGTCTCGCTGGTTAAATGTTTGATGTCTACACTACGGGGCGACGACGCCGCCGGATGCAGCCTGTTCAAATTTTAGGTCAACAAAGCGCTGATGCAATACCGGACAGTACAACCGGAACTGCCCGGACGACTGTAATGGTGCGAATGCACGCCTCGTTCATTGCACGGACACTGCTGCGCTGCTAGCCTTCTTAAATACGAAGGGGCAACGCATCATGAATGCTGGGACAATTTTGCGCTGCGCGGCCCTGGCCGCCACAACAGCCTGCATAAGCCCGCTGGCCAACCCGGCGGCCGCACAAACTCAGGCATGGCCGCAACGAAACGTGCAGTTCGTGCTCCCGTTCGGGGCTGGAAGCGCCACGGATATTGCGGCGCGCCTGCTTGCCGAACGGTTGCAGGTGAAATGGGGCAAGCCCGTCGTCATCGAAAATCGCCCCGGCGGCGATGGTCTGATCGCGATCCGCTCGTTTCTGACCTCTAATGACGACCATGTTCTGCTTTACGCATCCAGCGCGTCGTTCATCGCGCACCCTTACACCTTGCCTCAGAAAACGCCCTACGATCTCAACAAGGACTTCAGCCCCATCGCCCGCGTGGCGGACACGCTGCTCTCCATCGCGGCGCCGACCGCGATGAACGTCTCCACGCTTCAGGATTGGGTGGCCGCTGCGCGCGCCAATCCGGGCAAGTTCAATGTCGCGGGCGCGCCCGGCGTGCCCGAACTCGCCATGAATGCGTTTCTGCGGGTCAACAACCTCGACGCCGCGCGCGTCCCCTACAAGGACATCGTGCAAGCCGGCTCCGATCTCGTCGAGTCGCGCCTGCAGTTGATGGTCACCTCCTACGCAATCGCCTTGCCGCACCTGCAAAGCGGGCGGGCCAGGATGCTGGCGGTGGGCTCCAGCGAGCGGTCGCAAATTGCCCCCGATACGCCGACTGCAGCCGAGGCCGGGTTCCCGATCCTCACGACGGAGACAACCTCGGGTCTTTACGGACCCGCAGGCATGCCCCTCGACCTGCGCACCAGAATCGCCGCAGACGTGATGGAGGCGACGCGAGACCCGGTTGTCCAGCAAAGGCTTCTCGCCACCGGTCAGGGCCCGAACCCACAGGGTCCAGAAGGACTTGCCGCGACCTTGAAACGCCAGGACGCGGCCGC
>JANPPJ010000117.1:0-17507 GCA_031428455.1 Hyphomicrobiales bacterium | reverse complement strand
CTATAACTTTGCTTACCTTGACGAGCAAACGAAGCGCATGATCCGGCGTGCTATACTCAAGGCTATCTCTATTCCGGGCTATCAGGTGCCCTTTGCAAGCCGTGAAATGCCTATGCCCTATGGTTGGGGCACCGGCGGCGTACAGCTTACTGCTGCAGTGCTTGGTCGTGATGACGTGCTCAAGGTCATAGACCAGGGAGCTGATGACACAACGAATGCCGTTTCAATCCGAAAGTTCTTCGAGAAGACGGCCGGCGTTCGCACGACATCAAGCTCGACTGAGGCCACGATCATCCAAACGCGTCACCGTATTCCGGAGACGGCTCTGAAAGAGGGGCAGGTGCTTGTGTATCAGGTGCCTGTGCCAGAACCGTTACGCTTTCTCGTGCCGCGCGAAACTGAGACACGGCGTATGCATGCACTTGAAGAGTATGGCGTGATGCACGTCAAACTCTATGAAGATATCGCACGTCATGGCCATATTGCGACGTCCTATGCATACCCGGTCAAAGTTGACGGACGATATGTGATGGATCCGTCGCCAACGCCGAAGTTCGACAATCCAAAGATGAATAATTGCCCAGCCCTTCAATTGTTTGGCGCGGGGCGAGAAAAACGCATCTATGCGGTTCCTCCGTACACGCAAGTCGTTAGCCTCGACTTTGAAGATCATCCATTCGAGCGAACGAAGCTTGAAAGTCACTGCTCCATGTGCGGATCGGGACAGTCCTTTCTCGATGAGGTCATCATCGACGATTCCGGGAAACGAATGTTTGTTTGTTCGGACACAGACTTTTGTGAGCGCGCGCGCGCAATCTTGCCTGGTTGAGGAGGCTGTTCAGTGACACATCTCTTTATCAGGGAAGCGAGCGAAGCTGACCTTCCTGCTATGCTGGTACTGTATGCTCAGCCCGGCTATGACGACGGGCAGACGTTGTCCCTGCCAGACGCACGACGTGTATTCGAGAAGGCGGCGAATTATCCGTTTTACAAATTCTTCGTCGCGATACAGGACGAATGCATCGTCGGCACTTACGCTATCCTCGCCATCGATAACATCGGTCACCTTGGCGCGCCTTCAGCGTTGGTCGAATCTGTGGTGGTTGATCCATCCTTACAAGGCCGCGGGGTAGGGCAGGCCATGATGGATCACGCCATGCTGATCGCGCGCGAGAAAGGCTGTTACAAGCTGGCGCTGTCGTCGAACTTGAAGCGGGTTCGGGCACATGCCTTTTACGAAAAGCTTGGGTATCGTCGGTATGGTTATAGCTTCGGCATCGATCTACATCAGGTCAGCGCGTTATGAACGGCCAGCCAATTCTTTCGGGTCGTGGGCTCACTAAATATTACGGCGCGCGTGCAGGGTGCCTTGATATCGACATCGATCTATACCCCGCAGAGGTGCTTGCCATAGTTGGCGAATCCGGGTCCGGGAAGTCCACCTTGCTGGGGCTCCTCGCAACGCACCTAGCCAAGACAAGCGGCGCTTTGTCTTACACGCGCGCCGACGGAGTCACGCTTGATCTTGACGCTATGTCCGAGATGGAACGGCGACTACTTTTACGCACGGAATGGGGTTTCGTGCAGCAGGATGCGCGGCTGGGGCTTCGCATGAATGTGTCTGCAGGTGGAAATGTCGGCGAGCGCCTCATGGCTGTTGGCTGGCGCCACTACGGAAACATTCGCAAGGAAGCGCAGGACTGGCTGGCGCGCGTCGAAATCTCGGTTGATCGAATGGATGAGGCGCCGTTATCCTTCTCTGGGGGTATGCGTCAACGCCTGCAGATTGCGCGTAACATGGTCACGCGTCCCCGATTGGTCTTTATGGACGAGCCGACGGGTGGCCTTGATGTATCAGTGCAGGCGCGTTTTCTTGATCTCCTGCGCAGCCTGGTGGCCGATAACGGGCTTTCGGTCATTCTGGTGACCCACGATCTTGCTGTTGCGCGGCTGCTTGCTCACCGCATTGCTGTCATGCGCCAGGGCCGCATCGTCGAGATTGGCTTGGCCGATCAGGTGCTGGAAGATCCTCAGCACGCTTATACACAGCTTCTCGTCTCTTCGGTGCTTCAGGCATGATCGCAACTGACTTTTCTGACCACGAAATGATCAGGCTGGAGGATGTCAGCAAGACTTTCATTCTTCATCTTCGTGGCGGCGCCTCAATGCCTGCCGTGGCGAACCTGTCGCTGAGCGTACGTCGTAGTGAATGCGTCGCGCTTGATGGACCATCCGGGGCCGGGAAGTCCTCAGTGCTGAAGATGATTTTCGGTAGTTATGTCACTTCATCCGGTCGCGTCCTTGTGAGAGGGCAAAGATCCTTTGTCGATGTCGCGAAGTCAGACCCGCGCGAAATCATCGAACTCCGTCGGCGTTCCATCAGTTATGTCAGTCAGTTTCTGCGTGTCATCCCTCGCATATCCTGCCTCGACCTCGTTGTCGCTGCTGCTCGCGATGACGGATGCGAGTTGCAGGACGCAGAGGAGCGCGCCCGCAATTTGCTTGCGCGTCTCAACCTCCCTGAACGCTTGTGGGGCTTGCCGCCTGCAACATTCTCCGGCGGCGAGCAGCAGCGTGTGAACATTGCACGCGGCTTTGCGCCGCAACGTCCAATACTTTTGCTAGACGAACCAACAGCCTCCCTCGACCGGGCAAATACGGAGGCGGTGCTTGACCTCATTGCTGACAGAAAAGCGCAAGGCGCCGCTATCCTCGGCGTCTTCCACGACCCGGACGTTCGGCTCAGAGTTGCGGACCGGCTTGCCGCCATGGGTCGCATTGAGGGTGAACCCCATGTCTGATTTTCTCATTGAGAACGCTCGTATCGTTTTGCGGGACAACGAAATATATGGCTGGGTAGCCGTCGTTAATGGCTGCATCGCCGAACTTGGCGAGGGCGCGGCGCCTGAAGCAGGCGTCGATTTCGCTGGCGATATACTCATCCCCGGCCTTGTTGAACTGCACACGGATCATCTTGAAAGCCATCTGCGTCCGCGCCCGAAGGTGCACTGGCTGACGCGGCCTTCGATCATTGCGTATGATCATCAGCTCGCGGCGTCTGGCATCACGACTGTTTTCGATTCGATCAGGGTCGGCAACGACGCCGATTATACACCCGAGCGAAATGAATCACTCAATTTGGTTCAAGCAATTGCAGATGCAGATGAGCTCGGACTTTTGCGCTTAGATCACAAGACCCATTTGCGTTGTGAGATATGCGCCGATGATGTGCTTGAGGGCGCGCGCGACGTGATGGCCGCGCAGCATGTAGACCTTATCTCGCTCATGGACCACACTCCGGGGGCGCGCCAGTTTACAAGCATTGATGCATGGCGCACGTATTATGGCGGCAAGTCCGGTCTGCCATATGATCAGCTCGATAGGCTGATGGCTCGCAAGCGTGGGCAGTTTGATCGTAATTACAGCAATCATCGCGCTGCCTTGATAAAGATGGCGCGGGCCCATGGCGCGGCATTGGCGAGCCACGACGATACGACACATCAACATGTTCTAGAGTCTATTGCGGACAAGGTTGAAGTTGCTGAATTTCCGACCAGCCTCGAATCGGCGGCGCTGTCACACGAAGCGGCGATTTCAGTTTTGATGGGGGCACCGAACGTGGTTCGTGGTGGATCACACTCGGGCAATGTTGCTGCGGAAGCGCTCGCGCGGGAGGGGGTTCTCGACATTCTGTCGTCTGACTACGTGCCCGGTAGTCTGCTGATTGGAGCGTTTGAACTGGCGCGGCGAATTGAAAGCTATGGGCTTTCACGAGCGATCCGCACGATCACTTTCAACCCCGCAGAGGCGTGCGGACTGGCGGACCGTGGCGAGATTGCACCGGGCAAGGCTGCAGACCTGCTTCGCGTTCGCCTCGTTGAGGACGCTCCGGTTATTCGTGAGGTCTACCGAAATGGTCAACGCATCGTCTGATGCTTTGTGGGGCGTCGCCCCAGGAGCCTTTGTTGGTGTCGTTGGGCCCAGCGGCGCTGGCAAGGACAGCGTTATTGCTGGCGCTCAGGCACTCCTGTGCAATCATGCGTCAATTGTATTTCCGCAACGTGTCGTCACGTGGGCCCCCGACGTCACCGAAAGTAATGTTAACTTGTCCGCCCGTGAATTCGAAGTAGTTCTCTCGGCTGGCGGCTTTTCGCTGGCATGGGCAGCGCATGGGCTTTCTTACGGAATTCCTGTCGAGGTGGACGCGCTGGTCGCGCACGGGCGAACTGTTGTCGTCAATGTATCAAGGTCGGTGGCGCCAGTGTTGCGCACTCGCTATTCGCGTGGACGTGTTGTCCTGATCGACGCGCCACAGCCAGTTCGGCGCTCGCGTCTTGCACAGCGGGGACGAGAAGACGATCCAGCTATCAATGGACGTCTTGTGCGAGAAGTAGACACTTTCTCATCGGCTGACGCCGACATCGTGATCAACAATAGTAAATCCATTGTCGAATCGGCGCGTGCGCTTGCAGATTATCTTGCAAGCCTCACGACACTGGCTGTCCCAGTGCGAACCGCCTGAGCATGCGGAATGCCCCGCCTGGCCGCTGCACACAAAGGCAAAATGACGTGATCCGGGCAACCGCTCCAATTTGTAAATAGGACTTTGCAAGCGCGTCGCGGACTGAAGCCCGCTTTTCAGGGGCAAGGCTCGACGTTAACGTCATGTGAAATCTGAATTCATCGAGCACGAAGGGATAACCCCAAGCATCCATCAGTTCGGCCTGTCTCGCCGTTAGAGGCGCGCGTAAACGCTTTGTGCGTTCAGCCAGGGTCATCGTTGCGCGAAAGGGCTCGAATTCCTTTACGCAGTCCGCCGCCAGGTCTCGCAGAGCATCGTTTGGCTGGGCTGTCAGGGCGATAAACGAGCCCAGGATGCTTACGTCAAGTTGCCCAATGGTGAACGCTTGCAGTTGCAATGAGAGACGCGTGGCTGCGTCTATGAGCATGGCTTCTGTTGCGCCGCGCGCAAGGCTGAAAGGCGCCTTCAGCGTTGAATGGAAGCCGTATATGCGGGGCTCCGGCGTGAGGAGGGCGAGATCCTCGGACAAGTCGAGAAGGAGATGATCGACAGGCTTCGCGGATATGGAGTCATAGCCAAGGACCCCGGATCCGAATCGCCATAAGTCCGAGCTTTCTTCAGGCAAGTAATAAATTGCGTAACGCATCTGCTCATATCAGTTTGCGGCGCACCCAGTTTGACGCCTGTTCAACAAGTAGCACAAGCAGGAAGATGCAGATGATGATCGTCGCTGCCGTGCTGTAAGCAAAAAGATCAAATGCGACCTTCAACTCGACGCCGATGCCGCCCGCGCCGACGAGGCCGAGGATGACTGACCCGCGGACTGCTTTTTCAAGGCTGAAGAGTGAGGTGGCGATGAATGATGGCATCGCCATCGGAACTATTGCAGAGAAGATGACGCCAGTCCGTTTGGCGCCCAACGCAGCCAATGCTTCGCGCGGCCCTTTGTCCGTTTCTTCCATCGCCTCTGCGAAAAAACGACCGGCAAAGCCAATCTTGTCGACCATGATCGCGAGAACGCCGGCAGCCGGTCCAAGGCCCACGGTGATCACAAAAAGCAGGGCCCAGACGAGATCTGGAACTGTGCGGAACAGCGCTATGAGGGCTCGCGCTGCGTGTTTGACCACTGGATGGGGCGAAATGCCATCTGCCGCAAGAACGGCTAGTGGGAATGCTAGTATAAGACCTAGGACAGCCCCTGCGAGAGCCATCTGGAAGGTGACAAACAGAGACCAGAGGATCTGCGGCAATCTTTCCAAGTCCGGCGGATACATCCGTCCGAGTATGCCGCCGAGCGCCGGAATGCCGCGGGCCAAACGCTCCGCCGATAGTCCAACGCCACCGATGGCCCATAAAACAAGGGCGATGGCCAGAACGGTGACGACGAAGGAAGCTGCGCCTGGGGCTGCAAATCGCGGTACACCGTCACTTTTGTGTACCCGTACGCCGTCGAGCGTCACTGTTGAGTATCCTCGAAGAAAGAGGTGAGCGCTTCAGGATCGGAGTCTCGAGCCGACGTATCGAGCACAATGCGGCCGCCTGCCAACCCCACAATCCGGTCGGAATAAAGTCGCGCGTGTTCCATGCGGTGCGATACAATCACTATGGGTATGCCGCGCGTCCGTGTAAGTTCATTGAGCAATTCCATCACCTCGCGCCCGGTGCGCGGATCAAGGCTGGCGTCGGGTTCGTCAGCGAGGATGATGTCTGGCCTTTGCATCAGCATGCGCGCAATGGCCACGCGTTGGGACTGTCCGCCTGACAGGCAGTCGATCCTCTGTAACGCCTGCGGACCGAGGCCGACTGCCTCCAGGCATGAAAATGCCTCCTCGCGAACGTCACCGGTTGCTAGAGCCTGAAACCACGTGCGCGGTCCGCTGCTGCGCGCCTGCGCTCCGTGAACCACGTTGGAAAGCGCTGATAGTCGAGGGACGAGATTATGCCGTTGAAAAACGAATCCCACACGCGAGCGCAACTTCGCCAGCGCCCCTGCGCGCAGTGATAGTACATCCTCCTCGTAGAGATGAATGTTTCCGGACGTTGGCTCAATAAGTCGGATCAGACAACGCAGCAGCGTTGACTTGCCCGAACCGTTGGCGCCGATCAAAGAGACGGCTTCGTTCATTTCGACGTCAAGATCGACGCCGTGCAGGACACGCTTGGTCCCGAAATCCTTCGTAAGCCCTGTGACTTTCAAGGCTACAGCGGCGGGATGTCCGCCGCTGTTTACCGTATGATCTGCCAGCGCGAGATCGTTCACCCGTCAGTTTCCGATAAAGCGCGTAAACTCGTTGACGTTCACCGAGCGAAACATAGACCGGACCACGTCGTAGTCCTTGTCGTTAATTTCAGCACGGAACACGCCGCCCACGAACTTTGCGTTTTCGGCCGTCGACGTGACCGCCTTCATGATCGGTTCGGCGTGTTCAACAAACGCCTTGCGAACTACTGCAAGCGTTTCCGGCTTCATCCTGGGGGACGCGACGATCAGGTCGTCGGGGAGTGTTGGGCCTTTCTCGAGGACACGAAATTTGCGGTCAGGGTAAGCCTTGGTGATGCGTTCCAGATGCGTACGGTTCATCCCGATTGCGCCAAGGTCGCCACGAATCATTGCTTCAACTGCTACGTTGAGTCGAAGAAACACAGCTTCGTAGTCTTTGCCGTAAGCCAGGCCTTTGTCGCGCAGGATCTGCGCCGGCCCAAGATGCTGTGAGGTCGATCCGATTTCGCCAAACGAGATCTTGCGGCCTTTCAGCGTCTCCAATGAAGTTACGGGGCCGCCCTCGATGGTGACAACTTGCGAGTAATAGTCTGGTCTTGCCCACACGACCACGGGCTGCGCTTTCAATCGCGCGTGAAATACGACGTATTCTGCAGGGCCTGTAAGCACCATGTCGACTTGACCTGCCGCCATAGCCTCGACAGCAGACGTGCGACCTGAGACAGGGAACATGTCGACTTTCAGACCGGACGCCTTCTCGAAAGCGGCTTGGAAGGGGCCGTACTCCCGTTGCAATCCTTCGAGACCGTCTACGTCGGTAACGGCGAAGCGCAAACGCTCCTGCGCGGGTGTCTGCGTTGGCGCTACAAAGGTAAAGATGGCAAGTGACGCCGCCGCTATAAATTGTTTGATCATGGCTTGCCTCGCGGTGCCGCCGCAATTTCGCGACGGTATGGGCAAAGGCAGTAAGTCAGAACTGCTACAGTTGCGTGACGGAGCAGCATGAATCGTCGACGACTTTTCTGTTCTCTGCGCTCGTCGTTCTACTGTAATAAAAACTTGATATCGCCACCCTAAACTCACAAATGTGGTGATGCCTTGATCCTTCTTCGAAATGGCGTTTGTCTTGTCGGCTGCGACCTCGTGTCCGCGGACGTTGCTATTTCACGAGAAAACAGAAACAGCCACATCGATCTCGATCCCAAGGGCCAGGCAACGACGACCATCGATGCTACGGGGTTGCTTGTGTTGCCAGGTCTCGTCGACATTCACGGGGACGCCTTCGAACGTCAGATCATGCCTCGACCAGGCGTGACATTCGCGCTTGGTCTGGCGCTCGCTGAAAGCGACCGCCAACTTGTGGCCAACGGGATCACTACAGCCTTTCATGGCCTGACCTGGTCCTGGGAGCCTGGCTTTCGAGGCGCGGACTCCGCGCGCGCTTTCCTCACGGCGCTCGATGCAATCAAAGGCAAGGGGCTTGTGGACCACCGGCTTCATCTGCGCCAGGAGGTCTATAATCTCGCAGCCGAGAGTGAGATCGCTGAATGGATCGCGGGTGGCCGAATTGATCTGCTCGCCTTCAATGATCATCTCACGGGCACGATCAAGGTGCGACATCGCGCGGACAAGATGCGCGACATGATCCGTCGCTCAGGCTTGTGCGAGAATGACTTCATGAGATTGGTTGATCAGTTGGCGTCCCGAGAACATGACGTGACGAAGTCAATTGAACGCCTTGCAAAAGCAGCGATGCGATCTGGCATTCCGATGTTGTCTCACGATGATCTCACCAGTGCGGACAGAATTCAGTTTCGCTCTCTGGGAGCTTACATCTCGGAGTTTCCCGTGCGGGAAAGCGTTGCGCAGGCGGCTATTGCCGCAGGCGACGTGACCGTCTTCGGCGCTCCCAATGTGTTGCGTGGCGCGAGCCACACTGGATGTCCGTCGGCGGCGGATATGGTGCAAAAGGGTCAGTGCTCTATCCTTGCGTCGGATTACTATTACCCGTCGCTGCTGCAGGCGCCCTTCGTTCTGGAAGAGCGTTACGGAGTTTCCTTGCCACAGGCGTGGGAGCTGGTTTCGCGGGCGCCGGCTATGGCTGCCAATCTCAATGATAGAGGCGTCATCGCTCAAGGTATGCGCGGCGACTTGATACTTGTGGAGCGTCGGGGCTTGCTTGAAGCCAGGGTCATCTCCGCGTTCAGCGATGGGCGGCTGGTTTATCTGATCGATGCCGATCGTTTGCGTCGCGAATGAGCGAAATCGTTCCTTGCGTGCTCAGATGCCCTCGTGCGGATCGTCAAGCCGCCACACGCTGTTCGCGTGGGTACATGCGATCCCTTCACCACGCGGCGTGTGTCCATCAAATTTTCACGCCGTTTTCGCGTCGGCTTAATATCAAGTATCTGTCGAGGTTGCGTCATACATCGTCCCGCCAAATAATCCGTCAACGCGTGATGCGTTCACGGGGGCGGCGATCTCCAGCAACGCTGTGGCGTTCGCCCTACGACTCAACGACTTCCCGCGTGAAGACCGTGAAGCCCGTCATGAGCGCGACGCCGAAGCTTGTTGAGAGGGCAACGTCCGTCGCATCGCGACCATGGGCCATCAGAATGCGGCCTATGCGCGGCTTGTTATGCCGCGCATCGAAGGTATGCCAGCGTCCATCCAGATAAACGTCGAACCACGCGCTGAAATCCATTGGGGCGGGATCAACCGGCACGCAGATGTCGCCAAGATAACCTGTGCAATAACGTGCTGGAATGTTCATGCAGCGGCACAACGTGATCGCCAGGTGCGCAAAGTCGCGGCAAACGCCTTGACGATCCGTGAAGCCGCCATGGGCCGTGCGTGTTGCGTCTGCCTTCATATAGTCGAAGGCGATGTGCTCGTGTACGAAGTCGCAGATGGCCTGCACGCGCGCCCATCCCAGGGGAGTGCGCGAGAACTTGGACCATGCAAATTCAGCCAGCCGATCGGTGTCGCAATAACGGCTTCCCAGCAAGAAAACGAGCACGTCATCAGGCAGGTCTTGCACTTCGTGCTGTTGCGCGTCTCGTTTTACGGGATCTGGCAAGCCTGTGTCGGCAATTGCGAAGGCCGTTGAGATTGTCATCGATCCTGCAGGCGCGACAATCCGTGTGCAAAGATTGCCGAATTGATCGGTATAGTTTTTCGATTTAACGTCTTGGCTGAACGCAAGATTTTGTGCTGTTGTCAGAGCGGACTGCCGTGATGGATGCACATTCAGTGCCAGAAGCATTGGCGTCGGGGCGGGACAATCGTAGGTAATCTGAAAACCAGCTTCAATAATCATACTTATTCAGCCCAATCGCATATGTAGGAACGCTCTGCGCGGCGACGACCGTCTTGCGAACGCTTATGCCTACGTATCACTCACTCGGCGGCAAAAAGTTCCACAGATCGTTCTGCCATGATTGCCAAAGATAAAGCGCTGCTCCGCGAGGGGACGCGAGTGCCGATACATCAATCGTTTTTGCAATAGCCGATGGACGTTGCGTTTCCGGCCAAGCTTATCTAGCTGCAGCTGGAGCATTCAGAAAGCGCTTCTCGTCCGTCGAAAGCAAACAGAAAAGCGTAATCACTGGCCAGTGGCGTACAAGCTATCGTGCATGCGGCTCTATGACCGAATGGTGACTCTTATCCCTGACGCCATTGGATAAGTGCGTTTTTCAATGAAAAGAGGCACTGATTTGCAGCGCCTCGTTAGCCTTTGCAGAATGTGAAATGAAATTCGGGCGCTTATCACCCGACTTATTTCTTCCAGATCGCTGGATCGGCCTGAAGGGCTCCTTTTACGATGAGAACTTTCGTGTCATCGCCGCGAATTCCAAAATCATTGTCGTTAATCAGCATGAGCGAGCCATCTTCGAGGATCGCGAGGCCTTCGAGCTTTTCGGGCGCGTCCTTGGCATCCCGGAAGGTGTCGAAGCGCAACGTTTTGGCAAGGGGTTTCACGCCCGGCGCGTCCTGTAACTGTTCAAGGCTTGGCGACGTCGTCGCCTCGTCCCACGCGCTGCCCAGGATGTTTGTAGCACCGGCCAGATCAATTTCGAACAACTTCGTGGTCTTTTCAGTTCGCTCGAGCACGATCAGTTTGTCGTTGGCAATTGCCAGAAGCTCGGAGATGCGCGGATCGCTCTGGCGGGTCGTGGGGTCAAAGCCGAACGAAGATGGGTTTTCGAGTTGATAGACATACTCGGCAACGAGCTTGCCCGTGGTCCGCTCCATTTTGAACAGGCGCGTGTTGCGTGCTGCCTGGAATGCTTTCGCATCCGGGTTAGCCAGCGGGTTCTGCATGATAAAGTACAGGTGCGTCTCATCGGGCGAAATTGCGATGCTTTCAAAACCACGGTTGCCCTGTCGCTTTGAAAGAATAGCGGGCAGTGAAGCTACGATTTCGGCTTCAGCTCCAGCGTAGTCTTTTGCTGCGTTCGCTGGAACGAAGCGCTTGAGAATGCGGCCTTCGCGAGAGATGTGCGCAATCGACGGACCCATCTCATCAGCAACCCAGAAGCTGCCATCGGCAAGCCGGACGATTGCTTCCAGATCCATGTTATCAGGGTCGTCAGGCAGGTCGCGGCCTTGCAGGTCAACGCCGGAATCCTTGCTCGCAACTGTCTGTGGGTTCAGGAGGCCCGCTACTCTCGTCCCGCTTTTTGCTTTGAGCAGTGGAATTGTCTCGACGAGGCTGAACGCGCCGGCGGCGCGATCAAGCGAGATGCGGTAGATGGACGGCGCATAGTCTGGCGTTGGATAGATGCGTCCATTCGGTCGCTTGGCGCATTCTGCTGCCGGCGCATCTCCGAGCAGCGGCTTTGCTTCCGCACATGTCATGTTCGGGCCGCGGTCGCCCACCGTCCAGAATGTGTTTGCGGGATCGTCCTTATGCCGGAACGCGCCAGAGCCTACCCCAAGCGTGTAGATCGCCTTCTTGCCGTTCGGCAGATCCATCGTTTTCCAGGCGAGAGCGGGGTCACGAGATGTAAGAGTTTGCACGTCGATCGTTTGCGCTTGCGTTGTGGTTGCGAGCGTACCTGCGGCGAAAATGACTGCGAACATTCTTGGCATGACGAACTCCTGTTGGCGTTTGGGTTACGACGGTTTGGCGACAGTAAAATGACAAAGGCCCGCGCCGTTTGCGCGGGCCTTGTTATTCCTGCAAGCGTTTACGCGCCGATGACGCCGTTATCTTCGCGCGTGATGATGACGGTTGCAGAGCGCGGGATTTTGCCTGAGCCGTCGGGCCAGTTGCTTGAAAACTTGCCAGCTGCGTAATCATCGCGACTTGTCGTAGCGCCGGGGTGCTGCACGTTGATGAACATCGTGCGACCGTCCGGCGTGGTGGTGACGCCGGTGATTTCTTGTCCAACAGGTCCAACGAGGAAGCGGCGGATTTCACCGGTTACAGGATCGGCTGCAAGCATCTGATTGCTGCCGAAGGGCTGCAATTTGCCGCGATACATTTCGCTCTCGCCCATGTCGGTTTGAATCCACAAACGACCTGCGGCGTCGAACCAGAGGCCATCCGGGCACGCGTGGGCTGCAGCGGCCTCGAGCGGCTGTCCTGTCGCACCGCGGCTGTCCGCAGCGTCGCCTGCCAGCAGGAACATGTTCCAGTTAAAACGGGTCGCCGCATGATCGCCGCCGGCCTCAGTCCAGCGGATGATCTGACCGAATGCGTTGGCGGCGCGCGGATTGGCGCGGTTTACGTCCTTTTCTGTGCGGCGCGCGTTGTTGGTCAGCGTGAAATAAACCTCGCCCGTGCGCGGATCGACAGCGCCCCATTCAGGGCGGTCCATCTTTGTGGCGCCGACACGGTCGGCGGCCAGGCGTGTGTTGACGAGCACTTCCGCCTGACTGGCGAAATTGTTGCCGGAGTTAAGCGGGCCTTGTCCGTGAACGAGCGGCAGCCATTCGCCGCTGCCATCGTCGTTAAACTTCGCGACGTAGAGCGTCCCCTCGTCGAGCAGCGAGCCGTTCGCGCTCGCCGCGACGAGGGGTTTCGCTGAGACGAACTTGTAGATGTATTCAAACTGCGCGTCGTCGCCCGAATAGCAAACTACGGGGCGGCCTTCGACTGCCGGCGCGAATACAACGCCCTCATGGGCGAACCGCCCCAGGGCTGTGCGCTTGACGGGAGTCGCAGCGTTATTGAAGGGGTCGATCTCGACCATCCAGCCAAAGCCGTTGGGCTCGTTGCGATAGTCTTGCGTGGCGTCGGCGGTTGTCGGGGTCGCGTCGAAACGTATGTATTCGTCGGCGCGATTTGCTGCCAATTCCCAGCTATAACGCGAGCGCGCGGGCCGCACGCCGTACCGCGCGTGTTCGCGGGGCAGGGCGGGTTTTCCATCCGCCTGCGAGCCATTGCGGAAGTATGACGCCCAGTTTTCTTCGGCGGTCAGATATGTGTTCCATGGCGTGACGCCGTGGGCGCAATTGTTGAGCGTGCCGCGTACGCGTACGCCGTCCGGGCTGTACTTTGTCTTGACGAGATCAGACCCGCGGACCGGGCCCGAAAACTCCATTGGCGTGGCTCCTGTAACGCGGCGCGCGCGGGCGTCGTCTGCAAGGCTCCAGCGCCCGTCAGCGCCGCGTGTTGCGCGCACAATTGATACGCCATGCGCGTTGATTTCCTTCAGCACCTGATCTGGATCGCGCGCGTTGTTCTCTACGAGCACGTCATCAGCGCCGACTGATTTGCCAGCGAAAGACGCATGCAGGAAGCGCGGCTCGACATATTCATGATTGATGACGAGGAGGCCATCACTCGAGCTTCCATTGATGGGGTAGAAATGCATCCCGTCATGATGCATGCCGATCTGCTTTTCCTGATCAGCGCCCGTGGATGACAGCGAGAACGCTGGCGCGGAGCCGTTCAATGGCTCGCCGTAAGCCGCAAACACCTGGGTGCGGTAACCTTTCGGCACGGTGATCGTGTCGGCCACGCCCGGCGCTACGGGTTCGAAGCCTAGCATCCCGGAGGGCGTTCTAACTTCCGCCGCTGTCGCGGTGTTGGCGCGCGCGGCGCCCGACAAGGCTGTCGTCAGCGCAAGCGCACCCGCACCGACAAAGAGGGAGCGGCGCGAGAGGTACGCCTGCGCAACGTCGTTGAACGTCCTGTTCGGTGAGGCGTTGCACATCGGCTCGTCGCCGGCTTCACGTTCGTGGGCGTTGTCCTGATGCATCTTCCCGACTCCGATATTGATATCGAAGCGAGAGCTAGCCGGTCAGTGTAATAGTCTTGTGACAGAACACGGGCGTTCTCCGCTGATGGACGCTGATCCGGCTTCAGCGTTGAGCAACCTCGCGCGCGGCCTTCGCGACGTCATAATCGTAGAGGCTCAATCTGAGCGCGGCGATGTTGCGGATTTCCTCATCGCGCTTTTCGAGGCTGGGGTAGAGGGAATCGTAGCGCATTCCGTTCCGGCGTGACTCTGACTGCACCATGCTGGCGCGAGGGCGGCGAAGGTCCTCGTAGGCGCGTAGTACTGCGGGCACATCCTGGGTCCGACGGCCGGCGAGCAATATGGCGAGTGCGACGCCATCCTCAATCGCCTGATTACCGCCCTGGCCTAGGTGGGGGAGCATGGGATGGGCCGCGTCGCCGAGCAGCGCCAGACGCCCGTTGCACCACGTGCGCAGGGGCTTGCGATCAAACAGGCCCCACCAGAAACAGGTGTCGACCTTTGCGAGCAATTTTTCGATGTTCGGGTCCCAGCCTGCGAAGGATTCCGCCAACTGGTCGCGGTCGCCGATGGCGGACCAGGATTCCACCGTTTCAATGTCGAGCGGTACAAAGCCAACGTAGTTGAGCAACGTACCGCTACGCACGGGGAACACCATGAAGTGCTTGCCCTCGCCCATCCAGACCTGGTGGGTTTCATCGGGCCATTCGTCGAGGCTTTTACGGTCGATGAGGCCGCGGTACGCCCGGAAGCCCGAATACTCGGGCGCCGAGGGCTCCACGACGAATGGCTGCAGCGCGGACCGGATGCCATCGGCTGCGATGACCAGGTCGGCTTCAACCGCGCGGCCGTTGCCGAAATTTATGATTGCGCAGTCGTCGGTTTGCGAAAAGCCGACGCAGCGATGATCGACATGGATGGAGTCCGGAGGCAACGCCGCAGCCAGCGCGTTGAGGATGTCGGCCCGGTGCATCCCGTACATGCCGTTCCAGCCGCTGGAGTCCTCGGTAACGATCGAGCCGACGATCGTCCCGTCGGAGCGCCGGTAGTGCGATCCGGGGCCAACCTTCGCGCCGACTTTCGCCAGCGAATCCTTGAAGCCCATGGCCTCCAGTTGCCGGAGGCTGTTGGGGTACACGAATATCCCGGCGCCCACTTCGCCGAGCGTGGCGGCCTGTTCGTAGAGATCGACCTTGAGGCCTTGCTGGTGAAGCGCGTTCGCCGCCGCCAGCCCGCCGATGCCGCCGCCGATCACTACTGCTCGCAGGGGCCGTCCGCCGTTAAAACCACTTTCCACGTCACGCTCTCCGGCCACATTTGCGGGCGTTGCAGCGCCTCGCGTATCCAGCTTCGCGATAGCATGCAATCGCTGGTTTGTCGCAAGGCAGAATGGCTTGCCGCTGGCTTGGCAATTGCCCCGGGGCGCTGAGGCGTTCTATGCTGCGGGCAATGAATTGGCGGCCATGTTCGCCAGCATGTGAGGAAACGTTCCATGAAGCGTCTGGCTTTAACGGCGGGTATTTTGATTGCAGCAGCGGACGTCATTGCGCGCATGTCGAAGTCACGCCAATGAGCGAGGCTAGCATGGACCCGACAATCCGCATCGCCGTCGGCGACATCGAGATCATCGCGGTGACGGACGGCTTTATCCCCACGGACTCCGACAAGACTGTCGGCCTCGATTCGGCTGAATGTGAACGCTTGTGCGGCCATGGGCATGGCGACACGTTCACCATCAGCGTGAACGAATATGTCGTGCGCACAGGGGGCAAGACCCTGCTTATCGACGCGGGGGCAGGGACGAAATCTTATCCGAGCGTGGGCAGGTTGCCTGACAATTTGAGTCGGCTAGGCATCGCGCCCGAGATCATCGACGCTGTGCTGATGACGCATCTGCATAGCGACCACATGCATGGGCTCGTCAACGCCGACGGCGTGGCGAACTTTCCCAATGCGGAGCTTGTTCTGCACGAGGAGGAGGCGAATTTCTGGCTCGACAGGGCGCCCACCGGCGATGCGCGTGTTGATCGCAGCCTGCCGCTGGTGGAGCGAAATACGCGGCCCTACCGCGAGCGGCTGCGCACTGTGCGAGGGCAGGAGGTTTATCCCGGCGTTTGCGCCCACCTTTCCAAGGGCCACACGCCCGGCCACACAACTTGGCTCATCTCATCGGGCCGCGAGCGAGCGATCATGTGGGGCGACACGGTCCATTTCGAAAAAATCCAGATCCCGCACCCCGATATTGCTGTCATCTATGACATGGACCCCGGCGCCGCTGCGCAGTCACGGCGCGCGATCTTCGACATGTGCGTCGATGACGACCTGCTGATCATGGGCGCCCATATCGCCTTTCCGGGCTTTGGCAGGCTGGAGCGTCGGGGCGTTGGTTTTGCGCTTTTGACGGACATCTGATTGCGATGAAACCGCAACTACGCCGGGGCTTGCCCGCCTCGGCTCATTCACCGCGCGTTCTTGCGGCGGCGGCCCTCGTGCAGGCAGTTGCCCTGGTCCCTGCCGAATTGGTAGGATGCACGCAAATACCGAGTCCAGGAAACGCCTCAAATGCATTTCGGTTTGTATGCGCCCATTCCCATGGCGACGGTTGGGTCTCCCGAAACCGCGTCGTCTCACGCCATCGCGCTTTCGCCCCTGCCTGCGGGCGTCCGTGATGCGCAAATGGAGCATTCGACCGATTTGTTGCTGACGGCTGACCGCAACGGTTTCGACCTTTGCCTCTTTGCAGAACGCCATCTGGGGAGCGATCTGTCGGCCTGGATTCTCGCGGGCGCCATCGCCTCGCGTTTTGAGAACATGCGGGCGCTGGTGGCGATCCATCCGGGGCTGCTCGATCCGGTGCTCACGGCTAAAATGTCAGCCTCTCTGGACCGCATGTGCAAGGGGCGCATGGCCCTCAACGTTGTGAACGGGTGGTTCGACGAAGAGTTCACGATGTTCGGTGGAGAGGTCTTGCAGGGGCCGGACCGGTATCAGCGCTCGAAGGAGTTCATAGAGATCCTGCGCGGGCTCTGGCAGAACGAGTCCTTTTCCATTGATGGTCAATTCTACAAGCTCAAGGACGCGAAGCTGCTCCTGAAGCCAGCGACGCCGACGCCGCCCGAAATCTTCTCGGTCAGTTTTGGCGACGATGGTCGAGAGTTTGTGGCGGAGACGTGCGACTGGTGGTTCATCAATTATCCCAAAGAGGCGGAAACGACGGACGACGTGCTTCGCGCCATCGAGGATTGCGTGAAGGACATGAGCCAGCGCGCGGAGCGTCTGGGGCGCAAAATGCGCTTTGGCATCAATCCCTTTGTTGCGCTGGGCAAAGACGAAGAGAGCGCCATCGAAGACACGATCCAGACTATCATGCGGTACGATCCGGATGGCGACATCCGCAAGTTGAAGCGCCGGATGTTGCCCAACACCAAGGCCGGGTGCATGGGAACCACCGAACAGGTGGTGAAGCAGATGAGGCGTTTCCACGATCTTGGCCTCGATCTCGTTCTCTGCAAGCTGATCCCCAGCAGTGAGAACGTGCAGAGCATCGGGCAGG
>JANPPJ010000116.1:0-9460 GCA_031428455.1 Hyphomicrobiales bacterium | reverse complement strand
CAGCGCCAGCGGCGTCAGGCTGAAGCCAGCCAGAAAGGCCACCTTGTCGTTGACGATCAACTCTTGCGCGATGCGACGCGTCTGGTCAGCGACGCCGGTGTCGTCACGGAAGATGACTTCCACCTTCTTGCCAGCGACGGTGTCGCCATTGATCTGCTGGTAGAGTCGGATGGCGTTCGCCATCTGGCGGCCGGAGGCGGCCTGAGGACCGGTGAGCGCACCAATGAAGCCGACCTTGACGGTCTGCTGCTGGGCGAGCGCCACAGTGGCCGGCAAGCCGGCGGCGATGGCGATAGCGGCAGACGCCGCGCCTTTAAGCAAATCTCTGCGAAGCATAGGTTCCCTCCTCCTTGTTCGTCTTGTCGTCGAGCCTTACCCAGCGGTTTAGGCTGCAGCCATGGACGATCTATCTTAAGCTTTGTACTTTTTCGTGAGGGTCCGCAACCGCGCCTCTAGTCGCGGTCGGGCGCGCGCAAGACTGGGGGCTCCAGGGCGCCGCATGCGGCGTCTTCTGGCGCCAGCGCGGGATTCCACATTTTGCCTACATAGCGGGCGCCGGTCACGGCGTCAGCCTGCGTGGAGCAAAGCCAGAGAAGCGGCGCGATCATCACATCTGGCGCCAGAAGCGCGCGTCCGGTCTGCGCAATCTGCGCGCGGCTGCGGGCGGAGACAAATTCAGTGTCCGCAGCGCCGCCGGGAATGAGCGAGTTCACCGTGACGCCAGTGCCTTCCAGGTCCTGCGCCCAGATCATCGTCTCGGCCTCGATGGCGGTCTTGCTGACGCCGTAGGGCGAATTGCCGCCGCGCTGCATGGTGGAGAGCGAGGTCGTGACGTTGATCATGCGGCCCCAGCGCGAGGCGATGAGCGCGGGCGCCGCTGCGTGCGATATGAAAAACGTGCCCTTCACATTCACGTCAATCACATCGCCCCACGCTTCAGGGTCAGCCTCATGAAAGAGTGAGGAGCGCGTTTGTGCGGCGCGTTCGATGTGGGCGGGACCCAGCGCCGCGTTGTTGACGAGAATGTGCAAGCCGCCAAACGCCTCCAGCGTGCGGGCGACCGCCGCGCGGCACTGGGCAAGGTTGCGGATGTCGCAGGAGACGCCCATGGCTCGACCGGCGCGGGGTTGGCCAGCCGCCTCGTGAGCGGCAATGTCCACCGCGTCGGCGTCCATATCCAGCAGCACGACGTCGGCGCCCGCCTGACATAGCGCGAACGCCATCGTGCGCCCAAGGCCGCGCGCCGCGCCTGTGACCAGCGCAACGCGCCCTTCAAGCGAAATGTCGGATAGGTTCTTCAGCACGTCAGCCATGTTTCGCCCCTTTAACTAAAAGTCTTTTTGAAAACCCTGCGTCTCCGCCATAACCTCTGGCGGCAAAACAAGCGGCGCGCGCTCGACGGCGACTCCGGCAGCGCCAAGTCGTATGACATTGACCGTGCCTGCGTAATCGGGCGAGCCTGAATAGAACGCAGGGATATCGCAGACGCCAACGCGCACCGCGCGATTCCAGTGGCCGAAGGCGACATAGTCCGCAGCCGTTGCAGTGATCTCGTCCGCCCCGCACAACCATGACGGCCGCGCGCGGATGGAACGGTCCGGCCGCTCCTCATAATGGCCGTGGGCCAGCGCAATGCGCCAGCGCGCGGCGCGGGGCGGCGGCGAAAGCAGCGGGTCCATGTCGCCATAATGACGGTGCGCACGGCCCCATACTTCCAGATCGAAATCATCGAACCACACGGCGTCGTCGTGGGTCGCGCCAAGCACTGCGACATTGTCCAGCCGCGCGAACGCGGGATGACTGAATACGCCGCCCTCGATCACCGGATCGTGGTTCCCCGGCAGGATCACAACGCGCCGACCAAACGCATCGAGCGCGCGGGCTGCTTCGATGATGATGCTTGTCGGAACGCGATTGGACTCGAACGTATCGCCCACAAGGAGCAGAAGATCGGCGCGCGCGTCCTGCGCCGCGTTGATGACGGCGCGCAGCGGCCCGACGCCATCGCCGCCAAAGCGTCTCGCGTTATAATCGTGGTCTACATGCACATCCGAGCTGTGGACCACGACAAGGTCGTCAACGGGCATTGGCGGCGGCGCTCAATAGAACTTCTCCATGATGACGTGCTTCACCTCTTGCCGCCGAGCGGACGGAAGGTTTGTCACGTTCTGGATGATCTTGCTGATCTCTTCAGGATCACCATAAAGCGCCGGTTGCTGCCTGGCTGCAAAATCCTTCACGGCCTCCGGGTCCGTGAGAACGTCTTTCGTCACCTTGCGCAGGAAGGCGAGACGCGCGGGCGCCATGCCGGGCGGCACGATGAGAAGGCGGCCAATCTTGCGCACGTCCTCGCGGAAATCGAGCCACCATGTGGCCTCGGCGTCGAGCTTTGCAGCTTCATACACAGTGGGCACATCCGGCATGAGGCGCGAGCGTTCGCGCGCAGTTACGACAACGCCGCGCAACTGGCCGCCCTGGGCGTAGCGGGCGGAGGAATCCTCGACGAGGATCGTGCCATCCACCTCGCCCCTTATGGCCGCGAGCGAGAAGTCGTTGGACGACTTGTAGCCGATGGTGATCTTGCACTGGATCTTGAGCGCGTGACAGAAGATCGCCGACGTGTCGGACGCCGCGTCGGTCTTGCCGTTGGCGCCGATTTGCAGCGGCCTGGACTGCTTCAGAAGATCGTCGACCGTGTTATAGGGCGTTTTCGGGTTGACGATGAGCACGCGCGGCGCCGTGTTGACGCGCGCCAGCAGGCCATATTTTTCGAGATCAAACCGGAGCGCGGGATCATCAACGAGCTTGGCCAGCACGGCGCCTTCGCCCGGCGCAAGCATCATCGTCAGGCCATCGGGCGGCGCAATGGCGACATGGTTCATCGCCGTCATCATGCCAGCGCCGGGACGCGATTCGACGATCACCGTCGCGCCGAGCTTCTTCTCAAAATACGGCGCGAGCATCCGCGAATAGAGATCATAGCCAGATCCCGCAGCGCCGCCGTTTACGATGCGGACAACCTTGCCCTTGTAAAAATCGAGGTTCTCGTCGGCGACTGCGGCGCCCGGCGCCACTGCCGCGCACAAGGCGCCAAGGATAGCACCTATCAAACCTTTCGCGAGGCGATTTTTCGCCATGTGGTTCCCTCCCGTTTGTCGCCTGCCGGGCAGGCGTTAAGGCAAGCTAGCCGCTTGCGCAGCCTGCTGGCAAGCTGGAAGCCGGGAGAGGGCAAACTGGCGCGCGGCTATTCACGGGGGCGCCAAACACGCTAGGTTACGCCCTATGAAACGTATCGCATGGGAAGAACCCGTTTCGGCGGCGGCCAGATGGAGTTTGCGGTTTGCGCTTTTCGCTATGGCGCTTTCCGCCATAGCGATCTTCATCATCCGCGCGCGCGTGGTTGACGTAACATCGGGCGTGAGCGTGTTCGGCTTCGCTATTCTTTCTGCGTGTGCGGCCATCCTGCTTGCGATAGCCGCAAGCGTCATCATCTGGCGAACGGGGCGCAAGGGTATGAGTTTGGCGGTTTTGGGAGTTCTTGTTGCAGCGCTCGTGCTGGCGTGGCCGCTGTGGCTCACCATTCAGGCGATGCGCCTGCCGATCCTCAACGACATTTCAACCGACATCAACAATCCGCCGGGCTTCTCGCGCTCCGCCCGCGCGCTGGAGGCCCGAAACGGACACGCGCCAGCGGAAATCCCCGCCGAAGCGCGGCTGCCGCAAACACGCGCCTATCCCGCCGTGCAGCCCATTGTCATAGACCTTGATGGAGACGAAGCGTTCCAGCTCGTTCTCGCCGTTGCAAAGGCGATGCGCTGGGAGGTGATCGAAAGTTCCACACCCGGCGGACGGCTGGGGGACGGACGCATCGAGGCGATCGAGCGAACGCTCATCATGCGCTTCCCCGACGACATCACGATCCGCGTGCGCCCCGGCGCAGGACAATCGCGCATCGACGTGCGGTCCGTGTCGCGCTTTGGCCGCCACGATTTTGGCGTGAACGCGCGGCGCATCGAGCGCTTCGCCCGGCAGATGCAGGAGCAGCTGGACGCGCGGTAAGTTCTCCTCCCCGCATGCTGGACGCGCTCTTCTCCCCGCATGCGGGGAGAAGGGGTCACCGCGCGCTGTAGCGCGCGCCCATGGTCGCCGCGCCGTCGCTTGAGGCGACAAGCCCTCGCGCGGTGATGTCCTGCAGATGGGCCAGCACCGAAAGGGAAGCAGCGCGCACGAGGCGCGGATCGAGCCCGACGTAGATGCGTGCGACGATGGTCGCTATGTCGGCGTCACCGTCGCGAATTCGGGCGAGAATTGCAGTCTCGCGCTGGCGTCGATGGGTGGCGAGCCCGCGCACATAGCGACGCGCGGTGAGCGAGGGCGCGCCGTGGCCGGGATAATAAACGTCCTCGGGACGCGCTGCGAGTCGCTCCAGCGAGGCCATGTATGCGGCCATGTCGCCATCGGGCGGCGCGACCACCGTCGTGGACCACGCCATCACATGATCGCCGGAGAACAGCGAGTCTTCCTCGGTCAACGCAAAGCAGAGATGGTTCGATGCATGGCCGGGCGTGTGCACGGCGGTGAGCGTGAACCCGGCGCCTTGCAGCACATCGCCGTCGCGCATCTCGACGCCGGGCGCGTAATCGATGTCGTGGCTAGCGTCGAGCCGGCCCGAGGGATGATCCTCAACCGGCACGTGGGCGGCGCAGCCCCACACCGGGGCGCCGGTTGCAAGGGCAAGCGCGCGGGCGCCGGGGGAATGATCCTTGTGCGTATGCGTGACCAGAATATGCGTCACGCATTCGCCCTTCACAGCGTCAAGCAGCGCTGCGCGATGGGCGGCGTCATCGGGGCCGGGATCAATGATCGCGACATCGCCCGAGCCCACGATGTAGGCGCAGGTGCCGGTGAAGGTGAAGGGGCTTGGGTTCGGCGCAATCACGCGACGCACCAGCGGCGACAGGCGCGTGACGGCGCCGGGCTCAAGTTTCGTGCGGTCGTGAGTGAGGGAGTCGGTGAGCATCGGGGGAGCGTACCACGCGGGCAGTAGGGCGTCATGGGCGGGAGGGGGGAATGTGCACGACCGGCCCCAGCGCCGTCATACGCGGGCTCGACCCGCGTATCCAGACGCTGCGGCGCAGCGACGAAGCGCACTGTTGGATACGCGGGTCAAGCCCGCGTATGACGGTGAGGAGGGGGCGTCTCCTCTTTGCACGTGAGGAGAAGAAAGCTCCCCTCAATGAAAGTTTCGTCCGCGCGGCATGACGTTCGCGACCCCTGCCAGCGGGCGCACGTTTCTGGGGTGGCTTGTGGGAGGCGCGGGCGTCAGTTGCGGCAACGGCAACATGTCTTGCAACATGTCTTGCAACATGTCTTGTCCTGGCTTTGGCGCATCCTTCTTGGGGCGCTCCTGCGGGCGCTTCACCTCGTCGGCGCGCGCAAAACTCGATACATCGCCGCCCTGCATCGAGAGCAGCCCCAGCATGGAGGACAAATCCTCCACATGCTCCGCCACCACATGGATGACGCCAGCCTCATTCTGCAGCCGTCCGGTGATGGCGACAAACCGCGCGCCGATGACCTGCGCCCGCTGGGCCTCAAACACTTTGGGCCAGACGATGGCGTTGGCGACGCCTGTTTCATCCTCGATGGTCATGAACACCACGCCCTTGGCGGAACCGGGCCGCTGGCGCACGAGCACGAGGCCCGCGACCGTGACGCGGGGAAGAAAGCGGCGCGGCTTGTGCCCCCCTCCCGGCTGGCTCCGCCAGCCACCCTCCCCCGCTGAAGCGGGAGAGGGATGCGCCAATGATGTTTCATGGGAGCTGAATACGGACGCGCGACTCCCTTTCCCGCCCTGCGGGGGAGGGTGGCCCACGCAAAGCGAGGGTCGGGAGGGGGCCTCGCCCACGCGCGCAAGATCGGCGCAGCGCAGGATGCGGCGCGCGTTGAGGCGTTCGCGCAAGAACAACACCGGATGCGCCTTCAGCGACAGCGTCAAGGCGCGGTAATCTTCCACCACGTGTTCGCCCAGCGGCATCGGAGGCAAATGCGCGTCGGGTTCAAGCTCGTTCACTTGCACATGGCGCCAGAGCGCGAGATCGTCCTTGTCGCCCGAGCGGTTGAGCCCGCGCACCGCCCACAACGCATCGCGCCGATCCAGCCCGATGGAGCGGAAAGCGTCCGCCGCCGCCAGCAGCTCAAGCACCGAGGGCGACAGGCCCGTGCGCAGCCATACGTCGCGCACGGAATCGTAGCCACGACCACGCCGCACTGCGAGGAGATTCATGTCGTCCTTGCGCACGCCCTTGACCATGCACAGCCCGAGCCGCAGCGCGTGGGTGGAATGAATGTGCGGCGCCTGTTCGGCATGACGACGCACGATGCGGCGGTGGCCCGGCTGCGGGCCATCGGCCTCCAGAGTGCAATCCCAATCGGAGAAATTGATATCGGCTTCGCGCATCTCGACGCCGTGTTCACGCGCATCGCGCACGATCTGCGCGGGCGCGTAAAAGCCCATGGGCTGCGAGTTCAGCAGGGCGGCGGCGAACACATCGGGGTAACGGCACTTGAGCCAGCACGAGGCGTAAACCAGCAATGCGAAAGACGCGGCGTGGCTTTCGGGAAAGCCATAGGCGCCGAAGCCCTCGATCTGCGCAAAGCAGCGCTCTGCAAACGCGCGATCATAGCCTTTCGCCGCCATGCCCTCGATCATCTTGGCGCGAAACGTGTGGATGGCGCCAACCTTCTTGAAGGTGGCCATGGCGCGGCGCAGCTTGTCAGCTTCAGAGGGCGTGAAACCCGCGCCGACAATGGCGATCTTCATCGCCTGCTCCTGGAACAGCGGCACGCCCAGCGTCTTGCCGAGCACGGCTTCAAGCTCTTTTGAAGGATAGGTGACGGTTTCAAAGCCCTGTCTGCGGCGCAGATAAGGATGCACCATGTCGCCCTGAATGGGGCCGGGCCGCACGATGGCGACCTCGATGACAAGATCGTAGAAAGCGCGCGGCCGCAGGCGCGGCAGCATGGACATCTGCGCGCGGCTTTCGATCTGGAACACGCCAATGGTGTCTGCGCGGCAGATCATGTCGTAGACGCACGGCTCTTCTGCCGGAATGGTCGCGAGCGTCAGCTGCGGGCCATAGTGCGCTTCCACCATATCGAGCCCGCGCCGCAGGCACGAGAGCATGCCGAGCGCGAGAATATCAATCTTGAGGATGCCGAGCGCGTCGAGGTCGTCCTTGTCCCATTCAACAATGGTGCGGTTTTCCATCGACGCGTTGGCGATCGGCACAACTTCATCCAGCCGCGCGCGGGTGATGACAAAGCCGCCGGTGTGTTGCGAGAGATGGCGCGGGAAACCTGCAATCTCCTTGGCGAGCCGCACGAGATGGGCGGTGCGCGTTTCCTGCGCGTTGAAGCCCGCGCGCGCAGCCGCTTCGCTGGGCCCCTCCCCGCCCCACACGGTGGACGACAGCGCGCCCAGCTCTGCATCGTCAAAGCCAAAGACCTTGCCCACTTCGCGCAGCGCCGAGCGGCCGCGATAGGACACGATGGCGGCGGTGAGGCCTGCACGCTCGCGCCCATAGCGCGCATAAATATACTGCATCACCTCTTCGCGGCGCTCGTGTTCAAAATCCACATCAATGTCAGGCGGCTCGCGGCGCGATGCGGAAATGAAACGCTCAAACAAAAGATCATGCTTGGTGGGATCAACCTCGGTTATGCCAAGACAAAAGCACACAGTGGAATTGGCGGCGGACCCACGGCCCTGACAAAGAATTTTCCTTGAGCGCGCAAAGCGCACGATGTCGTGCACGGTGAGAAAATACGCCGCGTATTGCAGCTCCGCGATGAGCGCGATTTCATGGCGGATCGCGGCGGCGACACTGTCGGGCACGCCATGGGGATAACGCATGTGCGCGCCCGCCCATGTGAACGCCTCCAGCGCTTCCTGTTCGCTGGCGAAGCCTTCGCGCAATTCATCCGGGTATTCGTAGCGCAGATGATCGAGCGAGAATTCGATTTCGCTTAGCAAGCGCAGGGTTTGCGCAATCGCGTCTGGCGCTTCGGCAAACAGGCGCGCCATTTCATCAGGCGGCTTGATGTGCCGCTCGGCATTGGCGTGCAGAAGCCGCGCGCTGGCCTCTTCAATGCGCTCGCCAGCGCGGATGCAGGCCACAACATCGGCAAGGTCGCGCCGGTCTGGCCCATGCATGATGGGATCGTTGATCGCGATGAGTGGCAAGCGAAACTGGTTTGCAAGATCGACCCGCGCGCCAAGGCGTTCGCGCATATGGCCGTCGTAGACCATGCGCGCGGCCAGCCAGATGTGCTTGGGGGACGAAGAGAGAAGTTGGGCGATAGGGTTTGTGCAGGCCCCCTCCCGACTGGCTCCGCCAGCCACCCTCCCCCGCTGAAGCGGGAGAGGGAATCGCGCACGCTCATTCAGCTCAAATGAAACATCACTGTTGCTCCCTCTCCCGTGAAACGGGGGAGGGTGGCCCTCGCGAAGCGAGGGTCGGGAGGGGGCTTTCATTACTTCCCCCTCAAAGGAACTCTCCTCCATCACGATGAGCGACAGGCCTTCGCGCCATTGCAAGAGATCATCGAGGGTGAGAGGGCACAAGCCCTTTTCCGCGCGCAGATTGCCTTGCGTGAGCAGGCGGCAAAGGCGGCCCCACGCGGCGCGGTCGCGCGGATAGGCGATGATGTCAGGCGTGCCGTCGCAGAACACGAGGCGCGCGCCTGCGATGACGCGAAAGCTCTTTCGCGCAGCTTCATTCTCGCGCGCAAACACATGGGCGCGCACCACGCCCGCCACTGAATTGCGGTCCGCTATTCCAACGCCCGCAAGGCCCAGCGCCATCGCCTGCGCAACCATTTCTTCGGGGTGCGATGCGCCGCGCAGGAACGAGAAATTCGTCGAGGCGGCAAGCTCAGCGTAACTCACGCAAATAACCCTTTCACGCAAACAAACCTTGCACGAACCAGCGCGGGCCATTCAGCGGGCCATTCAGCGGGCCATTCACCTGCAGCGCGCTTGGCGCGCCATACAGCCCTTCGCGATACAGCCAGAAGCGGCGACCGTTGGAATCCTCAACGCGGAAATAATCCCGCGTGAGCGAAGGCGCCGCGCTTTTCCACCATTGCGGCGCAATGCGCTCGGGCCCTTCGATGGCGACGACCTCGTGCATGGCGCGGCGCCAGCGAAAACGCAGCGGCGGGCCATCAGGCACTTCCGCAATCGTCTCGATAGGTTCGGGCTTTTCAAACAGGCGCAACGGGCGCAGGCCCTGCCCTTCTGGCGCAGGCGGCGGCAGGGGCGGCGCGCCGCGCGCAGCTGGCATGGCGAGGGCCGCAGCCTCGGGCATATGGGAATCCTGCGGCCAGAAACGCAGCACGCGGTGGGCGCCAAAGCGCGCGCTCATGCGATCAAGAAAATCAGCCAGCGCATCGTCAG
>JANPPJ010000115.1:0-2523 GCA_031428455.1 Hyphomicrobiales bacterium | reverse complement strand
CGTCTGTCCCTGCGGGGCGGATCAGAAGTTGCGCTCGATGCGCAGAAGGACGGTGGACGATATGGTCAGCGCACAGACGTTTTACCTGATTGTTCCCTACGCCGTGAAGAAACCAGCCTTTTATCTCTCCTGCGGCGAGAGGAAGGCGTGGAGCCAGAATTTGGCCACGAAGTGCAGCGTTCTCCGTAGTCGGACCTAGCCAGACCTACGGCTCCTTGGATCACTAAACAAAATCTCAACGCCGCCTCCGTAGCGAGTGCAGCGGGGATCCCGATTCTTTTCGACCGCAACGGTAAGTCAGGAGTGGCACAAATTGAGTGAGTCCTTGGGACGGAAATTCACCGTTGGCGTTCAGCGCGACCGCCATCGAGGGGAAATTAAGCGGCCGCTGAAACTACGCTCAGTCGTCGGAAATGCCGGCCCGACAGGCGCCTCATTGATGGCGGGGTGAGGTTTCACCGGAAATGATCATGAACTTTAGGTTTGGCCGACACCGCCCGACGTCCCGCGCAAAGTCTTTGCCCCCTCTTCTCACGCAGCGTTTAGATGTCAGACGGGCAGGAGCGCATGTCCGAACTGATCGCGGATGGCGCGCTTGTGTGCACGCCGGCGGGATCGACCGCCTACAATCTGTCGGCCAATGGCCCCATCCTGCCGCCGGACTCGCCGCTGATGGCGCTGACGGCCATTTCAGCCTTCAGGCCGAGGCGCTGGCGCGGCGCTTTGCTGCCCGACAAAGCGCGCGTGTCGTTTGAGGCGCTGGAAGCCGACAAGCGGCCAGTTGCGGCTTGGCTGAAAATTATGGGATCCGGAATGTGGCACGGTCCATATCGCCATGGATCACGAGAATGGCTGCGTGCTGCTTCATGATCCGGGACATTCGCTGGAAGAGCGGATTTTGCGCGAGCAATTCGGGTCTTAAAGCGCGGGTAAGGGATGGCGGGTCGGCATCATCCGCCGTCTTGCGACGCAAACCCTCTGACACTCAAACATAAAAAGGGGCGGCCCGAAGACCGCCCCTTAGACATTTGCATCCGCCCATTGAGCCCGGCGGGCGCGGTATTAGAAGCTGCGCTCGACGCGCAGGCGGCCCGTGACGTTGCTGTCCTTCTCTCTGGACACCAGCGGAAGACCATTGATCTCCCTACCATTTGACGTCGCTAAACCTGCGCGGACGTCCTGCTCGACACGGGCGTAGATGACTTCCACGCCGATTTCGAAGTCGCGGGTCGGAAGCCAAGCGAAGTTGGTGCCGACGTTCCACACCTTGGCGTCGCCGAAGCCAGTCGTGCCGTTCCAGGCGCGGTTGGATGCGGTGATCGGGGCGTCAAGCTGGCCGTACGAACCCCAAACAACCGAACGGTACTGGGGGGTCCAGTAATGCTCGAGCAGGGCGGCGAGGTTCCAAGACTTCACAGTCTCGATGCGGGAGGTTGTGCCCGAACCTTCGAACACGACGGACGGATGGTTCATAACAAACCCGCCGACGTCACGGGCGTAAGCCGACGACTTGAAGGAGGTCCAGTTGGTGGTGTACTCGGTCATGCCGTCCGCGTAAGCGGCGGTCAGGTAGAGCTTGCTGCCGCGAGCCAGCATGGGGAGGTTGAACGTCGCGCCAATCGTAGCCGCCCAAACCGTCTCTCTCTCGGAGTAGAAGTTTGCTGGGATGGCGCCGCCACTTGAGCCACCGATGTTGTTGTTGTTTGAAGCCGAAACCTGAGCGACGGCGCCGGCGACCGATATAGCGCCCCAGCCCTGCGTAAAGTCGAGGCGACCAACAAGGTTCGGTGCAGAGTTGTACACGTAACGGGCTGTGCCCGGCACGGAGCCGTCAACCTGGAAAGCGTTCGCCTGCGTGTCGATCAAATCCTGCACCGCGATGGTGGCCGAGAAGCCGCCGCCAAACGAATGCGTGTAGGCGATCTGCTTGGCGCCGTTCGCAAACGAACCCCAATGACCCGCGCCATACGTCAGGCTCGGCATCATGGCGAAGTTGTCGCGCGAAGCGCCGAAGGTGAAGCCGGCGAAGCGGATGAAGGCTGCTTCGAGGGTCACGCCAGCGCCCGTCGAGGTCGCGGTTGTCGTGTCGGCGTTTGAGAAGACGCCCGTCTGGCGGGACATGCGCAAGCGCGCTGCGGTCTGGACAACGCCCCATGAGGTCTGCGTGCGGGCATCAAAGGTGATGCGGGCGCGCGCTTCCCAGCCAATCGTGTGCTGCGCGTCCTTGACGGAAACCACGTTGCGGTTACCAAATCCGTCAAGAGCCGGGATGCCGGGAGTGGCTGAGGTGATGGTGACAGTCTGCGCGGGCACAATGATAGAGCCCCCTTGGGGGTCAGACAGGGTCCTTGCTGGGATGACGACAGTCGTCGCGCGGGTGCCGGCGGTTTCGCCAAACCTGTCCTGCTCCGGAACGAAGCCGTAGTCAGCGCGGACGAGACCGCCGATGCGGACGCAAGTGTCCGTGCCGGGGATGAAGAAGAAGCCGCGGCCATACGCGTCGCAGATGCGAACGTATTCAAC
>JANPPJ010000114.1:0-2745 GCA_031428455.1 Hyphomicrobiales bacterium | reverse complement strand
CTATGATCTTATCCGCTCGCGCATTGAGGTGGACACGAAGGATGGGCGCACGCTCGTGCAATGGGCTGACGAGCGTTATCGCGGCGGCCCGTTAAACCCGATCAGCGACTCTGATCTTGAGGACAAGTTCCGCATGTGCGCAGAGGGCGCGCTCAGCGATGGGCAGCAGGCAAGGCTGCTTTCGATTGTCGCGGGCCTTGAAGATGTTGCAGACTCTGCGGATCTCGCGAAGGCGATGGTATTCGAGCCTGCCGATCACTGACGGAGGCGCGGGCGATCGCAAAGGCTGCCCGCGTTCCTACTCAAAAGGGATGAAACGCCATGAAGAAGCTTGCAGCCGCATTTGCTTTCGCCGCGCTTAGCATCACCACTGCGTCAGCTGAGCCCGCCGCCTATCCCCATAAAGTCGTCACTTTAGTTACGCACTCAAGCCCCGGCGGGGGCAGCGACGTATTCCTACGCGAAATGGTGAAGCACCTCAGCAAGTACATTGCCGCCACGTTTATCGTCGAGAATGTGTCGGGGGGCAGCGGCGCGCGCGCCATGTCGAAGCTTGCGACATCCAAGCCCGACGGCTCTATCTTTTACGCGATCACGCCAACCTACATTTACACGTCGTTGATGTCCAAGCCGCAGCATAGCTATCGCGACCTGCAGCCCCTCGCAGTCTTTTTTGCAGATCCCGAGGTGCTCTATACGCGCGCCGATGGTCCCTACAAGAGCGTGAAGGATATTATGGACCATGCCCGCAAGTCGCGCGGGCGGTTTGGCGTCGCGAACCCGGCGTCCCTCGAGCGTCAGGCGGCCGAGCGCCTCAGGGTAGCGTCAAAGGTCAACGCGGCGGTCGTGTCGCACGAAGGCGGCGGCGACCTGATGATCAACGTGCTCAATGGAACGCTCGACGCAGGGGTTGGCGAGATTCAGGAATTGCGCGCGCAACTGGCAGGCAACAAGCTGCGCTTGCTCGGCTCGTTCACCGAGCAGCGTCTGTCTGACTTCCCTGATCTCCCGACCATCAAGGAGCAGGGCTTTGATGTCGTTGTGCACAAGTTCCGAGGTCTGGCTGGGCCCAAGGGCTTGTCGCCGGAAATCGTCGCCGTGTGGGAAAAGGCTGTGCCGCAGCTACTTGCTGATGCGGAGTACAAGAAGGTTTACGCGCAGGAAAGCCTGATTGTCGACTTCCGCGGATCTGCTGCGGCAACCCAACTCGTCAACACCTTTGCTGCCGAAGCTGAGGCGTTCCTGAAAGAGACGGGCGTTATCAAGTAAGGGGCGCGACGTGAAACAGGAGATTGCCGGGGGCGCCGGTTTGCTTGCGCTCGCCATACTTTATCTTGTCAGCGCTTCAGGCATTGCGCACAGCACGCTCTCCGATGATGTCGGCGCCCGCGGCATGCCTTACTTGCTTGGTGGTCTTCTCATCTTGGTGTCGGTTGTAATCATGGCGCGCGGCGTATTTGCCTTTGTTGCAGCACCCAGTCAGGACGAAGAAACGTCATCACTTCCTCGCGCGCTTGGCGTGCTGGCGTGTACGGCTCTCTATGTCGCTGTTGCATGGCTTTTCGGTTATATCGTTGCGACAGCAATCACGCTGCTCGCGATCATGCTTTACGAAGGCGCCAAGTTTAACGCGCGGGTCGTCGCCATAGCGGTACTCGGCGCGTTGTTTTTCTGGTTATCTTTCGTCGTCTTTCTCGGCGTCGAGCAACCTGTCGGCAAGCTGTTTGGGGCATGACGCATGGAAACGCTTTCACAGATTGCTTCAATGGTCTTCGGCACGCCGCTCGTTCCAGCGGCATTGATTGGGTTGGTTTGGGGCGTTATTGGCGGCGCATTGCCGGGGCTTTCAGCCTCAGTCACCATGGCGCTCATCTTGCCCTTCACCTACACGACCGACCCGATGTCGGCGATTGTGCTGCTAGCCTCTGTCTACATTGGCGCTGAATATGGCGGTTCCATTCCTGCGATTCTTATTCGCACGCCGGGCACGAATTCTGCTGCGGCGACTGTGATCGACGGCTTTGAACTCAAGAAGCAAGGGCGGGCCGGCGAGGCGCTTGGCATTTCTCTTTGGTCTGGCGTCGTTGGTTCCTTGTTCGGACTGTTAATGCTGATCGCGTTCACTGAGCCGCTGTCGCGTCTTGCGTTGGCGTTCACGCCGATGTCCTACTTCGCACTCGGCGTTCTTGGTCTGTCAATTATCGCATCGCTTTCGGGCGGCTCTCTTTTGAAGGGGCTTGCAGCCGCGCTCGTGGGTATGATGATCGCCACGGTGGGTATAGATCCTCTTTCTGGCGTCAATCGCTTCACATTCGATCTTCCTGATCTGCTTGGGGGTGTGAAGCCGATCATGGTGATGATTGGTTTGTTCGCAGTTTCAGAGCTCATGAGGCAGTCGGGCGGCGTTGATCTTTCAACGCAGGCCGTGACTGGCGTGCGCATTGTTCTTCCCAAATGGCCGATGATGAAACGGCTTGCAAAACCGCAGTCGATCGGCTGTGGCGCGGGTCTGATCGAAGGTTTGCTACCAGGGGGCGGCGGATCGGTCGCCGCCTTCTTTTCCTACAACGAAGCCAAGCGCTGGTCGAAGAAACCTGAAGAGTTTGGCAAGGGATCAGTTGAAGGCGTCGCAGCGCCCGAAGCCGCCAACAATACAGTTGCAAGCTCGTCACTTATTCCGCTCCTCAGTTTCGGAATTCCCGGATCCAATTCTGCGGCCGTTCTTCTTGGCGGTCTGCTGATTCA
>JANPPJ010000113.1:0-32304 GCA_031428455.1 Hyphomicrobiales bacterium | reverse complement strand
TGAGGCCTGACCCCTCATCCGACCTCCGCTACGCGGAGGCCACCTTCTCCCGCCAGGGGAGAAGGATTCGCGCGCACATACCCATCGTACTGTTCTTTCCTTCTCCCCTTGCGGGAGAAGGTGGCCTCCGCGTAGCGGAGGTCGGATGAGGGTTCAGGCCTCACGCCGCCTTCCACGCATCCATCAACAACTCATAACTGCGCACGCGTGCGTCAAAATCAAAGATCGATGACGTCACCATGATCTCGTCAGCCTTGGTCGCGTGCGCAAACTCCTTCAGGCGCGCAGTGACCGTCGCCGCCGAGCCAGCAAACAACCTCCCGCGCCGCTGTGCAACATAAGCGCGCTCCTGCCCGGTCCACGGATATGCGGCCGCTTCTTCAGGCGATGACAGCGGCAGACGCATGTTGCGGGCGCGGCGCAGCCAGTTGAGATCATAGGTCTGCGCAAGCCGGTCCGCCTCTTCATCGCTTGTCGCAACAACTGCGGCGACTGCAATGATTGCATAAGGCTCACTGCGATCAGCCGCAGGCTCAAACGCTGTGCGATACGCGAGCATCGGCTCCACCGCGTCATAATCCGAAAAGTGCGATGCAAAAGCGTATCCCGCGCCAATGCGCCCGGACAAATGCGCGCTGTAATCGCTGGACCCCAGCAACCACAACGGCGGCAGCGGCGCATCCGACGGCATCACCTGTATTTTCCTGAACGGATGATTTTCCGGAAAGTCGCCGCTCTCCCACAGCATCAACTCTTGCAGGCGCTCAAGGAAATCATCGCCCGGGCGCTCATCAAGCCTGCGACGCAGAGCGTAAGACGTCGCCTGATCGGTGCCCGGCGCGCGGCCCAGCCCCAGATCGATGCGTCCGGGAAACAGCGCTTCCAGCGTTTTGAAGCGTTCCGCGATCACAAGCGGCGCGTGATTGGTGAGCATGACGCCGCCCGATCCCACGCGGATCGTACTCGTCGCCGCGGCGATGCGGGCAATCATGATGTCGGGCGCGCTCGATGCGATGGACGCCATGCTGTGATGCTCGGCAAGCCAATAGCGCTTGTAGCCGAAGCCCTCGACAGCCTGCGCCAGCTCGACGCTACGCTGAAGCGCCTGGCTAGGCGGCGTCTGCGTGGTGACGTTTGACAGATCGAGAACCGACAGCGGCGTCATCATGTCTCTTGCCTAGAAGCGCGGCTCGGACAGAGCCGCCATGTGCACATCGGCGCCAATGGCGCCAAAGACCCCGCTATCAGGATCAAGCGTCAACAAACGTCCGTCCATCACGCTAAAGTACGCCCCGTGCAACGCAAGTAAACCCCGCTCCTCCAGGGTCTGGACACAGGGAAACGTGCGCAAATTGGCGAGCGATTGCTTGATGGACTCGAGCGCCAGCCGCTCAATGTAGGCGCCAATGTCCTCGTTGCCTCCCTCAATGGTGCGCTCGTGCGCGGGCTGGATCAGACGGATCCACTTGCCGATGAAGTCGCCGGGCGAGAGCGGTCGCATGTAAGGATCGTGTTCGTTCTCCACATAGGACTTCACACCGCCGCATTGCCCGTGCCCCAGCACGACGATGTGCTCGACGCGCAACGCCATCACCGCAAATTCAAGCGCGGCGGACGTGCCATGATAATCGTCATTGGGTGCGTAGGGCGGCGCGAGATTGGCCACGTTGCGCACGACGAACAATTCGCCGGGCCCCGCGTCGAAGATCACTTCCGGCGAGACGCGCGAGTCACAGCAGCCGATCACCATCGTGCGCGGCTTCTGGCCCTTTTCGGAGAGCGCGCGATACCGCATCTGCTCATCGCTGAAGCGGCCCCCCAGAAAGGCCTCGTAACCGCGAATGAGCCTTCCGGGAAAATCCGTAGAAACCGGCGCACGTCTAGCCTGGGTAATTACCTGCGTATCTTTCATGCCGGCAAACTACGCCGCCCGATCAGATGTCGCAACGCACACCCGGTGGGGATTTTACGGAACTACTTAAGCGCGAGCGCATTAGGCTAGGACCGGAGCTTCGCGGGCGGCGAACCCCGGCGCACAGGGGCCCCGCTCGGGAAACTCGACATGACGCTCGGCACAATCCTCATCATCATACTCATTCTTATCCTCGTTGGAGCGATTCCGAACTGGGGCCACAGCCGCTCGTGGGGTTACGGACCCAGCGGCGCGGTGGGTTTGGTCCTCGTCATTGTCCTCATCCTCGTTCTGCTCGGCCGCATCTGACGCGCCAATGTTTGATGGCGCTGCGGCGGCGCTCCCGCTAGGCTGAAAGTTCTGCACAAGACCCGCGAGGAACTTTCATGCCTATCAGGCTGCGCCGCAGCGCGCTTTTCATGCCCGGCGCCAACGCACGAGCTTTGGAAAAAGCGCAGACGCTTCCCACAGACGCGGTGATCCTCGACCTTGAAGACTCCGTCGCGCCTGCGGCCAAAGCCCTCGCCCGCAAGCAGGTTTGCGCTGCAACGCGCGCACGCGCATATGGCAATCGCGAGGTCGTGGTGCGGATCAACGCGCTGGATACGCCCTGGGGCGCGGAGGATCTGGCCGCAGCTTGTCAGGCGCGACCAGATGCAGTCTTGGTCCCGAAGATTTCCTGCATGGCCGACGTTGCTGACGTCGCCTCACGCATGAAGCGACTCGGAGGCGAAGGCGTCAATATCTGGCTGATGATAGAGACGCCCCGCGCTGTGCTCGAGATCGGCTCCATTGCGCAGATGCGGGGTCATGTTCCGCAGCTTGCGGTTTTCATCATTGGCGCCAACGACCTTGCGAAAGAAACGCGCGCGAGCCTTTCGGACGGACGAGCCGCAATCGTACCGTGGCTGTCACAAATTCTGCTCGCGGCGCGCGCCTACAGTCTCGACGTGCTCGACTCGGTTTATAACGATCATGCGGACCTCGAAGGATTCCGGGCGGAATGCGCTCAGGCGCGCGATCTCGGCATGGACGGCAAGTCGTTGATCCATCCCTCTCAAGTGTCGCCCTGCAATGAGATTTTCTCTCCGTCGGCTGGCGAGATCACCTGGGCGCGACAGATATCGGCTGCATTCGCCTCGCCTGAAAACGCACAGCTTGGCGTCATTTCCATCGACGGAAAAATGGTTGAGCGACTGCATCTTGCTATGGCTGAGCGCGTTCTTGTCGTGGCGGCGCTGAATGACGGTTACGTGAAAACACGGACTTGACGGCTTTCGAGTTCCGCCGGGCCCTTGCATCCTGTACAAAAGGGGCCGTCGGTGGGCAGCCGACGCCTTGGAAGAGTGAACGATGAACGACGAGAAGCAACCGAACGCGGATATGACCAAGCCCCCGCGCCGCACGCCCAATCGGGAATTTCAGCGCATGCCGCGCGTGATCGAGGGCGAGACCCTCTCCACGAGCGCCGCGGCGCCCGCGCCTGCCCCGGGAGATGAAAAACTCGACACAACAAGCCCTTCGCTTGCAACACCCGAACCGGTTCTGACAGAGCCCGCTCCCATAGAGCCTGCACAGATCGATGGCGCAAAGTCTGAACCGTTTTCTCCCGTGCCACTGCGCGAGGGCATCGTCTTCGTAGAGGAAGACATCCGCACAACTGACCACAAAAGCGCTTTGACCGAGGCTGGCGCCCCTCTGGAGCCGCTGGCGCCCCCGCCACCCCCGCCCCCAGCGGAGGCTCGCGGCTACGGCCTTGGCGCCCTGGCCGCCGCCAGCCTTGGCAGCGCCGCTCTGGCCGCGCTCGCGGTCTTCGGGCTCCAGACCATGACTGCGCCAGCCGGGACGTCTCCCGCTCTTGAGGCCCGAATTGCGGAGGTCGAGCGTCAAACTGCGGCTACCGGAAAGACGCAAGGGCCAGCTCCCGCAGCCATCGCCGCACTGGAAAAGCGCGTCGCGAGCGTCGAGGCCTTGGCGACCGGCGCCGCCGAGTCCGCCCGCAAGGCTGTGGAAACGGCGGCTGTTCGCCCTGACGCGGGTCAACCCGGCTCGGCAGCATCTCAGCAAACTCTGGGCGCGCTGGGAGACAGGCTGGCCCGGCTGGAGAAATCCATAACTCCGGCCCCCGATTTTGACGGCAGGATCGCCGCCATCGAGAAGACTCTTGCCGCCCCCAAGAGCGATGAGCGCGCCACCGAAACCCGCGTGGAGGCGGCGCCGCCCCCCGATCTTGACCCATTGCGCAAGCAGACGGCTGCGCTAGAGACGCGACTGCAATCGCTCGAGCGCCAGACTGCGCCGCTGGCCGAAGCCGCCCGCACCGCAGAAGCGCGCCTCAAGGGAGTTGAGGCGAGCGTTCAGCCACTGGCCGGACAACTTGAGGAATCCCGCACGCGAAGCGAAGCCGAGCGCAAGCGCGCCCAGGCGCTCGCCGATCGGTCCGCCGGCGCGGCGCAGATCGCCCTTGCTCAATCCATCTCCGCCGCCGTCGCGACAGGCGCCCCCTTCGCGGCCCAGATTGAAGCGCTGGGACGGTTGGGCGTGCCTCCGGAAAAACTTGCTCCCCTGCTTCCTGCAGCGAAAACCGGCGTGGCGACGAATGCAGAACTTGCGCGCACGCTTGCTGCAATTGAATCGAGGATCGTGGCGCGCGCCGAGGCGACCGCCGACGCCTCCGTCATTGACCGCCTGACGAACAGCGCGCTCGGCCTTGTGCGCGTCCGGCCCGCCGGGGAGACGACGGGCGCCTCGCCCGCCGATGTGTTCGCGCGTATCACCCGCGCCGTGCAGGCGGGCGACATAACTCTCGCAGTCAACGAATGGGACACGCTGCCCGACAGCGCCAAGGCCGCTTCAGTGGACTGGGCGAGGCGCGCCAGAGAGCGCCTCGCCGGAGAGAGCGCCGCGCGCGCCCTCCTGGCCGAACAGGCCCAGACACTCGGTCGGAGCTGACGGGACGCACATGATCAAGATAGTTGTTTTTCTACTCGTCCTCACGGCCCTGGCCTTTGGCTTTGCATGGATTGCCGACCAGCCTGGGTCCGTCTCCCTGTCCTTGGCCGGACAAACCTACGAGATGGATCTGGTGGTCGCGCTGGGTTTTGCCCTGGCGCTGGTTGTCATCAGCATGATCGTGTGGAGCATCCTGCGCTTCATATTCCGCATTCCGACGCTGATGTCGCTGACCGCCCGCATGCGTCGGCGCAACAAGGGTTTTGCTGCCCTGTCGCGCGGCATGATCGCAGCTGGGGCGGGTGACGCCAAGACGGCCGCGCGCGCCGCCCGCGATGCCGAGAAGCTGATGGGCGGCGAACCTCTTGCCTTGCTGCTTTCAGCTCAGGCGGCGCAACTCTCTGGCGACCGCGCCGGGGCAGAGCGCATCTTCCGTCGCATGATCGATCAGCCCGACACGCGCCTGCTGGGCCTGCGCGGCCTGCACTCTGAAGCCCGCCGACGCGGCGACGACGCAGCGGCAACCGGCTACGCCAGGCAGGCCCATGAAATGGCGGCCGTGCCGTGGGCAGGTCAGGCGATGCTGGAGCGCCACGCTCTGTCGGACGACTGGAAGGGCGCCCTCACGGTCGTGGAAGCCAATCTGGCCCGCAAGGCGGTTACCCACGCCGAAGCTGATCGCCAGCGCGCCGTGCTCAAGACCGCCATGGCTGAACAGCTGCGCGAGCGCGATCCTGCAGAAGCACTGGCGCTTGCCCGTGAAGCGATCAAGCTGGCCCCCGACCTGACGCCCGCCAGCGCCCTCGCAGGTTCGCTGCTGGCGCAAAAGGGCGACCTGCGCAGAGCCGGTCGCATTCTGGAAGGCGCGTGGAAGCGCTCGCCCCATCCAGATCTCGCGCGCGCCTATGTCGATCTTCGCCACGGCGACGCCGCAGGAGACCGCCTCAATCGCGCCAAAACCCTCGGGCGCCTGGCGCCCGGGCATGCGGAAGGTCAGCTGATCATCGCGCGATCAGCGCTGGAGGCCCGCCAGTTCGACCTTGCGCGCCGCACCATGGCCGACCTGCTCGACAACGGCCGTCGCCCCACGGTGCGCATGTGCCTGATGATGGCCGACATTGAAGAAACCGAGCATGGTCCCACAGGGCGCATGCGAGAGTGGCTGTCGCGCGCAGCCCGCGCGCCGCGCGATCCCTCGTGGCTCGCTGACGGCGTCGTCTCGGATAAGTGGCTGCCCGCTTCGCCCATCACCGGCCAGCTGGACGCCTTCCGTTGGGAAATTCCGGTAGAGCGCCTCGGCGGCGTTATCGACGAGAGCTCGCCGCCTATCTGGCCTGATCCGGATACGGAAAAACAAATTCCCGACCTGATTGTGGCTGAACCCGTCACGCTGAGCCCTGCCGCCGCTTCAGGACCTGCAGTTGGGGCAAGCACAAGCGCAAGTTTAACTGCAAGTGTAGTCGCCGGCGCCAGCGCTGCGGCTGCGGCGAGCGTCGCCGGAGCTGTCATTTTGACACCAGCCGAAGCGCCATCTGCGGCGCCGCCTGACCCAACGCATCCGAGGCTGGAAACTGAGCCAGTTTCTGCGGAAGGGGCGGCGACGGCCCTTGCGCCGGCTCCCGATGCAGTGACATCCCAGACGAACAAAGCGGTTAATGACACGCCTCAGACTTTGGCTCTGGACATACCCCTCGCTGCCCCGGACACGCGAAGCAAAGAGGCACTCGCGACCGCTACGACGCACGGGCCCACCGGCGACCTGAAAACCGACGTGGTCCCCACTGGCGCCTCCGAGACCGATGGAGGAGTGCTGGGGTTTCTGTCCGACACAAGCGCCACCGCGAAGGCCGCCCTGCCCGAGCATTTCCTGACAGCCCCGGACGACCCGGGCCCCGACGCGGCGCCCCTCCCGCCTCCGGCCCCGCCCCGCAAGCGAGGTCTGTTCGGCTGAGACTGCCAAGAGGTCTAAATCTGCAGCGCGTGCGCGGCGCCCGGTTGCAAACTGGCGCTGCAGCAGATATTGGAAACGCCGTTGCCGCAACGCGCCGACACAACGCCGCAATAGCTCAGTTGGTAGAGCACGTCATTCGTAATGACGGGGTCGGGGGTTCGAATCCCTCTTGCGGCACCACTTCACAACACGTTCTGGAACGCACTGCTCCGTCGAGAAGCGCACGCGCTGGAACTGCTTGGACAGATTTGACGCAGCTGCAAGTCAGGCTCCGAGGGCTGTGGTTACCGCTCGGTTGCCGTTCCTGTGCAAAAGGGTCTTGCGCATAATTATGCGCAAACACTGGCTGGATCCCCCCTTGGGTGAGGGGGCAAAAGCCGTTGGGAAAAAAGGGGAGCAGGTATAAGGGAGGCGGAAAACATAAGTAGCGAGCTCAGGATTCGTCCCGCTCTGAATCTACCTCGGACGCAGGCAGCCAGCCTCTTCAGGAATATTGGCAACGGTCGCGATTAGCTCCGCTTCAGTTTTCATAGTCCCGGCTCCCCCGTATGGCGAACACTACCCGGAAGCATTCCGCGAGCAAAATTATCCTTATTCCCCCACTTAAGGCCCCGGCGTTGTGGTGCGCCGGGGCCGCGCGCGGGCGCTGCCCCGGTTCACTGGATCGTCGCTGGGGCTGCAGGCTCGACAGACAAAGCGGTTGGCGTGATGACAGCCATGGGAAATTTCAAAGAAAAGTTGGATATTTACCTGGTGTTTATCAGGCACGGTTTAACATCGTCCAGAGCTAAAACTATGCCAGAAGGAACGAGATGACGAGCCACGAAAGCGGCACCGAGCACGTGAAGCGCAACGCTGACCGCTCGCGGACCTTGCTGGGAGCACGGGCGGCCTTCAACAAAGGAAAATCGTCATTGGATTGCCAAATCCGAAATATATCGGCCACGGGGGCGCTGCTAGCCATTTCAGACGCAGCCATCATCCCGGACGAGGAATTTTTGCTGGTCGTGCCAGCGCGGAATAAAACTTACCGAGTCGAGTTCCGCTGGAGGTCCGATAATGCCGCAGGCGTTAGATTTCTGGATGAGGTTGCTGGTGTAGGAGGCGAGGCGCTGCAATCACTGGGAAGCAGCGTAGAAGAACTTAGGGCAGAAAACGCCCGGCTCCGACGTCGCATCGCAGAGATGACTATGAAACTCGCGGAGCTTGGCTACCTCTAGGGGCCGGGACCCATAACCATTTGCAGACGGTTGCGGCGACCCGCACCACGGCAAGACAGTCAGTGGCCTCCCTCGCTGTTCCTCTTTCGCAAGCGCATTGCCACCTGTGAGCAGGCAGCTCAGTTGCAGCCGCCTTGAAAGAATGTCCTTTCATTTTTCCCCGCGCGATGCTCCGGCGTCGTGGTGCGCCGGAGCCTCGCGCGAGGAGCGCTCGTCTAGCTAATAAATATACTTGGGTCCGCCGCTTGCGAGCACGTCAGCTTGACAAGCCCAGATCATCGCCGAGCTCCATTGGTTCTCCGTCGCGCAGGAACCAATCTTCGGCATGATCGTTTTTTGAGCGGACTACAAAGGAGAAAAAGCCATGATCAAGCATGCAATTGTAGCAGTTGCCCTTACCGTCGCCGCCTCCTCCGCATTTGCACAGTCAAATAGCGGCGCTGCCGCCGGAGCGGCAACTGGAGCTGTGGGCGGAGCCATCGTCGGCGGCCCCGTCGGAGCCGTCGTGGGAGGCGTGGGGGGAGCAATTGTCGGCGGCCTTTCCACCAGTGATGCACCCCGCTTTCGTGAGTACACCGTACGCGAAAAGCGTCCGTCTTACACCTATCGCGAGGAAGTCCGAGTAGGCGCCACGCTTCCCGAAAGCGGGGTCACCTACTATGAGGTCCCGGCTGAATACAAGGTGCAAAAGTACAAGTACACCGTGGTAAATAATCGCCCGGTCCTTGTTGACCCGGGCACTCGCCGGATTATCCAAGTTATTGAATAATAACTTAGGGCGGCCATTGGCCGCCCTATTTCCATTCGAGCTCGCTGTGGCGCGCAAGCAGCATATTTGTCGATCAAAATGGCTCCGATCCTGCCAAAGCGAGGGGCTTTTTATCCTGAGGGGCCCGTGTGCGGTGGCAATTGGCCATGCTGCTGCGGCCCTCCGCTGGGAGACAATGTGCAACTAGAAAAGCGGCGTAGCTTGTCGCGGTCACGCGCGCCTGTTTCCTCAGGGCAACACCAGAACGCAATCGTTAGCGGCGGTATCTGGATTGGGCTGCGGCGCGTTATAATACCATGATGATCAACAAGCTGCTGTCGATTCGCCTTGCCGTTGTCCTTTGCGCTGCAATTATGCCCGTTGCGTTAGGGGCGCAAAATGCCCCCGAGCGCGAAGATAAGGGCACATTTTCACTTGTGGTAGAAAACGATCTGGTTGCACGCACCGACCGTTCCTACACGAGCGGTGTGCGAGCCAGCTGGGTGACGGCGCCCCAAGCCACGCCAGCCTGGGCAGTTGGATTGGCGCGCGCAATTCCGCTTTTTGCCGGTTGGGGCACTATTCGTACTGAATACGCCATTCAACAGACTATTTTTACGCCGCAAAACACCACTCTTGTAGTCCCCAATCCTTTTGACCGCCCGTACGCGGGCTGGCTCAACGCGTCGTTCGGCTTGATCGGCGAAACCGGCTCACTCCTTGACCAGTTATCGCTCAGCCTCGGTGTGGTTGGGCCGGCCTCCCTTGCCCGCCAATCGCAAAAGCTCGTGCATGATATTCGCGGAATAGACAGCCCGCGCGGATGGGATTACCAGCTCCGCAACGAGCCAACCGTTCAGCTCCTTTACCAGCGTAGCTGGCGTGCACTGGCGGCGTATTCCTTCGAAGGCAGCTACGGCATTGATGTTACGCCACACGTCGGTGTTGCCCTTGGCAACGTGTACACGTTCGCGAATGCTGGTGTGACCTTCCGGATAGGCAAGGACTTGCGGCAGGACTTCGGCCCGCCGCGGGTCGGGCCGAGCGTGCCTGGAACCGGATATTTCGTCCCGCGCGCATCTTTTGGGTGGTATCTGTTCGCTGGCTTGGAAGGCCGCGCCGTTGCGCGGAACATGTTTCTCGACGGAAACACGTTTACGGACAGCGCCCATGTTTCCAAAAAGCACTTTGTTGCGGATCTTCAGGCTGGCGCGGTATTGACCTATGATGAATTCCGGCTGTCATACACGCATGTGTGGCGCACCAAGGAGTTCGATACTCAGCAAAACATCGAACAGTTTGGCGCTTTGACGCTATCAGTGCGTTGGTAAATCTCGATCATGCAATTGCGTTTAGCTTTTGGCCAAGTTCGCAGCCGCATAAATCATTCCGCCTAGTATCATAGGCAAGACAGTCGCGCTTCCTGGCGGAAACTGCGGGTAAGACGGACGAAGAAGGTTGGGCTGCGGGAGGCGCGAAACCCGGCGGTCCGTGAAGTAACAACCCGATAAAATGACCGCTGCACCCTCTCGTCGTTCAAAGTATGACAAGCAACATCGGAACTAAGGGGGAGTCCAGTGGTTGAGTTCGCTGGCGCGTTTTCTGCGCCAGCGGGAGACAACCATGATTAATCGCCGACTAGTTGTAGGCGTTCTCGCCTCCGGTGGCCTTATCGCCCTAAGCGGAGCGGCAGTTGCTCAAGGAAAATCGCCGCAGCAAGGCGACCTGCCGAGAGGGAGCGAACAAAAAGGGAAAAAGGCCAAGAAGCACGTAGATGGCCGCCAGGCTCTCGGCGGGAAAATAAAGCAGAATGGTCGGCATAAGTTGCCTAAGGCCGGAACTGCGGAGATTGAGATTGAGGTGAAGGGAGGCAAAGTTGCTAACCTGATAGCTCAACATCCCAAGAAGGGGGCCTTGCCAGTCAAAAAAGTTAAGTCGAAGCAGAAGCTCGCCGACGCCGCGCCCTCGATCATCAGGGCGTCCAGTGACGGGGCTCTGATTCAACTAGCGCAGTATTCTGATTGGTATTACGCCTACTGGTATGAAGAAGATGATTCCGATTATTATTACTGGTTCACGGCTGATGAAGTGTACGTTGACGACTCCTGGGTTGAGTACTACTAGCCAGCAGCACAGCATCGGCGTGATCTAGAGTGTTAAGTTGAGCTAGGCGATTATTCGCACCGGCAGCTTCTTAAGGGCGGCCTCTAGCAGGGTCGCCCTTATTTAGTTCATTAAGGGGCTCACAATTATCGAAAGTGAAGCAGTAATGCTCTAGTGCGCAGGGCGATACGCCAATTACAGTACGGTCATCACGCAGCATGTTCACGTAGATCTGACCCGCAGGCCCGCAAAGCGCCTCCTCACAGAACCGCATCAAAGGACGCATGCCAAGCCTTCGCGCCAAGCCTTCGCGCCAAGACGCTAAATAAGGCCGTCTGGCGGGATCGCCCGCTGTACTATGAGCACATAGCTCATACGGCCCACCAGCGTTACGACGGCTGGACCAGGAAACAACTGGAACCAAAGCTAAAGGGGAATGTTTGTCATAAATAATACAACTTGGAGAAAGCATGCCGAGACAGAGGCTGTCGATTGGACCTTTGGTTAAAGTTGATGCTGCTTCATTGCGGGCTTTGCCTGCAGACGAGCGACTGCGCCTTCTCACGCGAATGACGGCCGAATGTGGCGGGCTTTCAGAAGACGAGTGGACCGATAGATTCCGAAATCACCTGGCCAACGCCAAAGCGAGTGGCTCGGCGCGGCTTCCCATTGCACCGCAGCAAAACGAAAGCGATTAGGGGACCACCGATGCGGCCGCAGATCACACATCCTCAGGAGAGTAGTTTGCTGGCCCTGGCAGAAAAACTGCCAGACCATATAGCGGTCACTATTGATGCTATCGCGCAACTTCATTCGAGCCATCACAGGAGTGCGAGCCGTCTCCACCGCATTCTTGAGCGGCTGACAGCGCGCGCGGGGCGGCCGATGTTTATTGTCGGCCTAATCGTATTGGTGACCGTGTGGATAGCCCTCAACACAAGTCTTGTCCTGGTGGGCCGCGTCCCCTTCGACGAGCCTCCCTTTTTCTGGATGCAAGGAGTAATATCCTTGACCGGCCTTCTGATCGCCGTCGCCATTTTGACCACGCAGCGGCGTGAGGACCAACTTGCCGCGCAACGTGAGCAGCTCACACTACAGCTGGCGATTCTAAGCGACCAAAAAGCAGCCAAGATCATTGAACTTTTAGAGCATCTCCGCCGCGATCACCCGGACATAGTTGACCGGTTGGACGCCGAAGCCGTTGCTATGTCAGTACCGGTTGATCCAAACGTAATCTTGAAGGCCATCGCCGACACGGAAGATAGTGGCGCACCGATCTTCGATGAGCCGGAGACTTCTCCGGAACCGCTGTCTGATAAACAGTAACGTGCATCCCCGGGTTGTTCGTCACCGCTTACGTTTTGCGCCCTGACGAATCCACAGTACTTCCCTTTCCCTGCTCTTGTTTGTAAGTGGAAGCTGATCCTTTGGATTTTTTATCCGCTTTAGGCTTCTTCGCTTCCTTGTTGCCCTTCTGCTGACCTTTCGCCATGCGACCAGTCTCCTTCAAAGATTGGCGGTGGGACGATAATCGGACCACCTAGCGAAGTCACTTTAGGGTGGGAATGCTAACAGGGCGAGCCCTGAAGCTCGCATACCCGCCTTCGCCTACGCGAAGACAAGGGGATATGATTATGTCGGACTCGAGAGAGCTTTATCGCAGCCCCAATGACGATAGCTGGTTCTTGGCCTGTGATGCGCAATGGGCGTGCTTATGTGCTGCATGAACAGAGCTCCACGTCTGGAGCGCGTCCGACGTGTATTTCGATCAGCGATTTTCTTCAAGGCTCCCCGGACGCACCAGAACAGCAGGCCTTGTTGCGGCTAATAGGGACGCTTGCAACCACGACGCCAGGTGGTTCTAACGCCGGCGTCGTCGCAAAAAGCTCGCAAGCTCAAAATAGGCTTTTCGCAAAAGATCGTCTGTCGACATACGCCAAGCGCCCTGAGCAGCGCATTCTGATTTACCGCATCGACGACGACGCGCGATATCCTGGTATACTTGTGCGCTATATATTCGATTTCCTCATGCACCCCGCCGGGAACGAAAACAGTCAGCCGTCGGATTGAACTACAATGGCGGCATCGCGTTGTTATCAAGATAATCTGCTGGGAGGAATAGCTGTGAGAAAACATTTGCTGTATTGGGGCGCGGCCCTCGCTCTGGCCACAAGCCTGACTACGGCGACAGCTCAGTCAGTGATTACGGGGCCGCCGATATCGTCGGACGAGTTCGACCTTCCCCCTGAACGTGAGGTCCTTGTTCGGGAATACGTGATTAGGGAGCCCGCGCCACGCATCGTAATTGAGGAGGGCGTCGTGCGACCAGGTAGCGTCGTGCCCGAATATGTGCAGCTGCGCCGTTTTGAGAATGGCGTCGCCGGAATGGAACGATACGGGTACTTTGTTTCTCCAGACGATAAGATAGTAATTGTCGAGCCGTCGTCACGACGCGTGGTTAGAATTATTGACCGAAAGTAAGCGAAGCTGTTTGTCAGTTGGGTCATCGTCCCAGGTGCACTGACCGGGTGCTACTGAAGCGCAACTTCTCGTGTGTATGCCTAGCACGCGGGCGCCAGCACCTTCCGGAAGCAGTAGACAAATATATTCCGGACGGTCGGCTACCCGCGACTGTTTGAAATGGCGGTGCGGTCGCTTTAATCGAGGCGCATAACCAGATCGCTCAGCGCAAGCGCAAACAAGTTCACGTGCACATGGTTCAAGATAACCTACCAAGCGCCCTGCGGGCATGTTGACTGGTTCGTAGCAGCCACCATCATCGGCGAACTCCCACGACCCTCCCACATCGAGGCCGTTGAGAAATGGTCTTCAATAGGATACATGTTTATGCGTCACACGCTGTCCTCACATTCATTTCGGTCCACGCTTCTCGTCTCAACGGCGGTCTCATTCACGTTGCTTGGCGCTGGAGTATGGGCGCAGGACCGGGCGCCGCGTGCGTCCGAAGACAGACGCGTGGTAGATGAGAAGGAGGCGCCACGTCGTGATCCGCCCCAACGTTCTCAGGACCGGGCGCCGGCCCGTGACGCACAAACACCCGAATCTCGAAAGCTTGAACGTGAAGATCGCCAGGATGGGCCCGAGCGACGCGGCAGACAGGAACGCGGTCCGCACGATACAGCAACGGAACCACGTAGTCGCATCGACTCCCCCTCGAGGCGTCAAGGCGAGGGAGCCTTGCCGCCCGCGCCAGCGTCTCGTCCAACTCAGCAGCGCACGGAAGAAACAGTCCCGGCCCAGCCACGGGGTGAGACTGGCGGGGCTTCCGGGCGTGCCGCGCCGCAGGTTCCGTCCGCCGCCTCCCCTGTTGACCGAGGTCAAGAACCAACACTTCGTGGCCCGTCGGATCGGCAGCCAACCGGGCCAGCGCGCGAGCCGGCGCCGCTTGCACGAGAGGCAGCGCCAGATCGCGGGCGCGGCGGTTCTCAAAGTGAGCCAGGGGCCCCTGTCACCGCGCCGCCGGCCACCACCAGGCCTTCCGCCCCGGCGCCGGGGCGGATCGAGCGCAGAGATGACTCGGCTGCAGATCCGTCTCGCCGGCCTGCCCCATCAGAACGACCCATTGCGGCGCCGATACTCCCAGATAGAACACCCGGTGCGACTTCCACCGAAGCGCCCGTGGGCAGGCAACTCCAAGATGGCGCCAACCGCAATAACGCGCTTCCTGATGGACCGCTGCGGCCTCTACCGCAGGGTAGCGTGCGGGGCGGCGATTCAGCTGTGGACGTAATCCAGGACGTGCGCCGCCAACGTCGCGAACGCGTGGAGGACGGCCGGACCATTTTCGAGGAGCCTGACCGGCGAACGATTGTTCGTCAGGGCGACCGTTTAATCATCCAGCACGATGAAACCGAGCGGCTGCGGCGGGGCAATCGAGACGCGCAGGTGGAACGCGCGCAGGACGGCGTCACCCGGACGATCATTATACGGGATGGGGTCCGGGTTATTACGGAGGTCGATGAGCAGGGACGGCTTTTAAGACGTCTTCGGCGCGATCGCGAAGGCCGCGAGGTGATTTTGCTTGAGAACGCTCCGCAACGCCGGGGCAGTTGGGAGTCGTCAATCGTCGAGCTGCCATTGCCGCAGATCACGATGCCGCGCGAGCGCTACATTCGCGACGTTCGGCGCGCGTCGCGTGCGCAGGTACTGGAGACGTTTGAGGCGCCGCCCGTTCAGCGGATCGAGCGCCAGTATTCAATTGAAGAGGTGCGTCGATCGCCCAATCTTCTCGCTCGCATGGCGCGGGTGGATGTGGACACTGTGACATTCGCCTCCGGCTCCTGGACACTGGACGCCGACCAAATCGCGCTACTTCAGGTCGTCGCCGATAGCATGGCGCAGGTCATCGAACGCAACACAAATGAGATCTTCCTTGTCGAAGGGCACACGGACGCTGTTGGAGGTGACGTCGATAATCTGTCCCTATCGGACCGCCGCGCTGAAACTGTCGCCGTTGCACTTACCGATAGCTTCAACGTACCTGCAGAAAATCTCGTGACACAAGGCTTCGGCGAGTCGCAGTTAAAGATCCCGACTGATCAGGCGGAGCCTGTAAACCGTCGCGTCACAGTCCGCCGCATTACGCCGCTCCTACAAGGGCGCAATGAAGCGAAGTAAGACTTATGCAAGTTGGTTGCGGCGCCGTGTCTCGCGGGCGCATGAACGCGAAATCAAAGAATTGACGGAGGGAAGAAGGGGATCTTCGATGGCGCCGATGCCCAGAGCAAAGCGTTCTGAGCCGTAGACAAAATGAAACGCCCGCGCATGGTTTGTTACGCGGGCGTTTCAACTCCGCGCCCTTGGCTAGCCATCAGACGCCGTAAGCCTTCCCCCAGCATGGGCCCGTCTTGAATCTTGCCGCTTGATAACTCTACTAACTGGCGATCCAGAGATTGGGATCAAAGCAGTTGGCCTCGTGAGGCGTTGGAGCATGAGACGGATCACTGGGGCGGCGCGCAACCGACACTGGATTGTTGGCGATACAACGTAGCTAAGCGGAACAATTATCTGAAGCTGCTGGTTGTTCAGCGTCAAGTCTCAGTAAGGAGCGCGGTGATGGACAAGGATCGCATCAAGGGTTCGGCGAAAAACATCGCCGGCAAAGTCAAGGAAGCTGTCGGCAAGGTCACCGGCGACAAGAAGACCGAAGTCGAAGGGAAGGCCGATCAGGTTGCGGGCAAAGCTCAAAACGCACTCGGCGGCCTCAAGGATACGCTGCGAGGTAAGTAGGCGCGCGAAGGGGCGCGTTTTTCAACTGCGCGCCCCGACGCACAGGGTACGCCTCAGTCGCCCACGTTCTTGTAGAGACTGGGGAAATGAGCTTTAATACGGGCGTGGATGCGAACCTTGAACTCCACGCCGTCGGCCTTCCCAGCGGTAAGTTGACTGGGCTCTCGTGACCGCTCACGCGAACCGCGCACTAGATCGCCCCCCGCCCCGAAACAATCTGGTCTGCTTTGCGCAACCAAAATCGGTCGGGTAACGCGCAGAGGCAAGGCCGCGAGATGCGCGACTGCCGGCCTCGTTCCACAAAGTCCGTTATCGCACGACGCTTTCATTGAGTTGCCCGGGCGGGAAACGCGGCTTGCGCGACGGCACGGTCGGAAGTTATGGTCTAGACTTCTGTTTCAATGTAAGGTTGTTGATGGACTACGTTATGCCCTTCAGCTCGCCAGACCACCCTCTCGGGCAAATCGATAACCTGCGCCGCGCCATACACGCTGCGGGGGTCGCGCTTTGGTCGTGGGATGTGGAAGACGACAACTTTGCGATGGATGCGCAGGGGTTCAAACTCTGGGGGCTCGAACCCAGCCCGCAAGTCAAATTTGAAGACCTTTCGGCTCATATCCACCCGGCAGACCGGGACCGCGTGCGGGATGCCTTCAACGCCACGCGTGGCATCATCGGCGCGTATGAAATCGACTTCCGCATCATGGTCGGGCAGGAAATCCGGTGGGTGTCGGCGCGGGGCCTCGGCGACGATTCGGCGCTCTATAAAGGCCATATGTTCGGCATGTTTCTGGACGTGACGGGCCGCAAGCAAGCCGAGGAAGGAAGCGAGTTGCTAGCCGGAGAAATGAGCCACCGGGTCAAAAACCTGCTGGCGATTGCCGCCGGGCTGACGCGGATGTCCTCCAATTCCAGCGCCTCGGCCAAGGACATGGCGGAGGCGCTTACAGGCAGGCTTGCAGCTTTAGGACGCGCGCATGATCTTGTTCGCCCTCTCCCCGGACATCAGGGAACAGCGACCCTGCTAGGCGACCTCTTGTCGATCTTGCTGTCGCCCTATGAAGACATGGGCGCCTTCAGCGGGCGCATTCGCGTCGCCGTGCCGCGCATGGGGATCGGCGAAAACGCGGCAACCTCGCTGGCGCTGGTTGTCCACGAACTGGCGACCAATTCGCTGAAGTACGGCGCGTTGTCGTGCGATACAGGAACGCTCGATCTTTCAGGCTCTTCGAATGAAGAGGACCTGGAACTCGTGTGGACTGAACGCGGCGGTCCGCAGGTGGAGGAGCCGAACGAAAGCGACAGTTTTGGAAGCAAGCTGGTCAAACGAAGCGTCTCCGGCCAGTTAGGCGGCTCCATTGCTTATGACTGGTCGTCGGCGGGCGTCGTCATCACGCTCAAGCTGAACGGCAACCGCCTCTGTAATTAGCAAAAGCTTAGCCTTTTATTATAGGCGTCCGATGCGCGGCGAGAACCGCGCACCGGCTTTTGGATCAGCGATCTTAATCCTTACATTGCAGGCATGATCGCGATATCGCGCACATCGCCTGTCACGCCGCTGATCTTGCCAGCCATGGTCGCTTTGCCGCTGGTAAGGTCAACGCGGTACAGCGTACCGTCCGCCATCATCCAGCCGATGCCCGTTCCTTCGCCCGGTTCAATATCGAACGCTATAGACTTGGGCGTCACGCCCAGTTTTCCAACGGCGTTGAGGATGCCGTCATTTGGCGGCGCCTGACGAACCAGCGCGCCAATCGTCGCGTCGATGTTATACAGTGTCGTCTCCTTCGCGCCCTTCATCGAGTTGGTGTAAGCGCCAGCGACCACATTAGGCTTCTCGCCCTTGTGCATGTCTGTTTCGGCGAACTTGAGATCGCCGTCCTTGGTCACCTTTCCATCATCAACATTGATGCGCAGGTTCATGCCATCCGAGCCCATGACGCGAAGACGATCCGCGACAGGATTGAAGTCGACAGTCACCATGCCGGTGGGCGGCGCCATGTCGAATTTGGATTTCTGGGTGGCCTTGCCGGTCTTTGCGTCAATGGTCCACGCCACGCCATCCGCCGTGACGGCGTAAAGCATGCCGTCGGCCGGGCGCACGTCGATCCCCAGAATCCGCCCGGAGGCGCCGGTCGTCTTCATTGTGCCGGTAACTTTCATGGATGCCGTGTCCACCATCGCGATGGTGTTGTCGCCAACGAGGGCGGCAATTGTTGCGGCGTGCGATACGCTCGCCATTGAGGTTGCGCCAAGCAGCGCGATTGTAAAGATTGTGCGGGTCATGAAAAACTCCCATGTTGCCGAGCCTAATTGACCCGACACAGGGATTACCCGCGACGCCGCCATTCGGATGCACTGAAAAAAATAAACAGATGCCTGCATCCGCGCATGCATCCCGAGTGTATTGATAGCAAGACCGCCGATTTCATACTGAGCAAGGACAGCTCGTGCACACAATGGCGCCTCAACTCGAGCTAAACAATGCCGTACGCGCGTGCGCGGCGGGAGATCGAGGCGCGTTGCAGTTGATCTACAATCAGGAAGCCCCCCGCATGCTTGGGGTCGCCTTGCGTCTGCTGCGTCGCAGGGCCCTTGCGGAAGAAGTCATTCAGGATGCTTTTCTGCAGATATGGGAGCGCGCCGCCACGTTCGACGCAGAGCGGGGGCACGCACGCACATGGGTCTACGCCATCGTGCGCAACCGTGCGCTCAACATCCTGCGCAGCGAGGCGCGCACCGACCTCACGCAGAACATTGAAGACCTTTGCGGCGCAGACCCTGACGAAGACCCCGAGCAAGTGGTGATGCGCCTGTCGGAAGCCAGCGCGTTGCGCCGTTGCCTTTCGGGCCTTGATCCCGCCCGCCGCCGAATTGTGGTTCTTGCCTACATCCATGGGTTGAGCCACGGCGAATTGGCAGGACGCGTCGGCTGCCCGCTGGGCACGCTTAAATCATGGCTTCGCCGGTCGCTTCAATCCTTGCGGAGGTGCCTCGCGTGAGTGATTTGAACGACGACGATCTTGCAGCGGAATATGCGCTGGGCGTGCTTGAAGGCGCGCAGGCGGCGGAGGTTGACCAGCTTCTGTCCAGCGACCAGAATTTCGTCAAAGCTGTTACGCATTGGCAACGGACATTTGCCGAACTGGACGCCACCGCGGAACCTGTTTCTCCCGCGCCCGCCGTGTGGAATTACATCGCCGCAAACCTGACGACGCCCGCCCCCCAGATGGCGCAGCCCCAGACAGCAAAGTCCATTGCCGCGCCGCGCGACACAAACTCTGTCGCAGCCACATGGAGCGCCTGGTGGGACAGCCTGTCGTTCTGGCGCACGACAGCCATTACGGCATCGTTCGCCAGTCTCGTTATGCTTGTGGGAGTCAGCGTCTCGCTCATGCGGGCGCCGCAAACCCCGGTCTACGTTGCGATCCTCCTGACTGAAAATAGCAACGAACCAGCAGCGTTGGTGAACACATTCGCCGATGGTCGCGCAGAGCTTGTGCCGCTGCGCAATCTCGCAGCGCCGGAGGGCCGTGAACTTCAGGTCTGGACCCTGTGGGATCGCGCCGTAGGCCCGCGGCCCATCGGGCTAATTCAGGCCGTCCGCACAATGAACCTCAACTTGAACAACCTGCCCAAAACAAGCCAGGGCCAATTGTTCGAGATCACGCTTGAGCCAAAAGGCGGCTCGCCAACGGGCCGCCCCACCGGGCCCATTCTGATGAAGGGGCTTACCACGCGCGCCTTGTAGTGCGCTTGGAGGCAAGTGCGCCTGGAGGCGAGTGCGCCTGGAGACAAGTGCGCCTGGAGGCGAGCGCGCTGATGCCTGCGCGAGCGCAACTTGTTACTTGAACCGGCCTGCAGTCGCCCATTTGGCGACGTAGTCGTAAAGATTTTTAGTGACGTTGTCGTACGACTGCCCTGTGATTTTGGAGCAGGCGACGCAAGGCGTCTGCCCATGCACGGCGCCTTCGATCACAACGTAATCCTTGTCCTTGCTGGCTGCCATGTCGAAGTGAATTTCGTTGTCCGCGATGAAGTAATGGCCACCCATCGCCGCGATCAGCAGCGGCGCAGAAATGGCGCGCACGGCGCACGGAGTCGAATTGTTGCTGGAGCACCAGTCGATATCGGCCATGGAGTCTTTCGCACGGATTGCGTTTGCGCTGAGGAAAGATGTCAGCGTCAGAAACATTGTTCCGTTGTTAAGTGTGCGGTCCGTCTTCGCGTTGTCAGCCAAAGCGACGCGCACGGAGCGCACGACTTCCGTAGAAATGGACCCATCATTGCGGATAAGCTTGTGCGGCTTCACAGTGCCGGGATGCACGCTCATGGAGAAGTCCATCAGTCGAGCGCGATTGCGATAGACGATGAAGGGCGCGTCATCGCTGGTCGCAGCCGTACCAGCAGACACCGCTGCGCGCATCGCGACCGCTTTGTCGATAAGACGATTCATGCGCGCCGCCTGACCCGCAAAATATCGATCCATGAATTCTTGCGAATAGACGGAATGACCGTTCGGATTGAAACCATTTTTGGGATCAAAAGGGTCCAGCGATGCATCGATCTTCGCCGGATTGTCTTCGTCAATCACGCTGGGGTTGAGGCTCCTGAGCGCATTGACCGTATTGCCGGGATGCGCGTCGAGCAGAAAGAGTCCATCGGCTTTCGGCAGGTCCTTCAGAGACTCGGGGCATTGCGTCAGTTTGTTCGGCCCACGGCAAAATGCGACACCGTTCTCCGCTGTCGCCTGATAGAAAGACGTGGCGGGTCCACCGCCGGAAAATCCGATCAGGACAACCTTTGTCACACCGGGCTGTTTGCGGAGCAATTCTATGCCCTGCTTGATATCAAGGGCGACGTTTTCAAAATTGACGATGGCTTCATTGTTGTCAGACCGCGGGTTCATGCCGAGCACGATGAACCCGCGCTGGGCCAACTCACGCGTGCCAATCATGTTCATGAAGTTGGACGTGCGATGGATCGTCAGAAACGCAACGTTGGACACCGGGCCTGAATCGGGAACGTAAAGCGCGCCTTTTGTCGCTGATGGCTGAAAGGCGATGTAGCGTGGATTGCTTTGCGCCAGTGCGCCACTTGCCATCGACAGCGCAGCCGCAAGACAGCCTGCAAGACAGCCTGCCAGAAACTTCCCGCCCATGCGTCACTCCCCTTATTTATTATCGCGCTTTTTCGCGCTTGAGCATCCGGCACGTTGGCGCCGGATGCAAGTCTTATGATGCTTAAGCAAGGTGCTTTCTGAAGAACGCCAGCGTGCGCTCCCATGACAATTCCGCAGCCGCCTTGTCGTAACGCGGCGTCGTGTCGCTGTGGAAACCGTGATTGGTCTGGGGATAGACAAAAGCTTCGTATGTTTTGCCGTTTGCCTTCAACGCTTCTTCGTAGGCAGGAAGCCCCGTGACAAGACGCGTATCAAGCTCGGCCTGATGGATCAGCAGCGGCGCCTTGATGCGCGCAACGTCCTCCGCCTTGGGGTGACTTCCGTAATAAGGAACGCTCGCTGCCAGATCTGGCAGCATCACGGCCATGGAGTTTGCCACAGAACCTCCGAAGCAAAAGCCAACAACGCCAACCTTGCCATTTACGTCGGAATCTTTCTTGAGGTAGTCAAAGCCAGCGATGAAATCCATCAGCAGCTTCTGGGAGTCGAGCTTGGCCTGCATCTCGCGGCCCTGATCGTCATTGCCTGGATATCCGCCCAGTGAGGTCAAGCCATCTGGCGCCAGGGCAACGAAGCCTGCGACAGCAAGACGGCGCGCCACGTCTTCGATGTAGGGGTTCAGGCCACGATTTTCATGGACCACGACCACAGCGCCGTACTTGCCCGCAGCGGCTGGCTTGGCGAGCAGCGCCTTCGTCGGGCCGTTGCCCTTGGGCGATTCAAACGTGACTGTTTGCGTCTTGATGCGCGCGTCATCAGGCTTAACTTGCTGGGCGAGCGCGTAATCGGGCAGCAACATTTCAACGAGCGCTGCGCCGCTCACTCCGACGGCGGCGTATTTGCCAGCGCCGGCCACAAACTGCCGACGGTCAATCTTGCCATGGCAGTATTGATCGTAAAGATCGAGCAGGCCCTGATCGAAATCCCTGGCCGTCTTGCGAGGAACGAAATTCATGCGGAAGCTCCATCTCGCCTCCGCTTTCCCGGCGGGAGGCGGCGCCTGGAACATCATAACCTACGCGGCGGATTTGAGCAGGCTGCACATTGGCGATATGCGCGCGCACACGGATTTGTGAACTGTCGCTTGAAGTCCTGGATCGGACACATCGGAATAACTGGACCCGGCGCTTCTCTCTGCTTAGCATAGCTTTGGCTGCCTGGCGCCGCTGGAGACCCCAGTATGGCAAGTCGCCAGCTCACCAAGCGTACTTTGCGCACAGCCGCACGGCTAACGGAGCGCTTTTCTGAAGTTCCAATACAACTAGGCGCTCGCCTGGCCCAGCGCATCCATCCAGGGACGCCGAACCCCAGCCTACTATCTGCAACTGGAAGGAATCAGCCATGAAATCGCTCGCGTGCACATTCGCTTTGCTGGCAGCTACGTCATTCATCGCTGGAACGGCGTCCGCTGACGACTTTTACAACAAGCGGCAGATCACGATGATCGTCGGCTCTGCGCCGGGCGGCGGTTACGACACCTACGCGCGGCTTGTTGCACGGCATTTGCCTAAGTTTATCCCCGGGGAGCCCTTCATGGTCGTGCAGAACCTCCCCACAGCGGGGAGTCTCGCCGCCATGAACGCCATCGCCAACGTGTCGCCGCGCGACGGCTCGACCATCGGCGCGATGCAGAACCACATCGGCGTCGAGCCCATCATGGGCATCACCGGGGCGCCGCAGAACGCGCGTTATGACGGGCGCATGGCGAACTGGCTGGGCAGCACGAGCCGCGAGGTGCCCGTGGCGGTGGCATGGTCCAATTCGCCCATCAAGACATTCCAGGACACACTGCAGCGCGAGATGATCGTCGGCTCCAGCGGAGTTGGCAGCGCCGATGCTGTTTACGCGCGCGTACTCAATGCGCTTGTCGGGACGCGCTTCAAGATTATTGACGGCTATAAAAGCGCGTCGGATCTAACGCTCGCAAGTGAAACTGGCGAGGTGATGGGTCGCGTCGGCTGGTTCGTCTCCGGAATGCTCGCGTCCCACGCCTCCCAGATTGAAGAAGGCAAGATCCGCGTCCTGGTGCAGCTGGATTTCAACAAACACCCCGCGTTGCCGAATGTGCCCACCATTGGCGAGTTCCTGACCGATCCGGCCAAGCGTGAGCAGCTGGAATTATCGCTGGCGTATCTGGCGGCGGGGCGTCCCTTCGTCGCCCCGCCGGAGGTGCCCGCGGCACGCGTGAAGATTTTGCGCGACGCTTTCATGAAAACGGTCAACAGCCCGGACTATCTCGAAGAAGCAAAAAAGATGCGCCTCGACACCAGCCCGATGTCTGGGGAAGAGGTGCAAAAGCTTATCGAGAAAATCTACGCAACCCCGCCCGATGTGGTGAAGGCCGTGCGGGCGATCATGTCGCCTCAATAACGAGTTCGGCCGGGCGCCGCGCCCGGCCGCGTTGTTTATGGCTTGAACGGACCAAGCGCCTTGATCGCTGCCTCTACAAACGAATGGTCGACGATTTTCGACACGTCGACCTTTTCCTTCACCAGCCCCTGAGACGTATAGAAATCCACATCGCGCTGAAGGCTCTCAATGTTCACGCGTCCATCCGGGTCCATGCCAGTGGGCGTGATCTTGCGCAGCAGATCGGCATTCTTCACCGCCGTGTATTCGATGAGGATCGGGATAACTTCGTCCGCCGTTTCGCCCGCGAGCTTCCCATCTTTCAGCGCGCGAACATAAAAGCGAATGCCTTTCAGATACGCGCGCATGAAGCGATCAGCGACGTCACGCCTGGCGGCGAAGTGATCCGCATAGATCAGCGTGGCGATCTGGTGGTTCGGATAGATCTGGTCATCGCGCATGATCTCCACCGCAGCGCCCCGCTCGACGGCAAGGGTTGCAATCGGTTCGATCGTCGCGCCAGCATCAACGGATTTGTTCAGCAAAGCCGGGAAGTGATCGGGAAATCCGAGATTCACAACTTCGACGTCACTGTACTTGAGCCCCACCGAAGTCAGCATGGCGTTCAGCATCGCCGTGTTGCTGACGCCCGGCGCATTGCCGGCGACCTTCATGCCCTTGAGATCTGCAAGGGTCTTGAAGCGTCCCGACTCGACGTGATCCTTGCGCACGATCAGCTTGGTGGCGCCATATCCGGGCGTCGACTGCGCCTTGTCGGCGACGATCTTCAGATTGATGTTGCGCGCCACGGCGTTGTACATGCCCGCAGACGGCGACCCCGCCCCCACATCGAGTTGCCCGGAGCCCATGGGCGCCACCATCTGCGCAGCGGAGTTGAACACGGTCATCGTGACCGCCAATCCCTCATCCTTGAAGTAGCCCTTCTTGTCGGCGATGAAGATGGGCGCATCGCTGATCGCGCCCAGTGTGCCGACGCGCACGGGCGTCTGCGCCAACGCGGCTGTCGCAAAGGCCAGAGCCCCTGCCGCGCCCATACACAACCTCGCCATGTGCCTGTCGAGCATGCTGTTCCCTCCTTTTGGCGCATGTTTGCGCCTTTGCACCGGAAACTATGCCAGCCGCAATTGGCGCACAAGCAGGCGCCTTTTTTATATCGGAGGCCAACATGGTTCACGTTCGAGCTGGACAGCGTCGACGAACTGGACGGTGCATTCGAGCTCGCCATGGGGCACGGGGCGCGCGCCGTATGACACCTGTTAAAACGCGCGCCAGTGCGGCCTCGAAGATCCCGATGGAAACGCTTTCAGATTGAATTTTCGGCGCGGCCCGAGAAGCCAGCCGCTGAGGCCGAAAGCTCGCCTCGGGCCGGCCGACCGTAAGTCGGCGCTTTCTGCCGCACGGAAGGGAAAGTCCGCGCATCGCCCGAGGCAGCTTGAACATCTGCAAAAACAACTGCTGATATACGTGGCGAGCGCGCGTTAACCCGAAAGTTCGGAATCACCCTTACAGTAGCGCAGGTTATGGACCGGAGCGGACATGTCTCTTGAGGAAATTGCGCATCAGGCGTTAGCCTTCGTTCAAGAGCATCGCGGCTGGGCGGCGCCTGTGGTGTTTGCCTTCGCGTTCTGTGAATCCGTCGCGTTTCTGTCCTTATTGGTCCCGGCCACCATCATCCTGCTGGGGCTGGGCGCCCTCATTGGCCAGAACGGCCTGGATTTCTGGACGGTGTGGATTGCCGCCGCTGCAGGCGCGATCTGCGGCGATACTCTTTCCTACTGGTTGGGCAAAAGATTCAGTACGCGCGTCGGGGACATCTGGCCGCTCACACGTTATCCGGGCTTGCTCACGAAGGGTGAGCGATTCTTCAAAACCTATGGAATTCCTGGCCTTTTCGTAGGTCGCTTCTTTGGTCCGCTACGTGCGGCGCTGCCCCTTACTGCAGGCATCTGCGCGATGCCGCTGATAAAATTTCAGGCGGCCAATGTTGCATCCGCCTTTGTCTGGGCTGGGGCCATGCTCGCGCCGGGCGCTCTGGGAGCGCACTTTCTGACCAGATTTTTCTGACGTCTTTGCTGCACTGCGGCGCCAAAAACGTAATCGTGCATACCAACAGTACGTTGGCTTTTGCGCTTGATTATTACCCGGACATTGGTCACTAGTATTACACCCTCCGTAAAAGCCCGGGGGGTGGCCAAGCGCGCAAGCTTAATCGCGCCCGGGGAGGCCGCAGGGAAACCGGGGTAACGGCAAGCTGGAGCGCGAACTCGTCATCGAGATCGGCGGTTCAGAACTTTCTGTGATCCTTGCTGCGGAAAGTCATGCTGGTAATCCACGACACGCATACGAGGCCATCGAAAATCACAGGGCTGAGCCTTGTGTTGTTCCTGTTCCTTTCGTTGCTGTCGATGATGGCGGCCTACGAGGCCAGCAAGCCAGCTGACGAGCCCCGCAACAGCGTTGTCGCCAGTTTCCACGAATACAGCGCTCAGGTTGCAGATCCCGAAACCAGCGATCCTGCCCTGCTGGTTGAGGCTTCTCGCGAAAGCCTGCCAACTCTCACCTTTCATTTTCAGCCAGTCCTTATTGTTTCCCTTGTTGTTATGGCGTCGAAGAATTTCGACGCGCGCGGTCCTCCCTTGCAGCGTTCTGCAGCTTCCTGAGCGAAGCCGCACGAGGGCGCGCCTGTCGGCGCAGTCCTGACGATCTGCACAAAACCATGGACTCGATGCGAACCCGCCGTAGGCGCCCGCACGATCGTGTCCGAGAGGGGATGCAATGGAACAAGGTATGCTCGAAGCGGCCATGAAGGCCTTCGGAATGATGTTTCACCTGCACACAATGGCGCTGCTATTTGGTGGGTGTATCATGGGATTGGTGCTTGGCATTTTGCCCGGCATCGGCGGTCTGGCGGGCACGGCCCTGCTGCTGCCATTCACATTTGGTCTGGATCCGGTCGCCGCCATGGCGCTGCTGCTGGGCCTTGGCGCAACTACGGCCACGGGCGACCCCATTCCCGCCATTCTGTTCGGCGTGCCCGGCGGCGCTGGCTCTGCGGCGACCGTGCTCGACGGATTGCCCATGGCCAAGCGCGGCGAAGCCAGCCGCGCCCTGTCGGCCGCCTATATGTCCTCCCTCCTGGGCGGCGTTTTCGGCGCGATCCTGATGGGCCTCACCATCCCGATCCTGCGTCCGGTCATGCTCTACATCGGCTCGCCGGAATTGTTGGCGTTCTCGGTTCTCGGCATTTCGTTCGTCGCCACGCTTTCGGGTAACGCCCCGCTGCGCGGACTCACGGGCGCAGCGCTGGGCGTCATGATCGCGATGACGGGCTCCGATCCGCAGACCGGCACGCTTCGCTACACGTTCGACACGCTCTACCTCTGGGAAGGCGCGCCGCTCACATCGATCGTTCTTGGCTTCTTCGCTCTGCCAGAGCTTGCGGATCTGGCCATCTCGCGCAGCGCCATTTCGGGCAACCTCGCCAAGACCAACACGTCCGGAATGATCCAGGGCGCCAAGGATTGCTTTATCCATTGGTGGCTGGTCCTGCGCGTCTCCTGGCTGGGCGCAGCGCTTGGCGCCGTTCCCGGCATCGGCGGCGCAATCGTCGACTGGCTCGCCTACGGCCATGCCGTGCGCACTGAAAAGGGCGCAGCGCAAAGCTTTGGCAAAGGCGACGTACGCGGCGTTATCGCGTCTGAAGCCGCCAACAACGCCCGCGAAGGCGGCGCGCTTGTTCCCACCGTCGCGTTTGGCGTGCCAGGCTCGGCCGGCATGGCGATCCTGCTCGGCGCATTCATGATCCATGGCCTCGTGCCGGGACCAGACATGCTCGGCAAGAACCTCCATGTCACCTATTCGATGGTGTGGTCGGTCGCTCTCGCCAACATCGTGGGCGCGGGCTTGTGCTACCTGTTCTCCGAACAGTTCGCGCGCCTCGCAACGCTTCGCTACACCCTCATCATGCCATCGGTTCTCGGCATCATCTACATCGGCGCCTTCCAGGGCTCGCGCAACTGGGGTGACCTTTGGACCCTGCTCATCTTCGGCCTTCTGGGCTGGACAATGAAGCAATTGAAGTGGCCACGTCCTCCGCTGGTTCTCGGCCTTGTGCTGGGCGATATCATCGAGCGTTATCTCTTCATCTCGATCCAGCGTTACGGCGTGGAATGGTTTGCCCGTCCAATCGTCATCGGCATCTTCGCTGTTTCGGCGATGGGCCTCTTCCGTCCGCTGATCGCGGACCTGAAGAAAGAAGGCGGCATCGGCGGAATGTTGAGCGGCTACGGCAAGCCAGTCTTCCAGGCGCAACATTGGATGCACGTCTTCCTGCTGTGCGTCTTCGGCTATCTCCTCTTCGAAGCGTCGAGCTGGAACTTCTCGGCAAAGATTGTCCCGATTATCGTCGGCACAATCGGCTTCGCCTGCGTCTTCATTTCGTTGCTCAACGAGGTGTCGCGCCGGCCGCATGCTGTGGCAGGTGATCTGAAGGATAAAGCGAAGGAAGAGGTGCAGGAAAAGATCCACATGGATCTGGAATCCGACACCGGCCACCTTACGCTCCACGTAATCATGGTTCGCGGGCTGCTATTCTTCGGCTGGCTGTTGGCCTTCATGGCCTCCATGTCCGTCGTCGGCATCATCCCGACCGTACCGCTGTTCGTGGTGCTTTACATGCGCCTCGAAGGGCCGGAGCCGTGGAAGCTTGTGGTGCCGCAGGCGATCGGCCTCACGATCTTCATCTGGTTCGTGTTTGACCAGCTGCTGACGATTCCGTGGCCGCCGACTTACCTCGGCTCCTGGGCCCCGTGGTTGAAGGACATCATCCCCTCGCTTTGAGCGGGGCAAGACAACAGAAAGGCCGGGTTCGCGCCCGGCCTTTTTCATTTGATCAACTCACGCCGGGCCAATGTTCAAGACGGCCTCAATCGCTCCAGCTTCCGCCAATCAACGAAGCCCGCGCAACCCGCCTCTTCTGGAAGATCGATCCCGCCATCCCGGATGCGCAGCGGCTCGCGCACATACTCATCCTGAAATTGCAAAAAGCCCGACACCTCGGCTGGAAGCGCCGCAGACGGCAATGCAGCCGCCAGCTGCAAAGCAGCCAGCGAGCCGAGCGAACTCTCGCCAAACAACCCGACATCAGCACTGGCGCCCGCCGCATGCGCGGCGGCGGCGATCTCGCGATTTTCCGAAAACCCGCGGGCCTTCTGCAGTTTCAGATTGAGCGCGGTAGCTCCGCTTTCCAGAAAGATGCGCGCATCGGTCAGATCGCGACAATCGCCATCCACGAGTAGCGGCAGGCGACACTTCGCCTTCAGCTCTCCGAACGCGCGACCGGGCTCAAGCGCGCAAGGATCTTCCGCAAGCGCGACGCCTTCATCTGCAATACGCGCAACATAATCGGGCGCATCTGCGACAGAGTAAGCGCGATTGCAATCGACATAAATCAGGACATCGCCAACGGCTCGGCGAATTTCGCGCAGCGCCGCGATGTCGATAGCGATCCCTTGCCCGCCCTTTACTTTCAGCGCGCGGAACCCGTGATTTGCGATGGCGACTTCAGCCTCGCGCGCCATATCAAGTGGCGGCTGACGCGTCACGCACCACGACAGCTCCACGCGACGCCGTCCGCCCCACATCTTCCACAAAGGCGCCTGCGCAATACTGGCGCGCATGTCCCACACTGCAACGTCAATCATCGCCTTGGCGAGATTGTTTTCCCGCACTTTGGCGATGCGCCCCAATGCCTTTTCATCATTAGGGTCGAGCCCGATGAGCATGGGAGAGAATATGTCTTCGAACGCCGTGATCAGCATGCGCGGGGTGACGCCAGTCCAGGCCAACTTAACAACGCCCTCGCTGCAACCGGTGACGCCATCATTGGTGACCAGCCGCAACACCATGAAATCCGCCGCGCTTTCCGAGGATGACGCCCAGGTCATCTTGCGCGTATAAGACAGCCGCGCTGGAAAAAGATCGACCCGCTCGATTCGCCGCGCCACGCCCGCCTCCCGATTGCTTTTGATCTGTCGTCAAGCATCGCACAGGGCGCGGCAAAGCGGCAAGCGGCTGCGAGTGGCGCGAGCACCCGCTTGGTTGACATCAACCGCCGTCACCCGAATACTCACGTCACAACAGATGACGCCGCGCGGACCAGACCCGCGACGGCGCACGAAGGGAGGAGATAATCATGAAGGCCAGAGCCTTCCTCATCGCATCAGCGCTCGCCGGAATCTTTGCGTCCACCGCGTATGCGCAGGACGAAAGCAAATTCTACGACGGGAAACAGATCAGGATGATCATCCGCTCCGGCGTTGGCGGCGGTTACGATCTGTACTCGCGCATGCTGGCGCGCCACATCGGCAAGCACATTCCGGGCAATCCGAACGTAGTCCCCATCAACATGCCTGGCGGGGGCGGCATCGTTGCAGCCAATTATGTCGCCTTGGTCGCGCCGCGCGATGGCACTATTTTGACAATGGTGAGCCAGGGCCTGCCGACCGATCAGGCGCTTGGTCTGACGCCCAGCTTCAAGGCTGATCTGCGGACGTTTCACTGGATTGGCAACATGAGCAGCTCCAATCAGGTGACAGTTGTCTGGCACACCTCGAAGACGCAAACGTTTGAAGAGGCCAAGACGCGTGAGACGACCATAGGCTCGACAGGCGCCGGCTCGGTGTCAACACAGTTGCCAGCGCTCTTCAACAATCTGCTCGGCGCCAAGTTCAAGATCATTATTGGTTACCCCGATGGTCGCGAGGTCGACATGGCCATGGAACGTGGCGAGGTCGAAGGTCGCGGCACCAATCCGTGGGCCAGCTACAAGTCAACGCAGCCCCGCCTGATCAAGGAGCGGCTCATTCGCCCCATCATGCAGATCGGCCTTGAGAAAGAGCCAGATCTGCCTGATGTCCCTCTCTTGCTGGATCAACCGGTGGCGCCTGAGGACAAGCCTGTTCTGGAATTCATGTCCAAGGCTGTGATGGTCGGCAGGCCTGTTGGCACAACGCCGGGCGTTCCGGCGGCGCGCGTGGCGATTCTTCGCAAGGCGTTTGACGCAGCCTTGAAGGACCCGGAGTTCGTCGCCGAAGCCCGCACCCAGAACGCAGAAATCGATTACATGAGCGGTGAGACGCTCGCCAAGATCATCGACGATCTCATCAGCGCGCCGCCCTCCGTCCACGAGCGCGTGAAAGCGGTGCTGCGTCCCAAGGAGTCTGACCTGCGCAAAAGCGTGAACTCGAAATAGCCTCGTCTCAATCGAAAAAGAGCAGAAAAGTAGGGAGGCACACATGGGTCGCGTCAGAGCAGGCGTTTGCGCATTGTCATGCGTTGCATTCATGAGCGTCGGCGGGCCAGCGCCGGCAGACCCTGTTGCTGACTTTTATGCCGGAAAGACGATCAGCATGATCGTCGCTTCCGGCCCCGGCGGCGGATACGATCTTTATGCGCGCACCCTCGCGCGTCATTATCCACGCAACATTCCAGGCAACCCGAACATGGTCATTCAGTATGTCCCCGGAGGCGGGGGCATTGTTGCGGCCAACAATGTTTACAGTCTTGCGCGTCGCGATGGGACGGGCATGGGCATGCTCGCGTCCAGTACGTTCCTTCTCGCAGCTGTCGGGGACGCAAATACGAAGTTCGATAACCTGAAGTTCACGTTCATCGGCAACATGAACGAGGAAGTCGACACCTGCTCCGTGTGGCACACCACAGGCATAAAATCCGCTGAAGACATAAAAACTCGCGAAGTCATCATAGGCACTGCCGGGCCCGGCTCAAATTCACAGACATTTCCCTTGGCCATGAACAGCGCCCTGGGCATGAAGTTCAAAGCCATTTCCGGATATCAAGGCGGCGCTCAGGTTCGAACGACGGCAATGGAGCGCGGCGAACTGCAGGGCACATGCGGCATCTTCGTTTCAACTTTGAACGCACAGTTCCCGCAGCAACTTTCCGATGGCCAGCTCAAGGTCATCTTGCAGATGGGCCTGTCGCGACATCCCGCGTACAAGGATGTTCCTAACGCGCTTGAAATGGCCAGGGAGCCCTCTGGCCGCGCAGCGCTTGAGCTTTTGTTCGCGCAACTCGCTCTTGGTCGACCTGTACTGGGTCCGCCGGACATACCTGCTGACCGCGCTGCAGCGCTGCAGAAGGGCTTTGACGCGACAATGGATGATCCACAGTTTCGCGCTGAAGCGGAAAAGACGCGCGTGGAGCTGCGATGGTTCGGCGCAGCGCGCATGAAAGAGGTCATGGAGCGAATGGAAGCTGCGCCGAAGAACGTGAAGGAAGACGTGCGTAAGCTTCTCAACGTGCAGTAAGAGCGGCGCATCGCTGCGCTGCCGTTAATGACGAAGCTTCTCGAATACCATCGCCTTCGCGAGATCCGCAGAGTCTGCAACATCTTCAAGGCCCGCGACAATCGAAAGCAGCCTTGCCTGCTGCGCATCGCTGAGCGCGCCCTCCGCGCACATGCGGAACTTGTCCTCAAGATCAGAGTCGCTGATCGGGTTTAACGGGCCGCCGCGATAACGCTCGTCAGCCCATTGCACGAGCGTGCGCCCATCCTTCGTGTCCACCTCAATGCGCGAGCGGATAAGATCATAG
>JANPPJ010000112.1:0-2749 GCA_031428455.1 Hyphomicrobiales bacterium | reverse complement strand
TCAATGCAAAGACTATTCGCAACGCGAACAGGTGTTTTGGGCCGACTATGGGGAGCCCTTGGGCATCAGAACGGCGAGTCACGACCGATATGCGCTGCATCGGGGGCGTCAGTGCACATCGCTAGGACCAAATCTATTAGAGAGCGGCCGTCTAATGCGGCGCGGTGTTTACGTTGCCTGATGTATCAAGGTCAGCGTAGAACTCAGGCCGCACGATGCCTGCAAGGCCCGACAGACGCGCAGGAGCCTGTCCCTTAGCGCGCTGGCGCTGAGGATGGTAAGATCGCCGCCAGATCCAATCACCTCGACGTCGCTCATCCGCTCTCTCTAACTCAAGGTTTTCCGGTTTGCCGAAGTCCAATTCTAAGCACTCCGAGTACCCCTGCCAATCACCCCTCCGGTTTGCGCCAGGCCCGGCGTTTGAGACCAAAAGCCGAGGATAAGCACGAGGTCCCGGGTCGTCACGTGACCCGCTGTATGTCACGCCGCTACCTTTTCCACTGGTCCATTGGCCGCCTGGAAAGCAGCAGTTGACGGCTTGATCGAGACGGCCGGCTTGCTCTCCTTCGAGAACTGCTCCTCCACCACAATCACGCCGAGCAGCATGAGCTGGTCCCGAATGTTCTCCGGGACCTGGGGCCACAGGTCAGGCTTGAGCACAGGAATTTTTCCCTTGCTCGTCTTGACGGCGCCCTTGCGGGTTTCGACCATGCCGAGTGCGGAAGAGAAGATGAGCCCCTCCCCGGCGGTGGCGGTGGCTTCGGAGAAGATGCCCTTGAGCATTTCGAACTCCTTTTCCTGCGGGGCGATGGCGATCTTCAGGCCGAGCAGCCGGTCAGCCAATGTTTGCAAGTCGTTTGGCATTGCGTACCCTTTCGCGTTGAATAAAGATGGGCAGATACCGGCGGGTGATGGCGTCTTCCGACTCCATCACCACAGACAAAAGCCGACCATCGAGGTCGGCTTCACGTTCTTCCGGGGTCTGATCGTTGAAGACCTGCAGCTCTAGGAACAGGTCACTTGCTTGGATCAGCTGTGAGATTGGGGGGCCTTCGTTAGCTTGTCCCAGTTGACCTTCATGATCTCCGACAAGCGTTGGAGATTCGTGCGGGTTGGCCGGGTAACTCGTATCGCTTGTGCCCTGTGTGCGGGAAAGTGTGCGTACAAAGCATGCACAGGCAACCCAATAAAAACCAAGATCAAGACCGAAAAATTCCTGAAATCAGATGCTTGTGGATACTTTCGCCGGAAAAGTACAATCTATGGCCCGGCCCGTCCATTCCCCAGGACAGGGCGATCACGCTAGTGAACCATACGGTCAAAGGCTGCCCTAGAGCAGAGCCTGCAGCGACGGAGGAAACCGATGTTCGTTTTCGATCCCTATTCACCGCTGGTCGATTCAGATCCCTTCCCGTTTTACAAGACGCTGCGGGAGGAGCATCCCTGCTATTGGTCCGAAGGCGCGAAGATCTGGATCCTGTCGCGCTACGAGGACATCTCCAGCGCCTGCTCGGACTGGAAGACGTATTCGTCCGCCAAGGGAAACCTGCTTGACGAATTGCCCAATCGCGCCGGTGGTACGCTCGGGACCACTGATCCGCCACGCCACGACCAGATGCGCGCCTGCATCCAGCATGCGTTCTCGCGCCGCTCGATTGACGGGCTGGCTGCGCCCATCGCTGCGTCGGCTAACGCGGCAATTGACGACGTGATCGGCAAGAAGAGCTTTGATTTCGTGACCGAGGTTTCGACCCGCGTCACCATCGACGTTCTCTTCAGCCTGCTCAGCCTGCCGCGCGACGCCAACGAGCGCACGGTGCGCGACAAGGCAGTGCTTGCAGTGCAGACCGATCCTGTCACGCGGCAGAAAACTGCGCAGCACATTGAAGCGTTTCAGTGGCTGCAGGATTACACGCGCGCCATCCTCGCCGAGCGCAAGAAAAACCCCGGCGACGATCTCCTCAGCGCGTTTCAGGAATCGGAAGTAGAGGGTGAAAAGCTCACCGAGCGCGAGGTGCTGTTGACCACGGTCACATTGATCCTTGCGGGCGTTGAATCGCTGTCGGGCTTCATGACGATGTTCGCGCTGAACATGGCGGACCACGCGGACGCGCGCGCGAAAATCGCAGCTACGCCGACTCTCACAGCTGACGCCATCGAGGAATCGCTGCGCTTCAACACTTCGGCGCAACGCTTCCGCCGTTGCCTGACGCGCGATGTGGAAATCCACGGCAAGATGATGAAAGCCGGTGATTTTGTTTGCATGGCCTATGGCTCGGGCAATCGCGACGACCGGCGCTTCCCCAACGCGCATGTCTATGACATCGCCCGCAAGCCGCGCGGACATCTGGGCTTTGGTTCAGGCGTTCACACATGCCTCGGCACGCAGATCGGGCGGCTCGCAACGCGCGTTCTGTTTGAGACAATGCACGCGCGGATTCCAGATTACGAGCGCGTGGATAGCGAACTGAAGTGGATGCCTTCCACAACATTCCGCAGCCCGTTGCAACTTGAGTTGCGGGCGGTTTGAGTATTACGGGCGTCATGGCCGGACTTGATCCGGCCATCCAAACGCAATTGGCACACGTTTCTGGATGCGCGGGTCAAGTGTTCATTCCGGGTAGATACCTGACAGATGTTCGGAGACATACCTGACACTCTCTCGATTTCATCGGTGGAGGGTCGGATGGTCTGGCGGGAGACATCTGTGGAGGATGAGCGGCGGGAGTTTGTCGATCTGGCTTCGCGG
>JANPPJ010000111.1:0-9381 GCA_031428455.1 Hyphomicrobiales bacterium | reverse complement strand
CCGCCGATGGAGAGCGGCAAGGAAAGCAGAATGGTGATGGGTTGCAGCACGCTGCCAAAGAGCAAGATCAGCACAGCGAGCACCATCATCAGCCCGGCGCCCATGGCCTGGGCGAAGCCTTGAAACACCTCGCCCATGACCTCTGCGTCGCCCGATTCAGCAAAGCGGATGCCAGCGGGCAAGTTCTTGGCCGCTGGCAGCGCATACACAGCGTCAAGCGCTTCGCCCAACGCGTCCGTCGTCGCCAGATCAGCCTCAACAGCAACGCGGCGTTGCCGGTCAAATCGCGAGATCGTGGCAGGCCCCTGCCCAAACTCGATATCGGCGACAGAGGAGAGCGGCACCGAGCCGCCACGCGAGGTCATGACACGCAGGTTGCCAAGCGTATCAAGATCGCCGCGCGCAGAGCGCGGCAATGCTACGCGCATCGGCACAAGCCGGTCGCCAGCATTGAACTTCGCCAAATTGGCGTCGATGTCGCCAAGCGTTGCGACGCGTATGGCTTCGGCAAGCGCGTCCGTGGAGACGCCAAGTTCGGCCGCGCGATCGCTTCGCGGAACGATGCGAATCTCCGGACGATCAAGAGCCGCCGTGGTCGTCACATTGGTGATGAGCGAAAGCCGCTTCATCTGGCTTGCAAGCTCCGACGCAACGCGTTCGATCTGCGCAGTGTCGGCGCCCTGCACGCCCAGCGTCAACTGGCGCTGGCCGTTTTCATCAAGAAACCACGTGCGCGCATCCGGCACGTCAGCAACTATGCGTCCGATCTCGTTGCGCACAGCGCGTTGCGTGAGTTGCCGCTTGCTTTTGTGCACGAGGGTAATCACCAGCGTTGCCTTGCGCACCTCCGGGGCGCCAAGGCCAACGCGTCCGCCGTCAACGAACACGCTTTTGATCTCAGGCCTCTCGCGCAGGCGCTTTGCGATGTCGTCCACAGCACGCGTCGTATCATCAAGCCGCGTGCCAGGCGGCAATTCGACCGCCATGACAAGCCGCGCCACATCCTCAGCGGGCAGGAAGCCGGACGGCAGAAGCTTGGTCGCCTGGATCGACCCGACGAAGATGAGCAGCCCGCCAAGCATGGTGAGCCAGCGATGGCGCACGGACCACGCGACGAAGCTCGTATAGCCGCTCATGATGGCGCCATCCGTCTGTTCCTTCAGCGGATGCGCGCGCAGGAAATATGCGGCGAACAACGGTGTAATGAGCCGCGCCACCAGCAGCGAGAAGAAGACTGCCACCGCCACCGTCAGGCCAAATTGCTTGAAATATTGGCCTGCGATACCGCCCATGAAACTCACCGGCGCAAACACGGCGATGATCGTCATGGTGATCGCGATGACCGCGAGGCCGATCTCGTCAGCCGCTTCAAGGGATGCGCGCCAGGCGGATTTGCCCATCTTCATGTGACGGACGATATTCTCGATCTCGACGATGGCGTCATCGACAAGAATACCCGTCGCCAGCGTCACCGCGAGTAAGCTCACCAGATTGAGCGAGAAGCCCAGCATATCCATGACAAAGAACGTCGGGATGATCGACAACGGCAGCGCCAACGCAGTGATCGCCGTAGCGCGCCAGTCGCGCAGAAATATCAGCACCACGAGAACCGAAAGCAGCGCGCCTTCAATCAGCGTCATCATCGCGGAGTTATAGTTTCCAACCGTATAGTTGACGGCGTTGTCGATCAACTCAACCTGCACGCCGCGATGCAGCGTACGGATTTCAGAGACCTTCTTTTCCACCACATCCATGACGGTAGCGTCACTCGCGCCCTTCGCGCGCACGATGGCGAAAGCGACCACAGGGCGCCCGTCCAGGCGCGCAAATCGGCGCTGATCGGCTGCGCCATCGGTGACAGTGGCGATTTCAGAAAGTTTGATGCGACGATTGCCGGATATAGCGACAGTGGTGTCGCCAATCTCTTCAACGGTTCGGGCGCCGGCGAGAGTGCGGATGGATTGCTCCTGCCCCGCGATTTCGCCGCGTCCGCCGCCGATGTCCACGTTGGTGGCGCGCAGCTGGCGGCTGACTTCGCCCGCTGTCACGCCAAGCGACAGCATGCGATCTGGATCAAGCTGCACCCTGATCTCGCGATCAACGCCGCCGATGCGCTGCACCTGCCCGACGCCACGCACGCCTTGCAGATTTCGCGCGGCGACATCGTCGACAAACCAGGAAAGTTGCTCAAGCGACATGTTGGAGGCGCTCACCGCATAGGTGAGGATAGGCAGACCTGCAATATCGAGGCGCTGTATGATGGGCTCTTCGATCGTGCGCGGCAATTCAGCGCGTATTCGCGCAATTGCGTCCTTGACGTCGTTGATCGCGCGGTCCGAGTTCACCTCAAGGCGAAATTCAATCGTTGTCTGGGACAGGCCATCAGAGATCGATGACATAACGCGCTTGACGCCTGTGACGCCCGCCACAGCATCCTCGATGCGTTTGGTGACCTGCGTCTCAAGCTCCGATGGCGCAGCGCCCGATTGCGTCACGTTGATCGTGATGATCGGAATATCGACGTTGGGAAAACGCGTGATCGGCAGCCGCGAGAACGAGAACATCCCGAGCGCGACGAGAATGACAAACAGCAATACCGAAGGAATTGGATTGCGGATGGACCACGCCGATATGTTCCAGTTCATCGCGCATTCTCCGCCACAGCCTGCACGGGCCGAACGGAATCGCCGTCACGCAGGAAGGCGCCTGCACGCACGACAATCTCGTCGCCCTCGCGCACGCCTGTGCGAATTTCAGCGCGCGCGCCGTCAACAAGCCCAAGCGTTACGGGCCGCTCGCGCACAAGGCCATTATCAGCGACCAGCACGCTGGCGCCATTTGCCCCGTAGTTGATAGCGCTCACGGGCGCAGTGACCGCCACCTCACGCCGCACTTCAATATCCGCGCGTGCGAAAGATCCCACGCGCACGCCGTCAGACCTGGATAGCGTGATGCGCACACGTCCAAGACGCGTCGCGCGATCAACCTCAGGCGACACAAGACGAACCTTGCCGTCAATCCTGGCGCCGTCAGCGACGGTGATGACAGTCTTCTGTCCGGCCGCCAGCGCGCCAATCCGCGCTTCGGGAATTTCAGCTTCGAGTTCGATCTGGCCGTCCTCTATGATGCGAAACAGCGGCTCGCCAACCGCGCTGGCGACAGCGCCCAGTTTGGCGTTCTTGCGCGCGACAACGCCAGCGGTGGGCGTGCGAACTTCGGTGCGCGCCATGCGCACCATCAATTCACGCCGCTGCGCCTCTGCGCTTTTCTTGTCAGCCTCCGCCGCGCGAAGCCCATCGCGCGCGGCCTGCAGCTGCGCCTCTGCAGCGCGCTGTGTTGACTGGCGTTGATCAAGCACGGCCTGGGTGGTGTTGCCGCTGCGCGCCAACGCCTGCGCGCGATCAAGATCGGAGCCCGCCAGTTTGGCGTTGGCTTCGCTCTGCGTGATCTGACTACGGGCTTGCGCGATTGAAGCGTCCACGCGCGCCAATGCAGCGTCAGATTGCGCAACCTGCGCATCGAGCGCGTCGCGCGACAAGCGCACCAGAATGGCGCCCTTCGCGACCCGATCGCCTTCGTCAACCAAAATCTCGACGATGCGAAGGCCTTCTATTTCGGGCCCTGCGAGAATTTCGCTGCGCGGCGTGAGCGTACCCGTGACAGAAACGGTCTCGACGATTTCAGATGCGCGAGCGCGGGCGACTGTGACGGCAGGAGCAAGCGGCTCGACATTGACCGCTGCATTGGCTTGATGAGTGCTGGTGTATTTCCAGCCGGCAAAACCTGCGGCGCCCGCCAGCGTAGCGACGGCTGCCAAAACAATAGCTAACTTTTTCATCGTGGCGTCTCCGAAAGCGCGCCAGTCACAAGCGCCAGAAGCGCGCGGCCAGCGGATGCGGCGTCGAAATCGGGTTGAACGGCGCGGCGCCAGAACAGGCCGTCGGCGATTACATGCATCGCCTGTGCGAGCTCCTTTGTCGGCATGTTGGTCTTGATGCGCCCTTCGCGCTCGGCCTTCTCCAATAACTCGGTCAAGGCTGCGGATACGGTTTCATCGAAGCGCGCCAGCGTTTCCGCTACAGCCGGGTTGCGCGTCGCTTCCGCGCCAATCTCGAGGCATAGTACGGACTTGTGCTGCGGCTGGTTCAATATGCAGGTCTGCATCACCTGCGCCATCCCCGCGGCAAAGTCCTGCGAATCTGCGAGCGCTGAGAACGAGGCGAGCACCTCATCCCGGTTGCGCGCCGAAATACCTGCGATCAGGGCTTCTTTGGATGGAAACCAGATGTAGAGGGCGCCGGGGCTGATTCCCGCATCCTTGCAAATGTCCTGCATCGTGGTGCGGTGAAATCCCGCACGGGCGAAGCAACGTTCGGCCGCGTCGAGTATCCGCGCGCGGCGCTCATCCTGCTGCAAATCTGAAAGCTTGGGCATTTGCTCACCGAAACTGAATGAGCGTTCGTTTTTCATGAATGGGACTGGAAGTCAACCTGTTCCGTTGTCATCTCTCGTTCAAGGCACGTGCTGCATGATACACAGATGGCCCCCATCGGCCCCCAAAAAGGATGCTTCATATGCCCCGTTGGCGCTTTCCCGAACCGGGACGCTACACCGCCTTTGCTTTATCGGTCGCGGCTATGCTGGGGCTGACCGTAGCCTTGTGGTGGACCGGGGGCGGCTCCACCTTGTTGCTGGCGATGACCGCCGTGGCCGTCGGACTTACCTGCCTTGGCGTGCGCGACCTGACCCAGACGCGCCACGCCATCCTGCGCAACTACCCCATCGTTGGCCATCTCCGGTTCATGATGGAAAGCATCCGGCCCGAGATGCGGCAATATTTCTTCGAGGCCGAGCAGGACGGGGCGCCCTTCCCGCGCGACATCCGCGCCATTGTTTATCAGCGCGCCAAGCACGAGCTGGCCAAGCGGCCCTTTGGAACTGAGAAGAATGTCTATCAGCCCGCGTACGAGTGGCTGCACCATTCCATTGCGCCGCGCCCGGTCGCCGCGGCTCCGCAGCGCGTGCGCATTGGCGGGCCTGATTGCACACAGCCTTACCTCGCCTCGCTGCTCAACATTTCGGCGATGAGTTACGGGGCTCTTTCCGCCAACGCCATCCGCGCGCTGAACAAGGGTGCGCGCGTTGGCGGGTTTGCCCATGACACGGGCGAGGGAGGCGTCAGCGCCTACCATCGCGAACATGGCGGCGATCTCATCTGGGAGATTGGCTCGGGCTATTTTGGATGCCGTCGCGAAGATGGCTCATTTTGTCCGGAGGCGTTCGCGGCGCGCGCCGCCGATTCGCAGATCAAGATGATTGAATTGAAACTGTCCCAAGGCGCCAAGCCCGGCCATGGTGGCGTTCTGCCGGGCGCCAAGGTAAGTGCGGAAATTGCAGCCATTCGCGGCGTAACTATCGGCGTCGATTGCGTATCGCCTGCTGCTCATCCCGCGTTCCGCACGCCCCTGGAGCTGGTGGGTTTCATTGCAGAGTTGCGACGCCTGTCGGGCGGCAAGCCAACCGGCTTCAAGCTTTGCATCGGCCATCCGTGGGAGTTTCTCGCCATCGTGAAAGCAATGCTGGAAACCGGCGTCACGCCAGACTTTATCGTCATCGACGGCAAGGAAGGCGGCACAGGCGCCGCGCCGCTTGAGTTCATGGATCATCTCGGCATGCCGCTGCGCGACGGCCTCAGCTTCGCGCACAACGCGCTGGTTGGCGCCCACCTGCGCGACCGTATCCGGCTTGGCGCGTCCGGCAAGATCGCAACTGCCTTCGACATGGCGCGCGTGATGGCGCTGGGCGCAGACTGGTGCAATTCAGCCCGCGCCTTCATGTTTGCAGTCGGCTGCATACAGGCCCAGCAATGCCACACGGACGCCTGCCCCACAGGCGTCGCAACGCAAAACCCGTTGCGTCAGCGCGCTATCGTGCCTGAAGACAAGGCGACGCGCGTCGCCAGTTTCCATCACGAGACGCTGATTGCCCTTGCTGAACTCGTCGCTGCCGCCGGGCTTGATCATCCAACAGAATTGCGCCCGCAACATTTGATGCGCCGTGGCGCATCCGGCGAAGTGGAAACGTTTGCGCGCCTCTATCCCACCCTTGCGCAGGGCGAGCTGCTGACGGGCGGGGGCGGCCCTCGCTACGCCGGCAACTGGGCAATCGCGCGCGCCGACGAATTCAAACCGTCGCTGGAAGCGGTCGCCAACGCAGCCGAATGATCATTCAGCCGCGTTGGCGGTGGGAAACCGCTTGGGGTCGAATATCTTGCCAGGATTGAACAGGCCCTGCGGGTCAAAGATGTCTCTGATGCGGGCCATCATTTCAAATTCCACGGCGGGCTTTTGACCTGGAAGCCTGTCGAAATTTTCGACGCCCACGCCATGCTCGGCGCAGATCGAGCCGCCATAACTCCAGATGAGATCGTCGATCTCGCTTACAACTTGTTTGCATAACGCATCAAAGCTTGCGTCCCCCGGCGACCCGCCTTCGGGGAAGATGGACATGTGCAGATTGCCGTCGCCCACATGACCAAATGCGATGACGCGCAGATCATTACGAATGGCATGGGCGGTGCGCTGCGCGTGCTCAAGAAACGGCACGATCTTGTCGATGGGCACAGACACATCCCATTTCAGCATCTTGCCCTTGAGAAGCTTCAGTGGCGGAATTTCATCGCGCAGATTCCAGATGTTGTTCTCCTGCGCAATCGTTTGCGCAAGCGCGCCATCTGTGAGCAGACCCGCGTCAAACGCCTGCGTAAAGAAGTCCTCGAACTTTTCGGCCACCGACTGCTGGCCGGAAAAGCGCACGATGACATACCAGTCCGCCCGCGCCCCAACAGGGCGCGTGAGAACGGGATATTGCTTGAGGGCCATTTCATACGTGTAACCCGGCACCAGCTCGAAAGCGGTAAGCCCTTCGCTCGCCACCGAACGCGCCAGCACGAACAACTCCATGAGCCGCGAAAGATCACTGACAGCAGCCCACATGCTCTGTTCAAAAGCAGGCTTGGGGTGCAGCTTCAAAACAGCTTTCGTCACGATGCCAAGCGTGCCTTCCGCGCCAATGAAAAGATGCTTGAGATCGTAGCCTGACGAATCCTTGCGCAGCGCACGAAGGCCGTTCCAGATTTGCCCATCCGGCAAGACGGCTTCCAGCCCCAACACCTGATCTCGCGTATTGCCGAAACGCAGAACATTGATGCCGCCAGCATTGGTGGAAATGCCACCGCCAATCGTCGCCGAACCACGCGCGCCCCAATCCATGGCAAAGGCGCGATCAACTTGCGCAGCGGCGTCATGGATCGACTGCAGGATGCAGCCCGCTTCAGCGGTAATTGTGTAACGCTCAGGGTCGACAGAAATGATTTTGTTCATGCGCGACAATGACAAAATGATCGACGGTCGCGCGCCGCGCGGGATAGCCCCGCCGCATAATCCAGTGTTGCCGCCTTGCGGGACGATCACCAGATCATGATCCGCGCAGATGCGCACAACGGCGGCCACTTCGTCGCTGGATGCTGGCCGCGCGAGCAGAAGCGCAGATCCCTTGTAAGCGCCGCGAATGTCCTGAGTGAAAGGGGCAAGATCATCGCTCTCGACGACGCCCTTGGGCCCGAGCACAGTACGGATTTCATCGAGCGCGCGTGTATGCGCCATGCGTTTACTCATTACCGGTCGCCCTTAACCCGTAGGCAAGACTATCCCCAGCCGATTGTGGCGTCGAGGTTGGAAAAGGCCCTTGTTCCCGCAACACGCTTGCTTCTGTGCCTCAATGAAAGATCGAAGGGTTCGCCAAAAAGTGGCGCAGACGTGCGTGATGGTTGCCACGAAGATGCTGCATCGATCCGGGAAAGCTGCGAATACGCGCGCCAGGGCCACAAACGAATACGCCGCCCCGAAGGGCGGCGTGATCTGGTTGCGGGGGCCAGATTTGAACTGACGACCTTCAGGTTATGAGCCTGACGAGCTACCGGGCTGCTCCACCCCGCGTCAAGGTGTGAGCGGCTTGTATGCGGCGCGGCACCCAAACGCAATCAATTTCGCAACATATTGATGTCGTTGTGCATTACCTTCTGACCGCACCCTGGGTGGGGATGAGAGCTGCGCGACATCCCGGCCGGGCGCCCGAGGCAGAGCACGCATTCAACGGCGGAACACGTCGCGAACATCTGTTTGAGCCACGGGAGGACGACGGACACGATGCAAACGCGGGATGTTTGTGCGGTCATCTAGACTCGGCTTCCGACGATCAGGAATTTTCTGACGGTAGGCTCAGATCGAAAGTGTTCATCTCAGATCCGCTTGGGTGCCGTCAGGGTTCGGCTATTGTTAGAGAGCGCATGTCGCCTCCGATGCCAAAGGTCGAATGCTCAAAGCGGGCGCTGCCGCTCCGTATTCCTGAACAGATTGGTGATCATGGCGCTCACTCTGACCGCTGGACTAACGCCTCGTGATTGGGGAGGTGTGCTGCGACAGCTGGTCGAGTGATTTGCGCCGAGCCGGAATCGGCAAATTGACTTTTGCTTCTGCTCCGCCGACCATTCGGCAGACTTAAAACAGAAGACCGGAGGGACGCATGAAGAAGGCTCTGACCTGGCGGGGCTCGTGCGCCGCCGCATTGATGATGCTCACATCCAGCGCCGCGCCGGCTTTCGCGGAAGCCGACTACCCAACTCGCCCCGTGCAAGTGCTTCTCGGATTTCCGGCCGGCGGTGGCGCCGACATCATCGGGCGCCAGTTCGTCAACGCCCTGCAAAAGGTGTCGGGCAAATCCTTTATCGTCGTCAACAAGCCGGGCAACGCGAGCAATTTGTCTATTACTCTCGCCAAGCACGCCCGGCCGGACGGCTACACGCTGGTCATCGGCTCGAGCTCCGCGATGGTCGGCGCCCAGTTCTTCTACAAGGACGTCCAGTTCGACGCGCTCAGGGACTTCGTGCCGCTCGGCGGCTTTCTCGAGGGCTCCTTTCTCCTCGTCGCGCGCAACGAGACGCCTGCTGCAACTCCCCAAGAGCTTTTCGCATGGCTCAAGAGCCGCCCCCGCAACCGCTTCGGCTACTCGAACCAACTGACGTTGCTCGCGGGCGAGTATGTGAAATCCACGGCGGGAATTAACGCGGAACGGGTCGGCTACAGGTCGGCTGTGGAAGCTTATCCGGACCTCATCTCGGGCTCGCTCGAATACATGGTCACGGACGGCACCACCGCTATCAGCCAGATGCGCCAGAACAAATTCAAGGCGGTTGCCCTCATGAGCGCCCAGCGGCACCCGTCCATGCCGGATGTTCCCACCATGCGGGAAGTGGGCTTTCCAGATTCGGACTTCTCAATCTGGATGGCTTTGTGGGCGCAGAAGGATGTAAATCCGGCGATC
>JANPPJ010000110.1:0-9000 GCA_031428455.1 Hyphomicrobiales bacterium | reverse complement strand
GAACGAGCGCACGATTGACGTGCAGATCAACCGTCTGCGCCGCAAGATCGAGAATGATCCGGCCGAACCACGCTATCTGCAAACAGCGCGCGGGGCAGGCTACCGTCTCGTCGTGGATCGATAGGGCGCGGTGGTGAACATAACCCTGCCCATCTATCTTTCACGACTACACGCGTGGTGGGTCAAAGCTGCGCGCCTCGTCGCCGCGTGGATGCCGAAGGGCCTCTACGCGCGCTCGTTGCTGATTGTCATTCTGCCGATGGTGCTTTTACAATCGGCCGTCGCCTATTTCTTCATGGAGCGGCACTGGCAGACGGTGACGCAACGGCTGTCCGCGGCAGTCGTGTCCGACATCGCTGCGATTGTTGACCTTCTCAACGCGCCCAATGGCGTCGCATCATTTCAGACGCTGACAACCATTGCCGATCGCCGCTTCAACTTTTCTATTCAGCTTTCGCCGCGCGAGCCTTTGCCCCCCGCCCTGCCAAAACCGTTTTTCTCTGTGCTCGACAGCGCCTTGTCGCGCGAACTCGCTCTGCAGCTCAGGCAATCTTACTGGCTCGATACGGTGGGCAATTCGCGCCTGATCGAAATTCGCGTGCAGACGGAAGCTGGCGTGTTGCGCGTCATCACCCGGCGCAACAACGCCTACGCCTCCAACTCACACATTTTCCTGATGTGGATGGTGGGGACGTCGCTGGTGCTTCTGGGCGTGGCCATCGCGTTCTTGCGCAACCAGATCCGACCCATATTGCGACTGGCGGAAGCGGCGGAGGATTTCGGCAAGGGCCGCGAAATTGATTTTCGCCCCCATGGCGCGCGCGAGGTGCGGCAGGCGGGCTACGCCTTCATCGAGATGCGACGACGAATCGAGCGCGCAATCGATCAGCGAACCGCAATGCTGAACGGCGTCAGCCATGACCTTCGCACCGTGCTCACGCGCTTCAAGCTGTCGCTGGCCGTCTTGCCCGAGGGGCCGGACACGGAGGCGATGCAGAAGGACGTCGAGGAAATGCAGCGCATGCTGGAGGCGTATCTAGCCTTCGCGCGCGACGCCAGCGCCGAGCAATCTGCCCCCACCGACATGAACATGCTGCTGCTGGAGCTGAAAGCCGACGCCGAGCGCCATGGCCATGCGACGCGTGTTTCTTTCAGCGGCGAACCAGTCGCGACCGTGCGTCCAGACGCTTTCAAGCGCTGCCTGACAAATCTGGTCGCCAATGCGCAACGCTACGGCAAGGACATCTCGCTGGAAGCCGTGCGCGAAACGCGCTTTCTCACGATCCACGTCGATGACGATGGACCGGGTATTTCGCCAGAACAACGCGAAGAGGTGTTCAGGCCGTTCTTCCGTCTCGATGAAGCGCGCAATCAGGATTACGCCGGGACTGGCCTTGGCCTCGCAATCGCGCGCGACATTGCTCGCGCGCACGGCGGCGATGTGGCGCTGGCGACCTCGCCCATGGGCGGACTTCGCGCAAGCGTGCGCGTGCCGGTCTGATCTGCGCTGATGGGATGAAGCGAGGGCCTAGCCCCGCGCCTCCCCGGGGCGCTTCACGTCCGCAAACCCTGCGGCGTCCATGAACAGGTGCAGCTTGTTCTGAAAGCCCGTGTCGTCGCCCTTGGCGAGCTGGCCCACGTTGCGCGCCACGCCGTCGCACAAGGCCTGCACCCACGGCTCCTCGCTCTTGGCGAAGTCGTTCAGCACGTAGGAATGCACGAGGCTCTTGTCGCCCGGATGCCCGATGCCGAGTCGCACGCGGCGATAATCATTGCCCATCAATGCTGTGATGGAACGCAATCCATTGTGACCCGCATTGCCGCCGCCAGTTTTGACGCGCAGCTTGCTGGGGGCCAGATCAAGCTCGTCATGGAAAACGACGATGTCGTTCAACGCAATCTTGTGAAACCGTGCGGCCTCCGCAACGGCGCGGCCCGACTCGTTCATGAACGTCTGGGGTTGTAGAAGCATGGCGCGCGCGCCATCGATGACGCCTTCACTCGCTACGCCTTGAAAGCGTTTGCGCAGCGGTGAAAAATTATGCTCACGGGCGATCGCGTCGATCACCATGAAGCCGATGTTGTGGCGATTGCGCGCGTATTTCGCGCCGGGATTGCCGAGACCGACGAACAGTAGCATGGCGACGTTCCGTAGCGGTCAGTCCAGCGAGGGTTTCTGCAAGTGCTCCAGCAAGTGCTCTAGACAGCTGCAGATCGCGTCGGGCGGTAGGGGACGCTCCCCGCACGTCAGCGCGGGGAGCAAAGCGATTACTTCTTCGGAGCAGCCTTGGCAGGCGCCTTTGCAGGAGCCTTTCCGGCGGCGGCGGCAGGCGCAGCGGCGGCAGGCGCCTCTTCAACCTTGGCCGGCGGCGCAATCGTCACGACCGTGAAGTCGCGATCTGCGATAATCGGCTTGCAACCTTCCGGCAGCGTGATCGACGAAATGTGCAGCGACTCGTTGATCCCCGCGTTGCCCACATCCACGGTGATCCGTTCCGGGATGTTGTCGGCAGGCACGCGCAGTTCAATCGTGTGGCGCACGATGTTGATCGAACCGCCAAGCTTGATGCCGGGCGAGGTGTCCATGCCCACAACGTGGATCGGAACGTCGATACGCAGGCTCGAGCCTGGCTTCAGACGCAGAAAATCCACATGCAAGGGCGTGTCCTTGACGCGATCAAGCTGATAGTCGCGCGGAATGACGCGCTCAATCTTGCCGTCACCCAGATCGACATCGAAAATCGTCGTGAGGAAGTGTCCAGCGTAGATCAGGTGATTGAGCGTCTTGTAGTCCAGGCTGATCGGCTGAGCGGCTTCGCCGCCGCCATAGATAACGCCTGGAACGCGGCTGTCACGGCGTACACTACGGGCGGCCCCCTTGCCTGTCCCGTCGCGCACCGTGGCCGCGAGCTGTTTGTTCGCTGCCATTTCGGTGGTCCTTTTCAATAAACAAGCGCGCCATCGCCTCCAGGGGTGTCGGAGCGGCGCGCGGGGGCCTTATAGCCTCGGCAGAGCGCAGGTACAAGCGCGCAAGGACAAGCGCGCAAGGACAAGCGGGTAAGGTATCAGCGCGCAAGGGCAGCGCCCGCCTCAGTCGAACAGGCTGGAGACGCTTTCTTCCTTGAACGTGCGGTCAATCGCTTCGCCCAGCAAAGGCGCAACCGAGATCACGCGGATATTGCGCGAGACCCGCACGGCAGCTGTCGGCTCGATTGTGTCGGTCACCACAAGCTCCTTGAGCTTGGAGGCTGAGATGCGCGCCACCGCGCCGCCTGAGAGCACCCCATGGGTGATGTAGGCGTAGACTTCCCTGGCGCCCTTCTCCAGCAGCGCCTCGGCTGCGTTGCAGAGCGTGCCGCCTGAGTCGACGATGTCGTCGACGAGGATGCAGCTTTTGCCCTGCACATCGCCGATGATGTTCATCACCTCTGATTCACCGGCCCGTTCGCGGCGTTTGTCGACGATGGCCAGCGGGGCATCGATGCGTTTGGCCAGCGCCCTGGCGCGCACCACGCCGCCCACGTCCGGCGATACGACCATGGTGTTCTTGAGGTCAAGCCGCTGCTTGATATCGGCCACCATGGCGGGGGCGGCGAACAGGTTATCAACGGGAATATCGAAAAAGCCCTGGATTTGACCTGCATGCAGATCGACAGTCAAAACGCGGTCCACGCCTGCGCGCGTGATGAGATTGGCGACCAATTTTGCCGAGATGGGCGTGCGGGGACCGGGTTTGCGATCCTGCCGCGCGTAGCCAAAGTAGGGCATGACTGCCGTGATGCGCCGCGCCGAGGCCCTCCGCAACGCGTCTGACATGATGAGCAGTTCCATCATGTGGTCATTGGTGGGGAATGACGTGGACTGAATGACGAAAGCATCCGCCCCGCGGACATTTTCCTGAATCTCGACGAACACTTCCATATCCGCGAAGCGCCGCACCTGACACTTGGTCAACGGCGTTTTGAGATACGCGGCGATTGCTTCGGTGAGCGAGCGATTTGAATTGCCCGCGAGAATCTTGAAACCGCCCATATCTCGCCCCGTCCTGCGTCAGGGCGGGTCTTAGCAAGCTTGCGGCGGCGCCACAACAGGAAGTCATGCGTTGCCAGCAAGGCTTTCGCGCTTGGTAGACGGATCGGTTGTCTGACGCCGCGCAATCTTGCGCAATCGCTTCCATCCCCAACCTTTTTTGCCCTACATGGGCCCCATGAGCCGCCCGCCGCACACATCCGCCCCCGCGAACGATCTTCCTAACGAAGATTTCGCGCCTGACGCCGCCGCTGAAGGTCCGGGTGAAGACCAGAGCCCGGATGGCGAGTCTGAAGACGCAGCCGGCTTGCCGGAACTGGAAGAAGCCGAGGAGGCAGCGCCTGCGTCCATCGCCCGTGGCGTTGACGTAATCAAGTCGAACATCCGGCACGCTCCTTCGGGGCCCGGCGTCTACCGCATGATCGGGCAGGACGGGGAGGTGCTCTACGTCGGCAAGGCGCGATCCATCAAGAAGCGCATCGCGTCCTACGCTCGCGAGGCTGGCCATTCAAACCGTATCGCGCGGATGATTTCCCTCACCGCGACCATGGTCTTTGTCTCCACGCAAACAGAGACGGAGGCGTTGCTGCTTGAGGCCAATTACATCAAGCAGATGAAGCCGCGCTTCAATGTGCTGCTGCGCGACGACAAGAGCTTCCCCTACATTCTCATCAGCGGCGACCACGCGGCGCCGCAGATCACAAAGCATCGCGGCGCGCGCAATCGCAAGGGCGACTATTTCGGCCCCTTCGCCAGCGTCTGGGCCGTCAACCGAACGCTGAACTCGCTTCAGCGCGCGTTTCTGCTGCGCTCCTGCACGGATTCGTTTTACGAGAACCGCACGCGCCCCTGCCTGCTCTACCAAATCAAGCGATGCGCTGGCCCCTGCACGGGCGAGATCGGCCACGGTAATTACGCAGCTCTGGTTACGGAGGCGCGCGACTTTCTGTCGGGCAAGAGCCGCGCGGTGCGCGAGCGCATGGCGAGCGACATGAACGAAGCGGCAGAGGCGCTTGAGTTTGAAACCGCTGCGCGCCTGCGCGATCGCATCGCCGCGCTCTCGGCCATTCAGGGCGCACAGGGCATCAATCCGCGCACCGTCGAAGAAGCGGATGTGTTCGCACTGGTCGAGGAAGGCGGGCACTTCGCCATCGAGGTGTTCTTCTTCCGCACCTATCAGAACTGGGGCAATCGCACCTACTTCCCGCGCGCTGACCGTTCGTTGTCAGGCGGCGAGGTGCTGGACGCTTTCCTCGCCCAGTTTTATGAGGACAAGCCCGCGCCGCGCTGCGTGCTGCTGTCCCACGACATCGAAAATCACCGCGTGCTCGGGCAGGCGCTGTCCGCCCGCATGGGCCGCAAGGTCGAAGTCTGCACGCCCAAGCGCGGCGAGCGGCGCGAACTTGTCGAACACGCCGAGAAAAACGCGCGCGAAACGCTGGCCCGCAAGCTGGCCGACGCCTCCGCACAGGAGAAGCTGCTCATCGCACTGGCCAGCGCATTCAACATCGACAAGAAGCTGCGGCGTGTCGAAATCTACGACAACTCCCACATCATGGGCACGAACGCTGTGGGCGGCATGGTCGTCGCGGGCGTCAACGGCTTCATGAAAAACCATTACCGCACCTTCAACATCAAGGACGTCACGCTGACGCCCGGCGACGATTACGGCATGATGCGCGAAGTGCTCAGCCGGCGCTTCGCCCGGCTCAAGAAGGAAGAGGCGGAAGGCGCCGCTCCAGCCGGTTCCGAAAGCTTCCCCTCCCGGCCAGATCTGATCCTGATCGACGGCGGCAAGGGCCAGTTCGAGGCGGCGCGGCAAACGCTTGCCGAGCTGGGCGTGGAGGGAGTCGAGATCATCGGCATCGCCAAGGGGCCGGACCGCGACGCTGGCCGCGAGACCTTTTTTGCGGAAGGACGCGATGCCTTCAAACTGCTGCCGCGAGATCCCGCGCTCTACTTCGTGCAGCGCCTGCGCGATGAGGCGCACCGTTTCGCCATCGGCACGCACCGCGCGCGACGCAAGAAGGACTTCACCAAAAGCCCGCTCGACGAAATTGCCGGCGTAGGGCCCGCGCGCAAGCGCGCCCTGCTGCAGGCCTTTGGCACCGCGAAAGCCATTTCTCGCGCCGCCCTCGCCGATCTTGAGAAAGCGCCCGGCATCAACGCGGCAACGGCAAAGCTCGTGTACGATCATTTCAATGAGCGAAATTGACCCATCTTGCGCAGCAGACGCACACGCGCCATCTCTGTTCTTGAAAACTGACGCCAACGCGAACCGGATAGACCCATGCCCCAGACCCGCGCCCCGATTTTCGACGACCTCGCCCGCCTGATGACTGACGCCGCGGGCGTGGCGCAAGGCGCTCGCCGCGAGGTGGAGACGATCTTCAAGACGCAGGCCGAGCGCATGCTGTCGGGCATGGATGTGGTGCGACGCGAAGAGTTTGAAGCCTTGCGCGACATGGCGATCCTCGCTCGCGAGGAAAACGAACGCCTCGCCCTGCGCATCGCCGAGCTGGAAGCCAAGCTGGAAACCAAGCTCGCCGCCAAGGAATAGGAGGGCCGCGGCAGCTTGCGTCAAATTGACTCAAGCCTGTGTGGCGCCGGGTTCAAACTGTGGAAGACGACCCAGGGCCGGTGGACGCAGACTCACGAATAAGACAGTCTGCGCGTCAGTTCGACCGTTTCTCCTAGGCAACTGATTCGACAAGAGTCTTTGGCCGTGTGAGGGGAGCTGCGGTTCCTGCGTCGCGCTTTTGCGTCCCCTCTCCCGCGAGCTTCGGGCCCCAGTATGACCTTGCACACCAATGATCCTGCCCGCAGTGAACACCCCGTGGACGTCGTCGAACGCATCGCCAGCCTGAAATCATGGATTTTCGCCCGCGAGGCTGACGACGAGATTTGCATTACGGTCACCGGCGGCTGGACGGACTATCAGCTCTCATTCACCTGGCTGGAAGACGTTGAAGGGCTGCATCTGGCCTGCGCTTTCGATCTCAAGCTGAACGAGCGCCGCCGCAGTGAGGTTCTTGCTCTCGTCTCCCTCATCAACGAGCAAATGTGGGTGGGCCACTTCGGGTTGTGGGAAGACGAAGGCGTCGTGCTGTTCCGCCACACGCTGCTGCTGACCGGCGGCGTCGAGCCGACTATCGACCAGTGCGAAGCCGCTGTTCAGGCGGGCGTGTCCGCCTGCGAGCGTTACTTCCAGGCCTTCAATTTCGTCCTGTGGGCCGGCAAATCAGCCCGTGAGGCGCTGACTACCGCCCTGTTCGAGACCGCAGGCGAGGCATGACCTCGGCGCTGACCTCGGCGCTGCCTAACTCGCTGACGCTGATCGGCGCTGGCCGAATGGGCGGCGCGCTATTGCGCGGCTGGCTCGACCTTGGCGTTAACCCCGCGAACGTTATCGTCATCGATCCCGCGCCCGCAGCGGAAATGCAGGCGTTGTGTGCACAAAAGGGCGTCGCGCTTAATCCAGCGCCGCCCCATCGCGCAGCCGACGTTCTCGTGCTCGCCATCAAGCCGCAGATGCTGGACGACGCGGCCAGTGAGCTTGCCACCCATTTGGGCGCAGATACGCTGGTCCTGTCGATCATGGCCGGCAAGACCATCGCCGACATCGCGACGCGCCTTCCGGCAGCTCGCGCCATCGTGCGCTCGATGCCCAACACGCCAGCCGCCGTCGGGCGCGGCGTCACAGGGGCTGTGGCCAGTGGGCACATCTTGCCCGCGCAGCGCGACTGCGCTCAGGCTCTATTATCAGCCGTAGGCGGCGTGGTGTGGCTGAGCAGCGAAGACCTTATCGACGCGGTGACCGCCGTGTCCGGCTCGGGCCCCGCATACGTGTTCCTGCTGGCCGAAGCGCTGACTGACGCTGGCGAAAAGGCAGGCCTGCCCCGCGAAATTGCAGCCCAGCTGGCGCGCGCGACCGTCGAGGGCGCAGGCGAGTTGATGTACCGCGAGCCGGAGACGACCCCGGCTCAATTGCGCATCAACGTAACCTCCCCCGGCGGAACGACCGCTGCGGCGCTGGCTGTGCTCATGGCTGACGACGGCATGACCGAGCTGATGACCCGCGCGGTGGCTGCGGCCAAGCGGCGCGCTGGCGAGTTGTCGGGCTGATCTGCCTCGGCGCTCCTTTACATGACGCCCCCGCCGCCTAGATTGGTAAGCCTGCGACTGGAGTTCCACATGCCCGAAGCGACCGCTATCCCTGATGTCAAGCCGGCAGGCGACGCCAAGAAGCGCATCGTGGATGCGTTGATGGAGCTGGCGGCCGAGCGGCCCTGGGAAGAGATCACCCTCAGCGACGTCGCGAGCCGTGCGCGCGTTTCACTCGCAGAATTTCGCGACGCCTTCCCCTCCAAGGGCGCGGCCCTCGCGGGCTTCTCGCGCATGATTGACAAGAAGGTTCTTGAGGGCACGACTGACGACCTTGCAGCGGAAAGTTCGCGCGATCGACTGTTCGACGTGCTGATGCGCCGCCTCGACGCCATGGCGCCCTGCAAGGAAGGACTCAAAGCTGTTTCGCAATGGGCGCGGCGTGATCCGCTAGGCGCCGTCGCGCTGAATGGCGTAGCGCTCAACTCCATGCGCTTCATGATGGAGGCCGCTGGCCTCGACAGCGAAGGCCCCCTTGGCAATGTGAAGTTGCAGGGTCTGGTGCTGGCTTGGAGCCGCGTGCTTGAGGCCTGGTTTAACGATGACGATCCGTCGATGGACCGCACGATGGCGGAACTTGACGAACAGCTGGCGCGGGGCGGACGCATCGTCGCGCGTCTCGATGATGTCTGGCGCGTCACCGCGCCGTTGCGCACGTTCGGCGGAGCGCTCATGTCCGGTCGCCGTTCGTTTGACGAACGCATTCGCGAGCGCTGGCCAGACCGGCGGCGTGATGCGGGCGCAGACATTTGAACCCGCAATAAAACACAGCGACGGAAACAGAAACGGCGGCCCACGAGGCCGCCG
>JANPPJ010000109.1:0-10198 GCA_031428455.1 Hyphomicrobiales bacterium | reverse complement strand
CAGATGCAACGCTGGGATTTTTGCGAGAAAAGGTCCCGCGAAACTGGTCGCTGTTCCGAAGTTCGGTAACCGACAATTTTCGTGTCATCAATCCAATGGATTTTCGGATTATGAACTGATCCGAGTATATAAGAAAAAAGTATGGGAGGCGCACATGAAGCTTCATCAACTTCGACATTTTGCTGCCGTGGCTCATCATCGGACTTTTAGCCGCGCCGCAGACGCTTTGCACGTCGCGCAACCGGCTCTGACTCGAACAGTGCAAATGCTGGAGCGGGAGCTTGGCGTTCTTCTCTTTGTGCGCCGCTCGCGGGGCGTCACGTTGACGGAGGCGGGGGCGTTGCTTTTGCGGCGTTCGGAGCACGTATTGCGTACTGTTGAGCAGTTAAAGGCGGAAGTCGGCGATCTCAACGGCGAGCCACGCGGAACAATAAGGATTGGTTGCACCCCCGGGCTGACGGCGCCGCTGGTTTCGGAGGCGCTGCGGTCATTCATGTCTCGATGTCCAAACGTGAAGGTGCATCTGCAGGAGCATACTAGCGAAGCGCTGCACAAGCTGGTTCTCGCAGAGGACCTCGAACTTGCCGTGCTCAGCGAGCGCGAGCCCCATCCCGAGATCGAATCCACGCACCTCTTCGATGAGCCTATCTATTTGTTCGGTCCACCATTCGCCCTGCATGCAGACGAGAAGGTAGACCTCAAAGATATTGGCGGCTTGCGGCTCATTCTTGCGCGGCGCTCCTTGACGACCCGCGAAGCGATCGAACGATTGCTGTCCAGCGCTGGAGTGTCGTCGTCCATCATCATGGAGACCGATTCCATCGGCGCCATCGCGCATCTTGTTCAGTCAGGTCTCGGGTTCACGGTCGCGCCGTTTCTCTCCCTGCAGGAGCGCGCAGGGCAGGGTTTGATGTCGTATGCGCAGATTCGTGATTTTAGCATCCGGCGTGTGATCATCCGGCGGCGCGACACATGGGTTACACGAGGATTGCAAAGTTTCATGGATCTTGTCGTAGCTGCCGCCGACCACAACAACGGCCTCACGTCGTGGCGTTTATCTCCATCCATGAAGCGCTAGCGGGAGACGCGTCCTACCGCCCCTTTTCCACCACACCCACGATCGGCCCCATGGGGCGCCAGCGGTCGTGGCGGTTGACGGAGGGAGCGTAGACGGCGGAGATCGAGCCGTCGAGGTAGAGCGCGTTACGGCAGCCGAGCGTGTCGCTGAACAGCGATGCGAACTCGAAGAACGTCACGGGTTCATTCGAAATGGCAAAACGCGTCTGGCCGTCGTTGCAGACTGCGACGCCGTTGCGGATCTTGCGCGAGGTGCCCTCCTCGCGAATGCGCGGATGCAGCTTGCCGTCGATGACGAGCATGGGCCCCGATTGGGTGGCGAAGGCCACATTCAGGCGGCGCGAGACGAAGCGGCTTGTCTCCATGACGCCTGCCTCCCCATTGCGCTGCACGAAGAAAACGCCATTGGGCTTCATGCCGAAATTGCCAGCGCCCGCGCGCTGGTTGGCTGATCTGTGCTGCACGCCGCCTTCCACATAAAGCCCCACGGGCTTGAAATCGGGATGGTACATGCCCCCGTTCATCGCGAAGACCAGCTTCTCGCCTCGCACTGCGAGCGCGTCTGACACCGATGTAAATGTGCCCAGCGGCTCGCCTTCCGGGTCCGCGAAAAACGTGCGGATGTCGGCGCTGCGCGGATAGGCGCACACCAGATAGCTTTTCTCCTCCGCGCTCGCTGGCGCGCAGCTGGCTGAAGCCCGCGCGCCGCTCGACGCCGCCGCAAGCGCGGCGAGAGCGAGGCATTTGGTGAGTCGAGCCATCTTCATGGTTCGAGTAGATAGCGCGATCCGGGCGACGGCAAGGCGCCAGTCTGTTTCAATCGCGCCCATCAAGTGGCGGTCCGCCCCATCAGCGCGCCCACATGGGCGGCGACGGAGCGCGCCAGAGCGGTCAGATCATAGCCGCCCTCCAGAAGCGACACGACGCGCCCGCCCGCGCTGGCCTGCGCCACGTCCATCAGCCGCGTGGTCGCCCACGCGAAATCCTCTTCGGTCAGATTGATTTGCGCCAGCGGGTCGCAGCGGTGCGCATCGAACCCGGCCGAAATGATCACAAGGTCGGGGCGGAAGGCGGCAAGGCGCGGCAGCACCTTGCTGTCCATCGCTTCGCGAAACTGCGCGCCACCGTCGCCCGCGCTCAGTGGCGCATTGACGATGACGCCGGAATCGCCGGTTTCATTGCGCCCGCCGGTGCCCGGATACAGCGGCATCTGGTGGGTGGAGGCGTACATCACGCTGGGATCGGCCCAGAAGATGTCCTGCGTGCCGTTGCCATGGTGCACGTCAAAATCCATGATGGCGACGCGCTGCGCGCCATATACGGCCTGCGCATGGCGCGCCGCGATGGCCGCATTGTTGAAAAAACAGAAGCCCATGGGCGTCGAGGTTTCGGCGTGGTGGCCGGGCGGGCGCATGGCGACAAAGGCGTTGGCGGCCTTCTTCTCCATCACCTCGTCCACGGCCTGGCAGGCTGCGCCAACGGCGTGCATGGCCGCCTCCCATGTGCCGGGCCCCATCATCGTGTCGCCGTCGAGGCGCACGATTCCGCTGCCGGGTGCGAACTCTTCGAGGCTGCGGTAATAGGCTTCGGGATGGCAGCGCACGATCTGCTCAACCGTGCCGCGACGTGCGCGGTCGCGCGCCAGCATCTGGAAGTTTTCGTGTTCCAGCGCCCGCTCTATCACGCGCAGGCGTTCGGGCTGCTCCGGGTGGCCGGGCCCCATGTCGTGGCCAAGCCCGAGGGGATGCGTGATGAAAAGCGTACTCAAAGTTCATCCTCTCGGTCGCCATCAAGACGCTTGTCATTCAGCGCCCTCACCGGGCCAAGCGCATTGAGCAGGCGCACGTTCCGGTAAGTGTTGCCATCAGGCCACAGGTCTGACCGATGGTTAAGCATACGTTGAGTATTATACCCTAAGTAGCGATTGGTTAACTATGATCGCCAACATTGGGGTTAAGCGGGGCGACAATGATTTTCAGGTCCATCATCATTTTGACGCTGGCGACAGTGCTCGCGGGATGTAATTTCAAAGACGTGCCAGATCCTTCGCTTTCGTCGCGGGACATGGAATTCATGGCCAAAGTGCCAAACGTCGAAATGGACCTTGGATACGAGCGATTCGAGATCAACGATCCCACCGGCGAAGCGCCGGGCACCATCATCGTCGATACGAAAGCGAATTTCCTCTACTACGTCCTCCCCAACAAGCGCGCCATCCGCTACGGCGTCGCCACGGGTTCGGAAGCGTTCGGCTGGACGGGCACTGCGGTCGTGAAGCGCAAGGCTGAATGGCCGCGCTGGATGCCGCCGGCCGAAATGGTGCAACGCTGGCCCCATCTGCGCCCCACGCTCGCCGCTGGCGGCCTTGGCGGCGGCCCGGACAATCCATTGGGCGCCCGCGCGCTCTATCTCTACCAGGGCAACCGCGACACGCTCTATCGCATCCACGGCACCAACGAGCCCGACAAAATCGGCCGCAGCGTGTCCTCCGGCTGCATCCGCATGCGCAACATCGACGTGGTCGATCTCTACAACCGCACCCCCATGGGCGCGAAAGTGATCGTGCGCTAAGGCGCCGCAATCGTCATGGTCCGCGAAGGCGGACCATCCACGAAAGGCCAAGCGCGCAAACCATCCGCTGTCATGGCCGGGGCCTGACCTGGCTATCCAGACGAGCGGGCTGGCTTTTAAGCGAGGAGTGCGGAGGCGCGCACCAAGTCTGCGGACACTGCGCGCTGTCGTATTACACAGAAAATCTGTAAATCGCTCTTGTATGTAGCTACCTTTGTAGCTACATAGGCCTATGGGCTTCCAATGGGATACGGACAAAAGCGCCGCAAACGAGACCAAGCACGGAATCACCTTCCTGCAAGCCGCGCAGATCTTCCGAGGCCCCATTCTCAAGTCCATCGACGCCCGGTGCGATTACGGCGAACAGCGGTTCATCGCACTCGGGGAATACGACAACACGGTGTTGCGCGTTGTCTTCACCGAACGCGGTGAAGACATTCGCATCATCTCAGCATGGAAGGGAGGACAACATGACCGCAAAAAATACCAAAGCATCCGCTAAGGCGGTTCGGTATGGCAGTCTTGACGACTTGCCAGCCGCGCCGCCCCTGAGTCCCGAAGTCAAAGCCATGACGGACGCCGAGGTTGAGCGACGTGCAGCGGCCGACCCCGATGCAGGCGCTATTCCTGAAGACTTCTGGGCTAACGCTGAAGTTGTGGAGCCCGAAGGCACCGAGCAAATCACGCTGCGCTTGCCCCGCCGCGTGTTGCGCCACTTCAAGGCGACGGGCAAAGGCTACCAAACCCGCATCAGCTCAGTGCTGACCAGCTACGTCGAAACAAAACGGAAGAGGGGCTAACCCACGATTGCCGTCATGGCCGGGCTCGACCCGGCCATCCAGAAGAGCGGCCTGGCGACGAAGCGCGAACCCTCAAATCTCATTGCTACAAGCTTGGTCGCCTGCACTCTCTAATACAATACGCGCGATATCAGCGCGTATTGTGCCATAGGCGCCGAAGCAAGGTTCGAGTTCAATCAACCACTTGCCCGGCTGACAGCCGACACCTTGCTCCCAAACTTGTACATCGCGATTGTCCGCTCGTCGAAGCTGAAGGCCGCTGATGACGTTCTGGTGGCTAAATCCGTTCAAGCTTGCATCGACCCAAGCGGTCAGCTCGAATACCACATGTGCATATTTCCCACGATGTTCGATCTCGATGCGAAGCAAGCTTGGGCCATCGCGATAAAGGCACAGGCTGACGACTTCAGCGTCACCAAAGTCCGGTTCGCCTTCGAACCATTCTACGAGATCGCGACCGCCTGGAATCTCGGCGAGCGTTGCGCCGAGTTCATGTCGCGCCTCCGATTGTTTCTGAAGATCGTTCATTGATGGTTGCACAAGGCTGAGGCTCCCAAGCGTGGTGTTGGCACGCTCATCAAATTAGTTTTGCAAAATCACTTTAAGCACAGGCCTTTCGCCATGCTTGCCTTTGCTGAGCCATTTTAGGCGAGCAGGAGGCGGTTCTTTTGTGATTGTGAATAGCATGCCGGCCTGACGTAAACGGCTACGGAAATGTCCACCGTTCCTTGATCCCCATACGCCGAGGTATGCAGCGCCGGTCTCCTCATTCTGAAAGTAAGCCGAACCGCCGAAGACTCCTTCGAGCCCGGCCGCCCCTTTCAGTCCGCCGCCGCCGAAAACACAGATGACCACATCGAGCGGCGCAGCGGTCACGACAGTCTCGCTATGAGAGATGCCTTCGGTCCTAAAAACATAAATTGGCAGCCCGTCCTTCTGCACTTGCTTATCTCCGCGCGCGCCTCCCTCACACCAACGCCTCCACCCCAAAATTGATCTGCACGATTTCCGGCGGGCGCATGAAGCGGGCCGGGATGACCGATGTGCCAAGCCCTGCCGATACGATCATGTGGCGCCCGTCCTCGATGACGTGCCCATAGGCGTAAGCGGCCTTGATCCGCCGCAGCAGGAGCGGATTGCCGATAATCGGCAGCATCACTTGTCCGCCATGGGTGTGGCCGCATAGCGTCAGCGCGACGCGCCTGGGCACGCGCGGGAAAATGAACGGCTCGTGCGCCAGCATGATGACCGGCGCGTCGTCGGTGACGCGTTTCAGCGTGCCGTCAAGATCATCCTGGCCGATCCAGCGGCGGTTCGCCCTGTCCCAGTCGTACATCTGGTCGGCAAGGCCCGCGATCCACACATGGGCGCCGTCCTTGGCAAGACGCACCGCATCGTTGTTGAGAACGCGGACGCCGGCCTGCGTCAGCGTTCGCGCGACGGTCGCGCCCTCATCGCCGGGAACGCCGGGCAAAATGCCATGCCAGATATCGTGATTGCCGAGCACCCCATAGACGCCAAGCGGCGCCTTCAGGATGCTGAGGGCCTCGCCCCATTCTTCGGGCCACACAGGCTTGGTGACGAACCGCATGCCCGACTGATAATCGCCGAGCAGCAGGATAACGTCCGGGTTCAGCGCGTTGGAGACTTCGCAGATATGACGAATGCGCTCCACCGACATCCACGGCTCGCAGGCGTGAATGTCCGCGATGACGACCGCCTTCATTTGCAGATTGGCTGGCCAGCCCTCGGGGGTGAGGTTATAGCTCGTGACGTTGAGCATATAGCCGGGCTCGAGCGCGAACGCCCACGAACCAAGGCCGCCGGCGCCAACCATGGCTCCGGCGCCTGCTGCCAGAAAACTGCGACGCGTCAATAGAGACATATGTTCCCCGCGCCGCGGAGAACGGCGCCTTTCAATCTCAGGCCGCCACTGCGTTCGCGACATTTGCGGGAACCGGAGCGGACATCCTGCGCGCCTCTCTGGTGAGCTGGGCGATGGCGATCTCGAGGCCAACTTCTGCATCGAGCGCCGCAGCCACAGCTGCCAGACACATCTGCCTGTAGGGCGGATCACGGAAATCGTGTTCGTCCGTACGGGCGGGAATTAACATAAGGCGCTCTGTGTCAAACATGGGGCCAACTCACTCTACGCAACGATTACCGAGCCACTTTGTGAGCGCACGGTGAATTTGGCGTTAAGCAAGAAAAGGAAAATCAGAGCCCGAGCGCGCCGCTGATGCGCGCGATCACTGTCTGAGGATCATAGGGCTTGGGCTCGAAGGAGATAACCACTGGCGGCAGCGCTGCTGTCTCCAGCGTCAGCATCGCGCCGGAGGTGAGAATCACCGGCAGGCCGGGATGGTTCTCAAGAACATGATTGGCCAGGCCAAGGCCATTCATGGGGCCGGGCATATGCACGTCAGAGAAAACAAGGTCGATGCGTGCGCCTGACTTCAGCGCATCCACAGCCTGTTTTGCATCGCACGCTTCGATCACTTCAAAGCCATTCTCGCGCAGCATGTCGGCGACATCGAAGCGAATGAACACTTCGTCCTCGACAACGAGAATGACAGGGAGGGTGGATGCGGAGCCGGACATGCAATGCGTTTTCTATACTGTGCGCTCTGCTAAGTCAGCAGCGCCGGTCGCACGCATCGAGACGGGGTGGAGGCGCCTGAAAAAAAGGTCCTGGAGGACGAGACCATGCGTGTCTCTTCACATTGGCGCCATTGCGAAGAGCCTGATGGTTGCCTGCCCCAGTGAGTTGGGCCTTTCCGACGCCCTATCGCGGTGGAGCCGCATCCAGGACAAGGTAATGGTTCGCACCAAAGAAAAAGCCCGGCAGAGTTTTGCACTCGCCGGGCTTCCTGTTCAACCAAGCCAGATTTAACCCGACTTCAAATCACAGGTTTAGTACCTGGCGAGGATCGGCGCCGCCGGGCGACCGAACGCATACGACAGGCCGACACGTGCGACGTGGTAGGTTGTGTCGTCAAACCGGTAATCCACGCGATTCGGGCCGACATTGAATGTGGGCAAAGCTGTGGCAGTCTTACCTTCAAGCCGGTGATACAGATACTCAGCGCGCACGCGCCAGTTGCTTGTCAGATGCATTTCAAGGCCCGCACCAAGATTCCAGCCGAACGAGGTGTCGCCGAAAGAGACGCGCGAGCAGTTCGCAACGCCGGGGCATTGATTGACTACAGGAACGGTGTAGGTGTGCGTGCCGGCGTAGTCATGGTCAGCCGCAGTCACGCCACCAGCGATGTAGAGCAAAGTGTGCGGCGTGATGAGATAACCCAAACGCGCACGGGCGCTGGCCATCCAGTTAAGGTCGCGCTGCATGAGGACGCCGCCCGTTGCCAGGATGACGCCCGCACCGTCGCGATTGGGACCGCGGACCGTGCCGTCGGCGCTGCCAAAGTTTCCTTCGACTTCGAAGCCGAACACCCATGATTGGGAGAGCTGGAAATTGTAGCCTGCATGCAGGCCGCCAAGGAAACCATCGTTCCGTAGGTTGAATGTCTGGGTAGCGGCAGCCAAGCCCGGGCCCTGGGCGTCCGTGGCGTCACCGCGACCCCAGACACCGCCGGCCTGGACACCAACGTAAAAGCCGGTCCACGTGAATACCGGGACGGCGGCGTACATCGGGGCCGGAGCGGCCGTGCGCATGGGCAAGTCAGCCGCGAGAGAAGCGCCAGTGGACAGGGCGACGGTGGCGACCGAAGCAAGAGCGAGAGAACGTAACGTCATGTTAACCTCCAGAGGTATCGGGACACTTTGTTGCAAGGCCTGACTGCCAATTGATCGGATAAAACACTCTATACTAGGCAACTACTGCATTTCTGACATGTTTCCCAGCGGAAGTCCGTGGCTTTTGGGCAACATTCGGGAATATACAGTGTGTGTGTAATTGGGCTGTCAAGAGTGGCGCGCCCTTGACTCTTCTGCGCCGGGAGCGTTGATATAAGGAACATATAGAGAACATAACGGTGGAGAAACCCGATGTCGCCAGGCGGCAGATCGGACCGGACAGGCTTTTTGCGCGAGGCGGTCGCACGCATCGAGGCGGGCGGAAGTGCCATTGAAAACAAAGGGCTGGAAGATGAGTCCATGCGCGCGCAAGCCCGCGTGCGCCGCCGCTCCGCGTTTTTCGAGATAGCTCCTGCGGCCATGGGGGATGCACCGGCCGCCGCTGGCTTCGCGCTCATGGCCGCAAGCCGGTTTGGCGTAGAGGCGGGCGGTCCAATCTTGTGGATTGCGGAAGAATTTGCACTGCTGGAATCCGGCGTTCCCCATGCGCCGGGCCTTGGTCTGCACGGCGTCGGCTGGGGCGATTTCGTGCTTATGCGAATGCCGCGCCGGGCCGATGTGTTTCTGGCGCTGGAGGAGGCCATCCGCGCCCGGGCCTTCGCCGCCATCGTGTGCGAGCCCTCGGGGCTTGCCGAATCTGATGCTCGCATGATCGCGCGCCGCCTTGCCCCGGCGGCGCGTGCGTCTGGCGCGCGGGCGATCCTGCTGCGTCCGCCAGCTGGTCCCAGCGCGCCCTTTGTCGCGCCCACGCCCATGCGGTTCGAGGTCGCGGCGCGGCCTGCGCCTCGGCCCGCCGCCGGGCGCAGGCCCTTGCCCGGGTTTGCGGCCTGGCGCGTGCGCTGGACCGGCCCCCCGGGCAGCCTGCCGGGTCTGGAGCCCGGCAGCGTTCACGACGTCGATCTTTCGGGAGAGGATTTCCTCAGTGCCGCGTTATCTCTCCGTCTTCCTTTCAGCCTGGACAGCGCAGGCGCCGACCACCGGGCCGCGTGAGGCGAGCGACGCCGATTGCGAAAAGCGCCTCGGCCTGATCGCTGACTGGTGCCGCAGGTTCACGCCCCTTGCGGCGGCCGACGCGCCTGACGGCGTTGTGCTCGATGTGGCCGGCGCTGCGCATCTGTTTGGCGGCGAGGCGGCGCTGGTCGCGCTGGTTGAAGAAAAACTCGCCCGTCACGGCGCGCGCGCAGGCCTTGCCGACACGCCCGAAGCTGCATGGGCGCTGGCCCGCTATGGCGCTGATGCAGCGCGCGAACGCATGCTGCCCGCTGGCGACGCCAAAGCCCTTGCGCGCGCCATGGCGAACCTGCCGGTCGCCGCGTTGCGCATTGAGCTGGAGGCGGCCCGCGCGCTGTCGCAAACCGGCCTGAAATGCATTGGCGATATTGTTCATCGTCCGCGCGCGCCCATTGTGGCGCGGTTCGGCGCGCAGGTGTTTGCGCGGCTCGACGCCATGTTGGGCTTGGCGAAAAGCCCCATTTCGCCGCGCTTCGAGGCGCCTGCCTATGTGGCCGAGCGGCGCTTTGCAGAAGGCATTCTGGCGCGCGAGCAAATTGACTCCACCATCGCGGGCCTGGCGCGCGATCTGTCCGACATGCTCGCCCGCCATGATGAGGGCGCGCGTTCGCTGGCGGTCATTCTCTTTCGCGTTGATGGCGCCGTGCGCCGCATTGATTGCGCGGCCAGCAGGCCCTTGCGCGAGCCCTCCGCCATCGCGCGCCTGTTTCGCGAAAAGATGGACGCCCTGTCGCAGGATGAGGGCGGGCTTGATGTGGGCTACGGCTTCGATCTTGTGCGTCTGGCCGTGATGCAGGCGCAGAAGCTTGCGCCCGGACAAAGCGGATTCAAGCTCTCTGATCTTGCGGGCCCTGGCAGCGCCAATGACAGCCGTGGCTTTCATCGTGTGGGACGCGCTGACGATGCGCTGGCTGATTTTCTTG
>JANPPJ010000108.1:0-7178 GCA_031428455.1 Hyphomicrobiales bacterium | reverse complement strand
AGCCGACTTTCGCGCCGTTCAGCGAAGGATCGAGCGGCAGGGTACGGAAGCCGCCCTGAATGACCATGTCGCGGTCGGGCTGGAAGCGGGTGCCCATGGCCCATTCCATTTGCTCGTCGGAGAAGATGTCAATGTCGGGGTCGACAACAAAAACGTTTTTCACATTCGCCAGCGAAGCAAACACCGCGGCGATGGCGTTGCGCGCCTCGCCCGGCGCGCGCTGGCGGATGGCGACGCGCACATGCAGGCTGCCGCCTGAGGCGGTGAGGATGTTCACGTCCACCGGCTCGCGCACGGCGGTCTGCAAGGCCCGCCAGATAGTGACTTCCGCGCGCGTCGCGTTCAGCTGCGAGGTGTCCGTGCGCTCCATCGTGCGCCCGCCAATGGTGGAGGTCTGGAACAGCGCGTCAGAGCGTTGCGTGATCGCGGTGAGGTGAAAGACCGGGTTGCTTTTCAGCTCGCCGTAATAGCCCAGAAACTCGCCGTAAGGCCCCTCCGGCTCAACGTGCCCGCGCTCATCGAAGTAGCCTTCGAGGATCATCTCGGCGTCAGCTGGAACCATCAGGTCGTTGGTCACGCATTTGACCAGCGGCAGCGGCCCGTCGCGCAGGCTGGCCATGATGCCAACTTCGTCGATCGGGATACGCATGACAGCGGCGACGTGGTCGATCGGATGCGCGCCCAAAACAAAGGCGACGGGGAGTTTCTCGCCGCGCCGCGCGCTCATCTCGTAGATCACCTTGAGATCGCTGGGCGCCAGAAGATCGACTCCCGCCGCGCGGCGCCCGCGCAACATGAGCCTGCGGATCCCTACGTTCATAAGCCCGTTCGCGGGGTCGCGCACGATGTCGATGGTGGATGAAATGTACGGCGCGCCGTCCAGCGCGTGCTGCAGATGAACAGGCAGCTTGGTCAGGTCCGCGTCATCGCCCGTCAGCACGATCTGCTGCACCGGCGCCTCGTTGCGGGTCAATTCCACGATCTGCGGCTTGTTCTGCAGCCGACGCATGATCTCCTGACTGAGCGCCTCCGTCTTGCAGCCAAAAGCGAGCGCGATGCGCGACCGGGCGCCCATAACGTTGCCCGCAAGCTCCGCGCCTTCCGGGCCGACGCTGCGAAACAAAACGGCTTTTTCATTTCCCTCAAGATGGGCGGCGACGTCCGCCAGATCAACTGGCCCGTCCACCACGATGGCTTCGCCTGCGGCGACCGCCTCGTCCATGAAGCGGCGAAGCCGATGGCGGTCGAGATCGAGGGACGCCCCCGCTTTCTGTAGAACGGTCATGTCGTCTCCCCCTTTAGGCATTCTGTGCGGTTGGCTTGCGCGGCCTGCTTTGGATTATCCCAAAATCATTGTCGCCGCCAACCCGGCGAAGCTGGCATCGTGGAACGCGCCACGATTTCGCCATGCCAGCCCGGCATGAGCAGTTCAGGACAACACATGACTCGTTGGATTGCGCCCTTCCTTGTCGCCTTGGCGACCGCCCTGATCGCTGCTCCGGCTAGCGCGAACGAAAACGGCTGCTCGGAAAAGGGCTGCGATGAGCAGCAAATCGGCCCCTATGTGGCGCCAGATATTGCGCCGCCTGATCTTGAGGGACGGTTCGATCCGCGCGGCAAGCCGGTGTCGATTCCAGGAGTGAGCGGCGTAGTGGTGCGCCATCGGTCCGGCGCGGGCGTGTGGGTCGGCGAAGCGCCGGGCAAGGCCAACGTCTTTATCAAGCCTGGCCGTGAGAGCGTCACCGTGAACATGAAGGTCGACTTCTAGCGTCATTCTCGTTCGTTATGACTCGCCGCCTTAGTTGCGAGATGCTATTGCCCTGAGGCACATTCAAAGCCGGGAGGGGCATTTGGCCGCCGATGATAACGCGCGTGACACCCGTAATGATCTGAGCCGCGAGGAGCCGCAAGGTCCGCTCGCCACCAAGGCAGGCTTTGGCAGCGACATTGTCGCCGAAACGCTGCGGGACATGGACCTGACGTATATCGCGCTCAATCCCGGCGCGAGCTATCGCGGCCTGCACGATTCCATCGTCAATTATCTTGGCAACAAGAACCCTGAAATGCTGCTGTGCCTGCACGAAGAGCACGCGATCCACATCGCGCAGGGATACGCCAAGGTCACCGACAAGCCGATGGCATGCGCGGTGCATTCCAACGTCGGCCTCATGCACGCCACCATGGCGATATTCAACGCATGGTGTGACCGCATGCCCATGGTCATCATGGGCGCTGGCGGCCCCGGCGATGCGGCCAAGCGCCGTCCGTGGATCGACTGGATTCACACCTCCCGCGACCAGGGCGCCATCATCCGCAATTACATCAAGTATGACGATATGCCGACGTCGCCCGCCGCCGCCCGCGAGGCGCTGGCGCGCGCCAAGTGGCACGCGGTGACGGCGCCCAAGGGCCCGGTGTACGTGAACCTCGACGTTCACTTGCAGGAAGACGCGCTGAAGGAAGAGCTGCCCGCGTTTGACGTGAACCGCTTCATGCCGACAATCTCCGTTGGCGCAACGCCAGCGCAGGTCGACGAACTGGCGAAACTCGCGCGCGGCGCGAAGAATCCTGTCATCGTCTATGGCCGTTTCCTGCGCTCCGAGAAGGGCTGGAACGAACGCGTTGCGCTGGCCGAAAAGCTTGGCGCTGGAGTGTGCTCCGATCTCAAAGTCGGCGGCAGCTTCCCCACCGATCATCCGCTGCACATCACGTGCCCCGGCGTGGCCCCTGTGAAGGAAGTCAGCGAGGCGTTGAAGAAGGCCGACCTCATCCTTGCGTTCGACGTTGTCGATCTGGCAGGCCTCTTCAAAATAAACCTCAACGACGCATTGCCGACCGGCAAGATCGTCCATGTTTCGGTCGATCATCGCATCCACAACGGCTGGTCGATGGACCATCAGGGCCTGCCACCGGTGGATCACTTCATCTCGGCCGAGTCGGACGTCGTTGTCTCGCAGCTTCTGGAAGCGCTGGCCGATGTGACGGCGCCCGCGCTGAAAGTCATGCGCGAGCGCCCCAAGTACGAAATCCGCGACGCAGCCGAGCGTCCGCTCGTGCGTGATCTTGCGCTCTCTCTGCGCAAGGCGCTGGGCGAGCGCGACGTCGCCCTCATGTCCACGACCATTGCATGGCACGAGGACTGGTGGCCGATCCGTCATCCGCTCGATTACACAGGCGGCGCTGGCGGCGGCGGTCTAGCTGCAGGTCCGGGTATTTCGGTGGGCGGCGCGCTGGCGCTGCGCAGCGACAAGCGCATGGCTGTTGGCATCGTCGGAGACGGCGACTTCCTTATGGGCGCAACGGCTGTGTGGACGGCGGTGCGTTACAAGCTTCCGTTGTTGCTGGTCGTCTCCAACAATTCGTCGTTCTTCAACGATGAATTGCATCAGGAACGCGTCGCCATTGCGCGCAACCGTCCTGTCGAGAACAAGTGGATCGGCCAGAAAATGATCGAGCCGGATGTGGACATTGCCGCAATCGCACGCGGGCAGGGCGCAATGGGCATCGGCCCGGTACATTCGATTGGCGAACTGCCGGCGGCCTTCGCCAAGGCAATTGCCGAAGTCGAAGCTGGCGGCGTCGTCGTCATCGACGTGCGCGTGGTGCCGGGCTACGCCTGAACGACACTTCTGAAACAATTCCGCGGCCGGGCCATTTGCCCGGCCGTTTTTTTGGCGGGACAACCCGCCTGCCGGAACGCTTCGGCGCCCCTCCGCTTTTCGAAAATCGGTTGCTGCGGAGAGGGTCGACCACGCGATGGCGAAGCAGTTGAAAAAGGGCGACAAGGTCAGCTGGAAAAGCCATGGCGCCGCCGCGCATGGCGAAGTGGTCAAAAAGATCACCAAGCCCACACAGATCAAGGGCCACAAAGTCGCTGCGTCCCCGGAAAATCCTGAATTCATTGTTGAGACCGAAGAAGGCAAACGCGCCGCGCACACGCCCGGCGCGCTGAAGCGGGAATAGCCGATGGCTGACCAGAGTTTCACGCCAACCTTGCGCATGGCGGCGGCAGCCAGACGAGGGCTGCGGCTGCGCAAAAAGTTTGGACGCGGCGGCACGGAAGTTGGCGTCAACCGAGCGCATCAACTGGCGCAACGACGTTCGCTTGACGCCAAAGATGTGAAGTCGATGCATAGTTACTTCGCACGGCACGAAGTCGACAAGAACACGAAATCCCATGCGTGGGACTCGGACAGCGATCCTTCAGCCGGGTTCATCGCCTGGCTTCTTTGGGGTGGGGACGCGGGCAGAATCTGGGCGGATCGCAAAGCTAAAACGCTAGAAGACTAATCTGCGAGCGAGCGGATATAGGCGCAGATCCCGTCAAACTCTTCGTCGGTGAACGTGCCTTCCCACGCTGGCGCCTGTCCCTTGCCCTCGCGGACCGACTTGTCGAAGCGGGCGCGCTCATCCTTGCGCAATACCATGAGATCGAACGGATTGTTGGGATTGCTGATGCGCTCGCCATGACACCCCGCGCAGCTTGCTTCGAACAAGCGCTAGCCGATTTCCACCGCCGTTTGCGCGATGGCGTCTGAGCTGTTGCAGCGAACCATAAAAACCAGAACGGCCAGCCCAATCTCTGCTTGTGTCCTCATCGAGACCTCGGATCGTACTTGTCAAGTAACGAGGCTATTCCCGCAACCCTGCCTGCACCGCTGAACCACTTCAGATAGCCCGCACGGTGCGCCAGCCGCGCGCGCGCAAGGCAATCTCTGTTTTTGCATCTCCGAAACAGCAACCAAGCGACAAGGAAGCCGTAGCGAGAATTAAGGCTGATGAAACTTTTCATCCTTAGTTTGCGCTTCGGAGCCCGCTATGCCTTCGAGTCTTATACGCTTTCTGAAAGACGAAAAAGGCGCCACCGCGCTTGAGTACGGCCTCATCATGTCATTGATGACCATCGCCTGCATCGCCGCTTTCATCGCTCTGGGGGCTAACAGCGGTGGCATGTGGGACCGCATCAGGAACATGATCAGCGCGGCGCTTCGCTGAAGCAATCGCCGCATGTTTTCGATAGCAAGAAATCAGCCCCGCGCTGGCGGCTTGTAATCATCTTTCACTGGCGCGGCAGGCGCAGGCTCAATGGGCGGGGCCAGCGTGTGCATGTAGGCGATCAGGTCTGCGATCTCATCACGTGAAAGATTCATGTCCGGCATTTGTGGATGCGACTGCCGCAAAAACGACGTGATCTCGGCGACTTTCCGGCTCGCGCTGATCGATGCAAAGGACGGCGCGTCCGCCTGCGCGCGCGGTTGCGCTTGCGAGACAGCGTGGCATTCCGCGCACCAGCGCTTCGCAAGCCCCGCGCCGTTGAGCGCGTCCGAAGCAGAAGCGGGCTGGGCGAGGACGAGGACAAGTGCGAGCAGCGCAGAGGTAATTGCGGCGTAAAATGCGTGCGTCATCATGGTCTCCCTGATTCACAATGGCCCCTCGCACAAGCATGCGCCTTGCGCTCGGTCAATCAATCGCGCGGGCCAGGCTTGCCAGCCCGAGTCAAAACGCCTTGAAGGCGATGATCGTCCGCGTGTCCACGATGCCGGCGATTGTCTGCACTTTCTCGCCCACGAAGTGGCCGATATCAACGTCCTTGGGCGTGTAGAACTTGGCGAGAATATCGTAATTCCCCGCGATGGAATGAATCTCCGAGGCGATTTCAGCCTCCGCCAGAGCGTTCGCAACATCATATGTCTTGCCCAGTGCGCACTTGATCTCGACGAAAAACGTTTGCATCTCAACACCTCCGGGCGGCTCGTTTAGCGGGTCTCTCGTATCACTAGTCTTGTGGGTGAAGCTATGGGCGCGGCGGCTCTGGTCGCGGCTGTTCGCGCGTCAAAATCTCGACATCTCGATCCCGGCCCGAGCGAACGGTGAATGTGCCCTGATGGGTTCGCCCGTCACGCCGCGCAATTGCGACGTATTCGCCCTCTCCCAGCACAAGTGAGGGGAACGCGCCGATCATTTCGCGAATAACGTCGCCGCCGGGCGTCAGCACTGTGAAAGACGTGTTCGCCAGCGCCTCTCCACCCGGCGCGTTGACGAGTTTCAACGTCATTTGCGCCGCGCGGTGACGCAAACTTGCCTCGGTGATCCTGCCGCTCTGCACCCGCACGTCAGCATCCACGACCGAGTTGGTCGGAAACGCGTTCGCGCCAGCGGTCAGATTGTCCATGTAGGTGGAAATGATGTGATAGGGCCCCTCAGGCAGGCGCACGATCTGGTCCGAGCGGACATCGCGGGCGACAAGCTTGCCCTGCGGGTTCTGCCCCTCCGGCACGTAGATGGCGATTGACAGCCGCTCGGGCGGTAGCCGCGTTTCCCCCAGCAGACCGACCACGCGCAACCCGCCCGCCGTAAGCGCGATGCGCTCTGAAACGTTGGAGGCGCCTATCGACACGCGCCGCACGCTCGCGACAAGGCCATAGGCGGCATGGACGAGATAGTCGCCGCGTGGAAGCGAGAACACCGGCGCCGCGTCAACCGATTGGGCCACCAGCGTATGCTTGCCATCATCTTCAGGTGAGGCGCGAAACACCCGCCACGACAGACCGGCCATGATCCGCTGCGTATCTGCGCCAAAACTCGCTGACAGGCTGAGTTGCCCTCTGGCGGTAGCCTGGAATGTGGGCTCAACCACGGCGGGCGCAGGCGCCGGAGGGGCGGCCGACGGCAGGGTGAGTTGCGCCATCGCCTTGGGCGACAACAGCGTGGCGATCAGAAAGGCGGCCAGCGGGGCGCTGAATTTCATGGGTGAGGGATCGCGCAATCGGGGGGCGGGGTCAACACGCCTTTGCGCCCTGATCTGGGCGGCGGCAAGGCGACGCTTCCGCGTTGGCCTCGCGTCCTGTAAAAGAAGCCAGCCTCAGGGAGCAGATCATGCGCGACGACGCCGCCAACCATAACCTGGCCCTCGAACTGATGGCGCGCCGCCGCTCAGCGCCGCCCCTCACCATGTCGGGACCAGGGCCAGACGCCAGTGAGCTGGAGACATTGCTTAACCTCGCCGTGCGCACGCCCGACCATGGCAAACTGGCGCCCTGGCGCTTCATCGTATTCGAGGGCGACGCGCGCACCCGGGCCGGAGCGCTGTTTGCGGAGGTTTTCGCCGCCAGGCATCCCGGCTCCACCGAGGATCAGCTTGCCATCGAGCGCAAGCGCTTCTCCCATGCGCCGCTGGT
>JANPPJ010000107.1:0-45957 GCA_031428455.1 Hyphomicrobiales bacterium | reverse complement strand
CTCCAAAAAGCGACCAAACAGTAACGGCGCTAACATCAATGCCCTCCCCTCGTAGCTGCTCTGCTGCACGCCACACTTCCATGAGCCAGCGCACCTGTTCATCACGCGTTGACCCCTGGTGCGCTTCGGTAACTGCCAGAGGCTTGGCATAGCGATCCCAGGCTTCAGACAGCCTCGCTTTCGCACCAAGTTGAGCATCGGGAATGTCAACCCTCATCGCCTCCACGTCGGCATACCGATGACGAAAATTACCGCCCGCAAACACAGGCGAATATTTTGAGACAAGAACGCTGTGGACGGCCGGGCAATAAGGCTTACCCATAATCGTCAGTTTCGTCCCGCTCTGCCTGCCGACTTCGCCCGCTTGGAGGGGCATTGTGAGAATGCGCGGACGTATTTCCCCTTGTCGCAAGATGCCTGAAGCACGTAGTCTCTCAAAAAATGGGGGGATCAAGCGTGCCATCATTCATCGCCCTCTTGGGGGCGCTCATCCTGACGGCCTTTTCGCAAGATGCAGACGCCACTGAGCGGCCTGTAGCGCCGACCACGTCAGCATGGCCGGGCGATATCGATCCGCGCTCGGGCTTCCGACTGGCCCTTCCACGCCGCGAATATCTTGATGAATAAGGCCAGAAGACTTTCGACCGAGGCGCGACGCCAGGCGCAAACATCGCCGGGCTTCAAGGACCACCGGGCATTCAATTGCACAGCCCCTGGGCGACCCATCAACTTTCGATCCTCAGCAAGTATCTGCGTGACGATGCTGGATTTTCGCCAAGGGTGCGGGAAATCGCTTTTCTTTCCACCTCGCGCGAGATGGACAATCAGTTTGAATGGACTGCACATGAGCCGGTTGCACTCAAAGCTGGCGTGCCTGCGACCGTGATCGACGTTATCAAGTTCAAGAAGAGCACTGAGGGCCTTGACGAAGCCGCCGCTGTTATCATTGATCTTGGTCGGCAGATATGGACTTCGCACAAAGTTGACTCAGCGACCTTCGCCCGGGCGCATGCGCTTTTTGGGTCGCGCATGTTGATCGATTTGGTGCTTCTGATGGGCCACCACGCAACAATTGCGGCGCTGCTCACCACAGTGGACATGCAATTGCACGAAGGCCGCGAACCTTTGCTGCCAGAGTTATAAGAACAATCTAGACTAAAATTGGGAGGACACTATGCGAAAGGTTGGTTTGCTCTGCGCGACTGGATTGGGCGCGCTTGGTTGTTTGACACATACGTCGCACGCGCAGGTGGCTGACGCGTTTTATAAGGGCCGAACAGTTACAATCATCGCTGGATCCGCGGCAGGCGGCGGCATTGACGTATATGCTCGTCTTGTCGGCCGCCACCTGAGCAAGCACATCGTTGGAGCGCCCAACGTCATCGTGCAGAACATGCCCGGCGCTGGCAGTATCGCAGCGGCGCGGCATATTTACTCCGTGGCTCCCAAGGACGGATCAGTGCTTGGCGTTGTGCTTGCCACTGCGCTCTTTGATCCGTTGATGACAGGGCAGTCGCTTACCAATTATGATCCAAGGGAATTCAACTATGTCGGTAACGCGCATGCAGACACGTCCGTTTGCGTCGTTCGGCGGGACGCCCCTGTCCAGGACTACGGGCAGCTGGCCGAGAAGGAGTTGATCGTTGGTGGTACAGGCGCTGGAAGCGCGCTGGTTGATTACCCGCTCATGGAAAAACAACTACTGGGCTCAAAGCTGAAGTTGGTGTCAGGCTACAAAGGCTCTGCGGATGTCAGTCTCGCAATCCAGCGCAATGAAGTTCAAGGCGTGTGTGGATTGTTGTGGTCCAGCGCCAAGCAACAGTTTCCAGACATGCTCGAAAAGGACGGCCAATACAAAGTGCTTGTGCAGCAGGATGCTACGGCCCTTCCTGAACTACAGAAAATGGGCGTGCCGCTTATCATGGAATATGCACGCACCGCTGATCAGAAGCTTGCGCTGGAGGCCTACCTCTCACGCTCTGCTGTCAATCGCCCATTCCTGATGCCGCCGGGCGTTCCGCCGCAACGGCTCGCGATCATGCGCAAGGCTTTCATGGATACGATGCGCGATCGCGATGTCATCGCGGAAGCAGAGAAGCAGAAGCTTGGGGTTGACGCGAACACAGGCGACGAGGCGCTGAATCTTGTCAAGACAATCTACGCAACGCCGCCGCACGTCCTCGAGATCCTCCGGCGTGCGCGAGAGAATGCTGGCGGTTGACGACTTAGCGCCTCCTGAAGTTTTTAGCGCAGTGCCGAGATGTGATCACTTCCATAAAAAAACCGGCGCTGTTTTCAGCGCCGATCTTATTCACCCTTGTCTTAAAAGCGCGAGAGCTTCAGCGCCTTGCTGGAAAAGCCAGGACGCTTTCACTTTGTGGTGGGAACTTACGTAGCCACAACTCGAAAGCCTCAAACGGCAAAGGCTTGCTGTAAAGGAAGCCTTGCCCTGAATCGCAAGCATTGGCGTAGAGGAAGTTTTGCTGTGCAGCGGTTTCGATGCCTTCGGCGAGAACCTTGATGTTGAGGTTTTTCGCGATGCCTATTATTGCCATTACTATGGAGCAGGAATGAGGATCGGTGGGCAGGCCTGACACAAAGCTTCGGTCTATCTTGATCCTGTCGATGGGAAAACGGCCGAGGTTTTCGAGGCTCGAATACCCTGTTCCAAAGTCATCCAGCGCAATCGTAACGCCGAGCTTTTTCAGGCGATCCAGCCGGTCAACGACGATATCGGGCTGATCGACGATCATGCTTTCTGTTATTTCAAGTTCCAGCATTCTGGCTGGCAGGCCCGCGCCACGCAGCGCGCGTCTTGCTATATCTGCAAGGTCGGCCTGAGCAAACTGAAGAGCCGAAATGTTGACGGCCACCGAGAAGTCGCTCCAGCCGGCGTGCATGAGTTTCCGGCAGTCCATGCATGCCTGGGCTAGCACCCACGCGCCCATCGGGATAATGAGGCCAGTCTCTTCCGCCAGGGGAATGAACTCTTCGGGTGATACAAGGCCCCGTGCTGGATGACGCCAGCGCACAAGGGCTTCCATCCCAACAGGTCGGTTGGTGGCGAAGTCCAGCTTCGGATGATAAAACACCTCGAGCTGCTTTTCATCAATTGCTTTTGCAAACTCTGCTCGCATCGCAAGGCGTTTTGCGATTGAGATATGCATGTCCGGCGTGAAGACGTGTGGGAGGCCCTGGTGCTCAACCTTTGAACAGGCCATCGCAGCGTCGGCATGGCGAAGCAAATCAGCAAAGCCTCTGGTGTGCCTGGGGTACAGGCTGATCCCGATACTAACCGTGATGGCGATTGGGCGCCCCTCGATGATTTGAATTGCCTCAATCGCGAGCCGAATTTCCTCCGCCACGAGCAGCGCATGCGTCTCCGCTTTTCCTTCTGTGCGGAACATGGCGACAAATTCGTCGCCGCCAATTCGCGCAACCTGACCTATAGACTCCATCATCGGGGAGATGATGCGAGCAACAGCCTTCAGCACTTCATCGCCTGCCGAATGTCCCCTGAGGGCATTGACGTTGCCGAGGCCGTCGAGATCGATGAACAGGCAAGCAACCTCGAAGCCGATAACATCGGCGCGTCGCAACTCGATGGATTGAGAGTCTTCGAAGGCTGCGCGGTTGGGAAGACCGGTCAGCGTGTCAAACTTCGCCAGCTCTTCCAGCCTGGTTACAGTCGCGCGAAGTCGCGCTTTCGCCTTGTCTTTTTTGTAAAATAGGTAGGCCAGAAGCAGACCAAAAAGCACAATTACCAAAGTACTCTTCTGTGCCTGGAGGGTTAGCGCGTCGCGATTACGAATGAACTGCTGCGCATGGGACGCGTAGTCCACCCCGGCCATCGCGATAAGTGGATAGTTTGATACTGTCCGATACGAGATATAAGTCGACGTCTTTCCGTCTGCGCCCTGCTCGAGATAAGCGCCGTGCACATTGATAGATTGCCTGGCGTTGACTTTAGACTGCGCGACCGACTCGCGGACAACGGTGCTGATGTTGCTGCCCGTCGCCCGGATCACGCCGTCTGTGCCAACCAGCGCCGCAAAATCACGGCCTTCGGTGCGCAACTCGTCGAAACCAGGCACAAAGGCCTTGGCTCTGACGCGAACGAGAATGACGCCCTCGGCTGCATCATTTGATATGGGAAAACGTCTTGCGACGGGAATCAGCGATTGATCCCCCGTGTGCGACGACAACGGCGCGCCCACGGAGAGAGAGCCAGACGGGCTCCTCATCGCTTCTCGAAAGAAGTCGCGAAAAGCGTGGTTGGCGCCGGGGGACATTGCGTTCGATGACGCGACCATGTCGCCTTTTGCATCCAGCACATCAAGACTATGGATGAGACCGCTTTCGAACAGGCGGGACTGGCGCACAAGCCTTGTTGCTGCGTCGGCAGTGTCGCCATTCATTGACGACGCTGCAAGCAAGATAACATTGTCCACTGTTTCCAGTGTGCGGCTTATGTACAGCTCAAAGGATTTTACTGCGGCGTCCGCGCGCTCGGACGCTCGAAGGTTTGCGACATCTTTTTCCGCAGCGATACGAGCGTCAGAGAAAGTCCAGACGCCAATGCTGCACGCGAGCGCTCCGGCTGCAACTAGCGCATACGGAGCTGCAGTTTTCAGGTAACGCCAAAGGGCAATTGGACGTTTATTTTCAACAGGCGTGGCGTCCGCGTTCATGGGCATTATTGTCCTGCGGGCATAATAGCCAGTCGTTCAACGTCGATACCCCGCAGCGCCTTTCCAGTTCGTAAATTTTTGTCCCAAATTCTAAACTTGGCAGTTTAATCAATGGCATAAGCTTAAGAAGTAGCAATGGTAATGGCAATGATTTGTCTGGTTCCATCAGGTGAGGCTGCGTTGCGAATTAGCGAGGCGGTAGAGCGCCAAGCGGAACCGTAAGCGTCAAATAAGCGACGTCGCCTTGCAGACGGTTTTTCGCATTAAATTCTTTCATCCAGCGGGCTGACGCATAAACAGGCCGCTGTCCTATTTGGAAGTTATAGGTCACATTGGGTCCAATGGCTGACACCCGGCCCTTGAGAGCGCCCTGGACTGCCCCGATGCCACTGTCCCCGGTGAGTTGCTGGTAGTGATACCCGGCAAGACCGGCGGAAAATGCGGCTGAGACATGATACATGGCCGCCGCTTCAACATGGAACTCCGTCCCTGTTTTGTACCTGGTCGCCCGGTTTTCGCCGTTGAACGTTATTCCGGGAGATACTGAAATTTCGAATTTGGATGCCGGATCGAGCCACGTCACCGAGCCTGTTATGTCTCCGGCCCAGCGGTTAATTCCGATATTGGCAATCCTTGTTTTTGAATAGTCGCCGATCGGGACGTTGACCATTCCGCTCAATTTGTAATGAAACTGGCCGCTTTGCCAGGCGATGAACGCAAGCGGCAAAGGATCGCCAATTGCCTTGGCATCGTTTGAAAGCACCGTCCAGACGCCAGGCAACGTCCCGGAAGGATTTATGCTAGCCGTCACGCGCTGGTAGCCCATAGGCGCATACAGCCCAAGCCCGAACGTGCCGCCAAGCACAGTCGCGTCAGACACCCACAAGAGTGACAGGACGTCGAGCGCCGCAGTTGCTTTCAGCCTCAGGGAGTCGCCGTTTTGCCGCCCTGAATAGAGGAAAGTGAATGATGAGGCATAAAAGCCGGACGGGGGATTATACCCCGCCATGGATGCTCTCACCCCTAGAAGATATATGCTTTTCTTATCTTCAGCTGCGCTGGCTGCGCAAGCTAGAGTGCTGAGGACAGCTATCGTGGAATTTCGAAGCTTGTTTGCAGCCATCATTTTTCTCTAACTTGATTCGACTGGGACGACTTTGGAGCAAGCTACTTCAACAAGTAAACACATTTACTTAACGTCATCCCGCCCGGACCTTCTTTATAAATAAAAATAACGACGCGCAGGCGCGGTATTTCGACTTAATTTTTAGACTATTTGGAGTTATGTCGGCCTGACAGGCTGTTGTTCCCAAAACTTCGCGCGTGACCGCGGGGCCCGGAAGGCGGCCAAAGTGCAGACTCATAAAAACTTGAGGGACTTTTTTCTGACACTGCCGTGTTTTCCCGGCCCTCGCAGAGTTCTCCCCGCACAGTAGCGCGCATCTCGCCACCGGGTGCGCAGTCTGGCGACCAGACTTACGGCGGCTTCAGCAGATAATTTAGTCATTCCTGTTGAAAGCTTTTATTCACCGTACGCGCAGCCTTGCGTGGCTTGCGGTTAGGGCTCACCTTGAAGCTCCACCCGATGAGAGAATGTCAAAAATGGCCGAAGCTGTTGAACTGGAGGACGCGGCAAAAGTGAACAAGCGGGTCGCGCTGCTGATTGCGGTTCTCGCACTTTGTCTGGCGCTTTCGGATCTGGGCGGCGGCAACGCCGACAATGACGCCGTCGAATTCAACGTCCAGTCGGCCAACCTTTGGGCCTTTTATCAAGCGAAGACGATCCGCAGGACGTCAACGCTTCTCGCCGCAGAGGAAATGGAGACGCGCATCCCGGACGCAAGCCCCGCTGCGCGCGCCATCATGGAAAAGCGCATCGCTGATTGGCGCAAGACGGCGGAGCGCTACGAGACAGAGCCGGAAACGGGCGAAGGTCGACGCGAATTGATGGCCAGAGCCCTCGATGCTTCAAAACAACGAGATGTTCAAAAAGCGCGAGGCGATGCTTTTGACGTCGCGTCCGCCCTGCTTCAAATTTCCATCGTTCTGGCCTCGGCCGCCATCATCACCGGCGCGCTTATGCTTGCTGGGCTTGGAGGGGTGCTAGGGGCCATCGCAGCAGCCCTCATGGCCGCCACCTTCCTCGTGCCGAGTTTCATCATCCAACTGTTCTGACGGACGAGGCAGTACGCGGTTAAGGACGGTTCAATCGCCCGTCCGTAAAGTGTCTGCTGCCACTTCGGTGGTGGCGCATACTCAAAAGGCCGAGGCGCGTCGTCGGCCTTTCAGCTTCGAGGGCTAGCGTATAGTCGCTCCGGAGGTCAGATACCTGCGGCGACAACGCGGCGTGAATACGCAGATTTGCCGTCCGCAACAGCTTTCGATGCCCCTTCGGCGCCAATTCTGGCTGTGGAGGAAGCGAGAAGCGCCTGTTCATGCGATTTGCAGGTATTGAAGGCCCGTTGGACGGTAGCCTGCCGGGCGCTGCGGCTCCGGGCGGTCTGGCCCACCGATTGATCGAGGCACGTTGTGTAGGCGCGCAGGTTCAGATCCTCGTCACCCGCCACATTACAACCAGCCAGCATCAATCCGGCAGCGCAAACTAATCCCAGTCGCAACATGTGAGCCTCACAACACGAATCGTCTCGCGCTTACTCTAACCGTGGTCATGAACTGTGCAACTGGGCGGCGTGCGCAAACCCCGGCGAAAACTAAAGCGGCAGCATCGACCCGGCGGGAGGCGTGCCGAAAACGATCCGCTGCGTGTGCGCGCTGCCGCCAGGGTTCCGGCCGACGAGAATAGAGATTGAAACGCCCGGTTTCAGGTCCGCCACGCTGGCAGGGCGCAGGCTCCAGAAGGTTGTCTCGTTGGTCACCGTCACCTTCCGCTCCGCCGCGCCCTCCGTAAGCGTGAGCACGGGCCGTTCGGGAGTCTTGTCGAAGGATTTGAAGGAGCCTGAGATGCTCATGCCCATAGAGCCCAACGCTTCCGCTTCGGGCAATGTGATGATTTCAGTTGCCGTTACATTCTCGCCCGACGCGAGGGCGGCGCGTGTGCGAACGCCGACGTTGTCACCTACCTTCACGTCGGCCAGGGCAAGCCGCGCCGCCACGAACACGGGCGCCTGCGCTTCGATATCAACGCGGATGGAGATGCCCTGACTGAGTTTGACGACCACGCCAGTTGCATTGGCCGTTTCAACCAGTCCGCGGATGCGCACAGCCTCGTGCTCGTTCGCGGCGGGTTTGACGGAGGTTTGCGAGGGAGTGGGCTGCGCGGGTGATGGCCGTGAAGGTGACGGCTGTGAAGGTGAGGGCTGTGAAGGTAAGCTTGGCGACGGAGTTGGAGATTGGGCCATGGCGACGCTGGACAATGCCAGCAAAACCAGTATCCGGCCCGCGCTTTTCGCTACTATATTGTACATGCGTGTCTCCAAGACTTTCGAAACAACGCCTGCGCGAACAGCCGGTTCCGACCCCTACGGCCCGTCGAAGCAGGTGGTACGCGCTGGCAGATTGGTTTCGGCGTGAAGCTCCCTATTTAACGTTCAGCAACCTGGAGCTCGACATGCGTTTGCGCCTCTCAGCCTTCAATCTCGCCGCGTTCACTTTTGCCTCAGCATTTTCGGCGGCAGCGCAGGACACGCGAACGATCGCCACGCAAACTGGACCCGTCACAGTCGAGGTTGTCGCCCGTGGTCTTGAAAATCCGTGGGGCATCGCCTTTCTGCCGGATGGGCGGATGCTGGTGACCGAGAAGCCCGGACGATTGCGCATCGTCACCAGCAAGGGCGAGCTTTTGAAGCCCATCGCGAACGCGCCACGCGTTTCGGCGCGCGGACAGGGTGGACTACTGGACGTCGCGCTTTCACCAAATTTCGCCCGCGACCAGACGATCTTCCTCTCTTATTCGGAACCTGGCCAAAGCGGCGAGGCCGGGACGGCGCTGGCGCGGGCTCGCCTGACCAGCGACAGCGAACTCAGCGATGTCCGCGTGATTTTCCGTCAAACGCCCAAGGTGGATGGCGGGCAGCATTTTGGGTCTCGCATTGCTTTTGCCCGCGATGGCGCAGTGTTTTTGACAACAGGAGATCGGGGCAAGTTCGATCCGTCGCAGGATGTGACGGGCACGATTGGCGTGGTTGTGCGGTTGAACGGCGACGGATCGCCTATCAAGGACAATCCGTTTGTGGGTCAGGAGCGCGCCCGGCCCGAAATATTCTCCTACGGCCACCGCAACATACAGGGCGCGGCCATTCATCCCCGCACTGGCGCGCTCTGGGTCCATGAAATGGGACCGCGAGGTGGGGACGAGATCAATGTTGTGGCTGCAGGCCGCAATTACGGCTGGCCACTGGTGAGCTGGGGAAGCCATTACAGCGGCGTCCCCATCGCCAAACCCTCCACGCGGCCCGATCTCACCGACGGCATCTATCAATGGACACCTTCCATTGCGCCTTCCGGGATGGCGTTTTACGACGCTGCGCTCTTTCCAGACTGGCGAGGTTCGCTACTGGTCGGGGCGCTTGCGGGCCGAATGCTCGTTCGCCTGACGCTTGATGGCGAAAAGGTCACCGGCGAAGAACGCATCGCGCTCAATACGCGGGTTCGCGATGTCGAGGTTGGGCCTGACGGGGCCGTCTATCTCGTCACCGACGAATCCAACGGGCGTATTCTGCGCCTTGCGCCTGCTGGACGTTAGCGCCTGCGCAGCAAACGCCAGGCCCAACGCAGCATTGCAAGTCTCGCAATCAGTTTGAACATATCCGCGCCTTCCGTGACGCATCCGCGAAAGCGGGACAATCCCGCGTCGCTGGCGTCGGATCGTAAACCACCACTGTGCGTAGCTCGTTCCACCGCTGGCGATTGATAGCAAACAAGCCCATAATGGCGGACCTTGCGCGCCTTTGCGCATTTGAGAGCCAGCCAGAAAGCGCGGAGGCAGTTTGTCGGCGGAACGTTCCAGTCCTGTGCGAAAACGAAAAGCAGCTTCGCGCGCCCTGCACGATTGGACGGCGGGGTATGAGCCCCTGTCAAAGACGCATGACGAGTTGGTGGACGACGCTGGCCGGCTGACCCCATCGTGGAAGCGGTTTCTGGAGTCGTTGTCCGAAAGCGACACCAGCGAAATCGCCCGCAGTTTCGGGGCGGCGGATCGCCGCATTCGCGACATGGGCATCTCCTATCGCGTTCACGGTGAAGCGAACGAACGCGCCTGGCCGCTGGAACATCTGCCGCTCATCATCGGGCAAGACGAATGGCGCGAGATTTCCGCCGGCGTGGAGCAGCGCGCGCGCCTCATGGAGGCGATCCTCGCGGATGTCTATGGCCCCGGCCTGCTCGCGGCGGAAGGCGCCCTGCCCGGCTCCGCCATCACCGGATCGGCAGACTACGTTTTTCCCATGTCAGGCGCGCGTCCGCCTGGCGGGCGTTGGCTGCGATTCTACGCGCTCGATATTGCGCGAGGCGCCGATGGCAAATGGTGGGCGCTGGGCGACCGCACGCAGGCGCCCTCCGGCGCCGGGTATGCGCTGGAAAACCGGCTGATCGTTTCCGGCGCGCTTGCGCGCCAACGCGGCGCCATGAACGTCGCGCGGCTTGCTCCTTTCTTTCGTGACTTTCGCGCCGCTGTCTCCGGCGCGGCTGAGCGCGCGGCGCCTCGCATGTGCCTGCTCACGCCGGGGCCCTTCAGCGACACCTATTTCGAACAGGCCTATCTCGCCCGCTACCTCGGCTTCCTGCTGGTTGAGGGCGACGATCTTGTTGTGCGCGACAACATGGTTTTCGTGCGCACGATTGCAGGCCTGAAACGAGCAGACGTTATCTGGCGGCGGGTGGACGCGGACTGGTGCGACCCGCTCGAACTTAACGGTAAATCGCGCATTGGCGTCGCCGGATTGATGCAGGCCATTCGCGCTGGCAACGTCGTCGTTGCAAACATGCCGGGCTCCGGAATACTGGAGTCGCAGGCGCTGCTCGGCTTTACGCCGAAGCTCTCGCAGCGGTTGCTTGGCGAAGATCTCAAATTGCCGAACATCGCAACGTGGTGGTGCGGGCAAAAGCGAGAACGCAATATCGTGCTTGAACGGCTGGCTGAGCTTGTGATCTCGCACGCGTTCGGCGATGCGTTGCCGGGCTCCAGCAAGCGCAAGGGCGTTCTTGGCGCTGACCTCAGCGCACGTCAAAAGCAGGACTTGATCGCCGCCATCGAGCGGCGCGGCGTCGACTATGTTGGACAGGAAGCGGTTCGTCTTTCGACAACGCCGGTGTGGCGTGATGGAAAGCTGGAGCCGCGCCCGTTCATTCTGCGCGTCTTTGCAGCAGCCACAGAGACCGGCTGGCGCGTGATGTCGGGCGGCTTCTGCCGCGTTGCCCATGAGCGCGACGCACGCGCCTTCACCATGGGCGAGAACGTGTCGTCGGCGGACGTGTGGATCGCAGGCGATCGGCCCGTGGAAATGTCGACGCTGCTTCCGGCTAACGACTCCGTGCGCGTCATCCGCCTGCTTGGCAATCTGCCCAGCCGCGCCGCCGACAATTTGTTCTGGCTCGGGCGCTATCTCGAACGGGCGGAGGCGACTTGCCTGCTGGCGCGGTGCCTTTCCGTGCGCGCGCTTGAAATTGATGGCTCTAGCTATTCTTCGGCCACATCCATGACCCTGCTGCGCCGTCTGCTCGTTGCATGGGGCGCGGCTTCTGCGGAGCGCACGCGGGCGGGCGAGGCGGCCAACGAGGCGCTTACATCGAAAGAGCGCGGTAGCTCGGCCTACAACATTGCGTCCGATGCGCGGCGCGCCGCCTCGATCATTCGCGAGCGACTGTCGCAAGATTCAATGCTGCTTCTCGCTGAACTGGAAGACAAGCTGCGCCCCGCCTCCGCGCCAGTGAAGAGTGAGACCGAAGCGCATGAAAGCGCGCAAGGCGCGCTGCGCGTCATCGCTGCCCTGTCGGGCCTTTTATCGGAGAACGTCAATCGTGTCGCGGGCTGGTCATTCCTCGACATGGGCCGACGCGTCGAGCGTGGCATCAACACATGCCGTTTCGTCCGCCAGTTCGCGGCCGATCAGGCGACCAGCGAAAACCTTGACGTCCTGCTCGATCTGATCGACTCGCAGATCACCTATCGGTCGCGCTACGTCGTCGGACCGGCGCTCGCCGCTGTGCGCGACATGGCGCTGCTTGATCCCTACAACCCGCGCTCGCTTGCGTTCCAGATGACGCGCATCGATCAACATCTCGCGGCGCTGCCAAACCTCGCGCATGACGGGATGCCGGAAGCGCCGCGCCGATTGAGCATGAAACTGACGGCTGACATCGCAGTTGAACAAGCCGAGAAGCTGGCGTCCACCGCTGTCCTCGCGTTCGAACAACGGGTCACTGGTCTCGCCGACGCCATCGCCGCGCGATACTTTTTGCAGGGTTCAAGCCGGCGCGACGAACAGCCATCGGGTCTCTCGTGATTTACGACATTCGACACATCACGACGTACCGCTACGACAGCCAGGCGTCGTCGGCCGCACTCGCTCTCCGGTTGCTGCCGCGCGATGACGTTGGCCAACGTGTGCTGGAGACGCGGGTTACGGTTACGCCTCAACCCGTTGAGCAAAACGAAGACAGCGACTTCTTTGGGAATAATCTCACCTTCGTGCGCATAGACCGGCCCCATAAAGATCTTCGCGTCGAGGCCGTGTCACGCGTCCAGGTTGAACGCGATGCGCCAGTGGCTCCCGCGCTGACGCCATCGTGGGAGACAATCCGGGCCGCAGCCGCTTCAGCATCCTCGCTGTCGCGCACTTGCCCGGCGAATTTTCTCTATCCAAGCCGCATTGTAAGTCTCCATGAGCCGGCGACGGTCTACGCGGCCAAGAGCTTCACGCGCGAACGCCCCGTGCTGGAAGCAGCTATCGACCTGATGGGTCGCGTCAAACGGGACTTCGTCTACGATCAGGACGCGACGGCTGTTTCAACCACGGTTCCCGAGGCCTTCGAACGGCGCCGGGGCGTCTGTCAGGACTTTGCGCATGTGATGATTTCGGGCATGCGCGGGCTTGGCCTGCCAGCGTGCTACGTGAGCGGCTACATACGCACGACGCCGCCCGAGGGCGCGCCGCGGCTTGAAGGCGCAGACGCATCGCACGCGTGGGTCGGCGTATGGTCAGGCCCGGAGTTTGGGTGGATTGGTCTTGATCCAACCAACGATCTCGTTGTCGGCGACGATCACATCGTGCTCGCGTTTGGTCGCGATTACGCAGACGTTTCGCCCACATCGGGCGTCTTCGTTGGCTCGGGCGCAAATGACCTGAGTGTGAGCGTTGACGTCCGCCCTCACGATGAGTGAGCGACGCGCGCTTCGCAGCGCGTGCGCAGCGACGTTGTCGGCGTGCGTGACTGCATCGAGCGCTATTGCGCAGTCATTGCCAGCCTCGCCGCCATTGCCGCCGCCAAGACCCGCGTTTGCAGACGATGCGCCCCGCTCGCAAACAAACGGCCCGCAATCGGACACCAACGCCGCATTGCAATCAACGCCCAGAACCGGTGAAGCGTCTGTGACGCAGCCCGCAGGCAAGTCCCCTCATGTGTGGGTATGGCCGCCCGCCGACCGCCAGGCCATGCGCGCGTGCGCGTTGGACTGGCAGCGGTTGAAAGAGAAAGGCGCCGCTGGCGCAACAACGTGGCGGGATTTTGCGCCACCTTGTCTGGCGCGGCAAACGAAGCCGCGCAATTGATACGGTCATGGGGCGACGCCTCGAAGATGCGGCGGCTTTTTAGTCGACGATACTTGCATCCCACGTTCCGAGCACGAAAAGAAAAAACCCTCCGCCAATGAAGGCGGAGGGTCGTGTCTACTCGTCGGCTAACCGACGACCGCTTAATCCGTTAGGTCCGCGCTATGTCGGCCAGGCAACCGACTGTCGAACCTGACGGAGACGGTCCGTCGCTTATGCGCCTTCCGGAGCGGGAGCAGGAGCAGCTACCTTGCGAGCCTTCTTGGCGCCTTTCTTGGCGACCTTCTTGGCGACCTTCTTGGCTGGCTTCTTTGCTACTTTCTTGGCAGCTTTCTTGGCGCCCTTCTTGACGGCTTTCTTGGCCGACTTCTTGGCAACCTTCTTTGCAGCCTTCTTGGCGCCCTTCTTCACTGCCTTCTTCGCAGCCTTCTTGGCGCCCTTCTTGGCGCCCTTCTTCACGGCCTTCTTTGCGCCCGTGCGGGCGGTCTTCTTCACGGCCTTCTTGGCGCCTTTCTTGGCGGCCTTCTTGGCCGGTTTACGCTTTGCTGCCTTAGCCATCAGAGGTCCCCTCTAAGTTACGTCGACATGAGATTGCCGACACCCAAGCAGACATAAAGTAACTCGGTTAACTACATGTGCAAGCGCCTGTGCTCGCTTAAGTGCGTTCAGCGCCTTCGCAAGCATCACGACGGAGCAACATTCGGTCACGCAAAACGCATCTGCACATCGCGGCGGCATCGTCTTGCGCGCCATGCGAAGGTCGCTGACAAGTCGCCCAGCGATCATGCGTTGCAGAGCCGCGAGCGCGTGATGAAAGCGGGCTGCGTCTTGCAACATCGGCGCAAGCACATCGTGCAGCGCATCGCGGCGATTACTGAATCTTGTTGATTCTACTTGAGATGTAGAGCAGCGACGAAACACTCAAAGCATGACGCGCGTGTTGCAAAATGCGGGACGACAGAAATTCGAGCGGCGCCTGGACAGCAATCGCGAAGGTTCACGGATGTTCGCCCGATGATGAATTTGAGTGGGGTCAGGCAAGCGCGATGATTGCATTTGCGTGCGTGCGCGCGTCAGGATTCCACGCCGTAAAATCCCGAAAAAAAAGTTTTGGATTGTGCAAAAAAAAACTTCCAAACGCGCCCGCAAACAGATGCGAGCGCGCCGAAAATGAAAAATGATCCGATTCGATTCGCTCGATTCAGATGCCGAGCTTGCTCTTCAGGAGGTCGTTGACGGACTGCGGATTGGCCTTGCCGCCTGTCTGTTTCATCACCTGACCGACAAACCATCCTAGCATCGTCGGCTTCGCCTTCGCCTGTTCAACCTTGTCAGGATTGTTGGCGATGATGGCGTCGACCGCAGCTTCAATTGCGCCGGTGTCGGTCACCTGCTCCATGCCGCGTTCCCTGACGATGGCGAGCGGATCAGCGCTGCGGCCCATCTCCCAGACGATCTCGATGAGATCCTTTGCGATCTTGCCGGAGATGGTGTTGGCGGTAATCATCTGAACGATCGCGCTGTTGGCTTTTGCGCTTATCGGACCGCTTTCAATTGTGAAGCCGCCCTTGTTGAGGCGACCGAAGTACTCGTTGATCAGCCAGTTCGCGGCGGCTTTGGGATCGGCGCCTTCGCGCACCATCTCCTCGAAATAATCGGCGGTGTCGCGCTCCATCACGAGGACGCCGGCGTCATACGACGCAAGACCGAAGTCGCTCATGAAGCGCGCCTTCTTTGCGTCCGGCAGTTCGGGCAGACCCGCTGCAAGACCGTCGACAAACGCCTGATCGAACTCCAGCGGCAGCAGATCGGGGTCCGGGAAGTAGCGGTAGTCATGCGCTTCTTCCTTCGAGCGCATCGAGCGCGTTTCGCCGCGGCCCGGATCGAAGAGACGCGTTTCCTGCGTGATGACGCCGCCGTCTTCAATGATCGCAATCTGGCGGCGCGCCTCCACTTCGACGGCCTGACCGATGAAGCGGATGGAGTTCACGTTCTTGATTTCGCAACGCGTGCCAAGCGGCTCGCCGGGGCGACGGACAGACACGTTCACATCGGCGCGCAGGCTGCCCTTCTCCATGTCGCCATCGCACGTTCCAAGATAACGCATGATGGTGCGCAGCTTGGTGACATAGGCGCGCGCCTCGTCCGCCGAGCGCAAGTCGGGCCGCGATACGATTTCCATCAACGCCACGCCGGAGCGGTTGAGATCGACAAAGCTCATCGTCGGCGACATGTCGTGAATTGATTTGCCCGCGTCCTGCTCAAGGTGCAGCCGCTCGACGCCGACGCGGATCTGCTCGGTCGCCGTAACGTCGACGATGACTTCGCCCTCGCCAACGATGGGATATTTGAACTGGCTGATCTGATAACCCTGCGGCAGGTCCGGATAGAAATAGTTCTTCCGGTCAAACACCGAGCGGTTGTTGATCTGCGCTTTCAGGCCGAGCCCGGTGCGCACAGCCTGCTTCACGCACTCTTCGTTGATCACCGGCAGCATTCCTGGCATCGCAGCATCGACGAGCGAAACGTGCGAATTGGGCGCAGCGCCAAAGCCCGTGGAGGCTCCCGAAAACAGCTTTGAAAGGGAGGTCACCTGCGCATGGATTTCCATGCCGATCACGATCTCCCAGTCGCCCGTGGCGCCCTTGATGTACTTCGCTCTGGCAGCAGCAGCCGTCATATCCGTACGCCTCATTCACTTGGCATTTGCCCGCAGGCTGAAGCCCACGCGCGCTCAAGCGTCTTGCCTAGCCCGTCACGCGGCGGGCTTCAAGAAAAACGCGTTGCGTGGATGCTGATGGAAGGCGCGCGCCGCCCCGAGGGGCCCGCTTGAAGCTCGAGGACGCGGAAGAGATGGTCCGGGTCGCTCCAGCGCATGACGATTGTCCACCCCGCATCAGCAACGATGCGATCAAAGACTTCAGCCGGCCACTTGTGCGAGTTTTCGGTGTGGATCGTCTCACCCGCCGCGAACTGGAACGCCTGCCCGCCCACATGCACGACCTGCTCGCGCAAGCTCACCAGCCGCATCTCGATGCGCGTCAGGGCCTCGTTCCAGATCGCGGCGTGCTTAAAGGCCGCCACATCAAAATCGGCGCCGAGTTCGCGGTTGGCGCGCGTCAACAGATTGAGATTGAAGGCCGCCGTCACGCCCTGCGCGTCGTCATAGGCGGGGATGAGAACTGAGGTGGGCTTGACGACATCGACGCCGATGACGAGCCGGGAGCCCTGCCCCAGCACTGATGCGAAGCGCTGCAAAAGCGCCTGTGCGTCAGCTGGTTCAAGATTGCCAATGGTGGAGCCGGGGAAGAAGCCAACGCGCGGCGCACCGGCGAGATCAGGCGCGATCTGCGCGCTCCAGAAGTCACCCACCACAATGTCCACACGCAGGCGGGGGAAGCGGTCGCGCAATCGCATACGGGCGTCACCCAGCGCGCTCTGGGACACATCAATCGCAATGTAGGCGGCGAGATCGTGCATCTGCGACAGCAGCAGCTCTGTCTTAGTGCTGGAGCCGGAGCCGAACTCCACGAGCACACTGCCCGGCGCCGTTCGGGCCGCAATCTGCGGGGCGCACTCGCTCAGGATCGCGGCTTCCACCCGCGTCGGATAGTACTCCGGCAAGGCCGTGATGTCTTCGAACAGCTCACTGCCGCGCGCGTCATAGAAATAGCGACAAGGCAGCGTCTTTTGCGCACGGGAGAGACCTTCCACAACGTCACGCAGAAACTCGTCGCGCGGGCCAGGCGTCCGCTGACGATCATGCAAATCGCCGGGCTTCATCGCGCATCGTCCGCAAGGCGCAGTCCGGCAAATTGCCAGCGCTGCCAGGGATAAAAGAAATTGCGATAGGTCGGGCGCGAGTGACCATCTGGCGTGATGCACGACGCGCCGCGCAGAACTTGCTGGCTGACCATGAACTTGCCGTTGTACTCGCCCACCGCGCCCTTGGCGGGGCGAAAGCGCGGATACGGCTGATAGGAACTCATGGTCCACTGCCAGACGTCGCCCTGCATCTGCATCAGGCCTTCGCGATGGTCTGCGCCTGAAGGCAACGGACGCAGGGCGCCAGAGCCGAGCGTGTTTACGGGGCCGCCGGCGTCGCGCGATGCAACTTCCCATTCAAACTCTGTCGGCAGCCGCTTGCCCGCCCATCGCGCAAACGCATCCGCCTCGAAGTAACTGACATGGACAACTGGCGCGCCGGGATCAATCGTCAGCAATCCATCGAGCGTCATCTGCATCCACGCGCCGTCACACTCTTCCCAATAGAGGGGCGCCTGCCACGCATCGCGCTGGACGACAGACCATCCATCCGCGAGCCACAGCGTCGCTGTGCGATAGCCGCCGTCCGCCATGAAATCGAGCCATTCGCCAGTGGTTACGAGGCGGTCCGCTATGCGGAAGGGCTGCACATAGGTCTGATGACGCGGGCCTTCGTTATCAAACGCAAATCCGTCGCCCGCATGGCCGATGTCGGCCATGCGGCCATCATACATGCGCCAGTTCATCACCGGTGTGCGTGCCGCAGGCAGCGGCGCCTGACCGCTGCGATAACGGGGGCGCAACGGGTTCGCCGCGAAGAGCGCCAGAATATCGCTGAGCATAAGTTCCTGATGCTGCTGCTCGTGCGCGCGGCCCAGTTCAAGCAAACTTGCGATGGAGGGCTTTGCGGCGTCCCCACTGGCAAAGAGCTCCCGCAGCGCGTCGTCAACATAGCGCCGATACGCGAACACTTCGTCGGCTGTGGGGCGCGTCAGGAGTCCGCGCTTGGGCCTTGCATGCCTGGGACCGACAGTTTCGTAATACGAATTGAAGCAATACGTGAAGGCGTCGTCAAAGGGCTGATAGTCGTTGACGTGGGGAGCCAGAATGAACGTCTCGAAAAACCAGGTCGTGTGCGCCAGGTGCCATTTGGTCGGACTTGCGTCGTCCATCGCCTGAACGGTCATGTCTTCCGGCGTCAGCGGTTCAGCGATTGTGAGAGACAGTTTGCGCGTCGCGAAGAATTCGTTTTCGCTGAGCCCACCTGTGGTCGGCACGTCGATAACTGACGAATGCTGGTGTGCGGCTACCTCCATGCGATCCTCATTCCGACGCGCACAACCGAAGCGCAATCGCAGAAAACGCGATCACGACCGTTCGGTTCCCAAAGGTGAAGGGGAACCAGGAGCGCAACCGCTGTCAAGCTGCGGAGAAGCTCATGTCCACCAGCGCGTCGGAAGTTGTACGCGACCCGCTGCGTCTTCGATCACCTGACCTGCGGCGAAAAGCGTCTCCTCGTCGAACGGACGTCCGATGAGCTGCAGACCGAGCGGCAAGCCGTCGCGCGAAAGACCCGCAGGGACGGCGATGCCGGGCAAACCCGCCATGTTTACCGTCACCGTGAAAACGTCGTTGAGATACATCTCGACCGGGTCGGCGTTGGTTTTTTCGCCAATGCCGAACGCGGGCGAAGGAGTTGCTGGCGTCAGGATCGCGTCCACGCCCGCGTTGAACGCCGCTTCAAAGTCGCGACGGATCAGCGTGCGGATCTTCTGCGCGCGCACATAATATGCGTCGTAGTATCCGGCAGAGAGAACATAGGTGCCAATGAGGATGCGGCGACGCACTTCTGCGCCAAAGCCCTTCTCGCGGGTGCGCTCGTACATGTCCGCAATATCGCGGCCCTCGACGCGCAGTCCGTAACGCACGCCATCATAGCGGGCGAGGTTGGAGGACGCTTCGGCGGGCGCGACAATATAATATGCAGGCAACGCGTACTTCGTATTGGGGAGGGAGATGTCGACAATCTCCGCGCCTGCATCGCGCATGAAGTCGACGCCCTTGCGCCACAAAGCGTCGATCTCATCGGACATACCGTCGATGCGATATTCCTCCGGAATGCCGATGCGGCGACCCTTCAGCGAGGCGCCGATGGACTTTTCATAATCTGGCACGGGCATGTCGACGCAGGTCGTGTCCTTCGCGTCATGGCCAGCCATGGAGCGCAGCAGGATCGCGCAATCGCGAACGGTGCGGGCAATGGGGCCCGCCTGATCGAGCGAGGATGCAAACGCCACCATGCCAAAGCGCGAGCAGCGACCGTATGTCGGCTTGATGCCAACAGTGCCTGTGAAGGCGGCAGGCTGGCGAATGGAGCCGCCCGTATCGGACGCGGTGGCGCCAAGGCACAAGCGCGCGGCGACCGCTGCAGCCGAACCGCCTGAAGACCCGCCGGGCACCAGAAGGCCCTTCTTGTCGCCGCTTGCAGCCGCGCGCGCCTGTTCCGCAGACCAGTCCGGCGGCAACCAAGGTGAGGCGACCGGCCCGTAATAGGATGTCTCGTTCGACGAGCCCATCGCGAACTCGTCCATATTAAGCTTGCCAAGCATCACGGCGCCATCGCGCCAGAGGTTCGCTGTGACGGTGCTCTCATACACCGGCTTGAAGCCATCAAGGATGTGGCTGCAGGCCTGTGTGTGCGTGCCTGTCGTCGCGTAAAGATCCTTCACTCCGAGCGGAAGGCCTTCCAGCGGACCGGCCTGCCCCGCAGCGACGCGCGCGTCGGACGCTTTCGCCATATCGAGCGCCTGCTCAGGCGTTTCCGCGATAAAGGCTCCAAGCGAACGCGCATTCTCGACCGCTTCGATATGGGCCTGCGTTAGCTCAATGGCGGAAATCTTTTTGGCGTGAATGGCGTCACGGGCCTGCGCCAGAGTGAGTTCGTTCAATTCAGTCATGGGAGCTTCCAGAAGGAAGGGCGCGCGCGGTGCGGCGCCACAAGATCATTCAACGACTTTGGGCACAGTGAAGAACTGGTCTTCATGCTGCGGCGCATTGACGAAAACGGCGGCGGCGCCAGCGTGATCGGTCACTGCGTCCTGCCGCAGGTGCATCTTCATCGGCACGACGGACGTCATCGGCTCGACGCCTTCAACGTCAACGCTGTTCAAATCCTCGACGAAGGACAGAATGGCGTTGAGCTCCTGCTGGAGATGCGGCACGTCTTCGTCTTTGACGGCGATGCGCGCGAGATGCGCGATGCGCCGGACGGTCGCCTGATCGACAGACATTTCGTCTCCGCTGACCTGATTAAATTCTGCCGCCGTATAGCATCGCCACCTTGGCTGGCGCAAATGGGCGCGCGCGTCGGTGACACAGGCTATGGCGCATGGTAACCGGACCCATGTCCGAGAACATCAGCACGGTTGAAGAAGCGTCGGCGCGCCTTGGGCGTTTCTCGCGCTTGATGGGGCTCGACCTCGGCACCAAGACGATTGGCCTCGCTTTGTCTGATGTCGAGCGACGCCTGGCCTCACCTCTGGAAACAATCCAGCGCAAGAAGTTTGGCGAGGATGCCCGAAAGCTGCTGGAGCTGGCGGGCAAATATGAGGTCGCCGCGTTCGTCATCGGCCTGCCGCTCAACATGGATGGGACGGCGGGCCCCCGCGCACAGGCGACGCGGGCTTTTGTGCGCAGCATGGCCACGCTGGACCCGCGCCCCTTCATCTTTTGGGACGAGCGTTTATCGACCGCAGCGGTCACAAGGTCATTGATCGAACAGGACGCGTCACGCGCCAAGAGGGCGCAGGTGGTGGACCGCATGGCCGCCGCCTACATCCTGCAAGGCGCGCTGGACCGTCTTCAAACGATTCTGCGCGCTAACACGCTTTAGCGGCGCGCAGTAACCAGCGGATTAGACAATGCAGATAGCGGGCAGGATGCGCCTGCATCAGACCGTAAATTCTATCGGACGAGGTTGTTTAACGCGCATGCCACATAGTTCCGCAGCGTCATTGCCTTTGCGGCCCAAAGCGATTGGTCTATACAGTTGAGGCGTGGCTATTGGAATTTTGAGGGGGTTGCATGAATCGGAAGGCGCAGACCGCCGTTCCTACCGACGATGACCTGGATGCTTACCCGCTTCCTGCCGATTCAGTGCCCGAGCCGCTTGATCCCATTGAGATCGCTGGATACATCGCAGAGATGACGGATGAGCTGGCGAAGATGGCTGCAAACTCCGGGCTGGAAACAATTTGCTACCTGCTTACGCTGGTGCGGCTCGAAGCTGAAACTCTTGCAGGCGACGACGACGGCGCCTAGCCCGGCGCACGGGCCACAAGATTTGCGCCCGTGCGCACGAGCTTGCCGGATAGATCGAGATCAAACAGCGCGGCCTGCACGGTAGCGACCGGCAGGCCGGATGCGCGCACGAGATCGTCAATATTGACGGGCGATACGCCAAGCAATTGCAAAATTTGTTCAACTGCATCGACAGGCTCGGCAGAAGGCGCAAAGGCGTCGCGCTGAGATGATGCAGTCTTTCCGCCATCGTCATCCAGTTCGCGCGCGGCGTCTGTGAGCGGGGTTGCCGGGTCGCCGAACAGGTCCGTCTCGTCCCAAAGCCGTTCAGCGTTTGGAAAACCCGCGTCATCGTCAAACAGGTTTGCGCGCGGCGCCATGCCGCCAGAGACTATGGGCATGAGCGCCTCGATCACATCAGCGCCCCGCGTGCAGAGCGTGGCGCCATTGCGCAGCAGGTCGTTGCATCCTTCCGCGCGTGGATCGAGTGGCGAGCCGGGGACGGCAAAAACCTCCCTGCCCTGCTCGTTGGCGAAGCGCGCTGTGATCAGCGAACCGGAGCGGAGCGCGGCCTCGATGACGACCGTGGCGAGCGCCAGACCGGAGACGATGCGATTGCGGCGAGGAAAGTCGCGCCCTCGCGGCTCCCAGCCCAGAGGCATTTCGGAGATGACGGCGCCGCGTGCGCAGATGTCCTGCGCCAAGCCGACGTGCTCGGGCGGATAAATACGGTCGAGCCCGCCTGCAAGCACAGCCACAGTGCCTGTTTGCAAAGACGCGCGATGGGCGCGCTGATCGACGCCGCGCGCCAGCCCCGAGGCGATGACAAAGTCCGCGTCACCCAGTTCGCGCGCCAGCCGGTCGGTGAAGGCGAGGCCTGCGGCAGAGGCGTTGCGCGAGCCTACGATGGCCACCATCGGGCGGGATAATACCGGAAGATCGCCGAGGACGCAGAGAACGGGCGGCGGTGAATCGATCTCGCGAAGCGCCGACGGATACTCAGGATCGCCCATGACGAGGAACCGCGCGCCCAGCTTCAGCGCGCCTTCATATTCACGTTCGCAATCCTGCCGCCTGGCTATCTTGATCTGGCGTCCGCCCCCGTGGCGCGCGACGAGATCCGGCAGTCCTTCAAGCGCGGCGCGTGCGCCGCCGAAGCGATTGATGAGTGTGCGAAACGTGCGCGGGCCAATGTTATCGCTGCGGATGAGCTGCAGCCAGTCGAGATGCTGTTCGTCAGACAGGCGGGCGCCGCTCACGCGGATTTTCCAATCTTGCCTTCCGTCCCCGCCATCAGCCGCTCAATGTTCGAGCGGTGCTTGAACCAAAGCATGACGGCGAGAGCGACAAACAATTCGGCAGCGTCTCCGAGCCCCATCGCGAACATCGCCACTGGCGTTGCAACCGCCGCCGCCAAAGCAGCAGCCGACGAGTAGCGTGTGATGTAAGCAACGCCAAGCCAGACTACAGCGAACACCAGCGCCGCTGGCCAGACAAGGCCCAGCGCAACGCCCAGAAAGGTTGCGACGCCCTTGCCGCCCTTGAAGCGCAGCCACACCGGATAAAGGTGACCAAAAAATGCGCCAAGGCCCGCAAGGATTGCGTAATAGGCGCCGAACTGCGCTGCGACGACAACCGCCAACGTGCCCTTCAGGGCGTCAAACAAAAGCGTCGCGGCGGCGAGCTTCTTGTTTCCAGTGCGCAGCACGTTCGTGGCGCCGATGTTCTGCGAACCGACCGTGCGCGGATCAACGCCGCCAAACATCCTGGTCAGCACCAGCCCGAAAGGGATGGAACCCAGAAGATACCCGAAGCCGAGAGCCGCCAGGTTAGAAGGTAAATCAGGAAACATGGTCACTCCGGCCGAAGGCGTCAGCAAAGCCTAGACGGCCAGAACCCTGCCCGCAACCATCGTCGTTTTCACGACACCCTCAAGCCGCGCATCGTCAAAGGGCGTGTTCTTGGAGCGCGAGCGCAGTTTTGCCGCATCGACCACGAAGGGCTCGTTCGGATCGAAGCGGATCAGATCGGCGGGGGCTCCCCTGGCGAGTCGCCCCTGAGGGAGGCCAAGGATTTCAGCGGGCCGCAAGGTCATCGCGTTAATGAGGCGATGCAGGCTGATCTTTTCAGCGTTTACAAGGCGCAAGCCCGCAGCAAGCATGGTTTCCAGACCTACCGCGCCATATTCGGCTTCGGAAAAAGGCACGCGCTTGGCCTCGACGTCCTGCGGGTTGTGATCAGAAACCAGCACGTCGATAAGGCCGGACGCCAGCGCCTCAACCAGCGCGAGGCGTTCGTCTTCGGCGCGCAAGGGCGGAGCTAATTTCAGGAATGTCCGGTAATCGCCCACGTCCGTCTCGTTGAGCGTGACGTGATTGATGGACGTGCCGCAGGTCACCGGCAATCCGGCTTCCTTGGCGCGACGAATAATGTCGATGGAAAAGCGCGTAGTGACCAGCGCCGAATGATAGCGCGCGCCGTGAGGCAGCATTGCGGCATCGCCCAAAGTCAACGCGACCAGCCTCATGTCGCGCCCCAGCATGATCGCCTCGGCTTCCGCCGGCACGCCGGGCAGCCCGAGCCGACTGGCGAACTCGCCCTCGTTCATCACGCCAGCGCGGGCGAGGTCAGCATCTTCCGCCGTGTGGATGACAAGCGCGCCGAAATCGCGGGCATAGGTGAGCGCGCGGCGCATGACCTGCGAGGACGCGACGGAATGTGGACCGTTGGAGAACGCAATGGCGCCAGCTTCCTGCAGCAGGCCGATCTCTGCAATCTCCTTGCCGTGCAGGCCGCGCGTCAACGCGGCGCATGGCAATATGCGCACACTCGCGGTGTCGCGGGCGCGGCGCATGAGATAGTCGACCGCCGCCGCGCCGTCGACCGGCGGGTTGGTGTCCGGGCGCGCGAGGATTGTCGTGACGCCGCCAGCGGCCGCCGCCGCGCTCGCGGTCGCCAGCGTTTCGCGATGGGTTGCCCCCGGCTCGCCCACAAACGCGCTCATATCAATGAGGCCGGGGCACACAATGTCGCCGCCGCAATCAATGACTGTCGTGCGCGAGCCGACATTGGCGCGCGTCACCTTGGCCCCGAGTTCCATGATGACGCCGTCGTCGGCGAAGACGCCGCCGTTCTCGATGCGCCCTGTCGCGGGATCGAGCAAGCGCGCGTTGATGAAGGCGGCTGCTGTGTTGGCGGCTTCGCTCATCGCTTCACTCGTTAGGTAGATGTTGCGCGAGCGCCTCAAGCACCGCCATGCGCACGGCGACGCCCATCTCGACCTGCTCATTGATGAGTGATCGCGGTCCGTCAGCAACTGCGGAGGCAATCTCGACGCCGCGATTGATGGGGCCCGGGTGCATTACCAGCGCGTCGGGCTTGGCCCATTCGAGCTTGGCTTCATCGAGCCCGAAGAACCGCGAGTATTCCTTTAGCGAGGGCACAAAGGCGCCGTCCATGCGCTCGCGTTGCAGCCGAAGCATCATCACGATGTCGGCGTCCCGCAATCCGCTTTCCATGGTGCGATGAACCTCGACGCCCATCCGATCAACCCCCGGCGGCAGCAAGGTGGATGGCGCCACGACGCGCACGCGCGCGCCAAGTTGTGCGAGCAAGATCATGTTGGAACGCGCCACGCGCGAATGCAGCACATCGCCGCAGATAGCGACGATCAGGCCCTCGATCCGCCCCTTGTTGCGGCGGATGGTCAACGCATCGAGCAGCGCCTGCGTTGGATGTTCGTGGCTGCCATCACCCGCATTGACGACCGAGCACGACATCTTGCGCGCCAGCAGATGCACCGCGCCAGAATGATGATGACGCACGACGATCACGTCCGGGCGCATCGCGTTCAGCGTCACTGCCGTATCGACGAGCGTCTCGCCCTTGGTGACCGACGACGTCGCCACCGACATGTTCATGACGTCCGCGCCCAGACGCTTGCCTGCAAGCTCGAACGAGGCCTGCGTGCGCGTGGATGGTTCAAAGAAAAGATTTATCAGCGTGCGACCGCTCAGGATGGAGCGTTTTTTGTCCACTCGGCGGGAAACTTCGACCGCCTCCTCAGCCATATCGAGGAGAGTTTCAATTTCCGGACGGGTGAGCCCGTCGATGCCAAGCAAATGCCGATGGGGGAAAGGCGCACGCATAGAAGCGTCATAGGCCAGCGTGGCGGTCGCCCGCAAGCTGCATGCGAGGATACGCACCGGAAAACGCGGCGCGGAGGGTGTCGCTATTTGCCTCCCATCGCTTCGCGGGCGCGCGCCACCACGGCCGGAGGCGCCTGATAAAAGCCCGCAATGAGCTTATCCATCTCCTCCCACGTCACCAGCTCCGGCTCCAGCCCCAGTTTTCCGGCTTCAGCCACGAAAGCGGGATCGCGCACGGTGGCGGAAAAAGCGTTGCGGAGGATGGCGGCCCGTTCGGGCGAGAGCTTTGGCGGCGCCGCGAAGGGGCGCGCGAACACCTGCGGCGCAAAGACAAAGTCCAGCACCTTGCGCTCGTCTTCGTTGCTGGCGAACTCCTGCGCCAGAGGCACATTAGGGTGATCTGGGTGCTTGCGGAGCCCCAGTTGCACGAGGACGTTGACCTTTTTGTCGCGCAACCATTCGGGCCGCTGGGTCTGGATAGGCACCCAGCCCCACGAGCAGAACCCGGACAATTCGCCAGCTTCGAGCGCTGTCAAAATGGCCGCGCTGCCGGTGTAGCCGAAGATGACCTTCATCTTTGTGCCGAGCACGCCGTTGAGAACATTCGGAAATGCGGCAGATGGCGAGGTCGGCCCGGAGGCCCCGACGGAAAGCTCCACCTTGCGCAGGTCTTCAAACGTCTTGACCGGAGAGGTGTGCCACGACACGCAAGTCGAAACCTCGTTCGAGGTGGAGCCAAGCCATGTGAACTGACGCGGATCGTAATTGGCGCCCTTTGTGCCCATCAGCGGATCGAGCGGCACGGTGCGGCCGAAGACGCCAAACTCGGACCCGTCCTTGGGGGCGATGGTGTAAAGGTAATTGGCCAGTTGCAGGCTACCGGCGCCAGGCATGTTGCGCGGGAGCATGTTGGGCTCGCCGGGAATGTGGCGTCCCATGTAGCGGGCAAGCGTACGGGCGGACAGATCGTAGCCGCCGCCGGGGCCGAAACCGACATAGATCGAGACGTTGCGGCCTTTGAAGAACTCGGCCGCCGGACGCTCCTGCGCGGAGACCGTCTGAGCCAGACAAAAAACGGCCGCAGCCCCCAGCACGCATTGATGCGTCGCTTTTCGTCCCATGCGTTCCTCCCGCTTTTGGGAAGGATCATCCGCCTGTCGCCCGGCTTTGTAAACGGCTTCTGGGGAGCGCCTGAGGAGGCGTCATTTGACAGAGTTCAGGGCGTCCACCATGTTCCCGGCCGAAATGACAAGCTCTGTTGTTTGCTGACGGAGCCCTCTCCCGCCCTTCCCTGCGGAGCGTTTTACCCTTCATTTCAGGCCCTTGGCCTGGAGGACCCTTATCCCATGAACGCTGTCGTCATCGTTGAATCTCCGGCCAAGGCCAAGACGATCAACAAGTATCTCGGCAAGGACTATGAGGTTTACGCCTCATTTGGCCATGTGCGCGATCTGCCCGCCAAGGACGGCTCCGTAGACCCGAGCCAAGACTTCGCGATGCAATGGGAAGTGGACGGCAAGGCGGCCAAGCGGCTTGCCGACATCGCCCGCGCGGTCAAGGACGCCGACACCGTCATTCTTGCGACCGACCCGGACCGCGAGGGCGAGGCCATTTCATGGCACGTACTGGAAGTATTGCGCGCCAAGCGCGTGCTGAAGGACAAGACGATCCAGCGGGTCGTCTTCAATGCGATCACCAAGTCCGCCATTCTGGAAGCCATGCGCCAGCCGCGCGAAATCGACGCCGCGCTGGTGGACGCCTACCTGGCTCGCCGTGCGCTCGATTATCTCGTCGGCTTCACGCTGTCGCCCGTGTTGTGGCGCAAGTTGCCGGGCGCCCGTTCGGCTGGCCGTGTGCAGTCGGTCGCGCTGCGCCTCGTCTGCGAACGGGAACTCGACATCGAGAAGTTCGTGTCGCGCGAATACTGGTCCATCGCCGCGCATCTTAAAACAAAAGACGCGGCGCCCTTTACAGCGCGTCTGGTGGGCGCCGATGGCAAGCGCATTCAGCGTCTGGACGTTGGCACCGGCGACGAGGCGCAGGGCTTTCGCGATGCGCTTGAGAAGGCGAAGTTCAGCGTGGTCTCGGTCGAGGCCAAGCCTGCCAAGCGTCACCCGTGGGCGCCCTTCACCACTTCAACGCTGCAGCAGGAAGCCTCGCGCAAGCTGGGCTTCGCGCCTGCGCATACGATGCGCGTTGCGCAGCGACTTTATGAGGGCGTTGATCTTGGCGGCGAGACCGTCGGTCTCATTACTTATATGCGCACAGACGGCGTCGATGTGGCGCCCGAGGCCATTGGCGCTGCGCGCCGCGTGATCGAGAAGGAATACGGCCCGAAATACGTGCCGCAGGTTCCGCGCAAGTACTCGACCAAGCAGAAAAACGCGCAGGAAGCCCACGAGGCCATCCGGCCGACCGATCTTGGTCGCCTGCCCCGCCAGCTTACGAAGGTTCTCGAAAAGGACCAGCTGCGTCTCTACGAACTCATCTGGACGCGAACCATCGCCAGCCAGATGGAATCGGCCGAACTGGAGCGCACCACCGTCGAAATTGCCGCCGACGTGAGCGGCGCGAAGTATCAACGCATTGATCTTCGCGCGACGGGTCAGGTCGTGCGCTTTGACGGCTTCCTGGCGCTTTATCAGGAAGGCAAGGACGACGAGGAAGATGACGAGAGCGGGCGTCTGCCGCCCATGGCGCAAGGCGATGCACTGAGCCGTGAAAAGATCGAAACCGCACAGCATTTCACCGAGCCGCCGCCGCGCTTCACGGAAGCGACGCTGGTGAAGCGCATGGAAGAGCTTGGCATTGGCCGACCTTCCACCTACGCCTCGACGCTCGCCGTCTTGCGCGAACGCGATTACGTACGCATCGACAAGAAGAGGCTGCACCCGGAGGACAAGGGACGGCTGGTCGTGGCGTTCCTTGAAAGCTTCTTCAAGCGCTACGTCGAATACGATTTCACAGCAGCCCTGGAAGAAAAGCTTGATCGCGTCGCCAACAACGAGATTGACTGGAAGGAAGTGCTTCGCGATTTCTGGCGCGACTTTTCAGGCTCGGTCGACCAGATCAAGGACCTGCGCACCACCGAAGTGCTGGACAATCTGAACGAGCTTCTGGGGCCGCACATCTTCCCGAAAAAGGAAGACGGCAGCAGCCCGCGCGCCTGCCCCTCGTGCAACGCAGGCCAGCTCTCGCTGAAGCTCGGCAAGTTTGGCGCCTTCGTTGGTTGCTCCAACTATCCTGAATGCCGCTACACGCGCACACTGTCGCAGCAGGCGACGGGCGAAACCGGCGAAGCAAGCGACCGCCCCGGCGTGCGAGTGCTCGGGACCGATCCTGTAACTGAACTCGAAGTGACGCTGCGCGACGGGCGCTTTGGTCCCTACATCCAGCTTGGCGAAGGCGAAAAGCCAAAGCGCTCATCGCTGCCCAAGGGCTTGAGCAAGGACGACGTGACGCTGGAAAAAGCGCTCGCACTTCTCTCCCTTCCGCGCGAAGTGGCGAAGCATCCCACCAGCGGCGAGCCGATTGTCGCCGGCATCGGCCGTTTCGGCCCTTACGTGCAGCACGGCAAGACCTACGCGAACATCGGCCGTGACGACGATGTGCTTGAGATCGGCGCCAATCGCGCCATCGATCTCATCATCACAAAGGAACAGGGCGGCGGCGGCGCCAGTCGCTTTGGACAAGCGGCGCCGGGTCGCGAACTTGGCGAGCATCCCAAGGGCGGCAAGATCACGGTGAAGGCCGGCAAGTACGGCGCTTACGCCAGTTGGGGCAAGGTCAACGCGACTCTCCCCAAGGACAAGGCGCAGGACGCGATCACGCTTGAAGAAGCCATCGCGCTGCTTGACGCCAAGGCGGCGGGCGAAAGCGCAGAAAGCGGCACAGTTCTGGGCGAGCACCCGGATGGCGGCACGATCACACTGCGCGCGGGCCGCTACGGCCCCTATGTGGCAGTGGGCAAAGTCTACGCCAACGTGCCCAAATCTATGACGCCCGAGCAGGTGACGCTCGCGGACGCCATCGAATTCATCAACGAAAAGGGCGGACCCGCAAAGGCCAGGGGCAAGGCGAAAGCCGGCGCGAAGAAAACTGCGGCCAAAAAGGCGCCTGCGAAAAAAGCGGCGGCCAAGAAGGCTGTTGCGACTAGCGCGGCCCCGTCCAAAAAAGCGCCCGCAAAAAAGAGTGCGGCGGCAAAGAAAGTGTCGGCCAAGAGGGCGGTGAAGAAGGCCGCTAAGAAGTAGCGCTGCGTAGGATAGGCGCTCTCTTGTGGGAAAATGTCACTTGACACTTGACCCCTTGAGCTAAAAAGTTCGACCTTTGTTCTCATAAATCGAGTTGATTCTCTTCACCCTGATTTTGTTGTTCGCAAGCAGTGCCTCGCAGTTCACAATCTTAAGGGTATGGACGCCGCCCATGACCTTGGCGTGAGCCGACAAGCTCTTGGCAATGTTGTGGGGGCCAGCGCCGCGCCCACCTTCCGGTCGGCTGCGCCCGCGCAGCCCAAGTTGTTTTGAGCATGAACCAGACCGTTCCCTTAATCAGCCTTCGTGAACCGTCGATGTTTGGCGAATGCGCGATCACGACCGCCGTCAATGCGCTAGCATCTGCCGGTGTACAACAACGCGGCGCGATTTTCACGAAGCGTGAAGTGGTCGATTTCATTCTGGACCTTGCCGGCTACACTACCGATCGGCCCTTGTTGAAAAGTCGCTTGCTTGAACCGTCTTTTGGCGACGGTGATTTTCTGATGCCCGCGATCGAGCGGTTGCTTGAGGCCTGGATCGCCGCCGGTCGGCCCGAAGCGTTTCGCGCGATGAATGACGCCATCCGCGCCGTCGAGTTACATCGCACGACGTTCGAGGCGACGCGTTTGAAAGTGCTCGCGCGACTGAGGCGCGAGAGCATCAAGGCCACGACCGCAGAAGCCTTGGTCACTCAGTGGCTCATATTCGGCGACTTCCTATTGCTGCCCGTCGAGGAACCGTTCGATGTCATCATTGGCAACCCGCCCTATGTCCGGCAGGAGTTGATCGCCGACGTACTCATGCTTGAATATCGCGCGCGTTACCGCACCATTTATGATCGCGCCGACATCTACATTCCCTTCATTGAACGATCACTTGCGAGCCTGAAAAAGAACGGCAATCTCGGATTTATCTGCGCTGATCGATGGATGAAAAATCGGTACGGCGGTCCTCTCCGACAGATGGTCGCCGAGGGCTTTCATCTGAAAATCTATGTGGACATGGTGGATACCCCGGCTTTTCACTCGGAAGTTTCCGCCTATCCGGCCATCACGATCATTGCTCGCGGAAAGCCCGGTGCCACGCGCCTTGCGTACAGACCAGCCATTGAAGCCACCGCGCTATCCGCGCTCGCCAAGTCGCTTCTCACGAAAGCGCATCCGGCTCCCGGAACGGGCGTCAAGGAAATGTACGGCATTACCGCCGGAGCCGAACCGTGGATTTTGGAATCATCCGATCAGCTCGCCCTTGTGCGACGTCTGGAAAAATCTTTCCCAACGCTTGAGCAGACAGGATGCAAAGTCGGCATCGGCGTTGCTACCGGAGCCGACAAGGCCTTTATCGCTCCCTATGACACCCTCGACGTGGAAGCCGACCGCAAATTGCGTCTCGCGGGCACCCGCGACATCCTCGACGGCACAGTGAACTGGCGCGGGCTTGGTGTCGTGAACCCCTTCGCGCCCAATGGCGGTTTGGTGGATTTGGCTGAATATCCAAAGCTACGGCGCTATTTGAATGCGCGCCGCGAAGAGATCGCCGGCCGTCATTGCGCGCAAAAAGCGCCTGCGAACTGGTATCGGACGATTGATCGCATCTACCCGGAATACGCAGCCAAGCCCAAACTTCTCATTCCCGATATTAAGAGTGAAGCCCACGTCGTCTATGAGAACGAAGGGCTTTATCCGCATCACAATTTGTATTTCATCACGTCTGACAGTTGGGATTTGCACGCGCTGCAAGCTGTGCTCCTGTCAGGCATAGCGCGGCTGTTCGTCGCCGTTTATTCGACAAAAATGCGCGGCGGATACTTGCGCTTTCAGGCGCAGTATCTCCGACGCATCCGTGTTCCCCAATGGGCCGACGTACCGGCGCGTTTCCGATCGCGCCTTAAGGCCGCCGCGCAAGCACACGACGTGGCCGCGTGCAACCGAGCCGTGTTCGAATTGTACGGGTTGACCGAGGAGGAACGCACAGCGCTTGGGGGGAATGGCAGCTTATGATGATCGATTTATCGAAGTACGAGGACAAGGCGAAGAACGCGATCAAGCTCTTTTGGGGCACGAAAGATGCAGCCGCGCTTGCGCAGGCGGCGAGGGGCGTCACCGACGTAGGGACACGCGCGGCGGTCACAGCAGGCAAACACCTAGACGCGTTTATCCCACTTCTTTCCGAGATCGCCTCGCTACAAGGCCTCGACAACATCAAGTTTTACACGGGGCGTTCTGTCCCCACGCTCCCCGGCTATTTCAGACCTACTAAGGAATGGGATCTGATTGTGATGCACGGATCAGAGCTTGCTGCCGTCTTCGAACTAAAAAGCATTGGTAGTTCATTTGGCAACAACATGAACAATCGAAGCGAGGAGGCGATCGGTGCGGCTCACGACTTCCAGACCGCCTACCGTGAAGGCGCATTTGGTAAAAATGCACCACGCCCATTTTAAGGTGGGTTATGATTATGCGGGAATGTCCGCAATCCACGGCAAAAACGCGAAGCGCGGGAAAATTCTTTCCGGTTTTTCCAGAGTTTCGCGGCGCATCTTATGCGGAGCGTGCCGACATCCTTTGCCGCAAGTTGGTACAGGAAAATCTTTATTCAGCTACAGCGCTCATGTTGACGGACGATGATTCCGGCAAAACCCAGGGCGAGTACCGCCACTTAAACGAAGCCGCATCATTCCGCCGTTTCTTGGCAACCTACGCCGGTCACATGACGGCACTTGCCGCAGAGGCGGGAAAATAGGGCCGGCAATGGGAGCGCGCCTCCCGGCTTGATCGATGGCGAAGAGCGCATCGTCAGCTATTATGAAGACGTGCTCGCCAGCGCTCCGCCACCTGCGGTCGCGTCCACCTTGAACGGCCAGGTGATCAAGGTGCGTGAGCAAATCGCAAAGATGCAGGCCATGAACGCCAGCGCACGCGTCTGATCGACGCGCGGCAGCGGTGCAGGCGACGCCATCCACAGAATCGCCCCTGTCAATCCTTTGACGCGAGCCCCATCAACTCTCTAAATGCGAGCTGATACGGGCGCTGCGTTGCGCCCCGGATGGAGCAGGATTGATGAAGTCGATCGCGTTGCGGATTGCGGAAGAACTTGGCGTTGCGGAACGTCAGGTCACCGCCACGGTGGAGCTTCTGGACGGCGGCGCGACGGTTCCGTTCATCGCGCGCTACCGCAAGGAAATCACCGGCGCGCTGGACGATACGCAACTGCGCACGCTGGATGAGCGACTGCGCTATCTGCGCGAGCTGGAAGACCGCCGCAAACAAATCCTCGACAGCGTGGACTCGCAAGGCAAACTCGACGATGCGCTGCGCGCCAAGATTTGGGACGCTGACAGCAAGGCGCGGCTGGAAGATATCTACCTGCCGTTCAAACCCAAGCGCCGCACCAAGGCGATGATTGCGCGCGAGGCAGGCCTTGAGCCGCTTGCTGATCTGCTGATCAAGGACCCCAAGAACGATCCGCGCGTCATCGGCGAAAAGTATGTCGACGCAGCCAAGGGCGTCGAGACGATTGACGCTGCGCTGGAGGGTGCGCGCGCAATTCTTGTGGAGCGCTTTTCGGAAGATTCCGAACTCATCGGATCATTGCGAGAGGCCTTCTGGAGCGGCGGGCGCGCAGTGTCGAAAGTGCGCGCGGGCAAGGAAACGGCGGGCGCGAAATTCTCGGACTATTTTGATTTCGCCGAGCCGCTGCACAAGCTGCCGTCACACCGCATTCTGGCGCTGTTTCGCGGCGAGAAGGAAGAGTTTCTCGACATCGCGCTTGAGGCGGAACCCGACGCCCCGACGGATCGGCCCAGCCTGTTCGAAAACCGCATCGCGGCCAAATTCGGCATCGCTGATCTGGGGCGCCCGGCCGACAAGTGGTTGCGCGACTGCGTGCGCTACGCATGGCGTTATCGCGTTCAATCGTCGCTCTCTGTCGATCTGCGCGTGCGGCTATTCCAGAATGCGGAAGACGACGCGGTGAAAGTTTTTGCCGGCAATCTGCGCGATCTTCTGCTCGCTCCGCCTGCTGGCGCGCGCGCGACCATGGGACTTGATCCGGGTTTTCGCAGCGGCGTGAAAGTGGCCGTTGTCGATTCAACCGGCAAGGTGCTGGACACCACGCCAATCTATCCGCATGAGCCGCAGAAACGCCGGGACGAGTCGATCACAGTCCTCGCCGCCATGTGCGCGCGACACAAGGTTGATCTTGTCGCCATCGGCAATGGCACCGCGTCGCGCGAAACTGAAAAACTCGTGCTCGATCTCGTGAAGAAGTATCCTGAGTTGAAGCTGACGAAAGCGATGGTGTCGGAAGCGGGAGCGTCGGTATATTCGGCGTCGGCGTTTGCATCGCAGGAATTGCCGAAGCTCGATGTGACGCTGCGCGGCGCCGTCTCCATTGCACGCCGCTTGCAAGATCCGCTCGCTGAACTCGTCAAGATCGATCCCAAATCCATTGGCGTCGGCCAGTACCAGCACGACATCGCAGAGCACAAACTCTCGCGCTCGCTTGATGCGGTGGTGGAAGATTGCGTGAACGCGGTGGGCGTGGACGTCAACACCGCCTCGGCGCCATTGCTTGCGCGCGTGTCCGGCGTAGGCGAATCGCTGGCGCAGAACATCGTGCAGCATCGCGATGAGAACGGCGTGTTTCGCTCGCGCGCGGACTTGAAGAAAGTGCCGCGCCTTGGGCCCAAGGCGTTCGAGCAGTGCGCGGGCTTTTTGCGCATCCTTGGCGGCGCTGATCCGCTCGATTCTTCAAGCGTGCATCCCGAAGCCTATCCGGTCGTGCGCCGCATCATCGAGGCGACGAAAAGCGACATCAAACTGCTGATCGGCGACGCCAGGACATTGCGCGGGCTCTCGCCGCAGAAGTTCACGGATGAGAAGTTCGGCGTGCCCACCGTCACCGACATTCTGCGCGAGCTTGAAAAGCCTGGCCGTGATCCGCGCCCTGCGTTCAAGACGGCGGAATTCAAGGAAGGCGTGGAGACACTCGATGATCTGCGGCCGGGCATGATCCTTGAGGGCGTCGTGACAAACGTGGCTGCCTTTGGCGCCTTCGTCGATATCGGCGTGCATCAGGACGGGCTCGTCCATATCTCGGCAATGTCGCGCACGTTCATCAAAGACCCGCGCGAGGCGGTCAAGCCGGGCGACATTGTCAAAGTGAAGGTCATGGAGGTCGACAAGCCGCGCAAGCGCATCGCGCTTTCCATGCGGCTCGATGACGACGCGGCGGCGTCGCCCCAGCGCGATGCCGGACCCCGCCCGACCCAGCGGCCCCAGCAAGGCCGCGCGCCGCAGTCGTCGCGCCCGGTCAATGAAGCGACCAAGAGCGGCGGTGGCGCATTAGGGGACGCTCTGGCCGAGGCGCTGGCGCGCGCGCAGTCGCAAAAGGGGCGCTGACGCGGCGGCCCTTACGCTGATAGAGTGAACCGGAAAGCCGGGCGCAGCGTTGCCGCCGCGCAGGCTTGCAGGAAGAAGGTTCGCCTTGGCCAAACCACCGGTTGCAGAAACGCCCCTCCCCACCCGCGAAGAGATTCTGGCTTTCATCGCCCGTGAGCGAGCCGCTGCGGCGCAGGAAGGCCGCTCACTGCCAGCCAAGATCGGCAAGCGCGAAATCGCGCGCGCGTTCGGGCTGAAGGGTGCAGATAAAATCCCGCTCAAGCGCGTCTTGCGCGAGATGGAGGCGGACGGCGCCGTTGAGCGGCGCGGGCGGACGTTGCACAAAAAGGGGCAATTGCCGTCGGTCGTGCTGGCCGACATCACAGGCCGCGACACGGATGGTGAGTTGATTGCGCGCCCTGTCGAATGGGACGAAGAGGCGCACGGGGCCGCGCCGCGCATCGTTGTGTTCACGCCGCGCAAACCGCGCCCCGGCGAGCCCGCGGCAGGCGTGGGTGATCGCGCGCTGATCCGCGCTGATCTCAATCACGACGCGCGCAAGGGCGAGGCGGAATACACCGGCCGCGTCGTCAAATTGCTGGCCAAGAACCGGCCGCAACAGCTGGGCGTCTTCAAAGCATTGCCGCAGGGCGGTGGGCTCTTGTTGCCCATCGACAAGAAGAATCTGGATCGCGAACTCTCCATCCCTCCCGGCCACGAGGGCGACGCTCGCGACGGCGACCTTGTCTCCGTGGACGTGGCGCCGGGCGGGCGCGGCAATCGGCCTGTCGCCAGGGTGAAGGAGCGCATCGGCGCCATCGACAACGAGCGCGCGATATCGCAGATCGCGCTTTATACCCACGCCATTCCGCACGTATTTCGCGCCGAGACTTTGGCTGAAGCGGAGAAGGCCAGGCCTGCGAAGATGCAAGCCGGTGGCGTCAAGCGTGAAGACTGGCGCGAGCTGCCGCTAGTCACCATCGATCCCGCAGACGCCAAAGACCACGACGACGCAGTGCATGCGCGGCCCGATGACGATCCGCAAAATGAAGGCGGCTTCGTGCTGACAGTCGCCATCGCGGATGTGGCTGCTTATGTGTTGCCGGGTTCGGCGCTGGACCGCGAGGCGCTGGATCGCGGCAACTCGGTTTACTTCCCCGATCGTGTCGTGCCGATGCTGCCCGAGCGTATCTCGAACGACCTGTGCTCATTGCGGCCCGATGAGGATCGCCCCGCGCTTGCTGTGCGCATGTTCATCACCAAAGACGGGCGCAAATTGCGTCACACTTTCCACCGCGTGATGATGCGCTCCGCCGCAAAGATCGCCTATCCGCAGGCGCAGGCCGCCATTGACGGGTGGCCGGACGAGCTGACCAAGCCGCTGCTTGAACCCGTGCTGAAGCCCTTGTGGGCGGCCTATCACGCGCTGCGCATTGCGCGCCGCCACCGTGGTCCGCTGGAGCTTGATCTGCCCGAGCGCAAGCTCCTCCTCACGCCCGAAGGCAAGGTCGACAAGGTTCTGGTTCCGCCGCGCCTTGATGCGCACAGACTTATTGAAGAGTTCATGGTGCTCGCCAACGTTGCAGCGGCGGAAATGCTGGAGAGCCGTGGGCAACCGCTGATCTATCGCGCGCATGATGCGCCCTCTGTAGAGAAGGTGCACGGACTCAGCGAGTTTCTCGCCACCATCGACATCAAGCTGGCGAAGGGTCAGGCGCTGCGGCCGGCAAACTTCAACGGCATCCTTGAGCGCGTGCGCGATACCGAGCATGAGCATCTCGTGAATGAGGTCGTGCTGCGCAGTCAGGCGCAGGCTGAATATGTGTCCGTCAATTACGGGCACTTCGGCCTCAACCTGCAGCGCTATGCGCATTTCACATCGCCCATCCGGCGCTATGCCGATCTCATCGTGCATCGCAGTCTCATCCGCGCGCTGAAGGCGGGCGACGATGGCCTGCCGAACATGGAGCCCGATGAACTTGCTGAGATCGCCGCGCGGATCTCGGCGGCGGAGCGACGCGCCATGACAGCGGAGCGCGAGACGAAGGATCGGCTCATCGCCACCTTCTTGTCTGAACAAGTCGGCGCGAGCTTCACGGGTCGCATCTCCGGCGTCATTCGTTCGGGCCTGTTCGTGAAGCTGGCTGAAACCGGGGCAGACGGCTTCGTGCCCGCCTCCACGCTTGGCAATGACTTCTTCAAGCACGAGGAACATCTGCACGCGCTGGTGGGATCCCGCTCGGGCGAAACCTATCGCATGGGTGACATCGTTGACGTCCGATTGGTGGAAGCGGCGCCATTTGCCGGCGCGCTGCGCTTTGAAATTCTGAGCGAGGGGCGCACCCGCCCGCGAGGCGCGGCGGCGAAATCGCGCAAACCTACGGGGCGCGACAACAAACCATCTTCCCGTAAGAAGCCCGCACGACCACATTCATCCGGCGATGCTGCTTCGAACGGGAATCGCGGACGTCGACGCTAGCGGAGACTTTTATGACATTGGCGAGAGACATGCGTCAGGAGGCCAACGCCTCCGCGGACGAGAGCGACCGCCCGTGCTGGCCTGCGTTCCGCCTTGGCTTTTCGGGCCACTGCCCGCAATGCGGCGAGGGCAAGATATTTCGCGCCTACCTGAAGGTGAACGACGAGTGCCCCTCGTGCGGCGAAGAGCTTCATCACCAGCGCGCGGATGATGCCCCGCCGTACCTGACGATCTTCATCGTCGGCCATGTGGTCGCCGCGATGTTGATGATTGCGGACGACGCCTGGCCGCGACTCGACATGTGGGTTCACATGGTGGTTTGGCCGCTGGTCGCGACGCTGATGTCGCTTTGGCTTCTCCCAAAGGTCAAAGGGGCCTTGATCGCTTATCAGTGGGCGCTCAGAATGCACGGATTCGGCACGACGCTGCCGTCCGTCGCCAGCCGCGGCAAATCAATCGCCCCATAATGTGACTTTTCCGACGTGACCTGTCCCCCGGACCTCGACGATTACTCACCCCTGTTGAACGAAAAGGTCTGGGAACGGCTGCGGCTGCAGCCGCCCTCCGGGGCCCGTCCACGGCTTGCTGCAACGTTGATAATCGTGGATCGCTCTGGCGCGCGCCCCAAGGTCCTGATGGGCCGCAGGAGCCCTGCAGACCGTTTCATGCCAGGCAAGTATTGCTTCCCCGGCGGGAGGCTCGACCCGGACGACCGGCGCATGAACGTCGCGGGCGCGCTAGCCGGCCCGGTTGAGGACAGACTGGCCAAGATCGCGCCCGGCTCGACCGGCTTGCCACGCGCGCTGGCGTTGGCTGCCGTGCGTGAAACATTCGAGGAAACGGGCCTGCTGCTGGGCACCCGCGATTATGGCGCGCCGGCAGCCCCCCCGGCTCTGTGGCGGGCGTTTGCAGAACACGGCGTGTTTCCCGATCTGGAACCGCTGCATCTCATCGCGCGCGCGGTCACGCCGCCGCGCCTCCCCATGCGCTATGACGCCGCATTCTTTGCCGTGGACCGCTCGGCGCTGTGTGGCGAGGCGCCCGGCGCCGTCGGCCCGGGGAAGGAACTCGTGGAAACCGTCTGGATCGACATCGAGGAGGCGCAAAGCCTCGATCTGGCGACGATTACCAACGTTGTCCTGCGGGAACTGGAGAAGCGGCTGACGGCTGGCCTGCCCCACTGGATGCCCGCCCCGTCGTATCGCGTGGGCCCCGGCGGGTGGCGACGCGACCTTCTGTGACAGCTCTGCACGTGACTTTGACGGGCCTGTCCTTGACTTACGCGCCGCCATCCGTATTTTGCGCGCAGATTTACACGCCATAGATCGGATAGAACGATGGCCAAGGCCGCCAACATCAAGATCAAGCTCATTTCAACCGCCGACACGGGTTACTTCTACGTGACGTCAAAGAACGCGCGCACGAAGACCGAGAAGCTCAGCTACCGCAAATATGACCCGGTTGCGAAGAAGCACGTTGAGTTCAAGGAAGCGAAGATCAAGTAATCTTGGCGCCTGAAAATGCATTGAGGGCCGCCTTCGCAGCGGCCCTTTTTATTTGTCGAATTTTTGGGAGAGTGCGGCGCTTGCACGTGGGCGAGCCGCCAAAAAAATGGCCGGTCGAGCACGATCCTGAGGAGGCCACTCCTGAACCATACTGACCGGCCTGCCCCACGGACCCAGGAGATGCGGCGGACCTGAGCACTCCGAGGGGTTTATCGTTGGCCGTCCAGTTTCCTAGCTGGCCATGAGAAAACTCTAACGCGGCTGTTATCAAGCCACAATCAGATCATCGGTTAGGGATTAATCTTCACGATGAATCAACGAGCTATCCACAGCCAAATTTGAACAAAAAGCGAATCGGGCCGCGAAGCTCAAACTATCGTTTCGCCGCGCAAAGCGACAAAATTGCGGCGCTTGTTTACGCCGCGTCGAGTGTCACCCTGTTGCGGCCTTCGTGCTTGGAGCGGTACAGCGCCTTGTCAGCGCGACGGAAGAAGGCCTCGGGGCTTGCGTCGCCATGGGCTTCAGCCAAACCGATCGAAACCGTCACCTTGATCCCCTTGGCGCCGCCGTCGATCATGAAGGGCTCCATCTCGACCAGTGACCGAACGCGCTCGGCGATAGACGCGGCGAAGCGCTGCTCAGCCTCGGGCATGATGACGACGAATTCTTCGCCGCCCATCCGGCACACCAGGTCTGCTTCACGCACGCCCTGCTTGATGCGCTGTGCAAACGCGCGCAGGACCTCGTCGCCAGCGTCATGGCCCCACGTGTCGTTGATGACCTTGAAGTGATCGATATCAAGAACCATCAGCGAGAGCGGATTGCCGCGCACGGACGCTACTTCCAGCATGCTGGCGAGATGGGTCTCGAGATAACGGCGGTTGTAGAGCCCGGTTAGCGAATCGACGAGCGCGGCCTGTATTGAGTCGTTCAGGGTCATGCGCAACGCATCCGCATAGCGCTTGCGGCGCAGTTGCGTGCGTACGCGAGCGATCAGTTCGTTTCTGTCGATGGGGCGCGCGAGATAATCGTTCACGCCCATGTCGAGCCCGCGCAGAACGCGGGTCCGGTCGTCCATCTCCGCAATCATCAGGATCGGCGTCTGGCGCGTTTGCTCCAAGGAGCGCAACTGGGCGCAGATGCGCAGGCCATCGTGGCCCGAAAGATTCATGGAGACGATGATCAATTCGAAATCGCCGGCGGCGGCGCGGTCGCAGGCCTTTGCGGGATCAGCCTCAATGGAAAGCACATGGCGGCCGCGTAGAGCGCCCTCAACCCAGCTCGCCGAATTGACGCGATCATCCACCAGCAGCACGCGGCCATTCTGGCCTTCGTCGCTTATCGCTTCCACAAGTTTCGCGGAGGGCCCGAGGCTTGTAACCGTCATGCAACGGCTGCGCAATTCATCGAGCGTCGTCTTCAGGCGCGTAAGCGAGCGAACGCGGGCGAACAGCGCCACTTCGTCCAGCGGCTTGGTGAGGAAGTCATCGGCGCCAGCATCGAGGCCGCGCACGCGGTCCGCAGGCTGATCAAGCGCGGTCACCATGACGACAGGAATATGCGCTGTGGCAGGATTTGCCTTCAGGCGGCGGCAGACTTCAAGTCCGTCCATGCCCGGCATCATGACGTCGAGCAGCACGATATCGCATCGCCCTTCGATACAAGCGGCGAGAGCATCGGGGCCGTTCATGGCGGAGAGGACGTCAAAATATTCAGCGCTCAGGCGCGCTTCCAGCAATTTGATATTCGGCAAAAGGTCGTCGACGACCAGAACTCGAGCGGTCATGTATGAATACCTTTACGCGCCGCCAGCATAAATGCGGACGGTTTCCAGAAACTTGGCGACGGAAATGGGTTTTGAAAGGTAGGCTTCGCATCCGCCCTGGCGGATTTTTTCCTCATCGCCCTTCATGGCGAACGCGGTGACGGCGATGACCGGGATGTCGCGCAGATTCGCGTCTTCCTTGAGCCATTGGGTCACCTGAAGACCGGACACCTCGGGAAGCTGAATATCCATGAGAATGAGGTCGGGCATGTGCTCGCGGGCAAGGGGAACCGCCTCCTTGCCATCGCGCGTTTGCACGGTCCGGTACCCGTGGGCCTCCAGAAGATCGTTGAAGAGCTTCATGTTCAGCTCATTGTCTTCTACGATGAGGACGGTTTTGGTCATCACGAATCCTGGCGGACGACGCGTCCGCAACTTGTCTGCCCCGCACAAGCGGTAACGTCTGCGAAGTCTAGCTCACGAAAATTGACGAAATGAGAATCGAAAAGCCGACAGGCACGCAACGGACCTCTCGCGGCAAATTGCGGCAGGAAGACGCTGAAACCTTTGCTATTTCAGCGCTCGCGCACATTGCGGGCGACGATGATCGTCTGCAGCGCTTCCTCGCCGTGACGGGAATCGACCCCGCAAACTTACGCTCGGAGGCCGGAAAACCCGGCTTCGTGTCAGGGGTGCTGGACTATCTATGCTCGGACGAGGCCCTTCTGGTGGGTTTTGCGGCAGTACAGGGCGTACCGCCAGAGAGCATCGTGGCGGCGCAGCAGCGATTGGCGCCCCCCGCGAGCGAGGATTGGTGAGCGCCCTTCCCCCGCCGTTCTGCCGCGACTGCCTCGCGCAGCAGGCTGACGCGGGGGTGCGCCGATGCGGCGCCTGCGGCTCGCCAAGGCTGCTTCAGCACGCGGAACGCGACGACCTGTCCATCGCCCATATCGACTGCGACGCCTTCTATGCGGCTGTGGAAAAACGCGACGATCCGTCGCTGCGGGACAAGCCTTTGATCATTGGCGGCGGCAAACGCGGCGTCGTCGCAACCTGTTGTTATATTGCGCGAACTTTTGGCGTTCGATCAGCCATGCCGATGTTCAAGGCGCTGGCGCTCTGCCCGCACGCCGTCGTGCGAAAACCGAACATGGGGCATTACGTCGACGTTGGGCGACAGGTGCGCACCATGATGCTGGACCTCACGCCGCTGGTCGAACCTCTGTCGATTGACGAGGCGTTTCTCGACCTGACCGGGACACAAAGGCTGCATCAGGCGGCGTCTGCTTTCACGCTGGCGAGGCTTGCGCGGCGAATTGAAAAAGAAATCGGAATCACGGTTTCCGTTGGCTTAAGTTACTGCAAGTTTCTTGCGAAAATCGCCTCGGACCTCGACAAGCCGCGCGGCTTTGCGATCATCGGCCGCGCCGAAGCGCGCGCGTTTCTCGCCGACAAGCCGGTGGGATTGATCTGGGGCGTCGGCGCGGTGGCGCAGGAGCGGCTGGGCCGGGATGGCTTTCGCACCATCGGCGACATTCAGGCAATGACTGAAACCGACTTCATGCGAAAGCTCGGCGGCGAAGGGCAGCGACTCTGGCGGCTGGCGAACGGATTGGACGAGCGGGAGGTTTCGCCGGATCGCGAAACCAAGAGCGTCTCAGCGGAGACCACCTTCGACACTGATGTGAGTGATCCGGCGACGCTGATGCGGGTACTGCTGACCTTGAGCGAGAAAGTGTCGGCCCGGCTGAAGGCGCAGGGGATCGGTGGCGAGACCGTCACGCTGAAACTCAAGACCAGCGACTTCAAATCCCGCACCCGCGCGCGCGCGCTGCCCGAGCCGACGCAGTTGACGGGCCGCATCTTTGAAGCGGCTCGCGCCCTGCTGGAGAAGGAAGCCGACGGGACGCGCTTTCGCCTGATCGGCGTCGGCCTATCAAGCCTTCACGATGAAGAGCGCTCGGACCTCGGCGACCTCGCCGATCTTGAAGTGAAGCGCGAGAAGGCGACGGAAAGCGCCATCGATGCGCTTCGCGACAAGTTTGGAGCCGACGCCATCGTGCGTGGGCTTCTGTTTGATCCTAAACGCGGCAAATAAGGCTTGAGCACGCAGGGTTTGCCGCCCTACTTCGCGCAGGCCTTTACCGGCAAGAAATCAACCGACGTCATCTCGCCTTTCATCTGGAAATCGCCGTAGTCGATGATGAGATCGCTGGAAACACCGTTTTCCCACATCTGAAACGTCAGCACGTAGACCGCCGGGGCGTCGATCTTTTCAACGTCGAAATAGCTGACGCGGGTCGTCCAGCGGCGCATGGACTTCATCGCCGCGACATCTTTCGTTGCGTCCTTGAGCGCGTCCGTCATCGGCTTACCGATGACGCTCATCGTGTGATAAACTTTTTCACCGCCGTCAGAGCCGTCGAACACCTTCAAGGCCAGAATCGGTTGCCCAGCCTGCGCGGCCTGTAACGCCTGCAGCATCATGTCAGTGGGGAAGACGGCATCGTGGTCAATGTCGGCCTGCATCGGCGCGGGTTGCTTCAATGCGAGCGACAATGCGCCATCGCCGGACCGCACAGCCTCGCCATCAACGGTGCTCGTCACCTTGTTTCCATCGAGATGCTGAACGCGGAACCGGAAGGTCTTGCGATCCGCGCTTTCAAAAGTTGTCGAGCGCATGTCGGACGAGCGGTTCTCGCCTTCGGACGGCGTCAACTCTGTGAATTGACGAAAGGCCACCGTGTAGCCTTCGCATGATGAACCCGTGAAATCGTAAACGATGCGTCCGTTCGCCGCGACGGGGGCGTTGCTGCCGGAGCTTTTCAAAAGTCGCAAATCGTAGACCGCGCGATGGGGCGCCAGTGGCGAGTCTGGAGATGTCCCCTGCGCAAGCGCGGGCGCGGCTGTGAAAAGCGCAGCGATGATTGCGCTGCGGGCCGACGCCTTGAACCTCGTGTGCATGCTTGTCCTCCGGGGGCGGCAACCTGTGACCGCGCGGCGTGGCGAAATTAGGGTTTGGCGCGACGGACGCAAGCTGCATAATTCGCCATCCGAGGGGGAATTGCTCATGGCGACCATCGAATCGCGGCTTAAGGAACTTGGAATTGTCTTACCCGACGCAGCGCCTCCTGTGGGCAATTACGCGCCGTTTGTCATAACAGGCAATCTGTTAGTCATCTCGGGCCAGTTGCCCATAGGCCCTAACGGCGTGATTGCGCGAGAGCATCAAGGCAAACTCGGCCTCGACTTATTCAACGAAGCGGGCCAGGCGGCGGCGCGCCAATGCGCCATCAATGTTCTGGGGCAAGCGAAGGCGGCGCTCGAGAAGCTTTCGCGCATCGAAAAGTGCGTCCGGCTCGGTGGGTTCGTGAACGTCTCGCCAAAGTTTCAAGCAATTGCAGCCGTCGTCAACGGCGCCTCTGATCTGATGGTGGCTGTGCTCGGCGATAAAAAGGGACGCCACGCCCGCTATGCCGTGGGCGTGGCGGAATTGCCGCTGGATGCAGCGGTAGAAATCGAAGCGATGTTTGAGATCAGCGCGTGAATTTGGACTGGCTGACGGCGCGGCCTATTGCGCACCGCGGGCGCCACGACCACGCCCGTGGCGTGATCGAGAACTCTTTCGCAGCGGCGGACATCGCTGTCGCCTCGAATTGCGCCATCGAGTGCGATGTGCAGATATCGTCTGATGGCGAGGCTTTTGTCTTTCATGACGAGGCGCTTGAGCGACTGACAAGCGCGACAGGATTTATTCGCGACACATCGTCAGCGGACTTGGCGAGAATGAAACTGGCGGGATCTGCCCGGGATGAAAGCATCCCGCCGCTTGGCGCGTTTCTTGACCGCATAGGCGGACGCGTTCCGCTGGTCATCGAGATCAAGAGCCTGTTTGACGGCGACATGCGCCTTGCAGAGCGGACTGCGCACATCGCCGCTGATCATGCCGGGTCCGTTGCGATCAAAAGCTTCGATCCCGCCGTGATAGCGCATCTGCGGCGCAGCGGGCTTTGCGAAAACATTCCGCTGGGCATCGTTGCGCAGGCGCAGTTTGAGCAGAGCGAATGGGCGTTTCTCAGCGACGAACAGAAGCAGGCCATGACGTGCCTCCTGCATTGGCGGGAGACGCGGCCTGACTTTCTCTCGTATAGCGTGCGCGACCTGCCGCACGCAGCCGTGATGCTGGCGCGCGCGGCGTTGCATATGCCTGTGATGACATGGACCGTGCGCACGCCCGAACATTGGGATATTGCGAGACGGCATGCCGATCAGGCCATCTTTGAAGGCCCGCTTCCATGAGCGGCGCCGGATTGTTGCGAAAGGCCACACATTGATATTCGCCGTCTTCCTCCTTTGCGGGTTCTCCGCCGCCGTGGCGATCCGCACGCTTGATCCACTCACAGTGGAGGTCGCGCGCGATCTGGTCGTCCCCGTTTCGACGGTGGTTTTTCTGGCCTCAGCCGCCGCCCTGCCCTGCGCGCTGGCGCAACCAATCCTTGGCCCCATCGGCGACCACTTCGGCAAGTCGCGGGTCTTGAAAATTTCGCTCTGGGCGTCCGCGCTCAGCCTCGCGGCAGGCGCTCTGGCCAATGATTTCGCGCTGCTGGCCGCATCCCGCGTGCTGACCGGCGTCGCTGGCGCCGGGCTCATCCCCGTTGGCATGGCGATGGTCGGCGACATGTACAAAAACGGTCGTCAGGTCGCCATTGCGCGGTTTGTGGCGTCCGCCATCATCGGGCAAATCCTCGGGGCGGTGTTTGCGGGCGTTTTGGCCGAGGTGATCGGCTGGCGCGGCGTCATGTGGCTTTGCTGCGCCATAGTCGTGGGGGGGGGGCGCCGACCCACCCGGCAGGGTGCGCGGGGGGCGGACGAGAACGCCGGGCCACGGCGAAGGCACCAGCCCCCCCCCCAAGCGGAGGTGGAGCGAAGGGTTAGACGAAACCGC
>JANPPJ010000106.1:0-37790 GCA_031428455.1 Hyphomicrobiales bacterium | reverse complement strand
CGGCGCGCTGTGCGCATCGCCCGTCACGCTCATGACGCCGGAATAGCCCTGCACAATCTGGTCGTAGGCCGGGTTGTCCTTCAGCGGTCCCGTAGCCCCAAAGCCCGAAATCGCGCAATAGACGATGTCGGGCTTCACAAGCTTCAGAGCTTCATAACCAAAGCCAAGACGCTCCATAACGCCGGGCCGAAAATTCTCCAGCACCACGTCTGCGGTTGCGACAAGCTTAAGGAAGATTTCCCGGCCCATCGGCCTTTTGAGATCAAGCGCGATGGAGCGCTTGCCCGCGTTCTGCGCAAGAAACGACGCGCCCATGAATTGCTTGTTGAGCGAAGGCGAGGCGCCTAATTGTCTTGCGAGATCGCCGCCCGCAGGCGTTTCCACCTTGATGACGTCCGCGCCCACTTGCGCAAGCTGATAGCCGCAGAATGGCCCCGCCAGTACATTGGTGAGATCGAGAACCCGAACGCCCTCAAGCAATCCCTGCATGTTCGAAAACATCCGCCGATTGAAGTCCGACCCAGTAAATCACATTTGTCAGCGGGGGCGAACATGGTGCGGCGCAATTCTTAGCTCCACGCCAGAGTGGTGACGAATTGAAGCGTCTGACAGAGAAAACGCTGGAAGCCGTGCATCTCCTTATTGCAGCGACGTGCAACGCCATTCAGTAACGCTTCGCCTCAATACGAAATCATGTCGACGCGGGTCAAGGTCGTCGCGTTCATGACGCGAGCCGCGTTGGCGAGATGCCACGCCGTGTAGGCTTCCGTGAACTGGTCGTTCGATGACATGGCGTCCACGGGCGCGATAACCTTGAAGCCGCGCAGCGCCGCTTCGCTGCCCGTGTGCAGGACAGTTGTGTGGGCAGCGGTGCCGGTGATGATGACGGTGGTCACGCCTTTGTCGAGAAGCATTTTTTCAAATTCGCCCTTGATGAATTTATTTGGCCCAAGCGATGGCAAAACCGGCTCGCCGGCTCGCGGCGCAATCTCGGGCAAGATATCGGAAGCCTTCGAGTCAGCGGTTGCGACTGACCAGACCACGAACATGTTATTGGCGCGTGCATCGTCCAACAGTTTTTTCAACTTTGGCGCCGAGGCCGCGCAACGCGGACGACGCTCCTGCGAACATGTTTGATGCGTGAAGTCGAACAATAACAGCGCCGTCGTTTTGGGATCAACCTTTGCAGCTTTAAGGGCTGGCGGCGGTGGAAGTTTGATATCTGCCCATTCGTCAACGATGGTTTGCGCATTCGCACTCACCACCATAGCTGCAGTAGTAAACGCAAATGCGTATGACAAACTGTGTCTGGCCATTGTGCTTTCCCCCGCTAAAGCGTGCGCGTCACAAACTTGCTTCAAGCAAGAGCGCGCTCGCGACATGTCGTGCGACGCATATCGCGTCTGAACGTCCGATCATCGAATTCTGTTGCCCGATGCATTGTGGCGAGATTGTCCCAGATAAGAATGTCGCCAAGCCGCCACTTGTGGGCGTAAACAAACTGCGCCTGCGTTGCGAACGACAGCAAGTCCTGGATGAGTGCTCGCCCCTTTTCATCTGGCCAGCCAACAATCCCGCAGGCATGGGACGCAAGATATAGCGCTTTGCGCTTTGAGGGCGCATGAACATGCGCCATGGCGTGGCGTGCGGGCGGACGCGACGCGCGCTCTTCGTTTGTCGGTTCAGGGCCTCCGCCCAGCACCCTGCTGTGCCAGTAAGAATGCTCGACCAGAAGCCCGTCAATCAACGCCTTTGTTTGTGCGGGAAGAGCGGTGTAGACCGCCCTCATGTCAACGAACTCCGTGTCGGCGCCCGAAGGGGGAACGGCGTGCGCCGCGAGAAGCGAATATGTCGCGCGCACGTCGTAGAAGCTCATATCCGTGTGCCACAGCCGGTTCGCGCGTTTGTAGGCAAGACGCCGGTCATCGTCGGCGTAGATTTCGCCAACTTCGTCCAGATTACTTTGATCGACAATTTCCGGATAAGGCAGGCGCACGTCGGTTCCCGCAACCTTGCGCGTGCTGCGCTCCATCGGCCCCAGATTGCGGCTGAAGGCGATATGTTCCTCATTGCTTGGCGGCGTATCGTGGCCAATCGCACACACGACGTATTTAGCCATCGCATCCATGATGTCGGACATAGCGGCGTCGCTCACGCTTTTGCCTATGTCCACGCCGTGGATTCGCGCGGCATAAAGCGGATGCAATTGTTCAACTTCAAGGCTCAACGCATCTCTCCAAAATGGAATGGTTGCTTTTGGCCGCGTTCACTAGTGCGATCAGGGCTTGGCGATCGCGCCAGCATATGGTCGGCGCTTCTTGGATTGACAGGCGGCAAGGCCGCGAGGCTTATCGTTCGTGCACGCTTTTCAACGTGAAGAGTTTAGTTCAAGCCGTAGCGTGGACGCGCATCGTCTCCTCCCTGCGTCGACCTGTGTCCGACGCCGCTTGCTATTAACTCGGATGCTACACCCCATGGGGAGCCAGTCAACAGGCGTTGTCTTGCCAAGCGTTGAGCGCCGCCGCATAATAATGGAAATTCGGGGGCGCTGCGAAGACGGAACGCCCGACGGGGAGGATACTGTGGCTTTTTCCAAGATCAATCACGTCGCTATTGTCAGTGAAAACTACGCGCAACTTTCAAAATTCTACGAGTCTATTTTCGGCATGCGGACATCGCCGAAGACACGCCCCGCGCGTGCGGTCACTGTGGGCGATGGCTATGTGGGATTAAATATCAATCCGCGCCGCGCTGGACGCTCTGCAGGGCTCGATCATTTTGGCATCCAGGTGGAAGACACCGAAGCGGTATACGACCGCATGCGCAAGCGTTACCCGACCGTGAAATGGCTGAAGCGGCCATCAACGCGGCCATTTGCAGGCGTTTCGACCCATGACCCCGACGGCAACATGTTCGATATTTCACAAAAAGACATGAGCAATCGCACGTCCGTTTATGTTGAAAATGATGGCAACGCCAATCCTCGCCACATCCATCACGTCGCCTTCCGCACGATGCGACCGGAGGAGATGGCTGACTTTTATCAAAATGTCTTTGAGCTTGCGCCAACGAACCAGGGTGCCGACGACAATAATTACTATCTGACAGACGGTCATATCACGCTGGTCATCATGCCGTGGGACATCACGGATTACGATGGCACAGGCATCATCACGCAGGGCATGGACCATATCGGCTTCAAAGTGGAAAGCATTGCTGTGCTGAAGGAAGATATCCAGCGCATCGGCGACGATAACCCGCGGATCGCCCCCGAGCCGCTGGCCACCGGCGTTGAAGGCAAGGCGCTGGAGGCATTGTTCAAGCGCTCATGCCCATTTGGGCAACACCATTTCGCAGACTGTGATGGAAATCTGATCGACGCACACGAAGGCTGACCAACAGCCTGGCGCAGCAAGGGAGGAAAGTCATGTTCCGTATCACGGGCTTGTTGACGGCTGCGCTCACGCTGCCTTTTGCATCTGCTTCAGCCCAGCAAGATTTCTACAAGGGCAAGCAGATCAGCTGGATTTTAAGCGCGGGCGAGGGCGGAGGCTATTCGAGTTACGCACGCGCCTTCGCGCCCTTCTTTGAAAAAGCGATCCCGGGCCAGCCCAATATCGTAATCCAGAACATGCCCGGTGCTGGCGGCATCCGCGCTATGATGTACCTTGCGAACGTGGCGCCCAAAGACGGCACGACGATTGCGATGGTGCATTCCAGCGTGCCATTCGCGCCGCTGTATGGGACCAAGGGCGCTAATTTTGATCCCCGGCAAATGAACTGGGTCGGCAGCATCAGCCGCGCAACAGCCATTTGTGTCGCGTGGCACACGTCGGGCGTTCAAGAGTGGAAGGATCTCTTCACGAAAGAATATATTGTCGGCGGCACCGGCGCCGGCTCCCAGATGGAGACGTTGCCAGCGCTGCTGAACAAGCTTTATGGCACGAAGATCAAAATCGTTTCGGGCTACAAAGGCGGCAATGATGTGTATCTGGCCATGGAGCGCGGCGAAGTCAGCGGGCGCTGCGGCGGGCTTATTTCGTCCATCCGGTCAACGCGGCCCGATTGGTTTCCCCAAAAGAAAGTCTTTGTGCCAGTCGCGATCGGAGTTGAACGGTCGCCGCATTTGCCTGATGTTCCTTCAGTCGTTGAGCTCATTCCTGATGAGCGCAAGAAGCAGATACTCCAGCTTGTTCTCGCGCCTCAGGAGATGGACCGACCAATTCTTATGCCGCCCGGCGTGCCTGTGGAACGACTGGAGATCATCCGCAAGGCGTTTCATGCCGCCATGAACGACAAGAATTTTATAGCAGAAGCTGATAAGCAGCAGATCGAGATCGACGAAGTCTCGGGCGAAAAGGTAGCGGACATTGTTCGCACGGCCTTTGCGTTGCCGCCCGAGATTGTCGCTGCGGCGAAGGACGCGATGGGCGGCACGCCCAACAATTGATCGTACAGGAAAGACGCAGGCACATGCTGGCTCCCACGGACAAATTCGTTACCGTTGATGGCTTGAAGATTCGATACATCGAGCAGGGCGAGGGGCCGCCCGTCATTTTCCTGCATGGAGCCTCGCTTGGCTCGTCGGCGGATGTGTTTATCCGCAACCTGCAAGCCTTTGCCGACAGCGGGTTCCGCGCCATCGCCTATGATCAGCCGGGCTTCGGCTTGTCGGACGTTCCTCAGGATCATTCGGTTGGCTTCAGGCGCAAGAACCTGCCAGGCTTCTGCAAGGCGCTTGGCCTTGAGCGCAGTGCGCTCGTCGCGCATTCCCAGGCAGGCAACATGGCCGTGCAACTGGCGCTTGAGACGCCGGACGCGTGGTCGCATGTTGTCATTCTTGGCACGGGCAGTCTGCTTCCCGCGATGGAGGCCAGCGGCGAGGGTCGAGAGGCTGTCGTGCAGGCCCGACTGGAACGTCGCATGGCGTTGGACGAGCCCTCGATGGAGGACACACGGAAACTTCTTGAGGCCAATCTCTTCCATCACGAACTCATTACGCCGGATGAGTTAGCGCTGCGCCACAGCCGCAGCTTGGGCAAGGCGTTTGAGGCCTTTGTCGCGCGTAGCGAGCAGGCGTCCAACAAGGCCAAGGGCAAGAGCGATGAGACGCCCATGTGGAAGCGACTGCTGGAACTGCGCGTGCCACTGTTGTTGCTCTATGGCCGCAATGATCGCGCTAACGCATTCGAGCGCGCCACAAATCTGAAAGCGCTTGCGCCGCAACTTGATTTGCACATCGTGCCAGATTGCAAGCATCTGGTGCCGTGGGATGCAGAGCAGGACGTGGCCCGCCTCGCCATCCCCTTTCTGAAGGCGTGACGATCAGCTGCGTGAGGTATTTTTTTCTTCGAGCCCGCGCACCAAAGCATACACAGCTTCAATCTTCGGCGTTGGGACGCCGACGATTTGACCAAGTTCGATAATAGAACCAACAAGCGCGGCGGCCTCAGTGGGTCTGCGCGCTTCCATGTCCTGCAGCATCGAGGTTTTGTGCTCACCCACGGCTTCGGCGCCCGCAAGGCGTTTCTCGAGCGGAATTCTGAAGCGCACGCCAAGGGCTTCGCCAACCGCTTGCGCCTCGCGCATCATCTCCGCCGCCAGCGCGCGCATCAGTGGATTGCGGCAGATGCCGGCAAGCGTAGCGCCTGTCAGCGCGCTGATCGGGTTGAAGCTCAGATTGCCCCACAGTTTCGTCCAGATTTCCGCGCGGATGTCCGTCACGACAGGCGCTTTGAAACCAGCCGCTGTGAAAACGGCGGACACGGCCTGCACGCGATCTGATCTCGTGTTGTCGATCTCCGCCAGCGAAAAGCGGTTTCCTTCGATCAAGCGAATGACGCCGGGCTCCGCAATCTCGGCGGCGGGATAAACGACAGAACCGATGACGCTATCTACCGGCAAATGGCGTGCGATTTCGCCGCCGGGGTCGACGCTCCCGAGGGCGCGCCCCTCATGTTCGCCGCCTGTCTTGCAGAAGTACCACCACGGTATGCCGTTTTGTGTAGTCAGCACCAATCCCTGCGGCACAAGCATTCCTGCAACTGATGCGGCGATTGCAGACACCTGATGCGCCTTCATGCCAAGAATAACTAAGTCCTGACCCTTAACATCCGTAAGTTTCTCCACGGCCCGAGGCGCCACGCTGAACGTGCCGCCGTCCTCCTCGATCAGTCGAAGACCTCTTTCGCAAATGGCGGCCAGTTGCGGCCCGCGCGCTACGATTGTTACGTCCTCGCCATTCTTTGCCAAACGGGCCGCGACCAACCCACCGATCGCGCCTGCGCCAATAATGCAGATTTTCATCTAAGTCTGTCTCTCACGGCTGTTTACCGCGCACCTGCGCCGCGCGCTCAACCAGCGCCCTGGGTGTCGCCAAAATTTCATCCGCAATGCGCGATACCCCGGCAGCATTCAGTGGGCGCACCTCTATTCCCGATGTTTTGGCCTCTGTCCTGAAACCAGCGTCCTGCATTGTCGCATCGAATGCGCGCCGCAAGGCATCGAGCCGGTCTTTGGGCGTATCTGGCGTTGTCAGATAGGCTTTACCCATCGCAATTTCCGCCGAGAAAAGACGGAAGATCTGCTTGGCTTCCGCGTCAGTTGTCATTTCCTGCAGCAGCGGGACGGAAGGGAATTCTGGATCTCGCTCCTCGCCAACTTGCGCGATGAGCGTGATCTTGCCATCGCGCAACCAGTCAGCGTTCTGGGATTTCAGGCTTGAAAAGAAGTTTCCTGCACGGCCCAGCACTTCACCGCGCTCCATGGCGAGGTGAATTTCATTGGTGCTCTTGTAACCCGAAACAATCTTGAATTTTGTGCCAATCAAATTGTTCATCAGCGTTGGAAACAGGATCGTATACGATCCAGCGCCAGTAGCGCCCATCAGGATTTCTGTGCGCTTGGCGTCCTCGACCGACTTTACCGCCGCCGTGTGCCAGACGTAGACGTTCATGTTGTCGACGTCGCTTGAGCCAAGCCATTTGAAGTTGCGCGTATCATACTGGGCGCCGCGCCCGTCGATCAGTTGATAAAGCACGAATGAGGGCAGGATGGCGCCAATGTGCGTGCCGTCCTTTGGCGCCTGGGTATGCATGAAATTCGTCGCCTGAATGTGGCCTGCGCCGGGCATGTTGCGCACAATGATCGACGGCTTGCCGGGAATGTGCTTGCCCATATGGCGCGCGACAAGCCGCGCGTTCGCGTCCAGCCCGCCGCCAGCGCCTGTGCTGACGATCAACGACATTGGCCGGCTTGCATAGAAGTCTGCAACGGCGTCAGCCTGCGCATGCGCGCAAATCAGGCTCGCGACAGCGGCGATACAAAAGCTCGCAGCTGACCTCACTGCTCCGTCACGTCGATGTAGACGCCCTCCAGATCGGTGAGATGAAATTGACCAACGGGGCATTGCTTGAAGAGCGACAGGCGCGCTTCGCCCTCTGCGCCGATGCCTAGCGGCTTCGTCACCATCTGCGGATTGTAGCCGATGAGTTCGATCATCTCGTTCTTGATCGTCTCAACGCTCTCAACCTTGAAGCCAAAATGATCCAGCGCCGGCGGCATCGGATCATGCCCGATGAAGTTATCCATGGTCCATTGCATCAGCACCATGCGCACGCGCCCATCCGAGAGATGATAGCTGTCGCCGCTGCGGTCGTTCAGCAAGTCCAGTTCGAAAACCTTGGAGTAAAACTCAGCGCTGCGTTCCGGATTTCGGACGCGCAAGACAATGTGGTTGATGTAGCGATTTGGCAGATCGCCGCCCTTGTTCTCGGCAAAAACGTCCAGCGCCTTGCCTGAATTGCGCTCAGCCAGATCGAAGATGATCATGTCAGGATCATGCGCGCTGTAGGCTGCGTTGGGCCTGACAGACGGGCGCTTCACCCATGTCAGAGACGAGTCGAACTTGCGCATTCGGTCCAGCGCCTGATCGATGCTTTCAACTTCAAGCCCGAAGTGATCCAGTCCACTGCGGCGTCCATCACGGCGGGGGATGTTGTTCAGTCCAATCTGTCCATCGCCCACCGGCACGGCGCGCGCGGGGCGCGGCGTGTTGGATGTATTCATGCCGAACAGCGCCTGATAGAACTTCGCGTTAACGGCGTAATAATCTGTCGAGATCGCAAGATGATTGATCTTGGCGAACATGATTCCTCCTGAAATTATATTTGACGCTGTCGCGCTCACTCGTCGGTGATGTCGATCCACACGGCGCCCGGATCCGCGATCTGCATTTTGCCGCCGCATGAACGCTGCAGGAAATCGCGTCGCGCGTCGGACTCTTTGCTGCCGCCCAGCGGCATTGGCGCCAGATAGGGATTTGATCCGGCCACCGTGCGCATTGTCTCTTTGAAGGCCTCGATGCTTTCAACCTTCACGCCGATGTGGTCTGGTCCCGGCCGCTTGATCGCCATGCCTTCAAAGATCGGGATGGACCAGGGCAAGAACGCGAGCGTGACGCGTCCATCGAAGAGATAAAAGCCTTCTTCGCCGCTCGCCTTGTTGACAAGCTGAAGGTCGAAGACCTCGTGGAAAAATTCCGCGCTGGCTTCCGCGTTCGGCGTGCGGATGGCGAACTTGTTGAGATAACGATCCTGCGCCCAGCCGCCGTTTTCCTGCTGCTCGGCGTAGATCTCGTTCATCTTGCTCTTGGGTTCTGCGAGGTCGAAAACGTTGCCGTCGGCATCGTGTCCCGAATACTGCGCGAACGGCCGCGTTGAAGGTCGCTTGACGATGTTGGCCCTGGGGAACTTGCGCTGCATGCGCGCGCGCGCTTCTTCGATGTCGTCCACAACCATGCCGAAATGGTCCAGGCCGCCGACGTAACCATCGCGAAGCGGATTGATGTTGAGCCCTACGTAACCATCGCCGACCGAGATGCCATTCGCCGGACGGCTGACCTTGCCGGAGGTCTTGAAGCCGAACATGGCTTCATAGAACCGGCCCATCATAGGCCAGTTCGGATTGATCATCGCCATGTGATTGATCTGTGCGTGCACTCCGCGTTCCTCCAAATTATTTGCGGCGAGTTTATCGGTCTTTCCCATCCGATCAAGGGGAGTTGCGCGAGTCCGGCGCCTCTGCGATGGTTTGCAAAAGTAAGGCCCGGGAGGATGCGATGTCGAAGCGAGTGCGTGTGTTGGTCACTGGGGCCATTTTGATCTGCGCTAGTGGCTCCGCTCAGGCGCAGGAGAGCGTCAGCTTTTTCAAAGGCAAAACCCTCGACATGATCGTCTCAAGCGGCGTTGGTGGAGGACAGGACGCGAATGCGCGTCTGGTAGCGCGTCACTGGGCAAAGCATATTCCCGGCGCGGCAACCATGGTCGTCAAAAACATGCCCGGCGCGGGCCACCTGCGGGCAGCCAATTTTCTCGCCAATCAGGCCCCCAAGGATGGCACGATAGTATCGGCGCTCGTTCCCTCTTTCGTGCTGTCGCAGGTCTTGCAGACCAGCAAGGGGATTCAGTTCGACGCCGCACAATTTGGCTGGCTTGGGGCATCGGCGGCGAATAACTCGACCTTCTATGTCTGGAACACCTCGCCGGTGAAAACCATGGCGGACGCGACGCGCTACGAGACGCCCATGGGTGCGACCGGAGCAGGCTCTTACACGATGATTTATCCAGCAATCATGAACGCCATCGTGGGGACGAAGTTCAAGGTGGTGGCTGGCTACAAGAGCACTGCCGAGGTGAACCTGGCGCTGGAGCGAGGTGAGGTGCTGGGCCGCGCGGGAAACAACTTCAACAGCCTCAAGATGGAGAACGGCGACTGGCTGCGCGACGGCAAGATCAGGCTACTTGCGCAGGTCGGGCTGGAGCGTGATCCAGAATATCCCGATCTCCCCTTGATGATGGAGTTCGGCAAGACGGAGGATGATCGCTCGCTGCTCAGGCTCTTCTCCGCCGACATTGCGCTTGGGCGGCCCTTTCTCACGACACCCGGCGTCCCTTCTGATCGTCTGGAAGTGCTGCGCCGCTCGTTCACGACGACGATGAAAGACCCCGCGCTCCTGAAGGAGGCAAACGACGCCAACATCGAGATAACTCCTGTGCCCGGGGCCCGTTTGCAGGAGATCGTTCGCGAGATCGTCTCCACGCCGCCCGAGGTTGCGCGCCGCGCTCGTGAGGCGCTTGCGGGGGTTGAAGGCGGCTCTGCGCAGCAATGACAAATGGGCACGAGGGCGGCGGCTTATTGAGACTGCCTAACCGCGCTTTGCGTGCGTAAAGCGCTCGAAAGCGCGTAGCGTTTCCGCACTCACGCGGTGTTCAATGCCCTCCGCGTCGAGGCGCGCCGTGTCCGGGCTGACGCCCAGCGCGCGCAGAAAACCTTCCACGATCTGGTGTCGGGCGCGGCTTTCTTCTGCAAGCGCGCGCCCGCCTTGCGTGAGGAATACCCCTCGATAAGGCTTCTGCACGATGAAGCCTGAATCGGCGAGCCGCTTCAGCATTTTTGCAACCGTGGGCTGAGCCACGCCAAGCCGAGCGGCGATATCGACCTGTCGCGCCTCGCCGGAATCATCAAGCAGATCAGCTATGAGTTCGACATAGTCTTCGGTGAGCTCCGTGCGGCGCGCTTCCCGGGCCTGACGGAAGCTTTCGACCTGGTCTTCCGCCGCGATCAGGGGCGCGGCGGCTTCGCCGACCGGCTTGGCCTTCGCCTTGTTCGCCATATGCCACCCGATCTCGTCCCACGAATCCATCCGTGAGGCTTTATAGACGCGTCTATAACATGTGCCGACGGACTGCAATTTACACCAAAGCTTTGCCCGTATTATTTGAACCCTTGCTTGTCCTATAAGCCGATTGTCATTATTATAGCATCTGCTATATTAGACAGGCGGAGCTTTTTGTGGCCCCGGGGGGTGTTGGCCAGATGGGAGTAACAATGCTGACGAAACGTAGGATCGCCGGGCTCGCGGCTGCGATATTTGGCCTGAGCCTGAACTATGGCGCCGCGGCGCAGAGTCAGCCGCCGCTGAACGTCGTAACGACAACCGGCATGATCGCGGATTTAGCGCGCACCATTGGCGCAGAGCGCGTTCGCGTCACGCAGCTGATGAGCGAAGGCGTCGATCCCCATCTTTACAAGGCGACGCGGTCTGACATCGCCGCAATGCTGGGGGCAGACATTGTTTTCTACAATGGCCTGTTACTCGAGGGAAAGCTCAGCGATGCGCTCGTGCGGATCGCAACGTCAGGCAAGCCCGTCTTTGCAGTGACCGAATTGATGGACGAAAGCGCTCTGCTGCAGCTTGATGGCGCCGACGGGCACTTTGATCCCCACGTCTGGATGGACCCTCGCGCGTGGGGCAGGGCCGTTGAAGTTGTGCGTGACAAGCTTGCCCAGCGCGATCCATCCGGCGCGAGCCTGTATCGCTCTAATGCCGCAAGGCTCCAGAGTGATATCAACGCCCTCGATGCCTATGCCGAGCGCGTGTTGTCGTCAGTTCCTCAAGATCGGCGCGTGCTTGTCACCGCCCACGATGCGTTCAACTATTTTGGACGCCGTTATGGTTTTGAGGTGTTGGGGATCCAGGGCGTCTCGACGGAGTCGGAAGCTGGCCTGCGACAAATTGAAAATCTCGTTGGCGTGCTGGTTGATCGAAAAATCCCGGCCGTGTTTGTCGAGTCAACGATCTCCGACCGCTCGGTGCGCGCCTTGATTGCAGGCGCGAGGGCGAAGGGCCGCGATGTGACGGTGGGCGGCGAATTGTTTTCAGACGCCATGGGCAAGCCCGGCACGTATGAAGGCACTTACGTTGGCATGATTGACCACAACGTGACAACGATCGCGCGCGCCCTTGGCGCGGATGCGCCGTTGAAAGGGCTCAACGGGCGACTGGCCCGGAAGGACTGAGCGATGCTGCGGCGTGTATTTGAAAGTGGAGATCATGTGAGCGCTCAAACGGCGCCTCCGCCCTTTTCCACACGCGCGCTCAGCGTCGACTATGGCAACGGGCCTGTTGTGCGCAGCGTTGATTTCGATGCGCCGCCAGCTTCGCTTGTCGCCATTGTAGGGCCTAACGGCGCGGGCAAGTCGACGCTTATCAAGGCGTCGCTTGGCCTGCAGCGCGCTAGCGCAGGTGAGGCGCGCTTTTGGGGTCTGCCTCTGCGCGACATGCGCAAGCGCATTGGGTATGTGCCCCAGCGCGGCAGCGTCGATTGGGAGTTTCCCGTCTCTGTCACCGATGTGGTGACGATGGGGCGCTACGGCATGCTGGGCTGGTTGCGCCCCGTGACCGCCGCGCATCGCCGCGCCGCCATTGATTATCTGGATCAGGTCGGCATGGCCGATTTCGCGGATCGTCAGATCAGCCGCTTGTCGGGCGGACAGCAGCAGCGCGTGTTTGTGGCGCGCGCCCTTGCGCAGGAGGCAGATCTTTATTTTCTGGATGAGCCCTTTGCAGGTGTGGACGCCGCAACGGAGAAGACTCTCATCGACGTGCTGCGGCGTCTGCGCGACCAGGGCAAGACGGCGGTCATCGTGCATCACGATCTGGCGACGGTGACCGATTACTTCGATCATGTGCTTATGCTCAACGGCGAGGTCATCGCGTCCGGCGCCGCGAGAGAAACGATGACAGTCGAGAATCTCCAGCGCGCCTATGGCGGGCGCCTCGCCTTTCTTGAAGGCTCGTCCGGCGCGGTCTTTCGCAGATGAACGGCGCCGACTGGCTGGAGACCTTTCTGCAAATTGTCACCCTGCGAGGCGGTTACAACACTATTGTTGTGATGATCGGCGTCTCGCTGTTGGGAGTTGCCGCAGGCGCCATTGGGGCTTTTGCGCTCCTGCGCAAGCGCGCGATGATGAGCGACGTCTTGAGTCACGCCACCTTGCCGGGCATCGGCGTTGCGTTCCTTGTCGCTGCGGCGCTTGGCGCAAATGGCCGCTCGCTTCCTGTTTTGCTAGCGGGCGCCACGATTGCGGCAATCGTCGCGGCGTTGACGGTGCAATGGTTGTCGCGCTCAGCACGTCTTCCAGAGGACGCGGCGATGGGCGCTGTTCTCAGCGTGTTCTTTGGGTTTGGCGCCGTGCTGCTGAGTTACATTCAGACGCTGCGCACGGGCGCCGAGGGGGGGCTCTCGCATTTCATTCTCGGGCAGACCGCCGCGATGAGCGAGCAGGACGCGCTTGTGATCGGCGTTGTCGCCGCGGGTGTCATCCTTTCCATCGTTCTGCTGGGCAAGGAGTTTCGCATCGTCTGTTTTGATCCTGAATTTGGCGCCGTGCAAGGCTGGCCCATTGCGCGCATAGATCTGATGCTGATGGCGCTCGTTGTCATCGTCGCCGTCATCGGCCTTCAGGCGGTCGGGATGCTTCTCATCGTCGCTTTGATGATCGTGCCCGCCGCCGCCGCGCGACAACTGACGCACAATCTCTGGGTGATGGTTGCGTTGTCGGCGCTCATGGGTGGCGTCAGCGCCTGGATCGGAGCAGCCTTGTCGGCGACGTTTCCGCGCGCGCCTGCGGGCGGGCTCATCGTGCTTGTTGCAGGCGGCGTTTTCCTCTTGAGCTTGCTGGTGAGCGTCTGGCGCAACCGCTTGCGGCGTTCGTCCGCGCGTAGCCACGGAGCTGCGGCGTGAACCCGATCCATTTTATTCAGGTTGATTTTCCGGCTCTGCTCGCGGCGCTGTTTGCCGCGTGCGCTTGCGCGTTGCTCGGCAATTTTCTGGTGCTTCGTCGCCAGAGCTTGATGAGCGACGCCATCTCTCACGCTGTCCTTCCGGGTATCGTTATCGCCTTCATGCTGGCGGGCACGCGCGCCACTGCGGCGATGTTCGCGGGCGCCGCGCTGGCCGCATTTGTGACGGTTGTCATGATCGGCTTTGTGAAGCGCTATGCGCGTCTCGAATCTGGCGCGGCCATGGGCGTCGTTTTCTCGATCATGTTTGCAGCGGGCGTCGTGCTGATCGAACTTGGCGGAGCCCGCAATGTCGATCTCGACGCCGATTGCGTGCTCTACGGTCAGCTCGAACACATTCTCTGGCTCGCTCCCAAAACCTTCGCGTCGCTGCGCGACCCGCTCGTCTGGCTCGACATGCCCCGGCAGGTGACGACGCTCGCGGCGACATTCGCGGTGAGCGTGCTGGCGGTCAGCCTGTTCTGGAAAGAGTTGAAGATCGCATCGTTTGATCCGCAACTTGCAACCTCGCTGGGCTTTTCGGCGGGCAAGATCGATATGGCGCTGATGTTCTTCGTGGGCGTCGTTGCAGTCGCCGCCTTCGAGTCTGTGGGCTCCATCCTCGTGATCGCGATGTTCATATGCCCCGCCGCGGCCGCCCGCGTTCTCACCGAGCGGCTGGCGACGCAGGTCTGGCTAAGTCAACTGCTGGCCGCTGTGGCCGCCATCGGGGGATATCTGCTGGCGGCTTTTGGGCCCGGTCTCTTCGGCTCATCGAGTTCGCTGGTCGCCAGCGGCATGATCGCTGTCTTGAGCGGAATGATTCTGGGCGCCGCCGTGCTTTGGGCAGGTCGCTCAAGCCTTCGGTTTGGCTCTCGTCACGCTCAAGGCGTGGTGTCCGTCCGCGCCGGACTGGATCGCATTTGAGAGATGTTGCCGTTTGACAACAGTGCGGCGTGAAGTCCACTGATGGAGGAAACTTGACTCGCTTCCGCCGCGTTTCATTGGCTTGTTGCGATGCGAAATCAGGAGCAGTTTGCGCCGTCATGAATGGAATGTCCCGCCGCAGTTTTCTCGTCGCCGCGTCCGCCTCGGCGCTCGCCGGTTGCGCTCCGCAACGCGTACCCCTCGTCGCGTCCGGCCCTTATATCCCGCCGGAATATTACGCGGTGTATGGACCCCGGCCAGATGAGGAGTTTCCCCTTCCCGCAACAAACCTTTCCGAGGTTGACCCGCGCTTCCTGCGGCAGGAAGTCGATTTTCCCGCCTCTCAGCCAGTTGGCTCGATCGTTGTCGACCCGGGTGAGCGCTACCTTTATTATGTACAGTCGCGCGGACGCGCGATCCGTTACGGCGTTGGCGTTGGCCGCGCTGGATACCAGTTCAAGGGCAATGCCTATGTCGGCCGCAAGGCGACATGGCCGCGGTGGACCCCGACCGCGAACATGATCGCTGATAATCCGGAAAAGAACGGCCCGTGGGCCCGCGGCATGGAGCCGGGGCTCGAAAATCCCCTCGGCGCGCGCGCGCTCTACCTCTACTCGGGCGGTCGCGACACGATGTATCGGATTCACGGCACCAACGAGCCGTCTTCCATTGGCGAGAACGTCTCCAGCGGCTGCGTGCGCATGTTTAATCAGGACGTGATTGACCTGCATGACCGGGCGCCCATTGGCGCGCAAGTGGTTGTGCGGCCCAGCGTCATGCCGTCTCGCGTCGTCTCCTGAGTCAGGGCGTTACCTGTCAGGGACGCAGCGCTTCAGATGGCGGCGGCGGGTAAAGTCCGCTTATCACCGTTGCGAAATGATCGCGAACGCTCTGATAACAGTCACACGAGTGGCGCTCCACCGCGCTGCGGTCCCGGATCTCGATTGCGCCTCGGCGCAGTCGGATTAGTCCCTTTGCCTCAAGCGACTTCAGCTGCCGGCTCGCATATGGGCGACCGACGCCAAGCGCAGCCGCAAGAGCCTCTTGAGTCACGAGAATGCGCGAGCCTCCCAGTCGGTCGTCAAAGCCAAGCAGCCAGCGCGCGATGCGCTGCTCTACATCGTGCAACGCATTGCACACTGAAGCTTGCATGATTTGCGCCAGCAGGCAGTCGGCATAGCGGGCAAAGAGCCTTTCGATATTCGGGCTTTTCCCTTTGATGGCGTCCAGTTTTGTTGCTGTGATTGTAAGGGCTGGGCCAGGCGCAGCGGTCACGGCGGACGTGTAAGCGGGCGCCTGGCCATGACTGATGATGCCTCCTGCAGCGCCTTCCTGTCCAATTGAGCAGACCTCGCAGACGTTCCCGCTGGAATCGGCCACACGCAGGGAAGCAACCATTCCCTCGCAGGGAAAGCAGCAGCGGCTGACGTCTTCTCCCTGGCGGAAGAGCACTTCTTCACGCTGGAACTCCGCGACCTCAAGATGCGGCGCGAGCAGCCTCCAGTCGTCCTCGCGCAACTGTGCGATGAGACGGTTGCCGTTCCTTCTGGCTTCTACACTGTTGGAAATGTGTGACGTCATGGGACCTTCCGTAAACGGCTGGTACATAACGTCTACAAGTGGACAGACGTTCCGTGGCGCCTGCACCAGAGTTTCACCGTTGCGCTCCAGCCTATTTTGAGTCGATTGAGCAGCGCAGCGCCCCGGAGTGACATGAAAAGGGAACAGGGTGTTTCGCGCATGGCCGCCATCCACGCACTTATTGCGGAGGATGACGCGCTGATTGCGCTCGATATCGAACAGACGCTGGCCAGCCACTTTGGTCTGCGGCTGAGCGTGGTGCATGGCCTCAAAGAAGGGCTTCGCCTGGCGTCAGGCGATCGCCCTGACATTGCCATTCTGGACCTTGTTTTGCGGGGCGAAAGCGTCGAGCCTCTCGCCCGTTTACTCGCGGCGGACGGCGTTCCGATCCTGTTTGTGAGCGGCTACCGGTCCCATCCGCTGGCGCACCTCGCGGACGGGCTGATGCTGGAAAAGCCCTACACGTCTGAAAAACTTGTTGAATTTGTGGATCTGGCGCTCCGCCGTCTCGCGCGCTGAGATACGTTGCGTTGTCTGGTCAACGGCCCTGATGTATTGACGGCGCCATGACAGCATCCGAAATTGTCCAAGACGAGGGCGCCACGCCGCCCCGCGCCTCCGCCCTCCGCACCTTACGTCTTGAGCGCGCTGGCATCGCAGCGTTGGAGACAGCGCTGGCCGCGCGGGAGCCGGAAGGTCTGGGCGGAGCGTTTGACGCCGCCATCATGCGCATGTCGTCAGCTTCTGGCCGTACGATCGTGACGGGCATGGGAAAGTCCGGCCACATCGGCCGCAAGATTGCCGCGACCATGGCCTCGACCGGCACGCCCGCCTATTTTGTGCATCCGGGCGAGGCAAGTCACGGCGATCTCGGCATGATCCGGCAGGACGACGTCATTCTTGCGCTGTCATGGTCCGGCGAAACGGCTGAACTGGCCGACATCATCACCTACGCCAAGCGGTTTTCCATTCCGCTGATTGCCATCACGTCATCGGCCGAAAGCGCGCTGGGCCGTCAGGCGGATGTTTGCCTGTGTCTGCCAAAGTCTGAAGAAGCCTGCCCGAATGGCCTCGCGCCGACCACGTCGACCACGATGCAGCTTGCGGTTGGCGATGCGCTGGCCGTGGCATTGCTCGAAGTGCGCGGGTTTTCGGCGAGCGATTTTCGCCTGTACCATCCCGGCGGCAAGCTGGGGGCGAGCCTGAGCTACGTGCGCGACGTGATGCACGCCGGCGACCGCCTGCCGCTCATTCGCCCCGAGGCGACAATGGGCGAAGCAATCCTTGAAATATCCGCCAAAGGCTTCGGCTGCGTGGGCGTGATCGATCCCGCTGGCAGGCTCATCGGCATCGTGACTGACGGCGACCTGCGCCGGCATATGGCCCCGGACCTTGTTACGGCCCGCGTTGGCGACATCATGACGAGCAAGCCGCGCACGATATTTGCTGATCTTCTCGCAGCTGAAGCTCTCGATATTCTCAACAGCCGAAAGATAACCGCGCTGTTCATCCTTGATGATGAAGGTGTTCCCGCAGGCATCGTCCATCTGCACGATCTGCTGCGCCTCGGCGTCGCCTGATCGGTCTTCAAGATCACAATAAAGGCCGGAGCGAACCCCGGCCTTTTGGACTTTTCAAGAAACGAAAATCAGGCGTTCGCGCCCTGGATGGCGCGCCACACGCGCTCCGGCGTCAACGGCATGTCGATGTGGCGAATGCCATAGCCCTTGAGCGCATCAGCTACAGCGGAAAGAACCGCAGGCGGCGCCCCGGTTGCGCCCGCCTCGCCCGCGCCCTTGACGCCAAGTTCGTTTGTCTTGGCGGGCACGACGTTGAAATGCGCCTCGATGCTGGGCAGGTGGTGCGCCCGCGGCATGCCGTAGTCCATGTATGACGCGGTGATGAGCTGGCCCTCATCGTCATAGATGATGCTCTCGGTGAGCGCCTGGCCAACGCCCTGCGCCACGCCGCCATAGACTTGCCCGTGCACAATGAACGGGTTCAGCACGACGCCGCAATCGTCAACCGCCACGTAATTGATGATCTCGACAATGCCGGTATCCGGGTCGATCTCGCATTCGCAAACGTGGGCGCCGTTGGGGAAGTTTTCGTGCTTGCCATTAAAGGTGACTTCCTCGTCGAGGCCCGCTTCCAGTCCCTCCGGCAGTTTGGACGGATCGTGCGCCGCCTTCGCAACCTCCTGCAGAGTTACGCTCGATGTTTGCGTCGAGAACACGCCGTCCTTGAAGCTGACGCTGCCGGGCTGCGTTTGCAGCAGATGGGCCGCAATCTTGGACCCCTTCTCGACGATCTTCTGGCTGGCGATCTTGATGCCCATGCCGCCGACCATTGACGAGCGCGAGCCGAATGACCCAAACGACGTCGCTGGCGCCAGCTTCGTGTCGCCCTGAACGAGCTTCACGTTGTCAAACGGCACGGCGAGGAACTCATTCACGAGCTGGGCATAGACCGTTTCGTGACCCTGACCGTGTGAATAAGTGCCCGAGAACAGCGTCACGTCGCCAGCCTCGTCGAGTTTCATGCGCATGCCTTCGGTGGGACGCGAACCGGCGCCCTCGATGAAGACAGACAGGCCGATGCCGCGCTTCTTGCCATGCGCTGCCGAAGCTGCGCGCCGCGCCTCAAAACCAGCCCAGTCAGCCGCTTTCAGCGCCTTGTCCATCGTGCCAGCGAAATCGCCCGAGTCGATGGTGAAGCCCAGATGCGTCTTGTAGGGCATCTGATCTTCGCGGATGAAATTGCGCCGCCGCACCTCCTCGCGCGACAGGCCGGTGGCCTGCGCCGCCTCGTCCATCAGGCGCTCCATGATGAGGTTCGCCTCGGGTCGGCCAGCGCCGCGATACGTGTCGGTTGAAACGGTGTTCGTGAACACGGGCTTCACCGAGAAGTAGAAGTCCGTCACATGGTAGGCGCACGGAATGATGCGACCGCCGCCCTCAATGGGCAGGCGCGCGCCGTTTTCCGTGAGATACGCGCCGACATTGACCAGCGTCGCCACTTTCAGCGCGACAATTTTGCCATCCTTGTCGAGGCCCATCTCTGCATGGTTCACCTGATCACGGCCATGATAGTCGGACACGAACGTTTCCGAGCGATCACCGCGCCACTTCACAGGCCGATTGAGCTTGCGCGCGGCAAAGGCCACCATCGCGGTCTCGGGATACATTTTGGAGCGAATGCCAAAGCCGCCTCCGGTATCCTTGGAGATAATGCGCACCTTGTCGGTGGGCACCTTCAACAGGTTTTCAGCCAGCGCGACCTGCAACCGACGCCCGCCCTGGCTGGGCATGTAGACGGTGAAGGATTCCTCCGCAGTGTCATATACCGCCGCAGCCACGCGAGGCTCCATCGGGCTAACCGCAAGGCGATTGTTGACGATATCGACGCTGACGCGATGGGCAGCGGTCGCAAGTTTGGATTCAACAACGCTCTGGTCGCCGTATTCCCAATGCACGACGACGTTCGTGCCAAACTCTGGCCAAACCTTCGGCGCATCGTTCTCCAGCGTCTTTGACGTGCCGACAGCCGCGGGCAGCGGCTCGAAATCGAACACGACCACTTCCGCCGCTTCGCGCGCCCCGTGCTGGGTTTCTGCGATCACCATCGCCAGCACCTCGCCCACGAACCGGGTTTGTTTTGTGGGCATCACCTCGCGCTGGGGCTTGTGCATCATGCTGCCGTCGCGGTTTTTGTAGGCCGCGTCGCTGAGCAATTTGCCGATACCGGCGTCCGCTACATCCTGCCCGGTGTAAACGGCGATGACGCCGGGCATATCGAGGGCGGCAGCGATGTCGACGCCAAGGATTTTCGCATTGGCGTGGGGCGAGCGGACAAAGGCCGCCCAGACCTGGCCCTCAAAGTTCAGATCGTCGGTGAACTGTCCGCGTCCGGTGAGGAGGCGAGTGTCCTCTTTGCGCCTGACCGGTTGACCGATTCCGAACTGGCCCATGCCTTCTCCTCCTGCGTGTTCTACGGGCGTGACGCCCTCATCCTGATGGCTTTCTATAAAGCGCGTCCCGGCCCATCCGGCAAGCGACCTGCGACGCCCAGCCGCTGCGTTCAGCCGCCGACGCGCCGCCCCAAGCTCGTTTCGCAATGCTTGATCAGGCTCAATGCCGCGAAATTCCGATGCGATTAGCTTGCAATCGGGTGCGGCGAATGAGTGAGCGGAGGCGAAGAGATCATGAAGCGACCAGGTGCCACGGCCCTCCTTTTACTGGCGGGACTTGTTCCTGCTTGCGCCGTCGAACAGGCGGACCTATTGGACGAGGGGCGCCGGATTGCTCGCGAGTCCTGTGCTCAATGTCATCTGCTGGACGCCGCTGGTAAACCGGCGTCGCCAGACCAGCGGATGCAAGGCCCGGCGTTTGCGGCAGTTGCCGCGATGCCGTCAACGACGTCCGTGGCGATCAAGGTGTTCCTGAAGACGCCCCACGCCAACATGCCCAACATCATGTTGAGCGAAGCCGAGATCGACGCACTGGCGGTCTACATTTTGAGCTTGCGCAGCCGATGAATGGAGAAGGGAAATTTCATGCACAAGAATATTCTCATTGCGACTGACGGGTCCGAACTCGCGACAATGGCCGTGCGTCACGGCCTCGATCTTGCGAAGCAACTCGGCGCGAAAGCCACCATTGTGACCTGTACTGAGTTGTGGTCGATAATCGAAATGGTGCGTCACGCACACGATTCTCGCAATCCAATCGAGACATACGAAGAACTGGCCAGCGAGCATGCCAGCAAGGTGCTGACAGCGGCTGCCGCCTTGGCGACCGAGCATGGCGTTGTGTTTGAGACCGTCCACATGAAAGACCTCAAACCATCGGAAGCAATTGTCGAGGCCGCTGGAAAGCACGGATGCGATCTGATCGTGATGGCTTCGCACAGCCGACGCGGCGTGAATAAGCTGCTACTTGGAAGTGAGACCTCACGCGTGCTGGCGCTCACGACCTTGCCGGTATTAGTCTATCGTTGATCTATCCCCGGACGGACGACCTGCCTGCGTAACTGGAGAGTGAATATGTCAGTCAAGGATCTGCTTGTCGTGCTTGACCCCGATGGCAAGCAAGGCCCCGCCCATGCTTTCGCGCAATCGCTGGCCGACAAAATGGGCGCGCATCTGACTGCAGTCGGCGTTGCGTTGCAGTTTGTGGCGCCGGTGTCGTTCGCAGGCGACTATCCGTATGATCTACTTGAAGAGGCGACGGAGCAATCGCGCAAAGCGCTTGCCGCTGCATACGACACACTGAGCAAAAGTACGCCCGCGGGCGTGCACACCGACATGGTGATGATCGAGGCGCTATCTGGCGTCGCGACCGCGAAACTTGGCGATCTGGCGCGGCACTTCGACATCACCATTGTAGGACAGGATGATCTGGGTGGAATTGGCGATGACGCGGGCCTGATTTCCGGCGTGCTGTTCGGGTCGGGACGCCCGGTCTTCATCGTGCCCTTCATCCAGAAGGGCCCGGCGAAAATTGATCACGCGGTCGTTGCGTGGGACGGCGGGCTCGCGGCCTCGCGCGCGCTGGCGGGCGCCATGCCTTTGCTGAAGACATGTGGCCGCGTCGAAGTTGTCACAATTGCGCCAGACGGCGAGGCCGTCGACGAGCTTCCCGGCTTCAACATCACGCGCCATCTCGCGCGCCACGGCGTGAAGGCGGAATTGCGCCAGCTGGGGCCCTCCGACGATATCGGCTCGGCCATCCTCGCCCACGTGACAAACACCGGCGCTGACTTTCTGGTGATGGGTGGTTATGGCCATTCACGCGTGCGCGAATTTATCTTTGGCGGCACGACCCGCCAGATCCTGTCATCCATGACTTTGCCGGTGCTCATGACGCATTGAGCAGCGATGCATTGCGCCAGCGGCGCGTTCCATCCTAGATTGCGTGCGCAAAACGCGTTGATTTGGGGGAACGCCGCCGATGGCGGGCGCAGCTGTCTTTGATTACGTGATCGTCGGCGCCGGGTCTGCGGGTTGCGTTCTCGCGAACAGGCTGACCGAAGACGAAGGCGTTAGCGTTCTTCTGCTGGAAGCAGGCCCTCAGGATTGGAGCCCCCTCATCCAGATACCGCTGGGTCTCGGCAAACTGCATCAGCACCGCATGTACGACTGGGGCTATGACGCCGAGCCCGACGCCAACATGCACGGGCGCGCCATCGAATCCATGCGCGGCAAGGTGCTGGGCGGCTCGCATTCCATCAACGTCATGGCCTACACGCGCGGCGCGCGCGGCGATTATGATCGATGGGCCCGCAATGGGGCGGCAGGCTGGTCCTACGCCGAAGTTCTTCCCTATTTCAAACGCGGCGAAACCTGGGAGGACGGCGAAAACACGTGGCGTGGCAGCTGTGGCCCGATTCACGTCGAACGCGCGCGCGCGCCAGATCCCATATTTGAATCATGGGCCGAGGCTGGGGAAGCTGCAGGTTACAAGGCAAATCCGGATTTCAACGCGGCAAGCTGCGAGGGCTTTGGCCGCGTCCAGTTCACGATCCACAAGGGGCGCAGACATTCGGCGGCCGCAGCTTATCTCCGGCCCGCGCTCAAGCGCGCAAACCTGACGCTGCACACCGGCGCCCAGGCAAAACGCCTCACCATGAGTGGCACGCGCGCAACGGGCGTTGAGTATGTGCGTAATGGCGCGGTTCACCATGCCAGCGCGGGGCGGGAAGTTTTACTCGCATCCGGCGTCTTCAACAGCGCGCAATTGTTGATGCTGTCGGGCATTGGTCCCGCAGCGCATCTCAAGGAAATTGGCGCCCCAACGCTTATCGACCTGCCAGTGGGCGAAAATCTGCAGGATCATCTGGCGGCGTGGTTCTCATGGACACGCAACGGCGCGGGCGCCTTCACCGATCTCATGCGCGCGGACCGCATCGCGCTTGCCATGGCGCGGGCTTATTTGCTCGGAACGGGGCCCGCGACAAGCGTGCCCGCTGCGCTGTTTGCATTCGTGCGCACGAATGACGAAACGGACGTGCCGGACATTGAGTTCATGTTCCGCGCCAACCATCCTGCGCCCAAAATCTGGTTTCCCGGCGTGCGCGCGCCTGCGCCTGATTCTTTCGGCATCCGCCCGACGTTGCTGCATCCAAAAAGTCGAGGCCATGTGCGGCTGCGCTCCGTTGACCCGTTTGAGGCGCCGCGCATCGCGTTCAACTTTCTCACCGATCCTGCTGACATGGCGACCATCATCGCAGGCGCCCGCCGCGCGCTCGACATCGCCGCGCAAAAGCCGCTCGATCCCTATCGCTCGCCCGGTTCCCCCATGAAATCATGGTCAGACAGCGACATAGACGAGATGTTTCGCAAGACGGCGATCACTGCGCATCACCCCTGCGGCACATGCGCAATCGGCGCCGTGGTCGATCCGCAATTGCGGGTGCTGGGAGCGGAAGGCCTGCGCGTGGTCGACGCCTCCGTTATGCCCGATCTCGTTTCCGCGCACATCAACGCCTGCGTTCTGATGATCGCCGAAAAAGCGTCCGACATGATCCGCGGACGCTCTGCGCTCCCACCTCTCATCCATGCATAACCCCCAAATTTTTAACCCCAAGGAGAACACGCAATGTCGGTATCCATGTACAAGGTTTCTGCTCCAATCTTCCTGCAGTTTCTAACTGCGTTGTCGGGCGTTCTCGACAAGGCGCAGGCGCATATCGACGCGAAGAAGCTCGATGAATCCTTCATCATGGGCATGCGCATCTATCCCGACATGCACAATTTCACGCGTCAGGTTCGCGCGTCGTGCGATCATGCCGTGAACGCATGCGCGCGCATCGCAGGCCTTGATGTTCCCGCGTTCGAGAACAACGAGGCGACCATTGCGGACCTCAAGAAGCGCGTCGAGAAGGCCATCGCGTTCGTAAGCGCCATGAAGGCCGAACAGATTGACGGGACTGAGGACAAGCAGATTGTCGTCAAGTTCGGCAGCGGTGAGCGCAGCTTCACCGGCCAGACGATGTTGCTCAACTTCAGCCTGCCAAACTTCTATTTTCACACCACCACTGCCTACGCGATTTTGCGCCATTGCGGCGTCGATGTTGGCAAGCGTGACTTCATGGGCACGCCTGTTCAGGCGTAAGCTTGCAGGGCGGCGACTTGCGTGCGCCGCCCGCCTCATTTAGCGACACGCTGTTGCTGCTTTGCGCAGCCTTGCCTGGAATAGACACGATGAAAATTTGCCGGTTTGACGATAATCGCGTGGGCGTTGTGGAGGGCGACACCGTTCGCGACGTCACGGACGCCGTGGCTGCAGCGCTGCCGCCGGTCGCATGGCCGCTGCCCATTGGCGATCTGTTCATCGCCAATCTCAGCACGGTTCTGCAAGCTATTGAAGCCGCCTTGCCTTCATCGCGCTCAATGCCGCTGTCGGGCGTAAGCCTCAGGTCGCCGGTTGCAAATCCGCCCCATGTCATCGCGGCGCCGTTGAATTATCCGCTGCATGTGCAGGAAGCAGCCGACCCGGCGATCAACCACGGCGTGCACATGCCCGCGCATGATGGCTTCAAGACGCCCATCGACAAATACGGCCTGTTTCTCAAGTCGCAGACGGGCGTGATTGGCGCAGGCCAGAAGGTCATTCTGCATTGGCCGGGCCGACGCAACGATCACGAGGTCGAACTTGCGGTCGTCATCGGGCGCGGCGGCAAGAATATCTCGCGCGATAATGCAATGTCCCATATCGCGGGCTATTGCATCGGCCTTGATATCACCGTGCGCGGCACGGAGGATCGCAGCTTCCGCAAGGCGGCCGACACGTATTCAGTGCTGGGCCCGTGGCTCGTCACCGCTGACGAGATCAGCGACCCTGCCAATCTTGATTTTGGCATTGACGTTGATGGCGAAAAGCGCCAGCGCTCGAACACGAAACATCTTATCTGCGATGTGCCAGACCTGATCGAGCGCGCCTCGCGCGTTTATGCGCTGAACCCCGGCGATGTGATTATGACCGGCACGCCAGACGGCGTCGGCGAGATTACGTCGGGATGCACCATGCATGCGTGGATAGAGAAGATCGGCTCCATGGACGTGCGCGTGGCCTGATAGCCCTTACAGGCGCCGAACGCAGGTTACTTCGCCAAACGCGTTTTTGGCGATACGCGCGCGCGCCTGCGCAAACGGCTCGGCGGCGACCTGCATGTGGTGGCCGTTAGCGTGCAGAAGCGTGAGACTGTCGCGCATGACGCCGACATGCCCCTTCCAGAATACAAGATCACCGCGTTGCAGAGCCTCAAAGTCTGCGCCGGGATCAATCGCTTCGCCAAGGCTCGCCGCCTGCATGTCGGTGTCGCGCGGCGCTTCGATGCCTGCGGCTTGTAACGCAATCTGCACCAGGCCCGAACAATCGACGCCGTCCCATGTCTTGCCGCCCCAAAGATAAGGCGCGCGTTCAAAACGCTCCGCCACAGCGACAAAATCCGCCTCGTCTTCGTCAAGCAGCGCAAGGTGATCCGCCCACACATAGCCGCCGTCTTCAATGCGCGCGAACGCGCCGTCAATGTCCATCACGCACACCTGCGCCATCATGGGCAGGGCGTGCATCGGCGGCGTCTTGATCGAGCGCGCGGGGTACATGATCGTGCGCGGCGTGCGAACGCGGTGGGTGAAGCGCAAATCGATTGGCGCCAGCGCGTTCGCGGACACATAACCGACATAGCGATCGCGTTCGAGTTGCACGAATGCCCAGCCTTCGTCGTCAAACTCGTAGACTTGCACGCTCTCGCCGTACAGCGCCTGCGTGTCGTATCCGTTCTCAGGGTTGGGCTCCCCACGCAGGGGCGTAGCGTCAACGACAACGCGCCTTGCCTCGCCTTCCACATAACGCGGCGCGGGCACGACGCCGCGCAAATATGCAGCGGCAAGATCAGGCCGCGCCGGAGTGACGCGCTTGTCGAGTCCGCCAAGAGCGCCCCGGTTAGTCGTCATGGCAGTTCGCGTCCTTTCGCGACCACAAGATCGCCGAGGCCCTCCACATATTGCGAGCCCTTCACGGTGCGCTGGACAACGACATTGCGCCGGTCAACTTCATCACGCCGTCTGTTGATGATTTCCAGCTTGCCCATGGAGTCGAGCGCGCGCGTGATGACGGGCTTTGTCACGCCAAGCTTGCTCGCCAGCCCGCGCACGGTGTGGGGCGGCGGCTCAAGGTAAACCGTGAGCAAAATCGTCAACTGCCGCAGCGTGAAGTCAGGCGCCTCTTCGATCTTGCCTTCCCTGACGAGACCCAGGGACACGTCATGGATAAGGCGAAGCGCCTGAGATGATTTCATGATGACGGGCATAATGGTCCTGGATGCTCGGCCACGCGCCGCCTCACGAGCGCCCGCTGCAGCGTGCTTCGATCATATCATAGAGGAGTCGCGCCGTTTGCGCTTCTCCTCCTTCAGGCCGCCCGGGTTTGGATGACGGGTTCCACCCATAGATATCAAAATGCGCCCACGCGGATTTGTCCGTTACAGTTTTCTCAACAAAGCGCCGCAGGAAGAGCGCCGCCGTGATGGAGCCGGCGAACGGACCACTCGACACGTTGTTGATGTCGGAAATCTTGCCGTCGAGAAGGCTGTCGTAAGGATCCCACAATGGCAGGCGCCAAACCGGATCGTTAGCTGCGAGGCCAGCTTTGAGAATTTCTTCCGCGACGTCATCGCTGGTGCAGTAAAACGGCGGCAGGTCCGGCCCCAACGCCACGCGCGCGGCGCCGGTCAGTGTTGCGAAGTTGAACATCAACTCCGGCTGCTCGTCATCCGCCAGCGCCAGCGCGTCTGCGAGAATGAGCCGCCCCTCGGCATCCGTGTTGCCGATCTCGACGGTCAATCCCTTGCGCGAGGGATAGACATCGCCCGGACGGAAGGAGTTTGCGGCGACCGAATTCTCGACAATCGGAAGCAGAATGCGCAATCGCACTTTGAGCCCCGCATCCATGATCATGCGGCCAAGCGCCAGCGCCACAGCGGCGCCTGCCATGTCCTTCTTCATCAGCAGCATGGCGGACGATGGCTTGATATCAAGGCCGCCGGTGTCGAAACACACGCCCTTGCCGATCAGCGTAATCTTGCGGCCCTTTTCAGGCCCCCATGTCAGCTCGACAAGCCGCGGCTCCTGTTCGGCCGCGCGGCCCACCGCATGGATGAGCGGAAAATTCTTTTTCAGCAGATCATCCCCACGGATGACCTTTGCGCGCGCCTTGAATTTTTTGGCCGTCGCGAGGGCCGCCGCCTCCAGCGCATCCGGCCCCATGTCGTTGGCGGGCGTGTTGATGAGATCGCGCGCAAACGTCACAGCCTCCACGATGCGCGCCAGTCGCTTGGCGTCGACGCCATCGGGCAACGCCAGCTTCGTCTTGATGTCAGCAGGCTTGCGGTAACGCCGGAATGAATAGCTCGCCAGCGCGAACGCCAGCGCGCCCAGTTCGCTCGCGCGCGGATCATCGCCGGGCGGATTGGCGAAGCGCCACACGCCTGCGGGCAAGGCCGAGGCGAGTTTGCCCGCCAGAAAAGGGTCTTTGCGACGACCATCGTTTCCGCCCAGCCCCATCAGCGCGACAGCTGGCGCGCCCTCGGAATCTGGACATACGACAATTTGCCCAGCTGCTGCGGTGAACCCGGAGCCCTCAGCAAAAGCGCGGGCAGGGGGCTGGAGCGCAGCGGCGTGATTGGCCCAGGAATCCTTTGACACGAACCACACCGGTCGCGCGCCACGGCTGCTGCGCGCAAATGCTTCCGACATCCTGGTCTCCTGCGTATTCGAATTAACCCCTCGTTAGGGTTAACAACTTATTCCTTAACCAGACGTATCCGCACAAGCCCACAGGCGACAGCCAGATGAACATTTCTTCGCTGCGCGGCGCGGGCCGCGACAAACAGGCGACCCGGCAGGATCAAACCCGGAATTTGATGCGCCATCTGGCGAACGGCGTCGCAGTCGTCGCGTTGGCGGCCTCGCTGGCCGCGTGCCGCTCGTCGGGCGACGTTACCGGATCGATTGGCCCAGGCGCCAGCGCATCCCGCTTGCCTGCTTTGGCTGCCCAATACGACAAAGCGCCGGAAAACAAAACGGTCGCCATGAACTACGCGCAGGCGCTGCGTGCAGGCGGGCGCGCAACTGAAGCGGCGGCTGTCCTGCAACGCGTCGCGGCGCGCTACCCGATGGACCGGCAGATCCTCGGCGCTTACGGCAAGGCGCTGGCAGAAACGGGACGCCTCAAAGAAGCGGCGAGCGTGCTGAAAGGCGCCCATACGCCTGAGCGGCCTGACTGGTCTGTGCTGTCGGCCCAAGGGTCCGTCGCCGATCAAATGGGCGACCACAAGGGCGCGCAAGTTTATTACCAGACGTCTCTGCGTATTGCGCCGGGCGAACCGGCGGTGTTGTCGAACCTTGGTTTGTCATACGCGCTCTCGCGCAATCTGCCTGAGGCGGAGCAGGCGTTGCGTCAGGCGAACGCTCACCCGCGGGCAGACGCCCGTGTGCGACACAATCTCGCGCTGGTGCTCGCGCTGCAGGGCAATTTCAAGGAGGCTGAAGAAATCCAGCTCAAGGATATGCCGCCCGATCAGGCGGCTGCGAATGTCGCGACGATCCGTCAGATGATCGCGCAGTCCAATACGTGGCGCGATATTGAGCGCCAAGGCTCGCAGAAAAAGAAGCCGCAGGCCAAACCGAAGCCACAGGCGAGCCTTTAATCCAGCCTGTCTTTTAAAGGTTCGTCTTGCCCATCTGGATGAAGGCCGGCGTCAGAATCACGGCGAACAGCACGGGCAGGAAAAACAAAATCATTGGGACGGTCAGTTTCGGCGGCAAGGCGGCGGCCTTCTTTTCAGCCAGCATCATGCGCGTGTCGCGGCTTTCCTGCGATACGACGCGAAGCGCCGTGCCAACCGGCGTGCCGTAGCTCTCGGCCTGGATCAGAACCGTCGTGATGTTACGCACATCCTCAAGGCCCGTCCGCTTGGCAAGATTTTCATATGGCGTGCGCCTGTTCGGCAAATAGGACAATTCGGCAGTCGTCACCGCGAGTTCTTCAGCCAGCGGAATGGACTGCACGCCGATCTCTTCACTGACCCGCTTGAACGCCTGCTCGATCGGTATGCCCGATTCAACGCAGATCAGCAGCAGATCGAGCGCGTCCGGAAACGCGGCCCGAATAGACGATTGCCGCTTCGAAACCTGATTTTTGAGCCAGATATCCGGCATCTTGAAGCCGAAGTATCCAGTGGAAATAACCGCGCCGACCTTTGTGGTGATTGCGTAATCTTCCGGCAGGATGAAGAAAAGATAGAGGCCGCCAAAGAGAAGCATTCCAATTGGGCAGACCGCACGGGCGACAAGGAATGCGTACTGGGCGGCTGGCCTGCGGTAGCCAGCTTGGGACAGCCGCATTCTATCTTCCTCAGCACCCACCCATCGTGTGAGGCTGAATCGGGCGACAAGGCTCTTGAAGGGATTTTTGCCTATATCACGAAGTCTGGAGCGTTCACTATCGAGGCGATTGCGCTCGCGCACGCGAAGCCGCGCACGCTCGTCCGCCACGGCTTTCATGCGCTGTGCGAGCGGATTGGAGTCAAAGATAGGAGCCGCGACCGTGAAGATTGCGGCGCCCGCAGCAACCGCAATGATCAATCGTAAAAGCGCTTGCGGGTCGAGAAGAAAGTCTGCGATGGCGCCGAACATGGGCTCAGACCTCGAAGTTGATCATTTTCCGCATCGACAGAATGCCCATAAGCATCCACGTACCGGAAATGAGGAGTGTGATCTGCCCGGTGGAGGTCGTCCACAAAAGCGAAATGTAGTCAGGGTTTGAAAGATAAACCATCAACGCGACGCCCGGCGGCATGCACGCAATGATTGCCGCCGAAGCTGTTGCTTCCATCGACATGGCCTTGATCTTCATTTTCATTTTCTTGCGTTCACGCAGCACGCGCGAAAGGTTGGCGAGCGTTTCAGAAATATTGCCGCCAGACTGCTGCTGGATGCCAAGCGCGATGGAGAAAAAATGCGACTCCGCGCAAGGCGTGCGTTCAGCCATGCGTTGCGTCGCTTCCGCGATTGTCATGCCCATCTGCTGGGCTTCGTTGATTTGCCTGAACTCGGACTTGAGCGGCTCAGGCGACTCGTTCGCTATGATCTTGAGACATTCACCAAGCGGAAGGCCGGCCCTGACGCCACGAATGATGATGTCGAGCGCGGGGGGAAATGACTCGATGAAGACCTTGAGCCGCTTCTTCTTGCGGCTCGACAGATACCAGCTTGGCAATCCAAAGCCGCCGATCAGCAGGCCGAGCAAGGAGTAGGGCAGGCTGAGGGTGATGAAGAGAACGGTGAGGCAGCCAGCGAAGGCGCAGGCTCCCGAAAACATGTAGTACTGCGACTTGGTCCACGTCAGGCCAGCCTGCGAAATCTTGCCTTCAAGATTTACTTTCGCATGGGTTTGCTGATCAAGTTTCTTGAGGCTCGTGGCGATGTTCTTGCGACGCTGCGAGTCCTGATCAGTTTGCGCTGAGCGCGCGCGCGTAGACGTGAAAGCGTTCTTTCGCTTTTCGCTTTCTCCGCCGCCCACGAGCATCGGATATATGATCGCCACCACGGCCACGAGGACCGACGCAATCAAAATCATGGCCGCAGGGCTGAGGGTGTCGAACATCGATCCAGGCCTTCACTTTTCCACTACTTTGAGGGTTCGACTTCGGCTGCGTCGAGCGCGGCGGCAAGCCGTTTCTCTTCGCCATAATAGCGCGCGCGGTCCCAGAAACGCGGCCGACCGATGCCGGTCGAACGGTGCTTTCCAACCAGCTTGCCGTTCGCGTCTTCCCCGATCACGTCATAGAGGAACAGATCCTGCACGGTGACCACGTCGCCTTCCATGCCCATCACTTCTGTAACGTGCGTGATGCGGCGCGAGCCGTCGCGCATGCGCATGGCCTGGATGATGATGTCGACGGATGAACAGATCATCTCACGGATAGTCTTGGCAGGCAGGCTGAAACCGCCCATCGTGATCATGGATTCAAGTCGGCTCAGCGCTTCGCGCGGCGAGTTCGCATGCAAGGTGCCCATGGAGCCGTCGTGGCCCGTGTTCATGGCCTGAAGCAGGTCGAATGCCTCAGGTCCGCGAACTTCGCCCACGATGATGCGTTCGGGACGCATACGCAGACAATTTCTCACGAGATCGCGCATATGCACGGCGCCCGTGCCTTCAAGGCTGGGCGGTCTTGTTTCCGGCCGCACCACATGCGCCTGTTGCAGCTGAAGCTCGGCCGCGTCCTCGCATGTGATGATGCGTTCGTCATCGTCAATGTAATTGGTCATGCAGTTCAGCAGCGTCGTCTTGCCTGATCCGGTGCCGCCCGAGATGAGGACATTACAACGCACGCGCCCAATGATTTTGAGGATTTCTGCGCCTTCGGGGGAGATGGCGCCAAACCTGACCAATTGGTCGAGCGTGAGCTTGTCCTTTTTGAATTTGCGGATGGTGAGCGCAGGGCCATCAATGGCCAGCGGCGGCGCAATAACGTTCACCCGAGAACCATCGAGCAAGCGCGCGTCGCAGATGGGCGAGGCTTCGTCCACACGGCGTCCGACCTGGCTCACGATGCGCTGGCAGATGTTCATCAATTGCGCATTGTTGCGAAAGCGCACGTTCGTGAGCTGAATTTTGCCACCGACTTCGATGAATGTCCGCGTGGCGCCGTTCACCATGATATCGGCTATGTCGTCGCGCGCCAGCAGCGGCTCAAGAGGACCGTAACCCAGAACATCGTTGCAGATCTCGTCGAGAAGATCTTCCTGCTCGCCCATCGACATTGCGATGTTCTTCAGGACGATGATCTCGCTCACCACATCGCGAATTTCGCCGCGCGCGGTCTCGGGGTCCATTTTCGAGAGCATCGACACATCGATGACTTCGATCATCGCATTAAAGACGAGGCTCTTGGTGTCGAAATAATCTTTGGACCGAATAGGGGCCTCAGGCTCCAAAAGCGCAGCACTAGGTTGAGCGGCTGCGCGAGGCGCCGACATGTTTGAGGGAGGAGCCGCAGGAGCTGTGGCGCGCACCGTTGATGCGGGCCGGTCAGCGACGTTTGATCTCTTTCCAAACATGGTCGTTATCTTGCCTCAGGTGAACGAATCACGAAGCCTTCTTGCGTGTAAGAAGCGTCGTGAAGGGAGCCAGGATAGACAGCTTCTTGGCTGGTTTGGATTCCGCGCGGCCAGTCAACGTACGTGCAACCTCGGAGAGAACGTCGGTGATCTTCCCGGCGTCTGATATTTCGGCCAGCATTTGACCGTTATTGGCGGCTGTTCCGAACACTTTCGGATCAAAGGGGATGGAGCACAACGGCAACGTCTCGATTGCCTTCGTAAAATCAGCCTCGCTGATTTCATTGCGCTTGGGCACGCCCGTCATGTTCAAAATGACGCGAGGCGCAGCATCGTTCGGGCGCGCTGCGCGCAAGACGTCGTACATGTTTTTTGTGTTGCGAAGACAGGCGAGGTCCGGCGTGGCGACCAGGACGATCTCATCGGCTGCGATAAGCAAGCGCCGCGACCATGCAGTCCAACTCGTCGGCATGTCAAGAAAGATCATCGGCGTGCTGGCGCGCAAGATGTCGACGAGATTATCGAACGTCTCTTCGCTGGGGTCGTAGACGCGATCAAGCGTCGCTGGCGCCGCCAGCAGGCTGAGCCTGTCCGTGCAGCGCGCCAGCAAACGGTCCACAAGCGCCGCGTCCAGTCCGTTTGCGCTGACGGCGTCTGCGACGCTGCTTGTCGGGTCCTGGTTGAAATTGAGCGCAGCGGTTCCGAAAGCCATATCGAGATCGACAAGAACTGTCGGGGTTTCGAAATTGCGCGCAACAAGAAATGCGAGATTGTGGGTAATGGTTGACGAGCCCACGCCGCCTTTCACGCCAGTCACCGCCACCACGCGGCCAAGCGATTTGCCGCTGCCGTCAGTGTAAAGCGTTGACACGCTCTGCACGAACATCAATGGCGTGACGGGCGCAACGACATAGTCGCTCACGCCGCGAGAAATCAATTCGCGATACAAGAGAATGTCGTTGTGCGCGCCGATAACGACAACTTTTGTGCCCGCGTCACAAAATTCGGCAAGCTCGTCGAGGTGCTGGATCAAGGCGTCGCGACCGCCGTTGGCCTCAAGAACGATGACGTTTGGCGTCGGCGCGTCGCGAAAAGCTTCCACGGCTGCGGGCGCGCCGCCCATGTGCAGCTTGACGTGCGCTTTGAGCATGCGCCGGTCCGACGCCGCTGCGGCGATGGCGGACGCCGTGTCCTGCCGTTCGCAGAACGCCTGGATTGTGACGCGCGGAACCGGAGCAATGTACGCTTCGGCGTCACGCTGTTCTGGGAGACGCTGGTCGCTCATCAATTGGCTCCAACAGTTCCGATGGAAGTGTTCTCAACTTTCCATTCGGTGCCGGGATCCTCGCCTTCGCGCACTTTGCCAATGGCGCGGATGCGCATGGCGACGTCGCTCGGCCCCTCTGCCCGTGGCCCTGCGAGATCGCGCGGATCGGCCACCTGGCTGGCGAAGGCTTGTTGATAGGCGCAACCCTGATTCCAGTAGGGCTGGTTTTCCCAACCGCCTACCGATGATCCAGACGCCAGATCGCGCGGCCACTCTCCGCAACGCGAATGCACCATCGCCTTGGCGCCCAGATATGACAGGCGGACCGGCGATGCGAGCATGGGATCGGCAGGTTGATAACTTGAAACGGACACGCCGCTTCTGACGCCAGAGGCTGCGAGTTCGCGCCTGATCCCGTCGACGATGGCGTGGGAATTGCGATTGCCCGCGGGCGCCTGGATAGCGATGGTTCCGCCCCCCGCCAGACGATACTCTTTTGCGAATGCGCGCACCTGTTCGCGGCCGCGCGCGTCAAGGTGACCACTCGTGGCCAGGATGTCGGTCGTGATAGGCGCCTGCGTCAATACGATTGGATGACGCGCCCGATAATCGGACGGAATGGGCGGCCCTTTTGTAACGCGATCGGGCGCGCAGCCGGCAAGTGCAGGCGCAGCGATTGCCGCCATCAGCAGCAGCCGGCTTAAGGGGCTACGCGAGCGATTTGTTGTCTGGGTGTTGGACATGAGGTTCGCCCTGCGAAGAAATGACGTCAATCGATAATGAAGCCGAAGCGTCCCTTGAGACCGGGTGCGGCCTGGGGGTTGCTCTTTGTCGAATAGAGGCGGTTGACCCGTCCCATAAGCCACGTTTGCGGATCGCTGGCTTCCATGAAGCCGTCATCGGGACGCGCCAGTTCGTTCGGGCTGACAGCCTTTGCGATGTATGGCGTGACAATGATCAACAATTCGGTCTCTTCGCTCTGAAAATCTCGCGACCGGAACGCAGCGCCAAGGATCGGTAAGTTCATGAGGCCGGGCAGTCCATTGATGACCTGCCGCGACTTCACCTGGATCAAGCCCGCCGAAACAATCGAGCCGCCTGAGGGAAGCTCGACGCTTGTCTCGTTCTTGCGCGTGCGGAATGCAGGCACGTTGACGGACGAGAAGTTGAACGATTGCGTCTGGTCGACTTCAGTGACTTCGGTCGCCACGCGCAGCAGAATGCGCCCTTCGGACAGAACAACCGGCGTAAAGTTAAGGCTGATGCCGTAGGGCTTGTACTGAATCTGCGTCGTGCAAACGATGCGGCCTGATTGGTCTGGGGAGCAGCTTTGTCCTTGCGGAATCGGCAATTCTCCGCCGGCTGTGAACTTCGCGCTTTCGCCGGAGATCGACGTCACGCTCGGCTCGGCGAGAATGCGGGCCACGCCGTAACGCTCGAAGGCCTGCAGCGTCGCCGTCAGGTTGCCTGAGCCGTTCAGCGTCAGCGCGGAGGCCGCCGTGTTCTGCAGATTAAGCGAGAAGGGGTTGTTCATCACCAGCTTGCCCCAGCCGCCGCTGGCGCTGGCGGCGTTCACGCCGAGCTGCTTGAGCACTTGCCGTTGCACTTCAGTGATGGTGACTTTCAACATCACCTGGTCGCGCCCACGAATGACGAGCGAGTTGACCACGCGCGAGGATGTTCCACTACCCGTCGCGCCCGCAGCCGCAGCGCCGCCCTGCGCGCCATCGCTACGCACAAAGCCATTGGCGATGTCGACAGCCTTCTGGGCGTCGCCCGCAGTGTTGACGTTGCCAGTCAGAATGATTGAGTCTTCAACGGTGCGTGCGGAAATGTCGCTCGATGGCACGGCGGCCTTCAGGATTCGCTGCAATTCGCCGACATCGCGTCCGATGTTGATGTCGATCTTGGCGATCTGCGCGCCGCGCGCGTCAATCGCGAAAATCGTCGTCTGCCCGTTGGCGACGCCGATCACGTAAAGCTTGCGCGGCGAGCGCACGACCGCATTTGCAACTGCAGGGTTGCCAACAAAAATCTCTGAGGCGTCGCGTGGCAAATCGATGATCACCGACTTGCCGATGCCCATGCTCAGCCGCTGGCTGGGCGAGGAATCTGTCCGCGCGACTTGCGTGACATTGTCCTGCGCGTAAGCGGGCGCGACGAGTCCGGCGGCTGCCAGGATCAGCGCGCTCAGCGCCGCAGCTGGCGTCAAGCGGAAACGGGGGGGTCTGGACATGGGAAGCTCCACTGAAGCGCGCGCGCTCATCGTCCGCCGCTCGTTGCGTTGCCATAACGGACGATGGTGATGGAAGAATCAGACGCGCCGCCGTTCTCTTCGGGCGCGTCCGTTTTGGCCTGGTCCATGATGCTGCGAAGCGAGAGCGACAATTGTCCCACGCGCTGAGCAAGAATGAGCGTCTCGGCCTGGCTGGGATCGACCTCAAGCGTTGCGTTTCCGCCGACGACAGTGCGCTCGCCGTTCTTCTCCTGGACGGTTTGTCCGATGGCCAGCACGCGCACGTTTGACAGGATCGTGCGCGACTCGAAACTCTCGGCTCCGGCCGCGTTGTCGCGAACCGTGCTGATCACGTCGACGCGGTCATTGGGCAGCACAAAGCCGCCCGCGGACGTCGCGCCCGTCTGGTCGATGGTGATGGCCACCGCACGGAAGCCGGGGGGAAGCGAAGCCGCCAGGAATCCTGATTTCTGACCCTGCACAAGCCGTTCGCTGCGGATCGGCTCACCTGCAAAGAACTGACTACGCGCAACCGCTTCAGCAAACTCCTCGACGGCTTTTGGCGCGGCTGAGCGGCGGATAAGCTCCGGGGCGATGGAATCCTTTGGCCACTCAGCCCAACGCAAGTCGCCATTTTGAATGCGTGCGCCAACATCAATGTTGCGCGATGCGACAAGAACGCCGTCCATCGGGATTTGCTGGACGACGACCTTCGTTTCCGGCGTCGGCGGCGGCGAACCACCCACCATCATTGCGGCCGATACGCCTCCGATGAGGGCGACTGCAAGGATCGCGATACGTGCCTTGTTCATTTAGAAACCCTTAACGAAACGACCGACAAGCCGATTCTCAACTTACGATGACCTCGAAAACTCAATGTCTGGTTAAGCAAACATCAAGATTGCGAGGTCATCCGAATGCGGCGCGCCAGACTTCTGTCTGCGGGTAGATCACAAGGCCTGCGAACGAGAGCGCGATGCCGTAGGGAATGCCTGTCTTTGCGTCGTGAAGACGCTCGATCCATTTGTGTCGCAGGAGCGAAAGCGGCAGGGGCCATTGTCGGGCGAGTAGAAGGCTAAGGGTCAGGACGCCGCCGGCGACAGAGGCGATGAGGCTGTACTCAAGAACGAGCGACCAGCCGAGCCAGACCGACGTGGCGGCGGCCAGTTTGGCGTCGCCTCCGCCCATCCAACCAAAGCAGAACATCGAGAAGGTGATTGCGAGAACGGCTGCGCCGCAAGCCAGGTGCACACCGATGGTCGCCAGCGGCACTTCAAGAAAGAAAGCGAACGCGAGATAGGCGGCGGTCAATGTGATGGCGACCCTGTTGGGTATCGTCATCGTCAACAGATCCGATGACGCCGCAAAGGCCATCAGGGCGGGGAATACGATAAGCGCGAAAAACTCGATCATTGGGGTACCCGAGCGTGCCAGTGCCCGAATGTCGCCCGCTCAAGTTGAAATATGGTTAAGACAACACTTAGAATTCTCGGGGTTTTCTGGGTCCCAGGAAAAAGAGAAGCCGGGCGTCACTGAAGGACGCCCGGCCATTGGATCACAACCAGCAAAGCTGACTTACATTTGCGCCAAAAGCGTTTCCCTGCGACATTACACTTCGGAGACGCAGACTGCCAAGCGCTAGCCACTACTAACTTTGCCGCCTTGTACATCGCCGCCGTCCATACGCCCATTGTTGCGTGAGACGCCCGACAGACGCCGGACTTGGCGTGGTTTAGGGGCTCCGCTCCCGCTGGCCCAGGGCGCCCTCTACCGAGGTTCGCCGGTGCGGGCCCTACTTGTTTGATCCCAGGGTTTGATGGTGCAACCTTATCCGCCGAATGGAAGGATGCTCTATGGGACAGGTTCTACACGGCTGCGCCACAACGACTGAGACAGTCCGTCGAGCAATACAGAATAGTGAAGAGAGCCTGAGGGCATTGTCAGCGCGCTACGGGATCAATGAAAAGACCGTGGCCAAGTGGCGCAAGCGAACCTCGGTTGTGGATATGCCGACCGGGCCACGGGATGC
>JANPPJ010000105.1:0-5810 GCA_031428455.1 Hyphomicrobiales bacterium | reverse complement strand
CGTGTCGGCGGCGGCGTGCGCAACGTGAAGGGGCTCGACAGCCTCACGCCTTTTGGCACCCCGCGCGATGTGGTGACCCAGACGAAATTCGGCGATGGCTCAATTAAGGTCGGAGACTCTCCCAAAAACGGCGAGACTTCGAAAAAGCGGGTCTATGCGCAGGGCAAGTTTTTCTCGCCCGCCTGAACCTTTTGCCTCGACCCTATGGCCTGTCGGCACGCACGTGCGACGCCTCAATAAGCTTTTGATCGGAGCATGAAATGCCTGAGTTAGCAGTAGACGCCTCCAAATTCGCAGGCATGTCCGAAGAGCAGGCGCGCACTTTCCCGCGCCGCACCGTCGTTGGCGAACATCTGACGGAAGCGCAGACTGCCGCAATGCCGAAGATGATCTCCACCGATGCGCATGTGATGGAGCCAGAAGAATTATGGACTGACCTGCCCAAACGCTTGCAGGACAACCTGCCGCGCGTGCCGTTCCGCAATTCGCCTCCCGGCGCCACTGACCCGCATCTTCGCCTGCGCGATCAGGACACGGACGGCGTCGCCGCCGAAATCCTCTTTCCCAATTACGGCATGGCCCTGTTTGGCATTGATGACCTGGAGACCCAGCAGCAATCGTTCAAGCTTTACAACGACTGGGTTCACAACTTCTGCCAGGCCGACAACAAGCGTCTTTACGCTGCGCCTCTCGTGTCGGTTTACGACATCAAGGCGGGCATCAAGGAGATGCAGCGCGGCCATCTCAACGGACTCAAGGGCGCCATGATCTGGCAGGTGCCCGATCCCAACCTGCCGTTTACATCCGAGCATTACGAGCCGCTGTGGGCCGCGTGCGCTGAAGCAAAAGAGCCGGTCATCTGTCATATCCTGACAGGCCATTCCTACATCAAGACGGGTCAGAAAAAAGGCCTGCAAGGCCTGAAAGACGCGACAAACGTCAAGACCAACGATTCCGCAAACACGTTGTTCGATTTCATTTTCTCCGGCGCCTTTGATCGGCATCGCGATCTGAAACTGCTGCTGGCGGAAAGTGAAATCGGCTGGTTGCCATTCCTTCTGCAGCAGTGGGACTATTACTTCGAACGCTTTCGCAACACGCACAACCTCGCGATCACGCGCAAGCCGAGCGAGATTTTCGAGGAACATGTCTACGGCACATTCCTTGAGGATTACGTCGGCACGCGTTTCTTCCCGTGGTGGGGCGAAAAGAACTGCATGTGGTCGAATGACTACCCGCACTTCAATATGACGTTTCCGCACTCGCGTCAGGTGGTGGAGCATCATCTCAAGGGTTTGTCCGAGGAAAAGCGCATGAATCTGACCCGCAACAATGCCATTGAATTGTTCAATCTCAAGATCTGAAAACGCTTGCGCTGCGCGTCGCTCAAAGCGCGCAGCTTCGGTGAAAAGCTGCAGCGCCGCAAAAGGTAAGCTGCCGCACAAGGGGGGGAAACATGATCAGAAATCGTCTCGCCGCATTCACGGCCATCCTCGCAGGAAGCGTCTCAGCGATCGGGGCGGCGCAGGCGCAGGCCCCAACGGCGGAATCCTTCGGCAGCAAGAACATCACGATCCTGATCGGCTACGCAGCAGGTGGCACCTATGACGCCACCGCGCGTCTTTTGGCGCGTCACATGGGGCGGCACATTCCGGGCAATCCGCAGATGGTGCCCCAGAACATGCCGGGCTCCGGCGGCATCAAGACGATCCTGCATCTCTACAGCGTTGCGCCGCGTGATGGCACGACGCTTGGCATGCTCTCGCGCAGCTATGGCATCGAGCCAGTGTTCAATCCGCAAATGGCAAAGTACGATCCCGCACGATTTAACCCCATTGGCAGCACGAGCACCGAAGTTTCCGTGGGTGTTGTGTGGCACACCGTTGGCGTGAAAACTTTGGCTGATCTGCAAACACAGCAGATCACAACCGGCGCCACAGGCACCACCGACGACACAGGCCGCTTCCCGACGCTGCTGAAAAACCTCACGGGCGCCAAGATCAAGGTCGTTACGGGTTATCCGGGCGGCAACGATGTCACCGCCGCCATGGAGAAGGGCGAAGTTGATGCGCGCTTTGGCTGGTCGTGGGGCAGCTTGAAGAGCCGGTCAAAGCAATGGCTGGACGAAAAGAAAATCAACATCCTCGTGCAGATGGCCATGGAGAAGGCGCCGGACCTTCCTGACACGCCCCTCGTCATGGACTTTGCGACGAGCGAAATGGATCGTCAGGCGCTCGAGCTTCTGTTCTCGCCCCAAGCCGTCGCATGGCCGCTAGTCGCGCCGCCGGATGTGCCTGCCGAACGCATCGCCACGCTCCGCCGCGCCTTTGACGCCACCATGATCGACCCCGCATTCGTTGCTGAGGCGCAACGTCTGCGCATTGACGTGGAGCCTGTGACAGGAGAGGCGATGCAGAAGGTTGTGCAACGCATCGGCGCCTTTGATCGCAATGTCGTCGAGCGTGCATTGAAGTTGACGGCCGTGCAGTAATGTCGCCGCGGCTCGTGCTGCGCGAACATCGCCAGGCGCCCTTGCGGCGCCAGCCAGAGGGAATACAATTCGAGATGGCGCGGCTGGTCCGCGCCATTTGCTTTGGGGCCCGGAGGCTGGTTTGAAAGAGAGCGCTTACGTCCCGGTCCGCGCGTCCGGGACCAGTCAACTGCCGGTCCGCGGGCTCACGTACAATTTGCGGTCATGGGGCGATCCTGCCGCGCCGCTGCTTGTCTGCTTGCACGGGCATCGCGACGGTTCCGCAACATTCCAGTTCATGATCGATGCGCTGAAGCGCGACTGGCGGATTGTTGCGCCAGACTGGCGCGGCCATGGCGCAACGCAATGGTGTGCGCAAGGATATTGCTTTCAGGATTATCTGGCTGACGTTGACGCCATCATCGATCATGTGTCGCCCCATGCGCCGGTCTGCCTGCTGGGCCATTCGCTGGGGGGCAACATCGCCAACGTGTATTCGGGCGTGCGGCCAGCGCGCGTGAAGCGTGTGGCGTCTATAGACGGCTTTGGCCTGCGCCCGCGTGATTTGCGCGATACGCCTGAGTTGCTGGACGCGTGGCTCGCCTCATGGCGCAACATACTTAAAACCCGCGTTTATCCTGACCACGCCTCCATGGCCGAGCGCTTGATCGCCGCCAACAAGCGCCTCACGCCTGACAAGGCGCTGTTTCTCGCAGAGCAAACGTCACGCCCTGCTGACGGCGGCTATGCGTGGTCCTTTGATCCCGGCCATCAGCGCCCGTTTGCGACAAGCTACAGCGTGGACGATTGGGCCGCGTGCTGGAGACGCATTGAGGCGCCGACGCTCTGGATCGCAGCGGGCGATCGTTTCGAGCGCATGGACCGCGAAGGCGAAGGCGGGTTCGAATGGCGCCTTGCACAATTGCGTCATGGCGCGTGGACGCAAGCAGCGGACACTGGCCACAACATTCATCATGACAAGCCCATTGAGCTTGCGCGGATTGTCGAAGATTTTTTCGGCGCTGCGCGATAGTCTGCAATGCGCGAGCAGCGGCTGATTGAGTGACCGATGCAGCCGGGAGGACCACGATGCGGCAGATGAAGTTAGGCCTGTTTCTGGCCCCCGGGGGACATCACATGGCCGCGTGGCGTCACCCGGATGCCTATCGCGACGGCGTCAACATCAAGAGCTATCTCAACTTTGCGGAAATCGCCGAGCGCGGCTGCTTTGACCTGTTGTTCGTCGCCGATGTGTTCTCATTTTCACCGCGCGCCAAGCGGGTGGACGCGTTTCGTCTCGAGCCGCTCACGCTGCTTTCCGCCCTTGCGATGACGACAAGCAAGATCGGCCTGGTCGCCACCGCGACCACATCCTTCAACGAGCCCTACAACGTCGCGCGCAAATTTGCTTCGCTCGATCACATCAGCGGCGGTCGGGCAGGGTGGAATATCGTTACGTCCTCCGCAAATGAGGCCCCCAATTTCGGCGTCGACGAATTATCCGAACACGCCGAGCGCTATCGCCGCGCCGATGAGTTCACGCATGTGGTGCGCGGACTATGGGATTGTTTTGAAGACGACGCCGTCATCATCGACAAGGAAAACGGCGCCTTCTTTGATCCTGCTAAATTGTGCGTGCTCAATCACGAGGGCAAGTATTTCAAAGTGCGCGGCCCGCTGTCGCTGCCGCGCAGTCCGCAGGGCAATCCGGTTCTCGTGCAGGCGGGCTCATCGGAAGACGGCAAAAACCTCGCGTCAAAATACGCCGAGGTGATTTTTACTATCCAGGGCGATCTTGAATCCGCGCGCGCCTTCACACGCGACATCAAGGAGCGCGCTGTTTCCTTCGGGCGCAATCCCGCGCACGCACTTGTCATGCCGGGCGTGTTGCCGATTGTCGGGCGCACGCGGCAGGAAGCGCAGGACAAGTATGAACTGTTGCAGTCGTTCATTCACACTGAGGCAGGCCTGCTTCAGCTGAGCCGCTCCATGGGCGTTGACCTGACTGGCGCCGATGTCGACAAGCCCTTGCCGGACATGGACGTTGCAAAGCTGCCGCAGAGCCGTTCGGTGGGCATCTACGAGCAGTCCAAACGCGAGAACATGACCATTCGTGAAACATACGAGAAGCTGGTCGTCTCCAAAGGCCATCGGCAGCTTATCGGCACGCCCGCCGATGTCGCGGATTCCCTGCAGGAATGGTTTGAGAACGACGGCGCTGACGGGTTCAACATCATGCCGCCGTTCAGCCCTGGCGGGTTGACTGACTTTGCCGATTTCGTTGTGCCGGAGTTGCAACGTCGCAACCTGTTTCGCACGCATTACGAAGGAAGTATGCTGCGAGACCATTTGGGATTGCCGCGCCCCGCCGCGCGCGCTGGATAGCAAATAATGGGGATATTATACTTGACGTACCATAGATGACGGAGTAGGTTGATTTTCATAGGAGTTCAACCGATGTCCGTGCTTTCCGACAAACACTTCCATGACGAGCGCGCCGCTTACGCTTATGTCGAGGCTCGCGTCTGGCCGAATGGTCCGACCTGCCCGCATTGCGGAAACGCTGACGCCGCGCGCATTACCAAGCTGGCGGGCGAAAGCACCCGCATCGGGGTTCACAAGTGCAAGGAGTGCCGCAAGCCCTTCACCGTGAAGGTTGGCACCGTGTTTGAGTCCAGCCATGTCGCGTTGCGCCTCTGGTTGCAGGCTATTCACCTGATCTGCTCGTCCAAAAAGGGCATTTCTAGCAACCAGCTTCACCGCACTTTGGGCGTGACCTTGAAAACCGCATGGTTCATGTCCCATCGCATTCGGCTTGCGATGCAACTCCCGCCCGAACAGCCGCCCATGGGCGGAAACGGCGGCGTTATTGAAGTCGATGAAACCTTTATCGGTCGGCTTGAAGGGATGCCAAAAGCACGCGCCGGTAGCGCTCATAAGAATATCGTGCTGACCTTGGTCCAGCGCGGCGGCGGGGCTCGCAGCTTTCACGTAGAGAGCACTTCTATTGCTGATCTTATCCCAATCATTCGCAAGAACGTGTCTGCCGACGCGGGTATGATTTCAGATGAGTTGCCGAGCTACAGGGGTCTTGAAAAAGAGTTTCGCTTTCATGATGCCGTGAACCATGGGCGTAAAGAATATGCCCGTTACGACAGCGATTTCGTGATCACCACCAACACCGTGGAAGGCTACTACTCGATATTCAAGCGCGGAATGAAGGGCATTTATCAGCATTGTGGCGAGCGCCATTTGCACCGCTATCTTGCCGAGTTCGATTTCCGCTACTCGAACCGCGTCCGCCTTGGCGTAAACGATGTACAGCGCGCCGACCGCGCCC
>JANPPJ010000104.1:0-30370 GCA_031428455.1 Hyphomicrobiales bacterium | reverse complement strand
ATAACCGATCAACCACTAGAATGCGCTTTCGCGACCTGGTCGGGGGTTCCGGCTTTAAGCGCTGCGCATAAACAAGGCAAGCGACTCTGACTTTAGCGGGGTGGGGAAACGGGGACGCCCTGGGCCAAGCGTCCGTCCCCGGCGGCAATGATCGCCGCGCGCCTTTGGCCCCTGCACATGCATTTTGGCCCCTGCACATGCATTATTGTCAGGCGCTGACTTTAGGGCTGTACTTTACGAATCGTAAGCTTTATGGGCGATCTGCTTTTGCACGCTAAGCTTTGATCCCGTTGGGTCAAGGACACCCCAAGGAAATCGATGCGCCGCCCCGTCAGGCCCTTCACTATCGAACGCAAGCGCGGAGCACGCGCGGCGCCGACCTCGGACACTCTTGTGCTCGAACCACCGACCCCCTTTGTGACCCCTTTGCCGGAACCGCCGCGCCAATGGGCTCCTGAGCCAACCCGGTGGGCGGCGGCGGAAGCCCTGTTTTCCATCCCGCCCGCAGATGCGCCCGAACCCGCGTTAGGCGAGCCGACGCAATCCAGGCGGATATTGCCCAGTCTGAACGAGCCGGCTGCGCCAGCCTACATATTCGAAGAGGCGCCCAAGCGCCGCGGTCGCAAGCCAGGATCGCGCAACAAGCCGCGCGCTGCGCCCGAAACGCAGGGCCCGAAAACAATCGACACCGTCGTGCGCAATGTCTTCGCGCTCTGGGCGCAGGGCGAGGTTGCCTACGACGCGTTGGACGCGCCTGAAGCGGTGCTCACCGTCGCTGCGATAGTTCAAAACGCCTCAGCGACGCTGGTTGATGCGCCGCCGCTTGCGTTGTCGCGTCGCGGTCGTCTCGTGCGCGCGGACTTGCCGCGCGGAGTTAGGTGGCAGGCTCGCCTTCCGCGCTTTGCGCGCTGAAGTTTCAGACCAGTTCCACCGTCAGTGGGTTGTAGGAATAAAGCCACGCGTTGCGCTCTTCGCCTTCATCGCGCTTGGCGAACGCGGCGCGGATCGCTTCCTGCGAGCCCAGATGAAACAGCGTGCGGTTTGCCGTTGACTGGCGCACGATGCGGGCCGTGCGCCCGATGCGGTTGCGCTGATAAATCTGCAGGCCTTCGGCAATGTCATCGGTCATGGCGATCGCGCGCGTCAGCACCGCGCCATCCTCAATCGACATCGCTGCACCCTGCGCCAGATAAGGCAGAGTTGGGTGCGCTGAATCGCCAAGCAGGGTGACGCGTTTTGTGGACCAGTTCATGGTCGGTTCGCGCCGGTGCAGCGACCAGCGATAACATTCGTCCTTCGTCGCGCGGTCGATAATGGTCTGGATGATCGGATGCCAGCCGACATAATCGGCTTTGAGCTTCTCCCACGGGAACTTCTGCGTCCAGGACTCTTCAGAGACTTCGTCGGTTTCGACAAGGCCAACAAAATTAAGAAGCGTGCCCGAGCGCAGATAATAGCAAACCACGTGACCGCCCGGCCCCATGAAGACAGACATCACTTCGGGCAAAAGATCCTTCGGCAAGTTCTCGATCGGCACGAGGATGCGCCACGCGCAATCGCCGGTGTAGACCGCAGGCGCGGCCCCAAGCATCTGCGCGCGCACTGCAGATTTAAGACCGTCCGAGCCCACCAGCAGATCGCCGGTGGCGGATGTTCCATCTTCAAAATGTAACGCGACGGAGTCTTCGGTCTCGACATAACCGCGCACGCGCTTGTTGAGCTGGATAGCGTCGGGACGAAACTCACGAGTCTTGTCGACGAGGAGCTGGTGGAAATCTGCGCGATGCATCTGGGTGTACGGCGCGCCATTTTTGCGCTCATGGTCTTCAGCTAGCGAAAACTGCTGGATGACTTCGCCGCTGTCGTGCAGGCGAAACACGTATGCGCCGGGACGCACGCCAACGGCATCCATCGCGGGCCCGAGCCCCAGATCGCGCAGCACATGCTGGGCGTTGGCGCTGATCTGGATGCCCGCGCCTATTTCGCCCAGCTGTGCGGCTTGCTCGTAGACTTCTACCTCGTGGCCAGCCTTCATGAGACATGAGGCTGCGGCAAGGCCGCCCAAACCTGCGCCTGCAACGATGATTTTCCGCTTTTTCATGACGTGCGCCTGTCCCCCCGGCGCCGTCGGCGCCAACATCGCGACGTTCTAGCGCGAGAGGCCCGCCGGGCATAGACCAGGCGGGACGCAGCCTGTTGTCACACGCTGGTTCCTCAAATGTCCTTGCGGGGATTGTAGGGCTTTTCGGCTTTGAGCTTGCGCATCAGAGTTTCGAAGTCCGAGTCAACCGTCTCTGGCATCGCGGCGCGAAGTGTCACCAGCAGATCGCCCGCCGGTTTCTCGCCCGTCTTGGGGAATCCCTTGCCGCGCAAACGAAGCGTCTTTCCCGCGCAATTGGCTGGCACGTTCATTTCGACCGCGCCATCGAGGGTGGGCACTTCAACGGCCCCGCCCAGCGCCGCCTCATAGAGCGTGACCGGCAGGTCCATGCGCAGGTCGCGACCGTCGATTTTGTAGGTGGAATGGGGCGCGATGTTCACCGTGAGGATTACATCGCCCGGACCGCCGCCAAGCGGCGAGGGCTGGCCCTGCCCGCGCAGCCGGATCTGTTTGCCAGACTCAATGCCTGCGGGAATGTTGACGTCCAGCATCCGGCCCGTAGGCAGCGCCACGCGCACTTCGCCGCCCTTGACGGCTTTCTGCAGCGGCACCGTGACGGTCGCGGCTGTGTCGTCGCCCTTCTGGGCGCCCTGCGCGCCGGCGGTGCGTCCCCGGCCCATGCCAAAAAGGTCCGAGAAGATGTCGCCGGGGTCAAAGCCGCCCGCAGTGCGCCGACCGGCCTGTGCGCCGCCATCATACTCGTAGTGCTGCCACCCGCCTCCGGGGCCGGGCCCCGCCGCAGCGCCAGCTCCGCCGCGGCCGAAACCCTCAAAGCCGGTATAGCGAGGCTTGCCGTCGCCGTCGATTTCGCCGCGATCGAATTTAGCGCGCTTTTCAGCGTCGCCGACGATCTCATAGGCCTGGTTGGCCTCAGAAAACCTGTCCTTGGCCTTGGGGTCCGACGTGTTCTGGTCGGGGTGATGTTTTTTGGCGAGCCTGCGATAGGCCTTCTTGATCTCGTCCGCCGTTGCGGATTTCGACACGCCTAGAACGGTGTATGGGTCGCGCATGTGTGTAGAGCCCAGTCGGTCAGCCGCCCCTCAGGCGCGGCCGAAAATGTCTCTGTTCACATTTGGGGATAGCGGCGCTGCAATGCAACGGATTTGAGACGCAACCTGCACCGAAGGTTTCAGCCAGACAGCTTGCCGACAGCTCAAATTGTTATCAGTTCGATTTTCCGCCGGTCCATGGCGTCATTTCGCCAAGGGTCCAGTCGCCGTCCTTGCCCCGACAGGCGGAGCCTTGCAGGGAACGTGGTGGCAGCGACCCGCCGACGGAGGTTAGAAACGACCGGCAGATGCGGTCATCGATAGCCTTGGCCGCGCCAACAGGAGTGAACGCGCCTTTTGCGCCCGATTTCGGGTTTTCCCACGCCACGGCCTCGCCATTGCCCTGCGGATCAAGCGCCAGACCGAGGGCGCCCTTGGCGCGGCGCCAGTCTTCACCATCCATGGAAGGTGAAAGCGAATGTGCGGGCGCGATTGAGCCGGTGATGTCTTGCCGCGAACCGATGAACGAGGGCAGCGGGATCGCCGCCGAGCAACCGCACAGCGCCAGAGCAAGCCCGATAGCCGCAGTTTGCGACGCCCCGCGAGCCCGGATCAGACGCCGGAGAGACGCGACACGGAAGTTGTTGGACCCTATAATCCCGCGTGCGGGGGTTACGCTAATGTACAAGGTACAACCCGTGGCATTGCAATCACAGTCGGGATCAAACCATTGAACGAGTTAACGCTAGGTGACTTCACAGAGGCATCAGAGCCTTTCGCCCTGTTCAAGACGTGGTTTGCGGAAGCCTGCGAGAAAGAAATCAACGATCCTTCCGCCATGGCGCTTTCGACCGCAGACTCAGACGGAATGCCTAACATTCGCATGGTGTTGATGAAGGACTGGGACGAGCGCGGATTCGTCTTTTACACCAACCGCGAAAGCGCCAAGGGGCGCGAGCTGGACGCGAGTTTCAAGGCGGCGGCAAATTTTCACTGGAAGTCGCTGCGTCGGCAGGTTCGCGTGCGTGGACCTGTCGAACAGGTGACGGACGCGGAATCAGACGCCTATTTCGCCTCACGGCCGCGCGATGCGCGCATCGGCGCCTGGGCCAGCCAGCAATCGCGGCCTGTAGAATCGCGCTTTGCGTTCGAGAAGGCGATAGCCGGCTACGCGCTGAAGTATCCCATCGGAAACGTGCCCCGCCCGCCCCACTGGATTGGCTATCGAATCATGCCGGTGGAACTGGAGTTTTGGCACGACAGGCCATACCGCCTGCACGATCGCGTTGTTTTCCGCCGCGACGCGCCAACGGCGGCGTGGGGGAAGCAAAGGTTGTTCCCATAAGGGGTGCTAGGCCGACTTGACCCGCACGATGACGTCAGCGCCCAGGATTTCCATCCCCGCAGGCGCAACGGGCAGCTTGAGCACGGCGAGCATGTCGTCGGGCACGTCGAGCAATTCGTCGCGGTCCTCGACATAAAAATGGCAATGGGGGCCGGTGTTGGTGTCGTACCAGATGCGCGAGCCGTAAACGGCGATCTCGCGAAGGAGATGCGCTTCCGAGAACTGGCGCAGCGTGTTGTAGACCGTCGCGAGCGACAGCGCAGTCTTGGCGCCCCGGGCTTCCTCATAAAGGGCTTCGGCGGTGACGTGGCGGTCGCCCTTGCCAAACAGGAGCCAACCCAGCGCCATGCGCTGGCGCGTGGGACGCAGGCCAGCAGATTGAAGACGATCGCGGACATTGCGGAACGAGCAACCGGCGTCCGGCGGACGCACCGTAGCTACCGTACCAGGCCCTGTCTGGACTCCCGACGCCGCGATAGCCATTCTGCTGTCTTCCTGACATCTAGTTGAGAAACATTCTCATCAATATATGTACTATCTCCCAAGAAAAATCAAGTTTCCTTGACATGGGTCAATGCGATTGCCGGTTTGCGCCAATTCCGGCGCCTCGCAACCAAGCTTTTTGCCCGCCTCGGGCGGTGGTAACGTGCGCGTGCTTGCCCGGAACACCTGCATGAAGCCCACACGAGATTATCCAGACCGCCCCATCCTGTGCGCCAGCGCCGCCGTGTTTCGCGACGGGCGGGTGTTGCTGGGGTCGCGCCGCAACCCGCCCTACGATCAAGTGTTCAGCCTGCCGGGCGGTCTTGTTGAGAGCGGCGAGACGCTGGCCGAGGCCGCCATCCGCGAGGTGGAGGAGGAGACTGGCGTTCGCGGGGAGATTGTCTGCTTCAATGGCTGGCGCGAGATCATCCACCGCGACGCCGACAACCGCGTGCACCGGCATTACGTGATCGCGTCTTTTGTGGCCCGCTGGGTGTCGGGCGAGGGCGAGCCCACCGAGGAACTGGGCCGGGTGATGTGGGCCGACGACGGGCAGATGCGAACGTTGCCGCTCACCGGCGGGCTCGCCGAGCTTCTGGTGCAGGCGCAAGGGCTGCTGCGTTCATCATGAGCCTGCATCATGAGCCTGCAATGAGCATGACCCCGCATCCCGGCAAAACTGGCCCAAGGCATCGTGCGACGATGATCGCGCGGATGGCGTGCGTGGCGCTCTGCCTCGCTGCGGCTTCCGCCCATAAAGCGGCTGCGCAAACGCGCACCGCCCCGGCGCAGGGGGCAGCCGCCCCGCCGTCCCTGCCAGCGCCGCAGCCGCTGGAATCGCCCCCGCCCTATGAGCGGCAGTTGCTTCGGCTCTCCGAAATTCTCGGCGCGCTGGCCTGGCTGACAGAATTGTGCGGCGACCGGCCCGGCGATCAATGGCGCAAGCAAATGGCCACGCTTATGGAGGCGGAAGCAACCAGCGCGCCGCGACGCGAACGCCTTGCCGGATCATACAACCGTGGCTTTCGCGGCTACAGCGCCATGCATCTTCGATGCACGCCCAGCGCGCAACTCGTCATCACCCGCTTTCTCGAAGAGGGCGGGCGAATCGCCCGCGACGTCGCCAACCGGTACAGCGGCTAGAACGCAAGGGTGCGCTAATCCGGTGCGTTAACCTTCGCTAACGACTCTCCTCGCAGAGGCGCGCCGTTTTGATAGGTTGCGGCCATGAAATCTGCGGTGCCCATCTCCATCGACGAATACAACGCGGCCGAAGAAGAGCGCGCCGCGTCGAGCTTTGTCGCTGAATCGTTCGCCGAGGGCATTTTGTCGGGCATCGAGCCGACCAATCTCGCCCACGCCGCCATCACGGCCGCGCTTCATGAGTTGATCGCCTTCAACGGCGAGGAAGCTGTCGCTCAATACGCCGACGACCTGGCGCGCCGCATCCGGCTTGGCGAATTTTACGCGCTTAACAAACACTAGGCTGCACTGAAAACGACGCACGAGTTGCGTACGCGGGCGTTGCGCGTGACACTGCGTTGATGTCCAAGCCGCCGCAAAGCCGCGCTCCGTCGCGCGAAACCATCTCTCCGCCATCGCGCGATCTTGCCGCCCTGCCCGAGCGCGTGCGCGCCATGCGCGAGCTGATCCTGGAGGCCGTGGATGGACGTGACATTGAGGAGCTGCGGCGCGCGATTGAGCGCAACGAAACGCTGCCAATCTTCGCAACAGGCGCGCAACGACCGCGCACGTTCGCTGACGTTGTAGAATTTCTGAAATCGCAATCATTCGACGGACAAGGCCGTGAGACGCTGGCGATCATCGCCGCAATCTTCGATCAGGCTTATGCGACGATCACGCGCGGGCCGGTCGTGACATACGAATGGCCCGCGTTCGCTGCACGCACATTCAGTGAGGCGAGCGAAGACGAGCGGCGCGAGATGTGGCGCTGCGTGCGCTTTGCGAGCCTTGCATCATCAGCAGACAAGGCGCTTGATTTCAAGACTCCCGCAATCGAACGCATCGGCATTGGCGCCGATGGCACGTGGCATTACTTTGTCGCGAGCAGTTAAGCCTTCAGCGACTGCACGAAACGCACCGTCTCGCCCTGCGCTGGCGTGACAATATCGCCCTGCCACATCACCTGATGGCCGCGCACGAAGGCGCCGACGGGCCAGCCGGTCACCTGCTTGCCGTTATAGGGCGTCCAGCCGGTGCGCGAGGCGATCCACGCGTCGGTGATCGTCTCCGTGCGCTTCATGTCGACGACGGTGAAATCGCCGTCATAGCCGACAGCGATGCGGCCCTTGCGGGCGATCTGGAATATGCGCGCAGGCCCTGCGCTGGACAAATCAACAAAGCGCTGCAGCGACAGGCGGCCCGCGTTCACGTGATCGAGCATCACGGGCACAAGCGTTTGCACGCCAGTCATGCCCGATGGCGATTCTGGATAGGGCTTGGCCTTTTCCTCCAGCGTGTGCGGCGCGTGGTCGGAGCCGAGCACATCGACGATGCCAAGCTGCACGCCGCGCCAGATTCCATCGCGGTGACGCGCCTCGCGCACGGGCGGATTCATCTGCAGCTTCGTGCCCAGCGTCGCGTACATGCTGGAGTCGAGCGTCAGGTGATGGGTCGTCGCTTCAGCGGTCGCGACATCCTTGTGATGGCTGAGAAACTCGATCTCTTCTTCAGTTGAGATATGCAGAACGTGAATCGCGGCGCCCTTCTCGCGCGCAATGCGCACAAGGCGCTGCGTGCACTGAAGCGCCGTCGTCACATCGCGCCAGACATGATGCGAATTGGGATCGCCCTTGACGCGCAGCGGCTTGCGCTCCTCAAGACGATATTCGTCTTCCGAGTGGAAGGCGGCGCGGCGCGATGCGCGCTCAAGGATCGACGTGACGCCCGGATCGTCGGCCACAAGCAGCGAGCCGGTGGATGAGCCCATGAAAACCTTGATGCCCGCAGAGCCCGGCAACCGCTCAAGCTCGGGCACGTGCTTTGCGTTCTCGTGGGTGCCGCCAACCCAGAACGCGAAATCGCAATGCATGCGATGGGTCCCCAGACGCACTTTCTCCGCCAGCGTTTCCGCAGTGGTCGTCAACGGGTTGGTGTTGGGCATTTCAAAAACGGAGGTGACGCCGCCAAGCACAGCGCCGCGCGAACCTGTTTCCAAATCTTCCTTGTGGGTGAGGCCCGGCTCGCGGAAATGCACCTGACTGTCGATGACGCCGGGCAGAACGTGAAGGCCCTTGCAATCAATCCGCTTGCCTGCAGACCATTGCGTCAGGTTGCCAATGGCGACGATGGTGCCGTTCGTCACCGCCACATCGCGAACGCCCTCGCCGTCCTGATTGACGACTGTGCCGCCGGTGAGCAGGAGATCGCAGGTCTGGGCCATCTAGAAGCCTTCCATGTTGGCGTGCGCCGCTTGCATGCTGCCGCCGGGGGCTTACCTGTATGCTGGGCAGCGGGCAAGCTAAAGACAAGCTGGCGCGTGGGCAAACAGGATTGGCTAAATCAATGTCGGGTGGGCAAGGCGGGGCGAGAGTGGCGTTGCTGCATGGCCGTGCGGTGCTGCGCATCAGCGGCGCCGACGCACGCACCTGGCTGCAGGGCCTTGTCACCAACGACGTGGAGCATATCGGCGCAGGCGAGGCGCGGTTTGCCGGGTTCCTGACGCCCCAGGGCAAGATCATCGCTGACTTTTTCGTCGTTCCCGACGGCGACGGATTGCTGCTGGATTGCGCCGCCGAACTGGCCGCCCCGCTGGCAAAGCGGCTAACGATGTACAGGCTGCGGGCGCAGGTGGTGATCAGCGACGTCAGCGCTGCGCTGGCCGTAGCCGCCGGTTGGGACGGCCCCGGGCCGGTAGCCTCGCAGGGGCGCATTTTTGACGATCCCCGCGACGCACGGCTCGGCTGGCGGGCCATCGCGCCGCCCAGCGAGATCGAGAAGCTTGGCGAACCGGCGTCTGAAAGCGAGTGGCACGCGCACCGAATCGCCTGCGCCGCGCCAGAGGGCGGCGTAGATTTCGTTTGGGGCGAGACGTTTCCGCATGAGGCGAACATGGACCGCCTGAACGGGATCGACTTCAAGAAAGGCTGCTACGTGGGACAGGAAGTCGTGTCCCGCGTGGAGCATCGCGGACTCGCACGAAAGAGAGTTGCGCAAGTGGGCATAGACGGTCCGGCGGCGCCCGTCGGCTCAGTGATTCTTGCGGGGGATATTGCCATCGGCGTCATGGGATCGTCAGCTGGCGCGACGGGCCTGGCGCTGCTGCGGCTCGACAAGGCGGACGACGCGCGTGCCGCAGGAAAGGTGCTGACGGCGCAGGGCTCTGTACTCACCGTGAATACACCACCCGTGACCTAGCATTACGCATCGCGCATTAAATTGGTACGACAACGCTCACTCGTTAGCGGATCGGACATGCTCGCGACACAGGAACTGGAAGACAAGGCGCAGGAAGTAGCCGAAATCATGAGCGTCATCGCCAATGCGCGACGCCTGCTCATTCTGTGCAAGCTCGCCGAAGCGGGTGAAATGAACGTCTCACGCCTCGTGGAAGAGGTTGGCCTTAGCCAGTCGGCCCTTTCCCAGCATCTCGCCATCATGCGCGCGTGCAGCCTGGTGACGACGCGCAAGGAAGGGCTCACGGTTCATTACCGGATTGCGGACCCGCGCGCCTACGACCTCATGCAGTCGTTGCAACGGATATACTGTCCGCCGGTCGCGTAAGCGCCGCGCCTCAGCCTGGCTCGCGCCGCGTCGGATCAAAGCGTTTCCTGAGCCCGCTCCAGCAATCGACATAGCTGTCGTCCAGCGTCGGCAGCTCCGACGCCCACCTGGTCACGCGCTGGGGAAATCGCGTTTCAAACATAAAGGCCATCGTGCCTGTCTGCTTCACCGGCTTCAGTTCTGCATTGCTTGCATGCTCGAACGACGTATCGTCGGGACCATGCGGCAGCATGGAATTGTGCAGGCTCATGCCGCCGGGGCGGAAGCCCTCGGGCTTGGCGTCATAGACGCCGTAGATGAGGCCCATGAACTCCGACATGATGTTGCGGTGATACCAGGGCGGGCGAAACGTGTTCTCCGCCACCATCCATCGATCCGGAAAAATCACGAAGTCGATGTTCGCCGTGCCCGGCGTCTCCGATGGCGCCGTCAGCACCGTGAAGATGGATGGATCGGGATGATCGAACATCAACGCGCCCACTGGTGAAAACCGGCGCAGGTCATATTTGTAGGGCGCGTAATTGCCATGCCATGCGACCACATCAAGCGGCGACTGCGATATCTCAGTGGCGAACAATTCCCCGCCCCATTTCGCAAACAGCGTTGAGGGGCCTTCGCGATCCTCGTAGGCCGCGACAGGCGCGAGAAAGTCGCGCGGGTTTGCCAGGCAATTCGCGCCAATCGGGCCGCGATCCGGCAGGGTGAAAGAGGCTCCATAGTTTTCGCAGACATAGCCGCGCACCGGCCCGTCCAGCAATTGCGCGCGAAAGACGACGCCGCGCGGGATGACGCAAACCTCGCCCGGCGCCACATCAATGACGCCAAACTCCGTGGCGAGGCGAAGTTTGTTTTCCTGCACGACGATCAGCAGTTCGCCGTCGCAGTTCATGAAGTATTCGTCGCGCATTGACGCGGTCACGAACAGATAATGCGCCGCCATGCCAGTGCGCGCATCGGCGTCGCCCGCGGTGGTGACTGTGCAGAGGCCCGTGATCAAACTAAGATCGACTTGCGGGACAGGAACCGGGCCCCAGCGCAACTGGCCCAGCGGCAACCGGCTTTCATCGCGCGCGAGAGGCGCCGTACGCAAAAGGCCGGGATCAACACGCGTGAATCGCCCCGCGTGCTTCACGCTGGGGCGAATGCGATACAGCCATGAGCGCTGATTGGACGCCTGCGGCATGGTGAAGGCCGTGCCGGACAACTGCTCGGCGTAAAGCCCGTAGTTGCATTTCTGAGGCGAGTTCCGGCCGACCGGCAGCGCGCCCGGCAACGCCTCCGTCTCGAACGAATTGCCAAAGCCGCTCATGTACGACAGCGTGTCTGACATAGCCCGCCTCAAGCCTCCCCACGTCGCCCGTCACGTGCGGGCGCGCCATGCATGGCGCAAGGCGTCGGGCGGGTCAATCTGGCCTGTTTGCTGCGCTGTTTGCCCCGCTCCTGGGGGCCTTGCGCACCCGCGAGGTGCGTCGCCGCGCTGGAGTCAGATCGAGCTCAATGGTGCAGATCAACCCGTCAGGCTCGTAACGCCTCTCAACTCGGGCGCCCGGCAGGCCGCGTTCGATCAGGGTTGAGCCAAATCCTGTCGAGGTCGGACGCTCGACCAAGGGCCCGCCGCTCTCGCGCCAATGAATGGAAAGCTTGTCACGCGGTCCCCGCGTAAACGTCCACGTGAGATCGACTTGCCCTGTCGGTGATGACAGGGAGCCGTGCTTGGCTGCGTTCGTTCCCAGTTCATGCAGAGCCAGCGCAAGGGGAACAGCGAACTCCTGCGGCAAGCGCACCTTTGGCCCCGCCATGCGCAGTCGCTTCTCTGGCCCGCTCAGATAATGCGCGAGTTGCTTTGCAAGGAGTTCGCCAAGATCGGCGCCACGCCAATGCATCTCGCTCAACAGATCATGCGCCGCCGCCATGGCGGACAATCTGCCCGACAGTGACGCGACAAACTCATCCATACTGCGCGCGCGCGGCGCAGTGAGGCGCACAAGCGACTGAATGACCGCGACCGAATTTTTTACGCGGTGCAGAAGTTCGCGCGTCATCAAGCGCTGCACGCGCGCCCATTCTCTGCGTTCGGAGATATCTCGCACGAGGCTCAGCACCATGCGCTCGCCATCCATCACCATGGAAACCGCGCTGACCTCGACAGGAAAGGTTGAACCATCCTGACGCTTGTGAATGGTCTCAAACAACGTGCCTTCGCCAATGCGGCTAAGGTCATCCATCACAGCGGCAATTGTCTCGGGCGCACGCAAGTCAGCGATGGTCATGTGCAGCAGCGCCTCACGATCATAGCCATAGGCAATCACCGCCGCCTTGTTTGTCTCCATGATGACGCCATCGCGCAGGCGTAACACGAGCAGAACGTCGCGGGCGTGCTCCGCAAGCAAGCGATAGCGTTCAAGCGCGCGCTGCGTCGCCTTGCGCGGACCAATGTCATGAGCGAGAGACGATACCGCCACAACCCGTCCAGCAGCATCGCGCACGGGCGACGCGCTGATCGCGACATCGACAAGCTTGCCGTCCTTGCGGCGGCGCATGGTCTCGATCCGCACATGTCCGCCACCCGCAACAGTCGTCAACTCGCGCTTGGCTTCATCGCGCCGGTCGACTGGCACGATCAATTCAATCGACTTGCCCAGAGCCTCTTCAGCTGAATATCCAAAGAGTCTTTCGGCGCCGGGGTTCCATGACAGGATTGTTCCGTCGAGCGCGTAGGACTGGATGGCTTCGTCCGACGACGCCACTACAGCCGCCAGATGGGCGTTAGCGATAGTCGTGGAATAACGATCCGTTACATCCTGATTCACGCCGAAGCGACGAATGGGCGCGCCGTGCGCGTCGTAGTCGATGCGCAAGCAGGTCGAAATCCACCGTTCCTCGCGCTTACGCAAGATGCGGTACTGGAATTTCAGGTTCGTGGCGCCGTCAGCGATGGCGGCGCGCAGCGCGTTCTCCACCCTGCCCCGGTCATCGGGATGGATGCGGTCCATCCATGGCGCTTCCGATGCTTCGAGCGCGACGCGGTCAAGGTCGAAAATGCGCCACATGGTGTCGCTCACGCGGGCCACGCCACTAAGCAGATCGCGGTCAAAACTGCCGATCTCGCCGAGCTCTTCCGCCATGCTCCACAAGACGCCCGACACCGGGTCGGAATGGCTTGTTCGCATCGGGCCTGCGGCCTCGGCGAGCGGAGCGCTGACAATAGCTGCCGGATCCAGGGGAACTGACTTCATCGTTGCGAAACTTTGATTCGCCGCATGTGCGATAGCGCCCCCGCTGCCGCGAATATAATCAGGCTGGCGATGCGCACAAGCCGCAATAACTACCGGTCAAGTCCCCGCAAGGCACTCGCGGCCAAGCCTGCGCTTGCTCGCAATGTCACGCACCAGCTTCATTTGCATCAACAGTTACGTCGACGCGTTCGAGGGCGTCCGCCCGCGAGCTCGCGCCTGCAAAAATATGAATGACGCCGTTGTCGAGGCGCGGTTGCAAATTCTCGTCGAGATAAGAAAAGTCGCTGGTGCGCAAAGTGAAATGAACTGTTGCCGCCTCGCCAGCGCGAAGCTTGAGGCGCGCGAAGTCTTTCAATTCCAGCACGGGGCGCGTAACGCGCGCTACCGGATCGCGGATAAACAGGAAGATGGTTTCAACGCCGTCACATTCACCCTTGTTGGCCACATCAAGCGAGACGTTCACCACGCCATCGCGCGATACGCGCGCGACATCGGTGCGCAGGTTGCTGCGTTCGAAATGCGCATAACTGAGGCCATCGCCAAAGCGCCACCTTGGCGCATAAGGCGCGTCGAGAAAGCCCGTCGACCAACCGTTGTTAGGATCATGCGGGCGCCCTGTAGGCCGCATGCCGTAGAAGACCGGCATCTGGCCAAGCGTGGCAGGCCACGACACGCAAAGTTTTCCGGATGGATTCACGGCGCCGCATAACAGATCTGCCAGCGCAGGGCCTGTTTGCGAGCCTGCGTGCCAGGAGATGAGGATGGCGGCTGCGCCATCAACAAGCCAGTCTGGCAACACGAGCGGGCGACTGACGGCGAGGACGAGCACGACAGGGGCGCCGCTATCATAAGCAACCCGCGCAAGATCGAGCTGGCATTGCGGCAGTTCGGGCTGCGTGCGGCTGCAGGCTTCGCCGGTGCTGTAGCGCTCTTCCCCAAGGCAAAGCACGACAACCTGTGCATCGGCTGCTGCCAGCTGCGCCTCTTGCGGCCCGCCGGAAAGCGCAGTTTTGAAATCACAGCCCTGCGCGTACGCGATGCGCGACGTCGAAAAGCCCTGGCGCATGCCGGCCAGAATCGTAACGGACTCTTCGGCATCGCCAGCGGTGGCCCAGGCGCCAAGCTGATCGGCCGGCGCGTCGCAGAGAGGCCCGATGAGGCCGATGCGAGCGGGATTGCGCAATGGCAAGACGGCTTCGTTCTTGACAAGCACCATCGACTTTTGAGCCGCGGTACGCGAAAGCGCACGACGCTTTGCCTGCCCACTCGTAATGTCCTTGCCGATGCCGCGATATGGATCATCGAACAAGCCGAGCTGCTCTTTGAAAGACAGCACGCGCACAAGGGCTTCGTGAATTTCGTCCAGGGTCAAGTCGCCGCGCGCAAGCGCTTCCGGCAGGCCCTTGTTGTAGGCGTCGCCCATCATGTCGATGTCGACGCCCGCTTTCAGTGCAAGCGCGCCCGCCTCGCTCAAGTCGGCAGCGACGCCGTGATTTACGAGTTCGGCGATGGCGTTATAGTCGCTGATGATCAGGCCTTCAAAACCCCATTGTTCACGCAACACATTGCGCAGCAGGCGTTTGTGCGCCGTCATCGCGACGCCCGCAACGTCGACGAACGCGGGCATGATTGCAGCGACGCCCTCTTCAACCACAGCGCGAAACGGCGGCAGATAGACCTCTTCGATGGCGCGTTGCGAGATATCGACCTCGCCGTAATCGCGACCGGAAATCACTGCGCTGTACGCGCAAAAATGCTTTGCGCAACCTGCGAGGCGCATGAACCCGTCATCGCCGGGACTTTGATAACCGCGCACGCGCGCACGGCCATACTCTGCGTTGACGAGAGGATCTTCACCCGCACATTCAACGATGCGCCCCCAGCGCGCGTCGCGCGACACATCAAGCATGGGCGCAAAGGTCATGTGGATGCCGTCTGACCCGGCTTCGATGGCGTTGTCGCGCGCGGTTTCTTCCCACAACGCGCGATCAAACGAACACGCCTCGCCCAGCGGCACAGGATGGATGGACTTGTGGCCGTGCACGACATCGAGGCCAAAGAAAAGGGGAATTCCAAGTCGGCTTTCTTCAACAGCCTTGCGCTGCGCTTCGCGAATAAGATCGCGGCCCCACACATTGAGAAGGCTGCCGACGCGGCCCTCCCGGATCATCGTGAAGGGATTGTGCGGGCCGGGCGGGCCAGTCTCAACAAGGCCATCGGCCAGCATGGAAAGCTGACCCAGCTTTTCCTCAAGCGTCATGCGCTCCATGAGCGCGCGCACCCGCGCCGACGGGCTATTCTTGCCCATGCCTTGCTCCCCCGCCCCGACGATAACCTTCGCGGTTGACCTTCTGCGGCGGAACACGCGCGGGCGCAAGCCCAGGGTGAAAAGATCAACGCAGAAGGGTAGAACGCACCCACCAGCCGGGATGATCGCGGCGGATCACGTGCGCCGCGCGGGCTGCAGCGTGACACGTTTCAAAGAGCGCGAAACAGGTGGCGCCGGAGCCAGACATGCGCGCGAGTTTCACCCCGCGCGCTGCGCCCAGCACGGCCAGCGCACGACCGATCACGGGCGTCAGCACGCTGGCTGCGTCCTCCATGTCATTTCTGCCCTTGCGCAGTTTGGGAAGAAGCGAGCCAAAACTCTCCCGCGCCTCGACCACAGGATGCGCGCCCCGGATGGAGCGCTCGCCTAGCTTGAAGCCGATTTGCGCGAACACTTGCGGGGTGGACAGCGCGACGCCCGGATGGACCAGCACCGCGAAGATGGGCGCCAGCGACAGCGGCGCGCTCACGATCTCGCCGCGCCCCGACATCATGCGCGCACGCGGATCAAAGCATACGGGAACGTCTGACCCGGTGGCTAGCGCCGCCGCAATGACGCGCGGATCGTCCAGCGGCAAGTGGTTCAGCCGGGCGAGCAGGCGCAAGGCGGCGGCGGCGTCTGACGAGCCACCGCCAATGCCCGCCGCAGCCGGCAACCGCTTGGTGAGATGAAACGCGCCAACGCGCAGTCCTGCGACATTCGCGCCCAGCGCGCGGGCGGCCTTGAGAACGGAATTATCATGCGCTGGCCCGGCAGCCTGCGCGGTGGGGCCAGCAACTTCAATCGACAGATCATCCGCTGGCTGCAGTGTCAGGCGATCATGCACGCCCGCAAAGACCACGAGGCTTTCAAGATCGTGATAACCGTCATCACGTCGCCCGCAGAGGTGCAGCGTCAGATTGACCTTCGCGGGCGCCCGTTCGCTGAGCGTCCCAAGCGCGACCTCTTGCGCGGCCTCTTGCGCGGCCCCTTGCGCGGCCCCTTGCGCGGCCTCTTGCATAAATCAGCCGCCGCTGCGCACGGGCGTGGCTTCAGCGGCAGGCTTTGGCGGCGTGTCTTCAAGACCCACGTCGATCTTGCGCAAAATCTTCGGCAAGTCTTCGGGTTCGGGGTTGAGATCGCGCGCGTGATTCCACTGGAAGCGCGCCTCAAGCTGGCGCCCGACTTTCCAGTAGGCGTCGCCCAGATGATCGTTGATGACGGGATCGGCGGGCTTCAGTTCGATGGCGCGTTCAAGCTCGCGCACAGCGTCGTCATATCGTCCAAGCTTGTAATAAGCCCAGCCGAGGGAGTCGACGATATAGCCGTCTTCCTGGCGCAGATCGACGGCCTTGCGCAGCATGCGGAACGCTTCGTCAAGATTGATGCCCTGATCGACCCATGAATAGCCGAGGTAATTCAGCACCAGCGGCTGGTTGGGATATAACTCCAGCGCGCGCTTGAAATCGGCTTCCGCCAGCGGCCAGCGCTTGGAGCGCTCATAAGAGACGCCGCGGAAGTAATAGGTTGTCCAGTCAGCGCGGCCGGTCTTCTCGGAGAGCGCAATGCCCTTCGAATAGGTCTCGGCGGCTTCGGCGAAGAGCTTGCGCGACCGCTGCAGGTTGGCGAGCGCCAGCACTGCATCTGGATCGGTGGGGTCACGCGCAACCAGCGCTTCGAGATGCTTCTGCGCTTCGTCCTTGCGCTCGAGCGTCTCCAGCACCAGCCCGATTTGCAGTTCAGCGTTCGAGCGCAGCGGCGACGAAGCCGGGGTCGTCTGATAAACCTCGATCGCCCGCTCGCCCTGCTTGATGCGCTCGTAGAGATCGCCAAGGCTGATGATGGCAAGGCCGTGATCGGGCGCCAGATGCAGCGCGAGACGCAGGTAAATGATTGAGGCGAGTTCGTCGCCCTGCCGCGAGCCTGCAGCGCCAAGGCCGTAAAGCACCTCTCCGGCGCCTTCGATGGCGTTGTCCACCAGCGGCGCAAGGGTCTGGCCCTTTTCCAGCCGTTGGATCGCGTCGGTGATGACCGGATGACGAGGCAGAGCCTTGTCGAATTCCTGCAGGATCTGCAGCGCCTCCTTGGGGCGTCCCTGCCGCGACTCAAGGCGCGCGAAGGCCTCGGCCAAACGCAGCGTGTTCTTGTCCGCCTGAAATGCCGAACGCATCCGCTGGCTGGCCTCGCGCGGACGCCGCAATTGCTCGGCGATCAGTCCGGCGTGGAAGTCGCGGAACAGCGCAAAACTGCGCTCGTTCAAGCGATCAACCGCTTCAATTGCTTTTGCAGCATCGTTGCTGCCCGCCCACGCCCAGGCGGTGAGAAGGATGGCCGTGATGTCGCCACGCCGTGTATTACCGCCCTTGGCCAGATGGGTGCGGGCGGTCGCAAACTGGCGCTGCTTGAGCGCGCGAACGCCCAGCGAGAGGTGCGCAAGGCCGTTCTTGGGGTCAATCCGCACCAGCCGTTCGGCCAGCGCGAATGTCTGCCCCATGTCGCCGTTCGACAACGAGGCGACAAAGGCGCGCTCCAGAAGCACGGAATTGCGTGGATCAGCCCGCAACGCCTCCCGGAAAAAAACAGCGGCGGCGCGCGTATCGCGCTGCGAGCCGGCCACGAGCGCAGAGAGATAATTGCCAGCCTGCGTCGTGCCAATCTCTACAGGAGCCGATGTAAATGCCGCCTCGCGCGCCAACGCGCCGCCCGGCGCAAAGAGGAGAGCCACCGTAAAACACGCAGAGACTCCGGTGATCATTGTGCGGCGAAGCCCATTGACCACGCAATTGCGCGACAGCTTGATTGAAAACACGCGTTCGTCTCTCTCGATAGCCGTCAAAGGCCGGGCGCCAGAGCAAAGTGGCGGCTGTTAGAATCCTTGAAGAACATGGCTCTTTTGCGCCTCGGTAGCAAGCGCCGCCGGGTTCGCGTTGCTCGTCTTGACGCATCGCGCGTCAGCGGCGCACAAGGCGTGCGGACGGCCCAAACGCGCCGGTCCAAGATGGAGCCTTCTGGTCCAATGCCCGCGCACGACGCCGCCCGCAGGATAACGCGCCGGATGGCGGCAGGCCCCGCAGCCTCCGCCGAGGCAGCTTTGATCCTGCGCGCGGGGGGCCTCGTGGCCTTCCCGACCGAGACTGTGTACGGGCTGGGGGCCGACGCCACGAGCGATGCAGCCGTCGCCTCCATCTATTCCGCCAAGGAAAGACCGATCTTCAACCCTTTGATTTCGCACATACCGGATGCAGCCGTCGCACAAGCTCTAGCCGTCTTTGACGAGGACGCGCGGCGGTTGGCCGCCGCCTTCTGGCCCGGACCCCTGACGCTGGTTGCGCCGATCCGCCGGGACTGTCCGGTGAGCCTGCTGGCGCGCGCAGGCCTTGAGACTGTAGCCCTGCGCGTGCCCGATAACCCTGTGGCGCAAGATATTCTGCGTGCGGCGGGAACGCCCATTGCGGCGCCCTCCGCCAACCAGTCCGGCCGCGTCAGCCCGACGACCGCTGATCACGTCGCTGGCGATCTTGAGGGCCGGATCGATCTCATTGTGGACGGCGGCCCCTGTACGGTGGGCGTTGAGTCAACCATCGTATCGTGTCTGGCGGACGGGGTGCGCATCCTCCGGCACGGCGGCGTGTCGCGGGAAGCCATCGAGCGCGTGCTCGGACGACCAGTCGCCGGCCCCGTCCATCAGGAGGGGTTAGCGCCGCTGGCGCCTGGAATGCTGGCCTCCCATTACGCGCCGCGCTCCGCCGTGCGGCTTGATGCGAGGGTTGTGGCGGGAGACGAGGCGGCGCTGGATTTTGGCGCTCAGCTATCGGGCGGCATGGCGCGGCTCGACCTGTCGCCGACGGGCGACCTGAGCGAAGCGGCTGCGAACCTGTTCGCCTACCTGCGACGCCTTGACGCTGCGGGCGCCCGCGCGATTGCGGTCGCGCCCGTACCCGAGACGGGGCTCGGGGCGGCGATCAATGACCGGCTTCAGCGGGCCGCTGCGCCACGGTCGTGATCGGCTTGTCGGCGCGCGTCCGCAAAATGTAGTCTGCGGTCCGGTAAATCGGATCAAACAGCGCCGCCACTGTGTCGTGGGGCGCCTTCACCTCATCGCCGAGGCCGAACTTGCGCACTTCACGCTCGCGCGCCGGCACGTAAAGCGTCCCGAACAACCAGTCAAAAATCGCAAGGCATGAACCCATGTTGCGGTTGTGGTGCCTGGGATCAACGGAGTGGTGCACCTGATGGTGCGCAGGGCTCAACAAAATCCGGCCCCACACTCCGGTAAATGCAATCCAGGCCTGCGAATGTTGCAGATGAACGAACGTGTACACGAAGAAGACGAGCAGGATGTTGACGCCAGACAGCGCATAAATCTGCGCGCCGCCGCCAAGGTAATAGCGGCCAAGGCCATCGCACGCGCCCACAATAACGGCGAGCGTATTGATGAAGATAACCTGTTCGACGGGATGCACGCGCCACACTGTCAGCGGCGTCAACACTTCCGCCGTGTGGTGAATTTTGTGAAACTCCCACAACAGCGGGTGCGTGTGTGCGGCCCAGTGAAACAGCCAATAGGCGAACTCGTAGGCCAGAAAACTGGCGAGCGTGATAAGGGCGGCGGCAACGGCAGGATCGACGCTCGCTGGCCCCGCCTCGCCAAACAGCGAGATCATGGCGCCTGTCACGCGCTCCGCGATCCAGGGTTGCGAAACATAGGCCCAGCCCAAAAGCGCGCCAAAAACCATCGTCTGCAGCACAAACAAGATCGCATCAGCGCGGGAGGATGGATGGAGCAGAAGACGGGCTGGAAAGGCGAGCCGCCCAAACCCGCGCAGCGTAACGCCGCGTCCGCGCGAAAGTCTGCGCCACACGAAAAAGCCAATGCAGAAAAGACCAGCGCTGAAAAGCGATGTCAGCGAAAAGCTGGAGCCGGGAGACAGAAACACATGTTTCAGCGCCTCAATGCGACTCATTAATGACGCTTCAAACATGGCGCAAACGTATCCACCCTGCAGATCGGGCTACCGTAGCGGCGCTCCGTAAAGGATTCGTGTAAGCAAAGTCTGGTGGCGGCTACCGACGCGGTTCGCGAGACCTTGGCGCCTGCAGGCGCAGTTGGCGCGTCATTTTCGCTGTATATGCGAGGCGTCAGACTTTTCTGGCGGGCTGTCCGCCTCCACGAGGTTGCGCAAGATCAGCCGCGCCGTGTGTTCGCAGGTGTCCACCCCCTTGGCTGTTGAACAAAGCTCGTGCGCCTTTGCCCCGCAAAAGGGACCAGGATAACCAAGCGCCTCATGCAGGCGGATCACGCGGCGCGTCTGGCTTTCTTGCCGGGGTGTTTTCATAGAACGACGCGCTCTGGTTTGTTGGCGTAGACGCTATTGATGCAATGGCGCAATGCGATTGCGATTTTCCAGCGATGGGAAGACTCGCGAACACACGCGTCAATTTGCGATTTGCCTGACTGCATCGAAGATCAAGCAGGCGCCGGGCGCGCACTCAACATAAATGATCTGGAACTATCTGGCGAAAACGAGCACTCGCTTGTTGAAACATCTGCCGGACGGGCTCATTTTGAAATCTCACGCGGCGTGAGCGGCCCGCATGATCTTACTGCCTGCCCGCTGAAGCCTATGGTATGAAAGCGGCGACGCAGCCTGATAGCCCGCAGGATAGAGCCATATGCCGACGTCGATTTCATGGGATGAGTTCCGGCTCGTGAAAGCCATCGCCGACGCCAAGTCGCTTGTGGGCGCCGCTGATAAACTCGGCATCAACCATTCCACCGTTTTCCGACGGCTGGGTGCGCTGGAAGGGGCCATCGGCGCGCGGCTGGTCGAGCGCTCGCGCAATGGTTATGCGCCGACGCCCGCTGGCGAGGACATGATCGGCCTCGCCTCCAGAATGGAGCAGGACGTCGTCGACTTCGAGCGCACGGTCGCGGGGCGCAGCACGAAGCCTGCGGGCGAACTTCGCCTGACGACCAACGACGTGTTCCTCACCTGGCTCATCGCGCCGATGCTCGCCTCGTTCCGCAGGGCCTACCCCGATATTCGGCTCGATGTGGTCGTCGGCCACGAGAACCTCAATCTGTCCCGGCGCGCCGCGGACGTCGCGCTGCGCGCTACGCTGGAGCCGCCGGAAACGCTGGTCGGGCGCAAGATCGCGCGCATCGGCTGGGCGGCCTACAGCCCGGCGGACTGGCGCGGGGGCGATCACGAGCGGCAATGGGTGGGCTTTGGCGAGGGGCCGGGTGTGGTGGGGCCGCGCCGCTGGTTCGAGGACAATGTGGCGCCAGAGGCCATTGTGTGCCGCATCGACAGCGTGGCGGGCGTCGCCAGCGCGGTGCAGGCAGGCATCGGCTCGGGCCTGTTGCCGTGCCTGATCGGCGAGAAACTTGCGGGCGTCGTTCGCGTGGGCGACAAACTGCCCTTTGGCGACGACATGTGGCTGCTGACGCATCCGGACTTGCGTCATTCAGCGCGCGTGCGCGCCTTCATGGAACACGCCGCCACCGAGCTGACAAAGCTGCGGCGGGAAATAGAAGGCGACGCGTAAACCGTCGCGCAGGGAGTCAGCATGCCCAAACGCCAGAGCATTTATTCGGAGACATTCAGTCACGGCAATCCGATCCCGGCGGCCTGCCGCGTGGGGAATTTGCTGATGACGGGAATCATCAATGGCACAATCAAGGGCGAGACGCCTGGCGATCTGCGCGATCAATGCAAACGCATGTTTGAACGCGTGCGCGCCATCATGAAGGATGCGGGCGGCAGCACCGACAGCATTGTCAAGGTGAATGTCGCCTTCACCGACGTGACGCGGCGCGAGGAAATCACTGATCTTTGGGTGGAATTGTTTCCCGACCCCGCCAACCGGCCGGTTCGCCATTCCGTGCAGGGCGAACTGGATCGCGGCAAGCTGATCCAGTGCGATATCATCGCGGTGATGGATTAAACCCGGCCTCGCTTGCGCACACGGCGCGACGCCGGGTAAATAACGCATCGCCGCAGAAGGATTTCTGGAATGGACCGCAGACGATTGCTCGCCTCGCTTGCCGCCTCTTTCGCCGTTGTGGCGAGTGGTTCTGCATTCGCGAACACGCCAGAGGCCGCAGCGCCCGCTCCGGCAGCGAAGCCGACGGCCAAACCAAAGCGCAAGGCCGAAAGCGGCCCATGGCCGCGCACCGTCGCTGCGCCGGCGCAACGCCCGGGAATCATCGTGGTCTCTCTTAACAAGCGGATGCTTTACCTGACGCGGGACGACGGCAAGGCGCTGGCGTGGCCTGTCGCTGTCGGCCGCTCGGGCATGTCGTGGAAGGGCGAAACGCGCATCGTGAGCAAGCATGTGCGGCCCGACTGGCAGGCCCCCGCCTCCATTCGCGGCGGGCGCGGCCCCGGCCCCATCATCCCCGGCGGGGCCGCCAACAACCCCATGGGAGAACGCGCGCTTGTGCTGGAAAAGCATGAGATCGCTATTCACGGAACCTCCCCTTCTATGCGCGGCTCCATCGGCAGCGCAGCCTCGGCTGGGTGCATCCGCATGCTGAACGAACATGTGGTTGACCTCTACGACCGCGTGCGCGTGGGCACGCCGGTGATCGCCATCGCCTGATTGGGAACGCGCGCCTTGCGGCTGGCGGCGCAAAGCACAATATCTGGGTGATGTGCGGACGTTTCGCGATCACCCTGCCGCCCGAAGCTGTGCGGGCCTTCTTTCAATACGTGGAGCGGCCCAATTTTCCGCCGCGCACCAATATCGCGCCAACGCAGCCGGCGCCTGTCGTGCGGCTGGAGCGCGATGCGGATGGAGAGAAACGCAAGCACTTTGCGCTGGTGCGCTGGAGTTTTTTGCCTTCTTTCGTGAAGAACCCGAAGGACTTTCCGCTGGTCATCAACGCGCGTTCCGAGACCGTTTTCGAGAAGGCGAGTTTTCGCAACGCCATGAAGCGGCGCCGCTGCATCTTTATTGCGGACGCATTCTATGAATGGCGCCGGTTCCCCAAGCCCGCAAAGGGCAAGGCGCCGCCCTCCCAGCCGTTCCTCATCAAGCGGCGCGATGGAAATCCAATGGCGCTTGCAGGCCTGTGGGAAACATGGACCGGGCCGGACGGCGAAGAGATGGACGGCGCGTGCATTCTCACGACTGACGCCAACGGCCTGATGGCGTCTATCCATGACCGGATGCCGGTGATCCTCGAGCGCGAGGATTTCGACGCATGGCTTGAATGCGACGAGATGGACGTGCAACCCGCGGCGCGCCTGTTGAAGCCCGCGCGCGACGATGTGCTTGAGGCGTGGCCCATTTCCACTGACGTCAACAAGGTGGCCAACGACAATCCAGCCGTGCAAATGCCGGTCGGCGCGATGGAATGTGTCGAAAGTCTCACCGCGCCAGCAAGTAGCAGCGCAGCGGACGCACTGGAAGCAGCCAAAGAGACGCCACGACAGCGGGACTTGTTCGGCTGAACGGCGCACAGAGCGCGATCCAGTCGCACTTTTTTTGAAGAGTCTTCGTAGTTTTGCGGAGAGGAAAATCCCACCTCTTCAATGCATGAGATAAGTACTAGGTAAGCTATACTCAGCTCCTCCACGTAAGGGCTACAGGCAAGAAGAAAAAGACGCCTTGTTGAGCCGACAATTACGTTGAGAGCTATTTCCGTTTCGTCAAATTAGTGCCATTTCTTTGTCACCTGGCGGCATCCTCCGACAGGAGAGTGATGGCGAGGATCGGCTGGGTCCAGGAAACTGGAGTTCGCGGTCACGTCCTTGTGCGATGCTGGATTTCAGCGCGCACACGCCCTCAGCCCTTGTATTCCTGGAGCCCGTTCATGACGGTGCGTGTGCTCATCGTAACAGATGCATGGCGGCCGCAGATCAACGGCGTCGTTCGCTCCATTGAAGCGCTCATCGATTCAGCGCCCAAGCATAAGATGGAAATAAGCCTTATCTTTCCGGGCATGTTCCGGACATTCGCATTACCGACTTATCCGGAAATTCGGCTGGCGTTCACGTCTGCGCGACGCATCGCCAACCTGATCCGGGAGCGTGCGCCAGATTGTATTCACATCGCCACTGAAGGTCCGCTGGGCATAGCCGCTCGACGGGCGTGCAAAAAATACGGCTGGCGATTTTCCACCGCCTACCACACGCGCTTTCCGGAATATCTCGCGGAGCGCCGGTTCGCGCCAACCAACCTGATGTATCGCATCCTGAAACGATTTCACCAGGACAGCAAGGCGATCCTTGTGGCCACAAAAGCGCTTGAGGATGATCTTCGCAGCCGTGGTTTTAAGAACCTCGTTCGCTGGACGCGCGGCGTCGATACAGGCCTATTCCGCCCGTCACTGAACCGGGTGCGCGATCCGTCAAACCCGGTGTTTATTTATGTTGGCCGCATATCGCTCGAAAAGAATATCGAGCAGTTTCTTCAGCTCGATCTGCCTGGTGAGAAGGTTGTGGTCGGCGACGGTCCCGAACGCAAAAAATTGCAAAAGACATACCCTGCCGCACGGTTCACAGGCGCGCTTGAAGGGGAAGCGCTGGCGGCGGCTTACGCCGCTGCGGACGTGTTTGTTTTTCCGAGCCGGACGGACACGTTCGGTCTTGTTCTGCTGGAGGCGCTCGCGAGCGGTGTGCCCGTCGCCGCCTTTCCGGTGATGGGGCCCCTCGATGTCATCGGCAATTCAGGCTGCGGGGTCTTGAGCGAGGACTTGCGCTCTGCAGCTCTTGCTGCGCTCGAAATTCCTGCCCAGCGCTGCGTAGACCACGCCGCGCTCTTTAGTTGGGATCACAGCGTCCGGCAATTTGCCGACGCCGTTCGGGTTGGCCAGCTCGTCTTCGACAAGAACCCGAGTCCGGTCACGACAATTGAAGAGGTCGTTACTGATCGAAGGTTGAAGCCCGCGCCGCTGGCGGATTGATCAAGGTCCGCCTGCTTGCGCGCGTACAATTTGGCAATTGGATCAGAGGACGCGAGGCGTCGCTCAGATCACCTTGCCCGGATTCAGAATGTTCTGCGGGTCCAGCGTCTTCTTGATGGCGCGCATTACGTCCAGCGCCACAGGGTCTTTCACAGACGGAAGCAGATCGCGCTTCAATGTGCCGACGCCATGCTCGGCGGAGATTGATCCATCGAGCTTCGTGACGATGGCGTGCACCACCTCGTTCATCTGATACCACTTGTCGAGAAACGCCTGCTTCTCCATGCCTTCGGGCTGGCTGATGTTGGCGTGGATGTTGCCATCGCCCAGATGGCCGAAGGGCACAGGGCGCGCGCCCGGCATGAATTGCTCGACGGCGACGTACATCTCTTCCAGAAACTGCGGCACGCGCGCCACGGGCACGGACACGTCGTGCTTGATGGAGCCGCCCTCATACTTCTGCAACTCCGACAGCAACTCGCGCAGGCGCCAGAATCCGGCGCGCTGATCGAGCGAGGCCGCGATGGCGGCGTCGTCGACAAGTTCGCCTTCCATGCCAGCTTCAAGCACCTTCATCAGCGTTTCAGGCTCGCCCTCTTCGTTCGAGCCGATTTCAAGCAGCACATACCAGTCGTGCCTGCCCTCCAGCGGATCGCGCACGCCGTCGCCGTGCTTCAGCACGATGTCGAGGCCAAAGCGCGACATCAGCTCGAACGTCTTCACGTTCGCGCCCGCAATCGACTGCGCAAGGTTCAGCAAGCCCAGCGCGGCCTGCGGCGATTTCAGGCCGATGAACGCCGTCTCCAGCACCTTGGGGCGCGGGTAGAGTTTCACCACCGCAGCGGTGATGATGCCCAGCGTCCCTTCAGACCCCATGAACAGATGCTTCAGGTCATAGCCGGTGTTGTCTTTCTTGAGCTTCGAGAGGTTAGACAACACACGCCCGTCGGCCAGCACGATTTCAAGGCCCGACACGAGATCGCGCGCGTTGCCGTAAGCCAGAACGGCTGTGCCGCCCGCGTTGGTCGCAAGGTTGCCGCCGATGGTGCACGAGCCTTCGGACGCGAGCGACAGCGGAAACAATGCGCCCGCCTTCTCGGCCTCTTCCTGCACGCGCAGAAGCGAAAGACCGGCCTCGACCGTCATCGTCATGGAGGCAGGATCAATTTCGCGAATGCGGTCCATGCGCTTGAGGGAGAGAAGGATCTCGTTCTGACGGCCATCCTGCCCCGGAATCTGGCCGCCCACCAGGCCCGTATTGCCGCCTTGCGGCACCACGGACGTATTGGTCTGCGCGCACAGTTTCAAAACGTCGGCGACCTCTTGCGTCGAACCCGGACGCACGATGGCGCGCGCCTTGCCGTGAAACAGCTCCCGTGGCTCGGCGAGGTAAAGCGCCGTGTCGTTAGGGTCTGTAAGCACGTTTTTCGCGCCAACGATGGCGGCGAGGCGGATAAGGAAGGGATCGGTCGACAGATCGTCTGGCATGGCTGTTTCCGTTTGCTGCCCGGACATTAGCGCGTTTGGAGCGGCGCTGCGAGTGTCGGCGAAGCAGCGCCCCCACCCGGTTGCCTCCGCCAACCACCCTCCCCCGCTGAAGCGGGAGAGGGAAGATCAACGATTTTGAGTGAAGCTCACTGCTTCAGCGCGTATCCCTCTCCCGTGAAACGGGGGAGGGTGGCCCCTTGCGCAGCAGGGGTCGGGAGGGGGCCCTGCGGCCCGCGGTATCCCCGGCCAAGTGCGTCGCCCGTGGCCTGTCGTGGATCCTCGCCTTCGCGAGGATGACGCGCGGAGAGCGATGCGCCTTCGGCCCCGCCCTCACCCCAGCAACCGCCCCTTGCGGCGGCCCTTCGCCTTTGGCCTGCGGAACACGGCCACAAGCTCAACATGGGGCGAGTGGCGGAACTGGTCCACGGGCGTGACGGATTCCAGCGCGTAGCCGCCGTCGATGAGAATGCGCGCGTCGCGGGTGAAGGTTTGCACGTTGCACGACACGCCGACCACCACGGGCACAACGCTTTTGGCGATTTCGCGGGCCTGCGCTTCTGCGCCCGCGCGGGGCGGGTCGAAGACCACCGCGTCAAAGGGCGCCAGTTCCACAGCCGCCATGGGGCGGCGGACGAGATCGCGCGTCTCGATGGACACGGGCTTCAACGCCGGAGAGGCGTGACCGGCGGCGCGCGCCAATGCGGCCAGCGCGCCCTTCTCGGATTCAACAGCGTGCACCTGCGCCCGCTCGGCGAGGCGCAGCGCGAATGTGCCGACGCCCGCGAACAGGTCCGCCGCGCGGCGAATGTCGCCCGCGCCATCGGCGGCCAGTCGGGCCAGAATATCCTCGCCTGCGCGCGTCGCCTGCAGGAAGGCGCCGGGGGGCGGCGCGATGATGGCGCGACCCATCGCCAGCTGCGGCGCGCGCCGCTCGATCACAATGACGCCGTGGTTGGACAGGCGCGCCAGATCAAGCCGCTCGGCTTCCGCGACAAGCTTACGCACATGGGGCGCATCGAGCGGGCCGGTTCCGCGAAAGTCCACATCAAGGCCGGTTTCAGTCGCCGTCACCAGGATATCGAGCGGCTTGTTGATGCCCACAAGCGCCAGCGCGATGGCGTGGGCGGCGCGGGGCGCAGCGGCCATCTGCGGCGAGAGAATGGGGCACGCGTCGATATCGACGATATCGTGCGCGCGAGCCCGCATGAAGCCAACGTCTATGGTGGGGCGACCGAGCGCATCGCGCTTGACGCGCGAATGGAACGTGGCGCGTCTGCGCCCCTCGCCGTGGGCGTCAACAAGCTGCGCCACTTCCACATTGATCTTCGCGTGGGCCAGCGCCTCGACAACGATATTGCGCTTCCACGCAGCGTATTTATCAAATGCCAGCGCCTGTACGGCGCATCCGCCGCAGTCGCCATAGTATTGGCAGAACGCCGCGATGCGATCAGCCGAAGGCGACACGACCTCCAGCAGGCGCCCGCGCTCGCCGTCAACTTCCACACGCGCAACATCGCCTGGCAATGCGTAAGGCACATACACCATGGCCCGCTGGCCCTGCGCGACGCCCTCGCCGCGTTGGCCGAGACGTTCGATCTCCAGCAATGTTCCTGTAACTGCGCTCTCTGTCATAACGTCTCGCCGCGCTTGTGAGCGCACATGAGGAATTCCCTGTTGCCGTCGCCGCCTTCAATGGGCGACGGGCGCACGCCCTGAACGCGCCAGCCCAGTTGCTGCACCAGCGACACGATATCGTCGCACACGCGGGTGTGGATCGCCTCGTCTCGCACGATGCCGCCCTTGCCGACGTTCTCGCGGCCTGCTTCAAACTGCGGCTTGATCAGCGCCACTAGTAAGGCGTCCGGCGTAGCCAAAGGCAGCACTGCAGGCAGGATCAGTTTGAGGGAAATGAAACTTGCGTCGCACACCACAAAGGCGGGCGGCGCCGTGAACATGGAGACTTCAAGCGTCCGGGCGTCCTGCCCTTCCAGCGAGATGACGCGCGGATCGGCGCGCAGCGTCGCGTGCAATTGATCGCGCCCAACGTCGACCGCATATACCTTCGCAGCGCCGCGCGCGAGCAGAACCTGCGTGAAGCCGCCCGTGGACGATCCAACATCAAGGCAGAGGGCGCCTGCAGGATCGAGGGCGAACCCATCAAGCGCGCTCGCAAGCTTGACCCCGGCGCGCGACACCCACGGATGGGGCGCCTGCGCCTTGATGGCCGCATCCTGCGCGAACGTCTCCGACGGCTTTTTCACCAGGCGACCGCCCACCTGCACAAGGCCTGCCTCAATAGCGGCGCGCGCCCGCGCCCGGCTGTCGAAACGGCCGGTCGAGACAAGAAGTTGATCGATGCGCTGGCGCTCGGACATGCGCGCCTTGTAGGGGATTTGGGCGCGGGGGGATATGGGGCCCTCTGGAGCCCGGCGCGCTCAGCTCATGCGGGCGCGACGATCCGTCGATACAGCCGCCACGTTGCGTGGCCCAGAACCGGCAGCGCCACAAAGAGCCCGAGGAAGAATGGCGCGCTCGCGACCACGACGGTGATGACGATGGCGAGCGCCCAGCACAGCATGACGACCGGGCTCTTGATGACAGCCTGCACGCTGACGATCATCGCCGTGATGAAATCAACTTCACGATCGAGCAGCAGCGGAAAGGAAACCACCGTCAGGGAAAACACGATGGTTGCCATAACCGCGCCAACGACGTGGCCGACGGCCAGGAACGAGAGCCCTTCCCCGGTCGTGAAGATCATATGGACAAACGCGCCGAAGCTCGCGAATGACTGAAAGCCGAGGAACAACGCCAGCAGCAGGCGCACCTGATACATCCAGACAATGAAGGCGAAGATGGAGACGAACGCCATCCAAGCAAACTCGCGCCCGCCCTGCGCGAAGATGACGCCGAGAACGCCGCGCCATTCGAGTTGCTGGCCACATTCCAGACGCCGACTGACTTCATAAAGACCCGCTGCAATGAAGGGGCCGATGAGCACGAAGCCCGCCGCCAGCGGATAAGCGAGGTAACTCATGCCGAACCATGCGACGGTTCCAACCACGAGCAGTCCGCCAAGCGCGTAAACGCCGCCCAGAAACAGGCCATAGGCGGGTGCGCTGATGAAATCGCCCCACCCTTGCGCCAGCGCGATGCGGATATCTTCGAAGGTCGCTGCGCGCACCACGGGGAATGCGGGCGGCGCGCTGTCGCCTGATTGTGCGATGTCTCCCATGCGCGTTCTCCCGCCTTTTGAATGGAGCTTCGCATTAATTTGACAGGGTAAGTCGCCCGCGTATCTGACGCAGATCAAACCGCGCGTCGGCGCCTCGTGAGGTAAGGCGGAAGCGATACCAGCAGGCCGAGGATCGCGCTGAGGCCTGTCACAAGCACGATGGGCCACACAGTGCCATCGGCGAAGAACCCATAGAGCTGCGCAAAAATGGCCCCCACGATGTTCTGCGTGAACACGCCAATGCCGGCAGCCGTGCCCGCAATGCGCGGGAAGGTCGCCATGGCGCCCGCCTGACCATAGGGCAGGGAAATGCCCTGCGCGAACGTGATGAGAAACCCCGGCGCAAAAATTGTGAGCGGGGTGATGAAGCCAGCCATTAGCAGGCTGCAGAACAGGCCTATGGACAGAGCGCCGATAATCGCGCCCAACAGCACCATGGTTTCGTTCGACGCCCGTCCGCCAACCCGGC
>JANPPJ010000103.1:0-24693 GCA_031428455.1 Hyphomicrobiales bacterium | reverse complement strand
ACGCAGCGACTGGAAGGGGAGAGAAATATGTTCCATTACGCCGGACTGGTCGCATGCGCAGCCATCGCGATGGCAAGTCTCACAGTTGAGACGAAAGCCCAAAACGCATTCCCGACTCAGACAGTAAAGTTCGTCGTCCCTGCGGCAGCCGGCTCCACGACCGATTTGCTCGCCCGCACGCTTGCAGAGCAATTGTCCAAGAAATGGGACCGTGGCACGATTATTGAAAATATTGCTGGTGGCGCCATGAACATTGGCGCCCGGGCTGTGGCGCGCGCTGCCCCGGACGGGCACACGCTCCTCATCGCCCCGCCCTCGCCGCTCTCCTTCAGCCACGTGCTTTACAAGGAGCCGGGCTATGATCCGTCGCGGTTCGTGCCGATCACCCTGCTCGCGACCATCCCGAACGTGCTTGTCGTGCGCAAGGGATTGCCGGTCGAGACGATGGCCGAGTTCATCGCCTACGCGAAGGCCAATCCGGGCAAGGTGACCTATGCGTCCGGAGGCGTCGGCGCCACGGCGCATCTCTCCGCCGAGCAGCTCGCAACGCGTGCAGGCATCAAGATGGTGCATGTGCCTTATCGGGGGTCGCAACCGGCGCTGACCGATGTCGTCAACGGCCATGTCGACATTTTCTTCGACACGCTCACCACGTCGGTGCCGCTGTATCGCGACAAACAGGTGAAACTGATCGGCGTGGCTGATCTCACCCGCTCGCCATCCATTCCTGAAGTGCCGACGATCGACGAATCCGGTCTGCCCGGCTACCGCTCGATCACGTGGTTCGGCCTCGTCGCCCCTCCCGGCACGCCTCAAGCGCTTGCAGAACGCATCAACCGGGACGTCATCGATGTTCTGAAATCAAAAGAAATTCAGACATTCCTCGGGCGTGTGTCGCTCTCGCTTGGCGCCCTTTCGACTGAGGACACGCGCAAGTTCTTTGCCGCCGAGGCAGAACTGTGGACCCGCGTCATCAAGGAGGCGGGACTTGAATTGCAGGCCGCGCCGTAGGCGCTCGCAGGCGATTTGACCAAGGGGCCCCGAAGCCCTTAGATCGCGCGCCCTGGTTCAAGCCCTCAAGAGCTTGGGCCGGTTAGCGGAGGGAGATTTCCATGCATACCACGCGGATGTTTCGAACCACCGCGCTCGTGTTCAGCGGCGCGATCGCTACGCTCGCGCCTTTTTCCGGCGCGAACGCCCAGGATTTTTATGCCGGCAAGACGATCTCGATGCTGGTCAGCAGCGACCCGGGCGGCGGCTTCGACACCTATTCACGACTGCTGTCGCGCCACTACCCCAAGCACATCCCCGGTTCGCCGACCATCGTTGTGCAGAACCAGCCTGGCGGCGGCGGACTGCGCGCGGCGCAGCAGATTTTCACCGCCCCGGCCGATGGTTTGCGCATCGGCAACCTGCGCGCGAGCAATTTGTTCGACGCGATCCTCGGCATTCGCGGCGCCGAGATCAACCCGACCGGGTATGAGTGGATCGGCAACATGGCCAGCGACACGGACCTGTGCAGCTACTGGCACACGGCTGGCGTAAAGACATTCGAAGATCTCAGGACCAAGGAAATTCTGGTCGGCGGCTCCGGCAAGGGCGCCCAGAATTATTCCTTCCCCAGCGCCATGAACAGCGTGCTTGGCACGAAGATGAAGATCATCATCGGCTACAAGGGCATGGGCGACCGCATTCTGGCGCTTGAGCGCGGCGAACTGCAGGGCAATTGCGGCATCAACTCATCCAGCATGATGGCGCTGCATCCGCACCTGATCACGGAAGGAAAGCTCATTCCCGTGATGCAATCGGGTCTGCGGCCCTATTCGGCGTTCCCGAATGTGCCGCTGACGCAATCTTTCGCCAAGACGGAGCGCGAAAGGAAGATTCTGGTCACGATCTTCAGCCAGATGGACATCGCACGCATCTTCGGAGCGCCGCCCAAGACCCCGGCTGATCGCATGAAGATTCTACGCGACGGCTTCATGAAGGCGATGGCCGATCCCGATCTGATTGCTGAAGCCAAAAAGCAGCGCATGGACCTGGATCCCATGGACCATATGGAAGTCGCCAAGATCATCGGCGAGATGGCCAACATCCCGGACGATCTGAAAAAAGACGTGCGTGATGCCATCGGCGAATAATCTTGCAGGCTGTGGCCGCTCTTGAAGCGCCCACGAACTTGATCAGACAAAAAACGCCCGCGTCGGCATTCCGGCGCGGGCGTTTCTTTTAAGTGCGGGCCGGCAAGCTTCAGCCGAACTTTTGCTCCATGGCGCGGCGTACGGCGGGGCGTTCGGAAACCCTCTTGAGCCAGTCGGCGACGTTCGGGAAATCGGACACTTTCACACGCTCGTGGCTGATCCCGTTGATCCGCGTGAACGGTATGATGTCGGCGATGGAAAATTCAGCTGCGAACCATTCGCGCCCCGCAAGGTGCTGGTTCATCGTGTCGAGTTGCTTTAATGCGTTCTCTTCAAACGACGGATGGTCGATGCGCCCGAGACTGCCCATGGTGCACAGCACGTTTGTGGCGTGGAACATTGACCATTTGAGAACATCCGGATTGTCGGATGCTGAGCCAAGGAAGCGCCCGCACTTCTGCGCCAGATAAAAGCAGATGGCGACGGATTCAAAAACGGTTGCGGGTTTGCCGCCTGGCCCGTCGCTGTCCGCAAGAGCGGGAATTTTCCGGAATGGATTGATCTTGCCAAATTCCGGCGTCTTCTGGTCGCCCTTCTGAATATTGATCTGATGCAGGGTGAACGGAAGCCCGGACTCCTCCGCCATGACAAGCGCGCGCCGGCCATTGGTGGTGCCCCAGGCGTACAGATCGATCATCGTTTCATCCTCCAGCGCTGCGCGCCACGTGCGAGCGCGCTTCCGTTTGCGTTTTCGCAGGAAGAGCGACTGCTTGGCAAGCGTTTGCGCGAAGACCTCCTCTTCCCATTCGGCGCGCGATCCCCTAGCCTTGTCTCAAACTGAAACGGGGAGGATGCCATGCGCGCCATGATGCGCTGTACGATAGCGGCGCTTATGTGTGCCGGGGCTATAACTATGGCCAGCGCACAGACGCCCGCGGAACAATATCCCCAGCGCGCTGTCAAATTCGTACTGCCCTTCGGGCCCGGGTCCGGCTCCGATATCGCCGCGCGATTGATCGCGGAAAAGTTGCAGACCAAATGGGGCAAGCCGGTGGTGGTGGAGCCGCGACCGGGCGGCGACGGTTTGATTGCAATCAACGCTTTTACCGCAGCGCGCGATGATCATACGCTGCTTTTTGCTTCAACGGCTTCGTTCATCGTGCATCCCTACACGCTGCAATCAAAACCGCCCTATGACATGGAACGCGACCTCGTTCCCATCGTCCGGGCCGTGGATTCAGGTTTGGCTGTCGCGCTTTCTACAGGGTCTGGTGCAAGCACGCTTCAGGAATTTGTGGATCTGGCACGCAAAAACCCCGGAAAGCTGAATGTTGCTGGCGGCGCTGGCTTGGCTGAACTCACGGTTCGAGCTTTTGTTATTGAGCAAAAACTGGACGTGACCATCGTTCCCTATCGCGACATTATCCAAGCTGGCGTCGATCTTGCTGAAAACCGCATCCAGCTCGTTTCGGCCTCCTTGAGCATGCCCATGCCGCATGTTCAGGCCGGAAAAGTGAAAGTCGTCGCAATCGCGGCGCCTGGCCGAACCGCGCTGGCGCCAGAAATTCCAAGTGCGCCAGAAGCTGGCTTCGCAACGCTTGGCTACGAATCGACCATCGGGCTCTACGGCCCGCCTGGCATGAGCCTTGAACTGCGAAAACGCATAGCGGCGGACGTAATAGAAGCGTTAAATGACCCCGTGGTTGCAAAGCGGCTTTTCAGCGCCGGGATGGCAGTCAACGCGCAGGGACCGGAAGAATTGGCGGCGACTGTGAGCAGACAGAAAGCTGCAACGGCGCGTCTCGCCGATATCCTCGGCGTCAAAGCGAAGAACTAGACCGCGCCGTCAATGCAGCGCAGTCACCGAACCAATAGAGTGGAGAAAGCAATGACCCCCGGCCGCTACCAGATGTACAACAACAATTCTTTCAAGCTGGGGCTGTTCGGCGCCAATTGCTCTTCGGGACGGGCCATCAACACAACGCCGGAGCGCTGGCTTGCTGACTGGGCGAGCTGCTCAAAAATGGCGAAGATCGCCGATGAAGGCGGGATCGATTTCATTCTGCCCATCGGGCGATGGAAGGGTTACGGCGGGCCGACGAACTTTCAGGGCACGACGTTTGAAACCGTCACCTGGGCAAGCGGATTGCTGGCGCAGACGAAAAACATCACCGTGTTTGGCACCGTGCACGCGCCCATGTTTAATCCACTCGTTGCCGCCAAACAGATGGTGACGGCGGACCACATTGGCGAAGGACGATTCGCGCTCAACATTGTTGTCGGCTGGAATGAGCCGGAGTTCGACATGTTCGGCGCCGAGCAGCGCGAACATTCAGAACGATATCTCTACGCGGAAGAGTGGATTTCCGCGATCAAGGAGATGTGGCGGAACCCGGCGCCGTTCGACTACGACCACAAATATCTGCACATGCATAATGTCGTGTCTGACCCCAAGCCTTTTGGCGGCAATCATCCGTTCATCATGAATGCTGCGGCCTCAGACGTGGGCCGTGATTTCGCTTTGCGCCATTGCCACGGCTTCTTCACGAGCTTTCGCGAATTCGACGTGCAGCGGGCAAGCGGCATTGTGCAGAACATCAAGGAACAGGCTCGCACCATTGGCCGCGAGATGGACGTCTACACACAGGGCCACGTCGTGTGTCGCCCGACGCGCAAGGAAGCGGAAGACTATTTTCAGTACTTCACCACCGAGGCCGCAGACTTTGAAGCCATCGACACGATCCTGGCGCTGAAGGGCGTCACCCGGGAGAACACGCCCGACTATGACGCGCGCCGCAAGGCGATCCCGCTGATGAACATTGGATACCCCATCATCGGCACGCCAGACGACGTGGCCGAGAAGCTTGGTCGCATCCATGGCGCGGGAATTTCCGGCATCGCGTTTTCACTCGTGAACTACGTCACTGAATTGCCGCTTCTCACGCAAGAGCTGCTCCCGCGCCTTGAGCGCATGGGCATGCGCGCACCGCAGACGGCCATGGCGAGCTAGGGAAACAAACTGGCGCCTGCCGTCTCCTTGCATGGGCGCGGCGGCAGGGCCAGTATGCTCGCCAACCTCAAGTTGCTGACCCGGAGAATGTGAATGAGTTTCGCCTCGTCCCTGGAGCTTCGCTCCGAGATCGTGCTCGCCTGCAAGGTGCTTTCCTATTTCGGCATCGTTGAAGGTTTTGGCCACGTCAGCGCACGCGTGCCGGGCAGCGACCGCATCATCATCACGCCCCGCATCGCGCTTGGGCTGGTGGGAGAAGACGATCTTTGCGAATTCGACCTCGATGGCAAAAAGGTCGCTGGCGAAGCTCGCCCGCCGCTCGAAACAGCGATGCATCTAGGCGTCTACAAGGCGCGCGCCGATGCTCAGTCTATCGTGCGAGGCCACCCGCGCTGCGTCGCCGCTTACGCTTGCGCAGGAGAGCCATTGAAGATTGCGCACGGATTTGGCGCTAATCTGGGTCATGTCGTGCCAGTCTTTGATCAACCGTTTCTGGTCACCCATCACGACATGGGTGGGGGAGTCGCCAGCGCAATCGGCGACAATGTTGGCGTGATCCTGCAATCGAACGGCATGCTCGTAGTTGGCCATTCAGTCCCGCACGCCAGCGTGCTCGCGCTGTTCATGGAAGAGGCTGCGCAACTGCAGTTGATGGCGCACGGCGCGGGCCTGACGCCGAAATTCTATTCGCCGGAAGGCGCGGCGCGCCGTCATGGCGACGACCGTGAGCACGAGCCGATCCGCGCGTGGGATTACTACGTCGCGGTTACAGAAGGCCGTATTCGCATCGCGCGCTAAAGTCGCTGCTTTTTTCACATCAGGATTGTCCATGTCGTACGGATCAGGATTTATCGCCCGCCATGGCCTGTGGAGCGACGATGATCGGCGGCTGGCCGAAGACATCATGCGACGCGTGGAAGCGGAAAATTTGAATCTCATCCGCCTCGTCTGGGCCGATCCGCATGGCTATTCACGGGCAAAATCGCTCACCGTTGCGGGCATCAAAAGCGCGCTGGAAAGCGGCTATAACATCAACGTAGCGACGACGACGCTCGATTCAGCAGGCGCACGGACGTTTTCGTCTTTCGTGCGCGGCGGCGGCATGGGGCTGGACGAGATGACGGGTTCGCCGAACCTGACAATCGTTCCTGATCCCACGACCTTTCGCATATTGCCATGGGCGCCGCGCACGGGCTGGATTTTGTGCGATGAATACTTCAACGACGGTCGCCCGTTTCACTTCTCGCCGCGACAATTACTGCGCAAGGCGCTCCAACCGCTCGAAGCTCGCGGCCTGAAGCACGTCGTCGGGCTTGAGATCGAATGGTATTTGCTGCGCGTGGCAGGTGAACTCGGACCCGAAAACATTGGCGCGCCTGGCGTGCGCGGCAAGCCAATAGCAACCGCGCCTGTTGAGCCGGGCTATCACTACCATTCCGAAACCAACATGGACCTGATGCAGCCGGTGTTGAGCGCGCTCACCGATGGCTACGAGGCGCTTGGCCTGCCGCTGCGTTCGATTGAAAATGAGTGGGGCCCGGGCCAGGTGGAGTGCACGTTCGCGCCGCGCGACGCGCTGACCGCTGCGGACAATGTACTGATTTTTCGCACGGCGACGCGGCAAATCTGCCGACGCATGGGCTATTTCGCGACGTTCATGACAAGGCCTGGCATCAAGGGTCTCTATTCAAGCGGCTGGCATTTGCATCAGTCGCTTGTCGATGCGCACACGGGCCATAACGTTTTCATGCCGGAGACAGAGGGCGCATGCCTTTCCGCGACAGGCCTTAGCTATCTCGGCGGCCTGCTTGAACACGCCGTGCCTTCAGCGGTTTTTGCAACGCCAACGGTCAACGGCTATCGCCGCTTCAAGCCCAACTCGCTTGCTCCCGATCGCGCGTCGTGGGGCTACGATCATCGCGGCGCGATGGTGCGCGTTCTCGGCGGCGCCAGCGACCCGGCAACGCGCATGGAAAACCGCATGGGCGAGCCAATGGCGAACCCCTATCTGTTCATCCTTTCGCAGGTCGTCTGCGGCCTCGCGGGCATCGATGCGAAAAGCGATCCCGGCGCGCAGGACGATGAGCCCTATGCGGCCAAACGAACGCCGCTGCCAAGCAATCTGCCCGACGCGCTTACAGCGCTTGAAGGATCGAAACTGTATCGCGACGCGCTGGGCGACGTGTTCATCGATTACTATCTCAAACTCAAACGCAACGAGGCGGGGCGCTTTGAGCGCTTCATGGAGACCAGCAGCGCTGATCCAGACGACGTTTCCGAGTGGGAACAGAACGAGTATTTTGACTTTTTCTGAGCATGCCGATGGAGCCTACGCAGATGTCAGGATTCGAAACCCGCGAGGCGCAGAAGCCCGGCCGCACGACCAGCGCGTATAACTGGGATTTCCTCGTTCAGGACGACCGCGTTCATCGCTCGATCTATGCAGACCCGGAGATTTTTGCCGCCGAAATGACGCACATCTTCGGCAAGACGTGGGTCTACATTGCGCATGAAAGCGAAGTCGCGAAGCCCAACGACTTCGTCACGCGCAAGCTGGGGCTCAGGCCCGTGATCGTGGTGCGCGACAGCGATGGTCGCCTGCGCGTTCTCTACAACCGCTGCACCCATCGCGGAACGACATTGTGTCGGCAAGAGCGCGGCTCTGCGCGCAATTTCCAATGCCCTTACCATGGCTGGAATTTTGCCAACAACGGCAAGTTGCGCGGCGTGCCATGGCCAGATGGATATACGCAGGACATCCGCGACGAGCGCTTCAATCTGGCGCAAGTTCCGCGCGTGCAATCCTATCGCGGCTTCATCTTTGCAACGTTGAATTTGGAGGCGCCTGATCTGCTTGACTGGCTGGGCCCAATCACGCGCCCCATTGACGAATGGCTTGATCGCAACCCCGGCGGCAAGATCGTGGTTTGTGAAGCCAATCGGTTCAAATACAAAGGCAACTGGAAGCTTGCCTACGACAATTCTTCAGACGGATATCACGTCATTTATTCGCATCGCTCGCTCATCGAGACCGAGAACAGGATGACGGCTGAGCCCAACAAGGGCATGTCCTATTATAAAAACTCGCCGGACTCGCTGGCCATGTATGTGCAGTACATGGGCAACGGTCATCACTTCAAGGACAAGCGCCCTAACCTCCAGGCGCGACCGGGCGGTCTGTGGGCGCTGGAGTCGCTGCATCCGGGCATGGAATATTACGAGACGGAGTTTCGCCGCCAATATGGAGAACGTGCGGATTCACTACTCGACCTTGCAGGCTCCGAGCCTGTAAACATCAACATCTTTCCGAACCTGTCCCTGCTTGGAAATCACATTCAGGTTTTTGAACCCGTCAGCGTCAACGAGACCAACGCCGTCTGGTACGGCACGCGCATCGAGGATGTGAACGGCGACATCGGCGATGCTCTTGAGGGCATCAATGCGTTGCGGATGCGCACGCAAGAGGGCTTTCCAAATTTTGGCGAAGTCGACGACCTCGCCAATTTCGAACAGATCCAGCGCGGCCTTGATTGCCTTGAGGATGAGTGGATTTACATGAACCGTGGTTACGGCCTGCCAGATCGCATCAAGCACAACGCTGACGGCACAATAACGGGGCCTGCCACGGATGAAGTGTTCATGCGCGAGTACATCAAGGAATGGAAACGGCTGATGAGCGGGCCAGCTCACCTGACCATTCAGCGGGAAACATGATATGAGCGCGCAAATCAAGGACCCCTCGCGTTCGTCATATTATGTAGACGGGGACTTCTATCGCACGTTGCTTGAGCGCTTTGGCGACTGGCAAGACGACGCCCGCATCGTCAAGGATTATGCCGAGCGCGACATGTTTCGCAGCCTGCTGGAGCGCGAGGCGCGTTTGCTTGATCAGCACCGTTACGAGGACTGGCTCAAGATGTTGTCGCCTGAATGCGTCTACTGGGCGCCAGGCCGGCCGGATGGCGGCGACCCGCGCACGGAAATCGCCGTCATCTTTGACGACCGGCGTCGGCTTGAGGATCGAGTCTTTCGCCTGCGCACGGGCTATGCATGGTCGCAGGCGCCTCGCTCACGTACGGTTCGGATTGTCAGCAATGTGGAAGTGTTCGAAACAGAAGATGAAATCCGTCGCATGGTGCGCGCGAACTTTCTCATCAGCGAGTTTTGGGATGACGAGACCCGGCAGCTGTCGGGCTGGTGTGGCTACAACATGCAGCAAACAGCGGAAGGCTGGCTGGTTCAGGCCAAGCAGATCAATCTGATCGACTGCGACCAGTGCATACGAAATCCAAGCATCATTCTATAAGCGGCGCGCCAAGCGCCCAAACAAAACCAGGGAGGCTCCACGATGCGCAAGCCCAAATTCACGCCGCCGCCCGGCGCATGCGATACACATTTGCACATCTATGGTCCGTTTGATCAATTCCCGCTGTCTAGCGAAAAGGTTTATAATATTCAGCGCAGCGGAACGCTGGAAGACTACACCGCTCTGATGGATCAATTAGGCCTTGAGCGGGCAGTCGTCGTGAATGGCGGCGGCAATGGTTACAACAACGCTGTCACGCTCGACGCCATCGCCCGCGCGAATGGCAGGCTGAAGGGGCTTGCGTTGATCAAACCTGACATCGCCGACAAGGATCTACATGCTCTGCATGAAGGCGGAATGACCGGGTTCCGCGCGCGCACGACAGGCCGCGGCGCGCCCAATCTTGCCGACGCTGCGCTGATCGCGCAGCGCGTACGTGATTTTGGGTGGCACATTGAGTTTCATGTTCGCTCGGTTGACGATGCGCTGGCTGCGCTGCCGCATCTGCAGAACATGGGCCTGCCTTACGTGCTGGATCATGTGTCGTATCTGGGGCCGGAGCGGCCTTTGACCGACCCGCTTGCTCAAACCATTTTGCGAACCTTGCGGGAAGATGAGGCGTGCTGGATTAACCTCTATAGTTTCTACCAGCGCTCACACAGCGGCGCTCCAGGCTACACGGATATGATCCCCGTCGTCCGCGCCCTTGTAGAGGCGGCGCCTGACCGCGTGATCTGGGGCACCAACTGGCCCCATGTCGTGATCGAGGTGGCGGACCCCGACAACGTTGATCTCATCGACTTTGTTTATGACGCTCTACCAGAAGAGGATCTGCGCACCCGCGTCCTGACGATCAATCCCGCGCGATTGTACGGCTGGCCTGCGCCCGCCAGCCTTTAATCGGGCGGGTAGCATCTTTTGCCCCAGCTATTGCGCGACCGGCGCTTTTTGCTAGGCTACAAACAAATCATATGCGCCGCACGCGTGTCGTCAGCGGCGCTGAAGGGGAGGAACACACATGTCTGAGAAGAACCCAACGCTTTCGCGTCGCAGCCTCGGTGGCGTCGCCCTTGGGGGCGCAGCCCTTTTTGCTCTCGGTCGCCCAGCCGCTGCACAGCAACCCTCGTGGCTCGATCCCACCCTGCTCGCGGCCGCGAAGAAGGAAGGCAAGCTCGCTTTCTACTCATCGATAAATGAGCAAGAGGGCCTCCCCCTCATGAAGATTTTCGAAGAAGCAACGGGCGTCACCGTCGAATATGTCCGCAATTCCGACTCTGGACTTTTGTCCCGCATCCTTGTGGAAGCGCGGGCCGGGAAGCAGAGCTGGGATGTCATTCAGACAACCGCCGTCAACAAGATGTCGCAGGATTTGCTGGCCGCTTTCGATGTGCCCGAAGCCAAAGCCATTCCAGCAGAAGCGAAAGATCCGGCACGTAAATGGTACGGCGTTTACGCCAACTATAATGCGCCTGCCTACAATACGAACAAAATCAAGCCTGCGGATTTGCCCAAGACGCTTGAGGAATTCGCGCAAAAGAAGGAATGGGCGGGTCGTGTTGCAATCGACTTCAGCGACAACGAATGGCTGATGGCCGTCTATCAGATGTACGGAGAGGCCAAGGGCAAGAAGATTGTCCAGGACATCGTGACGAACTTGAAGCCTGTTGTCGTGAAGGGACATCTTGCCCTTGCCCGGTCGGTCGGCGCTGGCGAATACGATATCGCGCTCAACAATTACCTCAACCTCACCCTCAACGTGAAAATGAACAAGGGCGCGACAGACTACTGGTTGCTAGACCCGGTTGCGGTGTTCTACGGCCAGGTCGGCGTCAACGCGAAGGCGCCCAGCCCGAATGCTGCGCGCTTGATGTCTAACTTCCTCATGAGCGTCGAGGGCCAGCGAGCACTCACCTCACGCGGCCGGTTCCCCACCCGCCCGGGAATAGATACGAACCCGCCGGGCATCCTGCCGGAGCTTGCCAAGCACAAGGTCGTTGCCGCAACTTTGGATCCTGCCGAAGAGGCGCGGTGGCAAAAGGAATTCCGGACTTTGTTCAACGTCCGATAAACGAGCTTTTGCGACGACGCTGAAATCACGGATAAAGGCGCGCGATCCAGGTCGCGCGCTTCCCTTTTGCCATACTGAGCGAACAGATGACGATTCAGAGCACGGTTCAGCATCCTGCAGGCGACGCGCCCGATCGCAAAGGCGTCTTCGCCGCGTTGAGAGGCCTGCTGAATCCGACCACGATACTGCTTGTTTTAAGCGCGCTGTTCGCCGGCTGGCTGGTGATCATTCCAGTCGCCGCCCTGTTTTACACCGCATTCGCCGAAGATACGCCGATGGGGCCCGGCGATTTCACGATCCAGAATTTTGTGGATGTTCTGACCAGCCCGCATCTTGGCGAAGTCTTCGCCTCGACGATGATCTTTGCAATAGGGACGGCGGCGCTCACATTTGTGATGGGCGCGTTTGTCGCGTGGGTCGTCGAGCGGACGGATACGCCTGGACGTGAGTGGTTCCACCGCATGGCGTTGCTCACGTTCGCCATTCCCGGTCTGCTCACCACCATGTCGTGGATTTTGATCGCCAGCCCCAATGTGGGTTGGCTTAACCAGATACTGAAAGATATCTTCGGACTGACAGCCGCGCCTTTCAACATATATTCCATGGGCGGCATGATATGGGCGCTGGCGAGCCATTACTTTCCGTTGGCTTATCTGCTGATGGGGCCAGCCTTTCGCGTTCTGGACACGCGAATGGAAGAGGCGGCCGTGATGTCGGGCGCTGGAAAGCTGGATGTTGCGCGACGCGTCACCCTCCCCCTGCTTCGCCCCGCCATCTATGCAACGTGCCTGCTGCTTTTCATCCGCGGAATTGAATCGTTCGAGGTGCCGCGCCTGCTTGGCATGCCTGCGCGCATCTTTGTCTTCACAACCGAAATTCAGACAGCGACCGGAAACGTGCCACCGCAATTTGGACTGGCGGGCGCGCATGGCGTTCTCCTCCTGCTGTTGTGCATCGTCGGCGTGTATTTCTATCGGCGCGTCACCCGTAACGCAGACGCCTTTGCGACCATCACGGGCAAGGGCTACAAGCCGACCCAGGTCGAGCTCGCCGCATGGCGTTGGCCGGTCTTCATAGCTGTCGCCTTCCTCTTTCTTGTTTCCCTGGGCCTGCCGCTGTTCACGCTGGTGTGGCAATCACTTTTTGCGAACGTCACCGCGCCCCGCTTCAGCGCGATAACTCAGATGACCCTGCAAAACTACGATCTCATCCTGCACTATCCGATCTTCCTTGGCGCCGTGAAGAACAGCCTGTTTCTGGGCGCAATGGCCGCAACCATCGTTGTCGGCACGACATTCATCATGGCGTGGATTTCGCACCGTGCTTCCACCAAGTACGGCTGGACGCTCGACCTGCTCGCGTTCGCTCCTATCGCCATTCCGAGCGTCATCGTGGGCGCCAGCATATTGTTCGCGTATCTGATCATCCCGATTGGCGTTTACAACACGATCTGGATATTGCTGATCGCATACGTGACGATGAACCTGCCTTACGGAATGCGCTTTGCATCGAGTGGGATCGTGCAGATCCATCGTGAGCTCGAAGAGGTCGCATCTACCAGCGGCGCGAACCTGATCCAGACATTCCGTCGGGTGCTGCTTCCGCTCCTTACCCCTGTGCTGCTGGCGGCGTGGCTCTTTGTCTTCGTTCTGGCCGTGCGCGAACTCTCCGCTTCCATCTTCCTCTCCGGTCCGGGCACCCATGTGCTGGGCACCATCAGCCTGACGATGTGGGAGGAAGGCGGCAGCTTTGGCGCCGTTTGCGCGCTCGGCGTTATTCAGATCATGCCGCTTATTCTCGTCGTCAGCCTGATGCGCTGGATTGAAACCCGCATGGGCGCGCTTCGAGCCGGCTCCTGAGCAACGGAGCTGCGATGGCCTCGCCCGCATGTCGGCGCGAGGTCTTGACGCCGACGCGCGACAATCGCAGTCTCCTGTTTCAAGAGCGTCGGCACACTCAAGACGCCGTCCACGGAAAGGGAAACGTCACATGCGATTTTATTCGACACATTCCACGAGGACGCTGAGGGCCGTTCTGGCGGGAGCAGCAGCGCTTGGCCTGATTGCCGCGGGCGGTGCTGCGCAGGCGCAGGACATGTACGCTGGCAAGACCGTCAACCTCGTGGTCGGCAGCGCCCCTGGCGGCGGCTACGACACGTATGCGCGCCTGTTCTCGCGACATCTTGGCGACTATCTGCCCGGCAAGCCGAACGTCGTTGTTCAGAACATGCCGGGAGCAGGTAGCGCCCGCGCGGCCGGGCATGTGTTCGCCGCTGCGCCTAAAGACGGCATGACGCTTGCGCTAATCCAGCCGGGCGCTGTTGTGGGTCCGCTGTTCGACAAGGACGTCAAACCGACTTACGACGCCAACAAGCTGATCTATCTGGCGAGTGCGGATTCGGGCACGCGCGTCTGCGTCACGCTGCCCAACTCACGCATCAAGACATTCAGGCAGGCGCAGACGGAGAAGGTCATCGCAGGCGCAGCTGGCCGTGGCGCGTCTTCATTTGATTACGCCAATCTGCACAAGAACATGTCGGGCGCGATGTTCGCAGTTGTGCCGGGATACAAGGGCATGGCCGACATTCTTCTGGCGATGGAGCGCGCCGAGATTGACACTGTCTGCGGTTTCGACTGGTCCAGCATCAAGGCACAGCGCCCAAACCTGGTGCGCGACAAAACGATCAACGTTCTTGTTCAAGCCAGCGTGGAAAAGAACGAGGAGCTGGACGCGTTGGGCGTTCCCAACATCATGGACTTCACCAAGGGCGATGATAATCGCGCTGTCGTGGAGTTGATCGTTGCGCAGCAGTTCTTTGGCAGACCGTTCGTCATGGGCCCAGGAAATCCCGCTGAGTCCGTGAAGCTCATGCGCGCTGCGCTGAACGCAGTGATGAAAGACGAAAAATTGCTGGCGGAAGCTGAAAAGATGGGTGTCGACATTACGCCCGCCACCGGCGAGCGCGTGCAGGAAGTCGTCGAGAAAATGTACGCAACGCCGCAGAGAATACTTGATCTCGCGGCCAAGGCGATCCGCGACTAAGCCATGAGCGGCGGCCGGGCGTCCCGGCCGCCGCTACTACGTTTCCAGCTCGCTGAAAAAAGCTGATCGCGCCTGACTCGGCATGCCTTCCGGCGCCGCCGTGGATGCGAGCAATCAATTCTGATCCGTCCTTCCCTCGCCATTGACCGACATCGGGAAGAGCCGCGCGAACACCCTTGCCATTCATGTCGGCCCACTCCTTGGGAAAGCACTCGCGTAGCCATCAGGCCAGCTAGGTTGGTTTGGGGCGGGTTGACACTCACGCTTTCGAGGAGTGAGATGAAAAAAATAGCTCGGGGGAAAACGTTCATGCGATCTGCGAATGATCAATCTGGCATGATGGCCCGTGTGCCGACGCGCCGTCTGCTTGCAGCATCTGCATGCATGGCTTTGTCAACGCTTCTTTCGCCATCGGCGACGGCGCAGGACGCCACCGCGCACTTCAAGGCGAGCCGCACGGTCAACCTGTACATCGGCTACGCGCCCGGCGGCAGTTACGATCTCTACGCCCGCATGATCGCGAGGCACCTTGGCAGGCACATCACGGGCGAGCCGGTTATCGTTCCCTCAAACATGCCTGGCGCAGGATCGTTGCAGGCTGCAAACTTCATCTACAGCGTCGCTCCAAAAGATGGCACAGCGCTCGGCGCCCTTGGCGAAACGCTTGCGATGGAGCAGGCGCTGCGCAATCCAGGAGTCAAGTACGACGCCTCGAAACTGACGTGGATCGGCCGCATCGCATCCTCCAACAACATTCACCTGGTGTGGCACACGGCCAAGGCGCAATCGGTTGAAGATGCGCTGAAGTACGAAATGACCGTCGCTGGAACGGGGCCAGCCAATCTCGCTGAGACTGTGCCAAAACTGTTGAATGCCTTGATAGGCACGAAGTTCAAAGTGATCAGCGGTTACGCATCATCTGGCCCCGGCATGCTGGCCATGGAGCGCGGCGAAGTCGACGGCGCGGGGACTTCCTGGGCCGCAGTGAAATCTACAAAGCAGTACTGGCTGCGCGACAAGAAGGTCAAGGTCATCCTTCAAGACCTCCCCGAGCGTGACCCCGAATTGCCCGACGTTCCTGCCCTTCTTGAATTTGCGAAGAGCGACGATGACAGGCAACTACTGAACCTCTACGCGTCCGGCGGCGCTATCGGTCGCGCCATTTCGGCCCCACCCGGAATGCCGGCGCATATTACAACCGCTCTTCGCCAGGCATTCCAAGGCATGGTGAAGGACCCGCAGCTCAAGGCCGATTTGGACAAGGCGAAGCTCGATCTGGAACCCGCAGACCATCTCGCGCTCGAATCGATCGTGAACAAGACGGTCAATGTGTCGGATGCCATCAGAGAACGCGTGCGCACGATTTTTGCAAATCCATAGTTCGTGATGAGGCGGTGACGAAACTCATCGTGAAAGAGAAAAACATGATTGATCCCGTTCAACTATATGCATGGCATTTCATGTCATATCCGCACCTGCCTGCGGACTTTGATGAAAAGTACGATTCCGGCTGGGTGACCGTGCCTAACAAGCTGTGGGACAAGGACCGCTCACGTGGCCTGCTGAACACCTACATCGATCAGCTGGCCTATGCCGACGAGCTGGGCTTCGACGGCATGGTGCTCAACGAGCATCATCAGAACATCTACGGCCTCATGCCATCCCCCAACATCATCGCCGCCGCTCTGACGCAAAGAACCAAACGCGGCAAGATTGTCGTTCTCGGCAATCTTCTTCCGCTGCATGCAAACCCGCTGCGCGTCGCGGAAGAATACGCGATGATCGACAACATGAGCGATGGCCGCCTCATTGCAGGTTTCGCGCCGGGCTCCGGCCCGGAGACATTCAACTACAATGTCGCTTCCGCGCCATCACGCGATCAGTTCTGGGAGGCGGTTGACCTTATCCGGCAGGCGTGGACGCGCGAAGGCCCCTTTATGTTCGAGGGGCGCCATTATCCACTTCGATACGTAAATCCATGGCCGCAGCCCACGCAGCGGCCGCATCCCGACATCTGGATTCCGGGCGCCCGCTCCCGCGACACGCTCACGCAAATCGCCAGGAATGGATATTGCTATTTTCTCTCATCACGCAGTCATGGCAAGGATACGGCGAAGGCGGTGGATCGTTTCGCAGATACGTTGAAGGCCCATGGGGACCGCTATTTGCCCAAGCGCATGGGCATCTTGATGTCGACCTACGTGGCGGAGACAGACGCCATCGCGCAGGAAGAATCGCGTGAGGGCATATGGTATTTCTTACGCAATTGCCTGAAGGGGCATCAGCGCCGTGAAGGGCGCCAGCTCACCTTCGGGCCCGGCGTACCCTACATTCCGGCGAATGAGTTCCGCGACTATCTTGCGCAGTCCGATCCGACGACGCCTCTTCTTGGCGATACGCAAGACTGGGGCGATCTACAACGCGCGCAGTCGATCATCGTCGGCTCGCCCGACACCGTGTTTGAGCGCTTCATGAGCGTCCTTGAGCATGCGCCGGTCGGGCACCTGCTGATCCAGTTCCATATGGGCAACATGCCTGACGAGTATGCGCGCAAAAGCATGCGTCTGTTCTGGGACGAAGTAGCGCCGCGTCTGAAGAAAGAGACAGGCCGTATGTTCAACGAACGCTTTGGCCGCGACGAGGCCGCTCTTGAAGCAGTCAAAGCCTGAGGAAACATCAATGCCAGCACAATTGATGCAAGTCGCCGGTCGCATGGTCTCGCTCATCGAGTCAGGATCGGGCGAACCCACGGTGTACCTTCACGGCTTCGCTGACGTGCATGGAGTTGATGCAGAGTTGATGCCGTTTCATCAAGGCCTCGCCAAATGCACACACCTGATCGCGCCAGCTCATCCGGGCTGCAACGGATCGGATGATCTGCCCGGCCCCCATTCCATCGAGGACGCTGTGTTTCACTATCTCGAAGTGTTCGACGCGCTTGGGTTGAAGGAGTTCAATCTGGTTGGACACAGCGTTGGCGGATGGATCGCAGCGGAAATCGCAGTGCGCCATCCGGAAAAAATATGCAAGCTTGCGCTTATCGGCGCGACGGGCCTGTTTGTGAGCAATCAGCCCATCGGCGATGTTTTCATGCACACGCAGCCCGAACGCGGAGTGGATTACTCAACGCTGCGGCGGATGTATTTCTCGGCCGCCGATGAGCCGCTCGCGCTGCGCTACTTTCCAGATGGCCGCGGCGATCTCGATGAAGAGACGCGCCGATACCAGATGATCAGGTTCTGCTCATTTGTCGGATTCAAGCCGCCGTATCTTTATAATCGCAGCCTGATTGATCGACTGCATCGCGCCAATATGCCAGCCCTTGTTATCTGGGGCGAAAAGGACGGGCTGACGTCTATCGCGCACGGACATGCATATGCCGACGGCTTGCCGGGTTCTGGTCCGCTCAAGGTGATCCGGACCGCTGGTCATGCGGCGCAGGTGGAGGCCCCTGCTGAAGTCAGTGACGCGGTTGCTGACTTTCTGCGCGAATGATGAGTCTTATCTTCTTTTCGCGGCCTGCTGCTACGTAAAGTCAGAAACCTGAAAGGCAATGAAATGTCACGCCTGAGTTTCGGTGTCTGGACACCGGCTCCGCAAGCTATACGTCCTGATCCGCCGGTGCGGCCGTCGTTTGCGGCGCTGACGCAATATGGCGGCGGCGTCGATGAGTCCTATCTCTATGCAGTAGATGTTCTGCAGCGGGCCGAGGCGCTAGGGTTTGAAATAACTCTCATAGCGCAGCGCTATCTTGGCCCTGATCTCGATTCATGGATTTTCGCCACGGCGCTCGCAACGCAAACGAAGACAATGAAAATCATGGCGGCGCTGCATCCGGGGATCGCCGACCCCCGCATGGCTGCGAAGATGGGGGCGTCCATCGACCGGATCAGCGGTGGGCGTTTCTGCATCAATATCGTCAATGGCCTGCGCAAGGATGAATTTGCGATCTATGGCGACTGGCTGGATCAGGATCAGCCACGATATCGGCGCATGAACGAGTTCATTCAGGTAATGAAAGGACTTTGGACGCAAGACAGCTACAGCTTTGATGGCGAGTACTACGCCGTGAAGGATGGCAGTTTGCCGACAAAGCCCGTGCAAAATCCACATCCGCCGTTTTACGCTGCAAGCCGCGTTGATGACGGCATGGATGTGGTGGCACGCGAGTGCAGCACATGGTTTGTCAATTACGACAAGGATCGGCGCAACTACGCGGCAAGCCTTGAGCGCATCGAGTCCGAAGTCGGCATCATGCGAAGCAGGGTCGAGGCCCTTGGCCGCACGATGACTTACGGCATCAACGCTCTTGTACTCATCGGGGAAACGGACGAGGAGGCTGAAGCGATGGCGGACGAGCACGTTCGCGCCGTCGCCATCGATCCGTTGACGGCCGTTGGCACATCGGGCGTCGGGGCGGCGCTTATCGGCACGCCACAAACGATAGCCAAACGGATCAGGACCTATCAGTCCTTGGGCATCAGCCTCTTCATGCTGCATTTCTACCCTATGCGCGAAGGCATGGAGGAGTTTGCGAAACGTGTTCTGCCACTCGTACGGTAGCCATGCGGGATTTCTTGGAAGACAACAGAAATGCGGAGGAAGCGCGGTCATGAAAAGTATTTTATCTGCGACGTGTCTTGCCGTGAGCATCGCAACGATCGGCGCATTGAACGCCTCAAATGCTTCTGCATCAGACGGAGCGGATTTCTACAAGGGCAAGACAGTCACCGTGGTGATCGGGTATCCGGTTGGCGGCGGATATGATCTTTATGCACGCGCGCTGGCGCGGCACATAGGAACGCACATTCCCGGCAAGCCGCTAGTCGTTGTTCAAAACATGCCAGGGGCAGCGAGCCTCACCGCGACAAATTACCTTTTCAATGTGGCCCCCCGCGACGGCACGGTGTTTGGCGCGTTTGACCGATATATGGCGCTGATGGCGCTGCTGGGCGGAAACACGAACATTCGTTTCAAGCCCGAGCAATTCACGTGGCTGGGCTCACTCTCGGCCACCAAGGACGACGCCTTTGTGCTGTGGTCGCGCAAGGGCTCCAAGGTTACTTCTGTCGACGACCTTCGACGCAAGGGCGGGCCGGAGCTGACTATCGGTACGATAGCGGCTGGCGCCACGGACAACGATATCGGCGTCATGCTGCGTGACGCGTTTAACCTGAACATCAAGGTGATATCTGGCTATCCAAGCACGAGCGCCATTGCTCTTGCTGTCGAGCGAGGCGAGCTGGACGGCCAGCTCATCGGCTTTGTAAGTACGAAAGTAGTGAAGCCGGAGTGGATCAAACCTGAGAGTGACATGCGCGTTTTGTTGCAATTTGCCCGCACGACGCGTCTGCCCGAATTGCCGGACGCGCCGACGGTTCGCGAACTTGCGCGGAATGACAAGGACGTTCGTCTCCTTGATGCAGCAGAGCTGCCCTATCAACTCTCGCGCCCATTCGCCGCGCCGCCAAAAATTCCTGCGGACCGTGCGAACGGTCTTCAGCAAGCCTTCATGCGCACGACTGAGGATCCCGGTTTTCTGGCTGATGCCGAAAAGATGAAGCTGGAAATCAGCCCGGTCTCTGCCGCAAAAGTGTTGGAGCTCATCGTAGAACTGGCGGCCACGCCTGAAGACGTGCTGCAGCAGCTACGCAATTTGCGCTGAGCCAATTCTGGACAGAAGCCATAAACGTGCGCGACAATGCGTGCCGTACGTTGGTCGCATGTCGAACACGTTATTGAGGCTGATGTGGTTAGCGCGATCAGTCGATGACCTGAATCACCCGGCGTGTGCGCGGATCAACAAGCACTGGACGCTCATTGACAACCGTATATCGGTAATCGCGAACGCCGTATTCTGCGGGAACCTCATAGTATGTCACGCCTGCTTCAGGAAGCTGCGCGCCGACTACAACTTCACCTTGATAAGCGTAAGACGGGCGGCGTGCGGTCACGACGTATTCGCGAAAACGCGGGCGCTGATCGATGCCAAGCAAACCGGCTACGCCGCCCGCGACGCCACCGACAACGCCGCCAACGACGCCGCCTACCGGGCCCGCGGCCCTCGATCCGTCTCGCGCGCCCTGTTCTGCGCCTCCGATAATGCCCTGGGCCTGAGCCCCCATGATCGAAGCCGCCGAGATCGCGGCAATGAATAACAGCTTACGCATTTTTGATTCCTTTTGCTTAGCTTTCACACAACAGTCAGGCCCTTGATTGGTTCCATCCATCACGCGGGCGCGTAAGCGCCAACGCAGCCGTTGGGCGCCGTAAATGTTACTTTGATATTATTTTGAAGGTTCGAGCGGGCAAGCGTCGTTGCGAGGAGGCGCTCGCCTCAACTCACCACATCACGCAGCCGCCGTTGGGATGGATGATCTGCCCTGTGATGTAGGCGGCGCGGTCGCTGACCAGAAAGTCCACGACGCTTGCGACCTCTTCGGGTTTACCGATGCGCCCCATGGGCACGCGCTCGCCTCGCTGCGCCTTGTGCCGCGCCCATTGCTCGTCGTTCATGGCTTTCCGAATGAGCGGCGTCTCGATAGGCCCGGGCCCCACGCTGTTGCAGCGTATATTGTAAGGTGCGAACTCAAGTGCGATTGATTTGGTGAGCGAGTAGATGCCTGCCTTTGCTGCAGCATAGCCTGAGCCGTACACATGGCCGACGATGGAATAGTCGGAACCACTGGTGACGATTGCGCCTTCCCTGCGGGCGCACATTTGGGGAAGGAACGCCTGAGTGCACAGAAACACGCCTTTGATATGCGTGTGAATCACATCGTCCCAATCGGCCTCGCTCCAATCTTCGAATGGCTTCTTCGGGCTGATACCTGCATTGCAGAATAGCGCGTGGACATCTCCGACCGAGCGCGCAACCTCTTGCGCCATGCGCGCGACAGAACTCGCGATGGACACATCCACAGCGACTGGAAACGCTTGCCCGCCCTGGCTTTTGATCTCATCAGCTGCGCGCTGCGCTGCTTCAAAGTTTCGATCCGCGATAACCACGCGCATGTTGCTGGACATGCGTTGGGCTGTGGCGAGTCCAATGCCGCTAGCCGCACCTGTAATCAGGATCGTCTTCAATGAAGGTCTCCTCAAAACAGGCCGGCGCCGCCTGTAACGCGAATATCCTGACCGGTTATGTAGCTGCTGTCATCGCCGATCAGGAACGCGATTGCGTCGGCGATATCCTGTGGTTTGCCGATGCGCCCGAGCGGGATCTTCGCGCCCTTGGCGAGCACCTCCTCGTCCCTCGCATGACCACGCGGCATGGGCGTGTCGGTTACGCCTGGCGATACGACATTGACGCGAACGCCGTCGCGCGCAGTCTCCAGCGCCAGCGTGCGAGCAAGGCCCAGAATTGCGCCTTTCGTCGCCGCATAATGCGCGCGTGCGGCAGAGCCGCTCCGCGCAATCGACGACGAAATAAGAACAATACTTCCTGCGCCCTGCTCGCGCATTGCAGGCAGCACTGCCTGACACGCGAAGAAAGGTCCTTTCAGATTGATGTCGAGATGCTGATCGAATGTGGCTTCATCAAGCTCCAGATAAGGGCGACGCACCAGCACGCCTGCGCAGGCGACCAAGCCAACGATGTGATGTTCAGCAGCCTCCTGCTCTACGGCTCGCTGCTGAGTTGCAAAGTCGCGAACATCCGCTTCGAGAAACACGCGGTCGCCTTCGGGCAATTCATCAAAGCGCCCGCGGCGCCAGTCGATGCCCAAGATGCGGTAGTCCTGGGCCAGCAAGCAACGGGCTGTTTCAAATCCTATACCGCTGCCAACGCCCGTGATGACGATCGATCCCTTGCTGCGCGCAGCATTCATTTGGCCACCATGATGGCGCGCACGTTCTCGATGACCGGCTTTGGCGTGTCGTAAAGTTTGGCGATCAACGCCTGCACTTCTTCGCCCGTCATAGCGCTTATTTCGAGGCTCATTTTTTCGGACTCGGCCAGAAGCCCGGCATCTCTAGATGCGTTCAGAAACGCGCTGCGCAGCAATTGCACATTGGCGGCGGGAACTCCCGGCGGTGCGACGAAAGGCCGGCCCATTGGCAGCCAGCTGAGGGAGAAGAGCAATTGATCGAGACGGGATTTGTCCTTCAGGAAGTCCGTGACGAGCGGGACGTCAGGAATCGCGGGATGCTTCTCCTGCGAAACCTGCACGAGGACGCGATACTTGCCGTCGCGCACCTGATGGCCTTGTGAGGACAGCAGGCTGGAGACAAACCAGCCTGCGCGTCCCTCTACTTCACCGCCCTCTGTGGCGAGCTGTATCTGCGCGTTTCCCTTGTAGCCTTCAACGACCCTGAAGCGCGTGCCCAGCAACTCGTTCATCACGCGGGCATACACAGAGTCAGAGGTTGCGACGCCGCTGGCGCCCACAAGCATCTCCTTTTCAAACAGGTCCTGAAACCTCTTGATGGGCGACGTATGCCAAGCCACCACAACCGGATATTCCTTGGCCGCGCTGAATAGCCAGTTCATCTGTCGCGCGTCGTATCTTGCGTTTTCAGCCGGCCCCGTCACGCCCATAAAGGGCTCAACGCCAATGTGCGTTTGAACCGCCGCGATGGTGAGGCCATCGCGCGGGGATGAGTTCGCCAGCTGGTTCATGGCGGCGAGACTGCCCGCCGCGGGCATATTCTGGACTACGATCACCGGTTGACCGGGGATGTGCCTGGGAAGGTGCCGCGCAAAGAGCCGGGCGTAGGCGTCATAGCCGCCGCCGGGGGCGCTGCCGACGAGCATGTTCAGCTGCTTGCCTGCATAAAAATCCTGCGCTTTGGCCGGACCGGAGAGAAGAGTTATGCTGAGGGCGGCGGCGACGCAGCCAAGCCCCGACGCCGAGCATTTCCATGCACTCATCATCGCGTTACCTCCTGCTGCCGACCTTCAAAGAAGTCAGTTTATTATTCAGCAGCCTCATCGATCTCAACCAATTTGGCAAGAGCGGGTGCGAACGGACGCATCATCGAAGGCTCGTAAGGGTCAGTCGCGACCGTCAGGAGTGGGCGAACAAGACAAGGTAGACGCCGGGCAAATTTGCAGCCGCAATATTTGGGGCGCGACCGGGTCAGGCATAAAATGGGCCCCGCCCGACGACCCGGGGCTCAAGGCCAATCGTCGACAAATGCGGTGAGATTGCCGCATGCAATTCCCCTCTTAGTACAAGTCATCACTGAAAATGTTGTTGTTAGAAATAAATTCCATCTAATCGCGTTGCTGGCGCCAGATTTGGAATCTCTTCCCGAAAGCGTTTCGCTACGCTGAAGACGGTAAGCGCCAGACGATCGGAGATATACGTGACCGGACCCATTTCCAACCTGCGCGTGATCGAACTGGGGACGCTTATTGCAGCGCCGTTTGCTTCGCGATTGCTCGCTGAGTTTGGCGCCGACGTCATCAAGGTTGAGCCGCCCGATGGCGGAGACCCGCTGCGCACGTGGCGCAAAATGCACAATGGCACGTCGCTATGGTGGTATCTGCAATCGCGCAACAAGCGGTGTATCGCAATCGACCTCCGGCAGCCTGAGGGGCAGGAAATTGTCCGTCGGCTCGTTGCTGAGGCCGATGTGGTGATCGAGAATTTCCGGCCCGGGACACTGGAGCGTTGGGGCCTCGGCTGGGACGTGCTGTCAGCTCTCAACCCGAAGCTGACAATGGTGCGGATTTCAGGCTTCGGGCAGACAGGGCCTGCGAGCCGCAAGCCGGGCTTTGGCGCAATCGGGGAAGCGCTTGGCGGATTGCGCTACACGACGGGCGACTCCAGCCTCCCGCCATCACGCATGGGCGTGAGCATAGGCGATTCCATTGCATCGCTTCACGCGGTGATCGGCGCGCTGATGAGCGTGCTCAACGTCAAAACAAAAGACGGCCCGGGACAGGTGGTCGACGTATCGCTGTCCGAGAGCGTACTCAACATGATGGAGACGCTTGTCCCTGAATATGACTTATATGGAATTGTTCGTGAGCGATCCGGCGCGGCGTTGCCGGGCATCTGTCCCTCCAACACCTATTCCACGCGCGACGAGAAATTCATCGTTGTCGGCGGCAACAGCGATTCAATCTTCAAGCGGCTGATGCAGACGATTGGTCGCGAGGACCTCGCGAACGATCCTG